>NKJD01000090.1 GCA_002256385.1 Flavobacterium sp. BFFFF2
TGCGGGCTTTTTTGCGCCATCGCCCTTTTGAAACTCCGCTGAGCTCCGTTTCAACGGGCTCTTGCGCAAAAAAGCCCGGTTTAGCATCGCTAAACCAGGCTTTTCTTTGGACTGGCGGAGAGTGAGGATTATGAACCTAAGCTCTCTTGGGCGTATTTATCAATATGTTATGGCCTGTGTTGCACACAGGGGTCACGTGGCGGTTCAAAAAAAGGCTGAAGGAGTGTGTTTTCAGCATTCTTCGGCTCGCACGCTAAAGCAAAGATGAAAGATATTTTTGCCTTTAACAAGCCAATTTTTATTTTGTATCCCTAAAAAGTGGGTAACGATTTCATTCCCGCTCAATTTTTACATTTACGAGCTCAACGCACCTGATTATTTTGTTTTGCGCCTAAAAATATTTCAATATGACTGTTTGCGCCCATTTATTATGCAATGCTCCCGTTATTAACGGAATTAAGATGCCTATTCTGGTTCTATTTCTGGTTATGCTGCCCAATACAAGGCAATTTTTGAAGCTTAGTTCAAGGTTAATACTAATGGTTCAACCTTGATAGGTAAAGCTTCAAATTTTCGCTTTCATTTGCTTATGCAGGAACGCCCATAAGGATCTGGCATTTTCAATATCTATTCCCGCTTCTTTGGCAAGTGCGTCCAAATCAGGTTCTCTTTTTTCATTAAAATAAGGAAGCGCCAATTGCATGAAATTATTCACTAGAGCTGTACTTTCCTGATCCTTTTTCGAAACGGTTTTTTCAAAAAGTACTTCGTATGGGTTTATTTTTATCTTCTTGTTCAGAATTTTTTCTGTGGTGATTACCATCGAAATGGCAACATGTGTATCAGCCTCAGGTGAAAGATTGAGTTTACTCAATGCCTTGCTTAATGCATCAAAACCGGTTTCAGTGAGGGCGTAGCGGAATAGCGTTCTTTTCTTTTCGTCGTAATAGGCTGTGGCAAAGTGCGGACCATCACTCCAGTTCTTGAGTTCTAATCTGTACACATCTTTATTCCAGGCAATATCAAATTGCTCACTAAACTGCCCTGTATTAAGCTCACTAATTTCATCTATTGATGCCCAATGTGAAATCAAATCCTCCTTGTTTCTCAAAAGTGGATGATTGGCTCCTGAAAGCAATAAAATAAACGGAATTGGATTGCGTTCCAATTCATCCATAAGTTCTTGCTCATTTGTTATGTCAGGATTGAGCTCCGTGGCAAAAAAGAAAATATCATCTACTGTAAACCCATTGAATCCTGTAATCAGTCCATAGGTTTGCCAGCATTCTCCATTAAAGCCAATAAGGTTGAACCATAAAATAGGTTTTTGGGTTTCAAAGGTTTGTGTGGTTCCTGGTGAGTACAACAAGAATTTTTCACCCGAAAACACATCCTGCATTTCATAAAAATCGGGTGCAGGTAAATTCAAAATAACCGAATAACAAAACCTCCAGGGGTGTTCATGCTGAAGTTTCAGGTATTTCAATTGTTCTTCTGGGAGGCTTTTAATGGCCCCTTGGTTCAGGTATTTGCCAATAAATCCGCCTTCCTTAAATATTTTATGACCAATAAATTCAGCCATAATCCTGCTCACATAATCTTTACCAATTTCGTTGGTAACACTTTTGTGTTTTCCAAGTTTAGCAAGTAAGGGTTGAACCAATTTTTCCTTTTCTGCCACATAATTCATAAGAAATTCATCAATCACTGATGCCGAAATTTTGGAACTAAGCTGGCATAGCTCTTTTATTTTCTGATAATCCTTCATTTGATTCAAAGGTAATCATTATGCAGTTTTTTTTTGGCTCAATGAATTACTTTGTGGGTTATTGAATCAAAGGTAGGATTGTATTTAAATTGAGGCTTAAACCCCTAATTCATCAAGGTGGTTACTTTCTGAACCTGAATATTGCAGTTAGGACAAATTGATAAATTACCTTCTCTGCCAACCAAGTTTTCCCATTCTTCTTTTGGACTTCTATAATTTATCCAAAGCAATCTGTCAGAAGCAATGCCGCATCGTGGACATTTTCGCTGGCCTGGAAACTTGCTGGCATCTAAACGTTCCTTGTTACAAATATCCAATTCGCTCCATGGAATAAATTCTTCAAAAATTACATTTTTAACCTGAGTTGGAGGGGTATTGATTTGATCAGACATTTTGAATTTGCCCTCAAATTCATTTTCATCAGAGAAATTCCTCAATCGATTTAATGCTCTTCTAATAATTTGTTTAATCATAATTTTAAATATGAAATGCCGAACTACGCTTTCCTATATCCACCATAGCTTAAACCTAAATCAGTCATCAATTGTTGTATTAAGTCTATTAGTGGTTTTTCATCCTCAAGAGAATTTAAATAGTCAAGTTTAAAGCATAAAGTTGGGTATGTTTCTTTGATGATAAATTCTCCAAATTTGTCCTGATGGTTGGCAAAAAATGTTTTCATCCTGCTTTGTAAAACATCAGTTGTGAAAACAGATTTTTCCCAATTCAAACTTAAACAAAGTGGATATCCATTATCCTCCCAAAGGTCCCACCATAGGCCTATAAACACATCGGCAGTTTTGTCCGAATTGTGCATATAAAACCCATACTCACTCAAATCTTTACCAAGCGTTGTCCATTTTACAGTGTATTGGTGCTTTTTGAAAAATTTGAAGGTATCATCAATATAAGTACATAATAATTCAAGTTCCCTAGGGAAGTTTTTATCAAATAAATTGTTGAAAGACATAATTCTATTTTTAAATGGTTATAAATTTAATATTCTCTAATTCATTTTAATTTGCTGTGCATAGTTTTAATTCATTAAAATTCCGATTTAACAGAATCCCATACGCTTAACTTCTCCACCTGTTTCTTCTTCACATAACTTAAACATTTCAACTTCATTTGTGCTTTCACCAACCAACTCACGAAGCATCATTTTTCGGGCTACATTTTCTATCTGTGCGGGTGAAATTTTGTAGCTTTCAGCCAATAGGCTAGCCTGACTTTCTGGAAGTGTTGGTAAAATACTTTTCCAAACTTGTTCTCTGACTTCGGTTCCTGGAAGCTCAAACTTTATTTTCATTAAAAAACGCCTGTCAAACGCTGAATCCAGATTCATCATCAGGTTAGTTGTGGCAACTAAAATCCCCTCAAATTGTTCCATTTCTTCAAGCATAATGTTTTGGATAGTATTGGAGGTTTGGTCTATACTATGTTCAACCTGCAAGCGCCTACTAAATAAACCATCTGCCTCATTAATGAATAAGATAGGGGTGATACCATTTTTCTTGCAGGCTTGTTTATACCTTACAAAAATCTTCTTTGTGAGCCTTTCGCTCTCGCCATACCACATGCTTTTGTTATTGGCTAAATCTACTTTAAATAATGGCCTGTTACTTTGTTTGGCCAATTGATTTACAAATTCTGTTTTACCTGTTCCAGGTGCGCCATGTAATAAAATAGAAATTCCACCCTTGCCTTTAAAATGCTCGGCAACTTTGGTTTTATTTTCTTCAAATTTTCCTTCAGCAAGTAATTTTGAAAGAGTGTTTAGTTTGGAACTTTGTTCCCCATCAAAAAACAATGCCTTTGCTTGAAGTTCCTCAGGTGCAATAAGGGCAGAACTTTGGCTATTATCAATGATTAAATCCATTTCTGTACCTAAAAAGAAATTCAAACCCTCCTCAGTAAACTCATAAGATTTAACGCGTTTCCGAATTGGACGTTTCATTTCCTGTAGAAATTTCTTTTCAAGTAAAATGTGCGTGCCACAATCAAAATGCTGTAAAATCTCCAAAAACGCAGGGTTAAAATCATCAAACTTTTCAATTAGATCATCAAAAATTATTTCTGGTTCTCCATTGCTAATTCTTTCGAATATGATGGCCAATAAAATGAATTCATGAGATTGGATACCATATTTTTTGCTGCCTGTTTTTACTGGAAACATTTTTTTAAATCCTTTTACTAGCTCATTTTCTGCATTGATTTCCAAAAGCAACTCCATGCGGAAAATCAAATCATGCAGGTTTATATTTCCCATGAGTTTTTCTTGAATAATCTTGTTGCTTGTGAAAATGAGATGTTTGATGGTATCTGCTTTAAGATTTTGAATAGGATCAGGTAAAATATTCATAGAAATATTGGTCATGATCTCTGTTGGAATAAAATAAAAATAATTCGCCAAACTCTGAATAGTATCATTCCCAAGAATCGCCTTCTCTAAATAACCATGCCGACGGAGATTTTCCATATGTGGCATAAGAGCAATAACTTTACTTCTTTCCATTCCAAAATGCTCTGATATTTCCTTTAAAAAGGGGTCAGATTCATCCTTCATTCCCAATTGTGCAAA
Source organism: Flavobacterium sp. BFFFF2 (assembly GCA_002256385.1). Lineage (GTDB taxonomy): Bacteria > Bacteroidota > Bacteroidia > Flavobacteriales > Flavobacteriaceae > Flavobacterium. The sequence continues at coordinate 4,350 of NKJD01000090.1, forward strand.
AAAGGAAAATAGAATTAATTCCTCCACCTTAAATCGTTTCGGAAAATTAAATTTGTTTTCACGGTTCATTTTTGAAAACCTTTTCCGGGCTTCCTCCATGCTTCCTGAACCCTTTACCCCCTCGCTTATTTTCAACATTTTATCTATTAACTCCTGCATTTTTATATTGAATTAAATTTCCCAATGCAAAGATCACCTAGCATAATGCAACCTATCTGCATTTAAACCCTTTGAAATGTTGATTATTAATCTTCTTCTATATGTGTTGTAAATGAGCGCTTTAAAATTGTTCATTGCAATATGATGTTTTCATTTACTTTGCATTTATGAAACAAACAAACCCAATTATTCCTTAAGCATTATGGCAGAAAATAAAAGAGCATTAAAGCGGTATTTCATTATTGATGAGCTTTTGAGACGCCGTCCAGGAAGCTGCATTTCCATAGAAGACATGATGGAAGCAATACAAGACCGACTGGATTTTTCCATTTCTGAACGCTCCTTAAAAGGCGATCTGGAGTTTATGAAAAATGATCCAGGAATGAAGGCTCCCATTGCTAATAAAAGAGGAGAGGGCTATTATTATACCAATAACAAATTCAGACTTCAAGCCCCAACTTTCTCCAATGAAGACGTAAAAAGTATTCACCAGGCTTTGAGTCTTTTGAAAAATTTTAGTCAATTGGGATTACCTGCTTCCTTTGCTTCTGCAGTTAATAAACTCAATTTAGTAATATCTGATCCAGATGAAAATAGTTTAGTACTCCTAGATCACAATGATTCTTACAGAGGAGCCCGACATTTGGAAACTTTGTTTAATGCCATTAAGGATGGACAAGCCATTAGGTTTAGATATAAAAAGTTTGACGCCGAAGAGGGGATTCAGGTAGATATGATACGTTCACCTTTGGTATTAAAGGAGTACCAACGGATGTGGTATGTATTGATGTACAATCCTGAAAAAGATTCCTACCGAAATTACGCTCTAGATAGAATGAGTTTTGTTGCCATTGAACCCAATGCAAAATACACGAAGCCAAAAGGATTTTCACCCAAGAAATATTATCAATATGCAATGGGAATAACGGTAGATAATAACCGCAAGCCCGACCTCATAAAGCTCAAAGTTTTTAAACCCTTATTGCATTATATTGTTGAATCACCTTGGCACGAAACTCAACAGGTTGAATACCTCGATGCAGACTCTGCGATTGTTTCCCTGAAGGTTTATGCTGGTTCGGAATTAATGAAGGAAATTATGTCGTGGGGGCCGAGCTTGCAAGTGTTGGAGCCTAAAACATTGAGAAATACAATTGCAGAGCAAATAAATGGTTTGCGTAAAATGTATCATTAGATTGCTTTAAGAATTAAATAGAAATTTTACCATTCTTACTTTCGTTCAATATAAGTCGTTTTACTTTCGAAATGAATAGACCTATATCGTGCCCGGGCTTGTGCTCACCCCTTTATTACCATCAAAGGAATTTAATCAAAGATTTAAGTTATATTTAAATATTAATTTTAACAATCATAATTATTATTTCATAATGCAAACATGTTATTTTCAATTTGACTTAGCCACAATAGCAAATGTGATTTCAGTTTTAACAGCACTAATTTTGGTTTTTTACTTTTTTTATTCAAGACATGAGAAACTAGTAAATAATTATTTTCAGGGATTCGTTGGTTTGTTTTCAGGTATTCAGCATAAAGGGACGGATCAATTTGGGTGGTATGTAAATATGGGCATTGTTTTGTCGATTAAGAAGGCCTCTAAACAATTAGTACTTGGAGAATTGGAGTATTTGGAGAAATGGACAAAGAATGGTGAAGAAAAGTTTAAATCAGCAGGTATTATAGGGATTTATGGAAAAATGGAAACAGGTCTATTATTAGAAAGCACTTATACAAGTCCAGTTGGAGACAGCAATCTAATAATTAGGGGAGAATTAGTATTTTGCCGACCTTTTAATTTAGACATCTCAAATTTTAATGACTGGGAGAATATTATTGGCAAATACAAAATTAATCACTACGTAAATCCCAATATTTTAGAATTTCAGTTAATTGAAAAAGGACCATGTTGGAATGAGAGCATTCATACTAAAAAAATGGTAGTTATTCAAAAATCGAACTTCTTCTTGGATAAAACAGAATTCATAGTCTCAGAATTTTTAAATGGGAAAAGTAGATTGTATAACGAACATTTTAAACAAAATCTATGAACTCATTGATAAATGGGGGGGATTCTTTACAGGCTCCCTTTACAGGATCTTAATGAATGTTTTATTTTATAAAATCATAGATTAACATTATTAAAACCAAAATCAAAATACTTGTTAAAATCCAAAATGTAACACTTAGATTACCTTTTTTGTGATTTTTTTTGCTCATTGTTGGTCCTTCAGCACCTTGAATTTGTTCTTTATAATATTGTTCTATGGATTTAATGTCATATCCTTCACTTACAAAACAATAATTTTTATGGTCAATTTCAGAATATAAAATTAATAATGCATTGGTTAGGTATTTAGGTTTAAACCATAGCCTTTCCCCAACAATTTCCAAGATTAATGTATTACTTGCTTCTAAATTCCATTTCCCTGTATTTCCAATTCCATTTTTAGAGTATTCTAACTCGTTATTGTCTTTGAAAATAAGAGATAAAGTATCTACTCCATTAGTTATTGATCTTTTTTGACCTTTGTAATTACCAATCTTTTGTGTGTTATCTGAAAATCGACTAAGGCCTTTTACAGTTTCAACTGAAACTAAAAAATTATTTTCTATCATTATTTATTGAAAATTAAAACTCAATTTATTAGTAAAATGATTAAAAGCACTTTCTTCTTTTTAATGACGCTTTTAATTTTTCCATGGTTAAAAAAACGAATGATTTTAGTACCCAAATCTAAAGTTTTCCCATTATTCAAAAAACTCAATTACACTACCACCATTTGCACTTGGATTTGTTATCTTGTTTTTTGCATTTATTTGTAAAATAGGTTGTCTTTAATCATTTTAGCTAAATAGTCTAAATTAGATTAATGTTATTATTTAATGCCATTTGATATATATCTCTTCTATAGTGTTTTGTATAAGGGGCATTAAAGATATGGGGAAATTCTCTCAAAAATTGGTTCACATTAGCGTTAATACCAAGCGGAGGTAATTCATGGGGTATTGCCTTGTAATTAATCCATCTTCTGAAGAATGAACTTCTAATCATTTTTAGAGAGGCCGTTGGTGCAGGACTAGGCAAGTTAATAATTTTGATTTTCTTTAATCCAGTTTTTAACCACCAAACTATTCCATTGTTTTGCTGAATTAAGGCATTTTGAATTCCTAAATTGTTAATCATATAATATGTCCCATTGCCAGAAATATCACCACTTATTGAAAAATTATTTAGGCCATCACAACAGTCCTCTAATATCCATCTAAAACCAGTTAAGGTCGATGTTGTATTGTTTAAAAAAGATCCAAGGTTACCACTTGTAAAAAGAATTGTATTAATGCCTGATTCACGGTTGAATATATTTTTTAAATTACAATTGAGTACTATATTTCTATACTCACTATCAAAAGCACTAATCATTTTTCTTCTTTGGACAAAAGAAAAAACATCCGAAATTGATAAATCATTTGCAAGTAATGAAGCTTGAATAGTTGGTATTGTTACCTCATCATCAATAAGACCAAATAAATAATACCACAAGGCATTCATATTTCCATAGAAATAATTAGTTGGGTTATTATTTTGTACGTTAAGATTTGGTAAATTATTTAATGGCAAATTGTTAAAATAGGAGGATGGTGGAAATGTGCCCAACAAAAGAGTTTGCCTTTGAAAATCACAGTCGACTTGATAATGGTCAATATAGGGGTGTTTTTCAATAGGCCCAGGTGAATTTGGTACTTCAATGTTAAGTATATATGAATTATAATGCTCATATAAATTATTCAAATTAAGCCCCCAATTATTTATAGCTAAGTCGTTTAATGGCGGAGTGTTTAATAATCCATTACCTATCAAAAAATTGTACAGATTCAAATCATCTTTTCTCATATTAGTGACTTTTTTTAATAACTACCTTTTTATTTACGCAATTCAAATCAACGACCTTGTGTAACTTTTAACTTGCAGATTTTTAGTGTATTACTAAGCTTTTCTGCTACTATCGATTAATAGTTGTAATAATTAATTAGTGTTAGCTACTGTTTTTTAATAATACCAAATTAACAGTTTGATAGAATAGAATTATTTTAAATTTTGAATGTACTCAGCTCCTTATTTCTAATTTTCAAATAAAGATAAGTAATCGTGAGTTTTAGATTTTAAATAATCCATGTATGCCTCGAACTTAAAAATGTTAGCCCAAATGAAACTTAATTAATACAAAGTTTGGAGATATAAACAGTTAATTTTTTTTTATCAAATTCCCATAAAGTTGTTTCCAAATGTAAAATGTACCATCAGATTCGTTTTGATTCTTAAGGATCCTTTTCTTTGGGAATCCAAATTCACCCAATACCTAATTTCATTAGGTTTCAAGGCCATATTAGCTTTTTTATCTTCCCAAAGACTTCTTTCTTTTTTATGGGTTAGATGCCAGCTTTCACATCTGTCACATTTATAGGGTCTGAGGTAATTATCGTCGCCACCTTCCCTTATCCCTTCAAATGCCTCTTTGCGGGTTTTAAAACTCATTTTTTCGCAGGAATACTTATTTCCTTTATAGAATCGCATGGCGGGCTTTTTTGCTGGCAATTTTGCCTTTGGTGACTTTGATTTCATGTGCTTGCTTATTTATAAAACAAAGTTCCGAAAGAAGAATGCAGTGGAAGTGCATTTAAGGAATTGCCGGAAATTTTCCATCATCTGTATTTAGGCAATAGGCAATGGTATATGTATATATACATTGCCTAATGCCTAAGATGATTCTGCTTGCCCCTTCCAAAATTTTAAATTCAATGAGTTCTGTCATTTATTATGCAAAATTTCTTTAGTGATTTTGATTTCTTAAAACCAATTTTTTATGTGTACGGACGTACTTGTTTTGGCGCTTGATGAAATAAAAAGCGCAGTGGCTATTGTTGGAAACAACCACCAACCTAAAAGCCGTGATTTGTTTGAAATTGAACTTGATCTAGATGTAAGTTTTAATGGATTTAGAAATACTAAAGAGTATCGCAATCATTTACTAGCAAGATATGAAAACTTGAAGACCTATTTTTCAAGTCTATACCCTGTGAAATATACAGAGCTTTCTAATGGTTTTGAACTTTTTAATAATTGCCATTTTATAGTGACAGAAGCCACCAGACAGCTTTTTAGCGAAAATAAACAACCAGATTTGAAAAGGTTAGAAATTAGTTATACTGCTACATTGACTATTGAATTTGAGGACGAAATAAAAGGCAGAATATTTGCATTCTTCGGCGAACAATCGCGTTTTCTTGATGATTTAGAATACTATTTTTCGCACCGGATTAAAAACATAAACAAATCAATAAAGAACAACCAAAATTCTGGTGGTATTCATTACTTGAGTAACAGCAAAGAAATTCGAAGTCAGCTCAATGGTCAATTAAAATTATTTCCTACTGAATCCGCATTCACCTTGCTAAAATGGAACATCGAAAAGGTTCATTTTGTAGAACTTGTCACCGCACTTTTTGAGTCTGGTTGCCTAATAGGAATAGATGTTAGGTTAACCAAAATTGAATTGTTTAATTTTTTGATGTGGGCCTTTAATGTGCATGTTGCCGATATAAATGGAACACTCAAGGCCGCAAAAAATAGAAAAACAGTGGAAGCCCCATTTTTAACTAGGCTTTTCAATTCTTATATGTCCTACAAAAGTAAGGACTTATAAAATTAAATCATTCCACTAGAATTCTACTGGAATATTCCTTTTGGTTCGATCCAATAAACTTGTGCCCTAAACTTTTATCAAAATGCAGGAACTTTTTAAGGCACTGGCAGACGATTACCGGAAATTGCATGAAAAACTGGATGCCATTATTGAATCAGTGGGGAAAATGAACTCTCCGCAAAACAAACTTGCAGACGAGTATGTAGAGATTATGCAGGCTTGCACCATATTGGGTATTAGCCGGCGGACATTATATACCCTGATGGAGGAGGGAACCATACCCTATGTGCAATACAATCGCAAAAGAAAAATTCGCCTAACAGATTTGCAGGCATTTCTTGAGCGTTCTATGCGTGCAAAAGTTGGTTCCCTACTTTAATATCAGAGTAGAAAATGGCTTTAACCAAGGATGAAATCCTTTCAAAAACCAATAGGGGCCTGGATGTTTTGCGCCATTATTTGGGAAGTAATTTTCAGAAAGTAGGAAAGGCTTTTAAGAACCCTTTTTACCCTGATACCAAGGCCTCTTGCTATGTTCACTTCGACAAACGTTCGCAGGTTTTTAAGTTTAAAGACTTTGGAAGTGCTGAATATAGTGGGGATTGTTTTTTTATAGTTGGCAATATGTTTGGTTTGGATTGCGCCGACAAAGAAGACTTTTATAAAATCCTGGAGCTTATCAATCAGGATCTTGGATTGTTTTTACTTGACAACTCTTCTCAATTACAGGCTTTACCTTTAAAAAAAGATAATAGGTTCAAGCCAAAAGAAACAGGAATAGAAGACTTTGAAGTAGCTGAAATAAAAGAGCCCTATTTACTCAAAGAATTTTCTAAAATAGAATTGGACTATTGGGGGCAATATGGAATTAATAAAAGTGTTTTGAATCAATATGGAGTTCAAGCTTTAGAAAGGTTCTCTGGTATTAATAAAGAGGGAAAAGAATATCAACTTTTAAATACAGAGCAAGAGCCTATTTTTGGCTACCCAGGACGTAAGCATATCAAAATATACAGACCAAAATCTAAACTCAGGTTTCTATACGCTGGGGAGATTTCAGAGCAATATGTTTTTGGCTTGGATCAGCTACCAGTTAGAGGGGATATCTTATTTATCACAGGTGGAGAAAAGGATGTCCTTTCGCTTGTATCAAAAGGGTTTCATGCCATTTGTTTTAATAGCGAAACAGCTAATATCCCCAAAAAGCTATTACGAACCATGAACTATAGGTTCAAGCATATTACACTAATTTATGATACCGACGAAACAGGTAAAAAGGCAATGGATAAACTGGAGAAAGAGTTTGTTCAATTTGGAGTGAACGCTTTGCATTTACCACTCAATGGGTCAAAGGAAAGCAAAGATGTTTCTGATTTTTTTCGCTTAGGTCATTCCGCAGAAGAACTAATGATGCTTTTTTGTGAGATGCTCGATACCTTGTATGATGAAACTATGTCGGTAATGCGGGCTTGCGAGATAGATTTTGACCATCCACCCAAAGCGCCTGAACCCTTAATAACTATTAATAATGTAACCATAGGTGCGCCTGGTAATTTAATTTGTATTACCGGAAGTGAAGGAAGTGGTAAAACCAATTATTTGGGAGGCATTATTTCTGGTGCTTTACGCAAACCAGGCGACACTATTGATACTTTGGGGACTTGGGTTCAACATAATCCTGAAGGTAAATCCGTTATTTTATACGATACCGAGCAATCTGAACACCAACTCCACAAAAACCTAAGTTATATCTTGCATCGGGCTAATTACAAAAAGCCACCAAACTGGTTCCGACCATTTGGTTTGGTGGGTATTTCGAGAAAAGACAGGATGCAATGTATTTTAGAAAGCATGGATAAATTTTTCTATGAATACGGAGGTATACACATGGTGGTTATTGATGGTATTGCCGACTTATTGGGCAGTGTAAATGATGAAGAGGCCTCTGTACATTTAATTGAGGAGTTGTACCGATTAGCTGCTATTTACAAATCGTGTGTGATTTGTGTTTTGCATACCTCTCCATCGGGTATGAAATTACGTGGGCATTTGGGATCCGAAATGCAACGGAAAGCTTCAGGAATTTTATCTGTTGAAAAAGACGATAAGACCAATGCCAGTGTGGTAAAGGCTTTGAAAGTAAGAGATGGAAGTCCATTGGACGTTCCCTTAATTCAATTTGGATGGGATACCCAAGCAGGCAAGCACGTTTACCAAGGCGAAAAAACAAAAGAAGAAACTTCGCAAAGTCGCAACCAAGATTTGAAAGACCTTGCGATAGATCTTTTTTCAAAAAAGGAAAGCCGAACCTATACCGAACTTATGAATGCCATAATGGAAAGTCTTTCTGTAAAAGAAAGAATGGCTAGAAACTATATCAAACACATGAAAGACAATGGAATCATAGAAAAAGGGCAGGGGAGCACCGCCGAATTCCGGCTTGTTTCCGCACCTTTCTAAGGATTTTACCTAATATTACCTTAAATTTCCTGATTTTCCATATTCCTTCCTTAAAATTACCATCATTCTACCTCGTATAACACCTTTGGTTTAAAACAGGTAGTTTTCGCTGTCCAAAATCATTTTATTTTTCCGGTTTGCCCCTAAATTGCTAAGAATTATTAGGTGGTACTAAGTTTTTATTAATTGGATTTTTAATTCAGGTACAATTTCCTAATATTGACAAGTCAGTCCACGTAAAATGAATCAATTCGGCGAAAAAATAAAGAAGCTTAGGGTTAAACGTGGTTTACTGCAAAGAGAAATTGCCTATGAGCTGGGTATGGATACACCCATGCTAAGTAAAATTGAACGCGGCGAACGCAATGCCAAACGCGAACAAGTTGAAATACTTTGCACAATTTTTAAAGTGCCTCTCAATGATTTACTTTCCCTTTGGTTGGCTGATAAAGTATTTGAGGTTGTGAAAGGGGAGGATGTTGCGTTGAAGGCATTAGCAGTGACTGAGAATGAATTAAAAGGGAACTCAATTAGAAAAGGTAAGAATTAAAATGAATCTAACAATAGGACAACGCATTTCAACCCGAGGTGAGGATTTTATTATTACAAACTGTAATACTAACTATGATAACTCATGGCTATTGGAGGCTGAAGGAATTAGTGAGTTGGTAAAAGGCAAACGTTTTACATTTGATTCAAACATAGATTCAGACATCAAGCCCATTGATCCAAACAACACCAGGTTGATAGCCGACAATGATAGTGGCTATCGGAAAACAAAACTATTTCTTGAAACACAAATAAGAAACGCGGCTGTATTTTCTGAAAAAATAACCATTGCAAATAAGGCGGCCATTAATCCAGCAGAATACCAATTAACGCCTACCCTTAAAGCATTACAACTTCCACGACCTCGACTTTTGATTGCAGATGGAGTTGGATTGGGTAAAACAATTGAAGTAGGTGTTTTTCTTTCTGAATTGATTAAAAGAGGAAAAGGGAAACGCATAATGGTGCTGGCTCCAAAATCGATTCTAGCCCAGTTTCAACAAGAACTTTGGCATCGCTTTGCTATCCCTTTGGTAAGGCTGGATTCTGAAGGTATTGCCAGAATTAAATCTCAGCTACCTTCAAATAAAAACCCTTTTGAATATTACGATAAAACAATCATTTCAATTGATACTTTAAAGAACAATGCCAAGTTCAGGCATTACATCGAAAAATCGAGATGGGATGCTGTTGTAATTGATGAATGCCATACGGTAGCAAATGATAAAAGCCAACGTGGTGATTTGGCTCAGCTGATTACAACAAAGTGCGAATCTTTGATTCTTACTTCTGCCACACCTCACAATGGTAGAAAGGAAAACTTTGCCAACCTCATCAATATGATTGAGCCTACTGCTATTCCTAAAAGTGGTGAGTACGACAAATCGCATGTTGAGCCGTATTATGTAAGAAGGTTTAAAAATGATATTACCGATGAAGCCGTTAGAGCAAATTTTCAGGAGCGCAAAATTGTTCGGAGTTCGGCCAAACTTAGTTCAGAAGAAACAGATTTTTTACAATACCAGCAAGAACTAAAATTTAATGCACTTAATGCCTTGAAAAATGGAATGCCAAAAGAAGATTTTCTTTTTTCTATTGGAATATTTAAAGCATTTATGTCTTCGCCAAAGGCTGCATTAGAAAGCATTCAGAGAAGAATTGAAAAAGTTGATACAACAAAAGCTAAGAACGAATTTGCCTATGAAAATTTAGAGGTATTAAATGATTTAAAGATTAAATTAGAAACAATTCTTAGTACTCATTCCGATACCAAATACAAAAAGCTGAAAGACACTTTACTGGAATTGGGTTGGACAGGAATAAAGAAGAATGACCGCTATGTAATTTTTGCTGAAAGAATAAATACACTAGAATACCTCAAGGAAAATCTACAAAATGATTTTAAAATAGCAGAAGAAGCGATTGCTTTTTTTCATGGTGGTTTATCGGATACCGAACAACAAGCCATTATTGAAGATTTTGGAAAAGAGGATAGTTCAGTTCGTTTACTACTTTGTTCTGATGCTGGTTCTCAAGGTGTGAATCTGCATTTCTATTGCAATCGAATGTTCAACTATGATATTCCCTGGTCTTTAATTGTATTGGAACAGCGAAATGGTCGTATTGACAGGTATGGTCAAAAGAAAACACCTTACATTCATTACATCATTGCTGAATCAGATATTTATGGACTAAAAACTGATTTACATATTGTTGAACGCCTCACTCAAAAAGAGGAAGTAGTTTACAAAACATTAGGAGATGCCGGTTCTGTAATGAAGTTATACGATTCCAACAAGGAAGAACAATTGGTAGAGCAAGCCATCATTAACCAAAACGAATCTTTTTTAGAAGATTTAGATACAAAGATGGCAGGCTTCGACTTTAATACCTTGTTTGCCAATCAGGATGATTCTACTGCGGTAACAATAACAGCTAATCCTTACGAAACAAGTTTAACCATTTACCCAAGTGAAGCTAAATTCTATTCTGATTTGTTTGAACAACTTTCTTCTGCTAATCAAATTAAAACCGAAGATGTAACCGTGCAAGATGGGTATCTTGAAATTTTGAACACAAAAGATTTGAATCAAATTTTATTTGATCTCCCACCTGAATCTAAACCAAAGGTCAATCAACTTTTCAAATTATCATTAGATAAAGATTTGGTGCAACGAGCCATTGAAGATGCAAGGAAAAAGAAAGGAGAATGGGCAGAGTTTCAAATATTGAATGAACTGCATCCAGTAGTTAAATATTACATGACAAAGTTGGAAGCAAGTGTAGATAAAGATGTAGCCTTGGTTGCCAAAACAAATCGTATTCCTCCAAAAACTGCATGGTATATTTTTCAAGCACAGGTTTCTAATAACTTAGGTCAACCTGTTGTTGCTGATTTTTTAGTAGTTGGGTTAAATACTGATGGTAGTGTTTTCAGAGAACCGTTTCACTTAATTGATTTCATTAATGAGTTCAAGTTGCAAGAAACAATGCATACTGAAAGCATTTCTGAAAGTGATTTAGCAGCATTAGATAAGTTATTGGTAAGGGCAGTTTCTTCAGTTACAAGGTATATGAGTGCCGAACAAAAACAGCTGGAAATTAAAATGGAGACCAAACTAAACGAGTACGAGCAAAAATTGACTAATTGGAAAAATGATGCTCTGGAACAATTGGAAATGGACTTTAGCGATAAAACCATTACTCCATTCTTCTCAGGAAAAAAAGATTCCAAAAAAAGGGAAATAGAAACAATTCTTAGTTCAACAAGCCAATATAATAAAAACATGACCTCTCTTCAAGGTGATGCTTATTTGAAAGTATTAGCAGTATTTTTTAATACGTAAATCAACATGATCAAATTCATTCAAAATATTGGAGAATACTTTTCATCGAATTACTTTGATGAAGACTTCACTACAAAAGTGTTAAGTAAAACAGGTTATGCTGCTGAGGACATCAAAGAGGTTAATAAAAGGGTTTCTCCATTAAAAGATAAATTCTTTCGCTTTAAGCAATTGTTTATAGAAGACAAACTGCGTACGAAAGATAAAATTTATGAAAGTCACCAGTTTCATACAGCACTTTTAAATGCATTAGGATACGATGGCAATTTTTCGCAATACAATAGACTTTTTCATCTTTCCGAGAATGAAGTAATTCCTGTACGACATATACTAACCAAAGGGGATCAGGTGCAATTGATGATTATGGAAATGCAAGCCTTGATACAAGAGGATGATTCAACACCCGATGGCTTATTTCAACAACAGTATAATGTAGAGGACGAAACACAAAATAATCCGCCACAAAAATACCACCGTACCCAATGGGACAGGGTGTTTCAAGTTCCAGCTCATTTAAAAATATCTCCTGTTGTTATTAATAAAGCCATCTCAGAACTGTTTTTGTTTGAACCACAACTGCGGCCTAAATACATATTGCTATTGGCTGGGAATATTGTCTATCTTTTGGAGCAGGAAAAATGGTTTCGCGGTAGTTATTTGGTTTTTGATTTGGAGGAACTATTCACCGAAGCCACTGCCAACCGCAATGCCAATTACTATGCGTTGTTTTATTTTCTATTAAGCAAAGAATTATTGACCCCTGAAAGCAATATGGTGTTGCTGGATCAATTGGATGAAGACAGCCATAAATCTGCTTATGAGGTTACCAAAGATTTAAAAGAGGGTATTATCCATGCCGTGGAGGCTTTGGCGAACGAAGCCCTATACTTTCAAAAGAATGTATTACAGGAAGTATTTGATGAAACTGATGATACGTTTGAACAGGAAATAAAAGACGATTGCCTCAATATAATTTACCGTTTGCTGTTTGTGTTTTATGCCGAAAGCCGGGAAGATTTAGATATACTCCCTAGCAACGACCCTATATACAATAAAGGATATTCTTTAGAAATGCTCCGTGATTTGGAGCAAGTTCCACTTTATTCTGAAACCAGTTTAAATGGTTATTTCTTTCATGATTCTTTAAGCAAATTATTTGAAGTGCTAAGTTCAGGCTATCGAGAAAAAGAGAAAAATATATTTTATGATAACCCAACAATAAAGACTGAAGAGAGGCTGAAAAAGAATAAAAGTTTTTCAGTAAGGCATATAGATTCTCCTTTATTCAATAATGCAAAACTTAATCACCTCCACAAAGTAAAGTTTCGCAATAAGGTTTGGCAGGATATTATTTGCAGACTTTCGTTAAGCAAACAACAGCGGAATAGAGCCAGAGGGCGTATTTCTTATGCAAACCTTGGTATTAACCAATTGGGAAGCGTATATGAAAGTTTATTGGCATACCGTGGTTTTTACGCTGAGCAAGATTATATCGAAGTACATAAGGCAGATTCGCCTAATGAAGGCACTTACCTTGTGCCTCGTATGCGCAGAGATGATTTTCAGGAAAATGAAATTCTAAAAGACTCTGTCAAGCATGATATTATTACCAAAAAGGGGACTTTCGTTTATCGACTCAGTGGACGTGATCGACAAAAATCGGCTTCCTACTATACACCGGAAGTGCTTACCCGTTGCACGGTAAAATATACCCTTAAACCTATATTGGAAAAATTGGACAAGGGTGAAATGAAAGCCATCGAGTTATTGGAGTTGAAATTATTAGAACCGGCAATGGGTGCCGCTGCATTTCACAATGAAATGATTAACCAATTGGCAGAAGCATACCTTACTTACCGCCAAAAGGAATTGAAAGAAGCTGGAAGAAAAGAGTGGAAAGTTGAGCCAAATAATTTTAAAGAAGAACTGCAAAAAGTAAAGGCCTATATAGCCACCAACAATACCTACGGTGTGGATTTGAACCCTACCGCTATTGAATTGGGCAAACTATCACTTTGGTTAAATGTGATACACAAGGATATGGAAACGCCTTTCTTCAGCAATCGCCTTGCTGTAGGCAATGCTGTGGTTGGTGCATGGTTAAAGGTTTTTAAAGAAAAAGACCTGATAGAAGAAACCGAGGTGATTAAAGATGCTAAAGGCAAACTGAAAAGAATACCGGTAAAAAAAGAATGGTGGAATATAGCCCCGAGGCAATTAGAATTTAAACCCAACAAAGAATACGACAAAATAAAACACGGACGTAGGTCGGATGAAATTTACCATTTCCTTTTGCCCGATAAAAACATGGTGCCAAGTGCAGGCATTAAAATGCTGAGGGCAGAATACGATGCCGAAAACAGAGCAGTTACCAGATGGAGAAGTGAATTTTGCGAACCCATAAAGAAATCTGAGTTAGAGCAACTCAGAAAAATTTGTAATAAAGTAGATGAATTGTTGGCCGAATTTTACCGATTTCAGCGTAGCATTAATTTGCAAACTGCCAACAGACACAACATATTTGGAGCACTTAAAAATTTGGAACAAGCTGCCATTGACCTTCGCAGCTATGACGAAAAAGAACGCTTAGCCGACCAACGCAATCGGCATAATGCCCCATACTTTAAGTTGAAGATGGTGATGGATTATTGGTGCAGCCTTTGGTTTTGGGATATGCGAGATGCCAAAGATTTACCCAAACGCCAGCAATATTGGCAAGATATTGCAGCAATTTTGGAATTAGATACCAATGCTGCTTTAGAAGGTATAGTGTTAAAAAAAGGACAACAGAAGCTATTCAATACCATAGAGCAATTGAGTTTTCTAATGGAACCTGACCCTAATAACATAAGCCAAGAACTTGATACCTTAGAGCTAACTCCAAGTGCCACATTCTCAGAAACCGTGATTGAATATGCCAATCGCAAAGACCTCTTCGACAACAACCAAAGACTTGCCATGATTAGCCAATTGGCTAATAAATATTTTTTCTTTCATCCTCAACTAGAATTTTTAGATGTGTTTTGGGAAAGAGGTGGTTTTGATTTAATAGCGGGTAATCCACCTTGGTTGAAATTTACATTTGAAGAAAAAGGAATTATTGCAGAGAAGTTCCCCGAAGTTGATATTAAAAGTGTAACCGCACCACAAGTTCGTTTATTACAAACCGAGTTTTTTAAAGATGAAAAGTTAAAGGATTTGTATTACGATGAAATGTTGGGAACAGAATGTATTGCAGTTTTTATGAACGCTGGGCAAAACTATCCATTGTTAAAAGGACAACAAACTAATTTATACAAATGCGTATTGGAAAATGGTTTTAGCCTATTGAGTAAAAATGGTTTTATGGGCTTATTACACCCTGAGGGAGTTTATGATGATCCTAATGGTCAACGTTTGCGTATGGAAATGTATCCGCGTTTAAAATATCATTTTCAATATAAAAATGAGCTAATTCTATTTGCAGAGATTGATCATCATAATTCATACAGTACAAACATTTATTCTGGTAATAAATCTGAGATAAGTTTTCAATCAATTAATAATCTGTTTCATCCTTCAACAGTAGAGCCCTCATTCTTAAAAACTTATTTAGGAGTTACAGAGGGGATAAAAATAAAGGATGAAAATTCTGGCAGGTATATTTGGAATATAAAACCCCATTCAGATAGAGTAGTACTTTTTACAGAAAAAGAGTTAAAAGTAATAGCAAAAACTTTTGAAGACTCTATTGATTGGGAATCTTCAAAACTCGTTGCCATACATTCTTCCTCAATAGTAAGTGTTTTAAAGAAACTAAGTCTTTTTAAAACATCGATAAAGGACTATAATACAAAAATTACAGAAGGTTGGCATGAAACTAACGATGTAGATGCAGGAATAATAAAGAGATCTACCAAATATCCATTAATGGATAAATATGAAATGATATATAGTGGACCACATTTTTTTGTTTCAAATCCTATGTATAAAAGCCCTAAGCAAATTTGTGAGCTTAGTTCAGATTACGATACTATTGACCATAGTGATATAGAAGGACAATTTATTTCAAGAACGAATTACATACCTGTAAAGGATTGTAATTCATTTACTAAGGAAATAAAGGGCTTTTTCTTAGGAACTAAGGATGATAATGGCAATGATGAATATGACAACTGGATTGAATATTATAAAGTTGGGTTTAGAAAAATGCTAAACATAACTCAAGAACGAACGTTGGCATCATCTATTTTGCTTCCAAAAACCTCACATACAAATGGCGTGGTTTCAATTATTTTTCAAGACCAAGATAAATTGATTGAACTATCAGCGGTATCGGCTTCACTTATTTATGACTTTTTCGTTAAAACTATTGGTGCATCCAACTTAACAGATAGTCGATTATCTGCTTTTCCATTAGGTGTCGAAGAAAAATATAAACCTCAATTATTCAACCGCACCCTTCAACTCAATTGTCTTAATAAATACTATGCCCCATTATGGGAGACTAGCTGGCAATCAGATTTTAAAGAAGATAACTGGAGTAAACAAGATCCAAGGCTAAAAGCATTCAATACCCTCACACCTAAATGGCAATGGAGTACTCCTTTACGCAATTGGTTTGAGCGCAGGCAGGCATTGGTTGAGATAGATGTGATTACCGCTATGGCATTAGACCTAACATTAGAGGAGCTCATACTTATTTACAATGTACAGTTTCCGGTTCTGCAACAAAACGAAGATGATACATGGTACGATACCAAAGGCAATATAGCATTTACCTGCAGTAAAGGTTTAATCGGTGTAGGGGTTGATAGGCCTGTATGGGAAACCATACGCAATCTAAAAATTGGAGAAACCTATGAGCATACCATCTCCAAAAGCGAACTGTACAAAGGCAAAAAAATAACCTACCATGCTCCTTTTGATAAGTGTGATCGGGTGGAGGATTATAAGGTGGCGTGGGAGTGGTTTGAGGGGATATTTAATGACAAATAATTATGGACCAATTGACATCTCAATGGGTTGAGGCTACAAAAACCGCAATAAATTCTCTGCAAGGCAAATACAAGGTTAATAGAGGAATGTTACTTACCGAAGGGGATCTTGAATGCCATTTTTTTTCTGAATTACTACAACAAAGTTGCTTATTTGGATTTTACCCGTCTAAGGATAACAAATTTCATCATAGGGGTTTAAATGGATTTGATTTAAAGACTACTTATGTTCATTCTCAAGTAACATGGTTTAAACCTGATCAAAAATCAGGATTCGAGGTTGATATTACAATATGTGACCCCCTAAAACTCGAAGTAGTTAACATTGAACTATTTGAGGAATATACTTCAAAAGGATTTGCATATGATGGAGAATGTGTGGCAATTGAAGTAAAATTCATAAGAGACATGCAAAAGGCCAGTCAATATGGACACGAGGACTATTTGAAATTAAGAGACAAATTAATTCCTGCCAAATTAGAAAATATAAGGACTGAAAAATATAAAATTAGCACCAGCGACAATATTGCCTTTATTGCAATTATTGGATGCAAAAACAAGGAGATTTTCGAAACCGCACGATTTTATTTGGGAAAACATCTATCTGACGAAACTAAACCATGTCCTGAGAATTTATTTGTATGCATTTTTTATCAAGATAGAATTATATGGGATAAGGAAGTGCTAAAGAGAGATTATCTAGCAAAAGCAGAAGAACCAAAAAACAATACCAATGTAAAGTGAAAAAGCAAAACGAAATAATAAATGAGCTTAAAAGCTTTTGGGGTGTCAGGGAATTTCTATTCGAGGCGCAGTTTGCTATCAATAGAAAAGGGAACGGTTTTTTTAGAAACCTTAGAAAAACTTCTGATAAGTCTAAAATATTTCTGCCTAATGGTAGTCAATTAACAGTAGGTGTGACTAAGGATTTAAAATTTGAAGAAGATAAGAGTTATTTAATTTCCGTCTTTGTACCAAACGATGAAATTAGAACCAAGTTTGAGAATGACTATACAATATTGTTAGACACAAAAAAGTCGCCACCCAAAGCCTTGGAGTCTGCTCCAGAATCCTATGTGAAATCATTAGAACGTGAATACAAATCTGTTATAGGAATTGGTCTTGATTCATTAAAAGGTGCAATAAAAAGAATCTCATATGACATCAATAGAAAGCCTGAGACTTTCATTTTTGAATTACTTCAAAATGCCGATGATTATCCGGATAAGAAAGTTGGTCGTGTTGTTGTCAGTTTTAAAATTGTTGGTGAATATTTAGTTTTTCAGCATAACGGATTGCCATTCAGTGGCAATAACGTCAGAGCTTTATGTTCCGTAGATGCTGGTGATAAGGAATACGACTTTGAGAAAATTGGGTATAAAGGCATTGGATTTAAATCAATTTTTAAACACAGTAATTATGTGGTAATTCATTCAGGCGGCTATACTTTTAAGTTTGATGAAAATTATCATCGTTCAAAGGGAATAGATACTTTCTGGCAATTAATACCAATATGGACCGACTTGTCAGAGCTTCCAGAAATTGTACAGAATCAAGTTAGTAATAATTTTAATGTAACTGTGATAATTAAACCTGAAGAAGGGAATAGTCAACTTAAATCTTATGAAGAAACATTTAATGCAATTTTTAAAGATGAAAGAGTTCTACTTTTTTTAAGACATGTTGAGCATTTTTCATTTCGTGGAGCCACAACAAATATTGTAAAAAGGAGAGATTCTGATACTTGGGCTATTAGTAAACTTGATGCAGTTGTTGTTCCTTATGAATTACAAAAAACCATTAATGCTAAATTAAAAGTAGATGATAGAATTCCCCAAAAGTATGAGGATATTGAAAAAACGGTTTTAACTTTTGCTACACGGAAAATTGAAGGGAAAATTAAACCTACCGAACAAGCTCATTTATATGCATATTTGCCTACTGATTTAGACTTCGGATTCCCATTCCTTTTGAACGGCGATTTTATTCCTGATGGAGGTCGACATTATTTACATGCTGACCTTGAATGGAATCAGTTTTTATTTCGAGAAGCAGGAAAAAATCTTTTAAAATGGATTGCAGCATTATGGTCTGAAAATAATGATAATGGCGCATATGACATGCTTCCTGATGAAAAGAAACTTGTTTCAGAGAGACCAGGTGATGAAAAGGAAATCTTATTAAAATGCTTTTTAGATGGACTTTCTGAAGCAAAGAACGCTACAAAATTTATAGCAATTGAAACCAATGAATTATGTAGCGTTTCTGAGATAGTTCTTGACGACACTGGACTTTTCAGTGAAGGGATTCTCCCTAATTCGTTGTACTACAATATTTCTAATTCAGCAAAAAAACTACCGAATCCGCAAATAAATCTAAATAGATTATTTTCTAGCTATTTAGGGTTGGAAAAATTCACTTCAAAACAGCTGATTGATATCTTATCCAATGACGAGAATAAGGAAAAGTTAAAAGAGGCAATTAAGTCAATAGAAACCAATAAATACCTTGAGTTTTTAGGATGGCTTAACACGTTCTGCTACTTAAACAATGTGTCTAATTTTTGGCTTCTCTCTATGCCTATTTTTCTTACAAAGGGTGATATCTTTAGTTTAACAGAAGTTCTTTCTAAAGATCAATTTATATTAAAGAATCATCGAACAAAAAATGTCGAAGGAATTCTTTCACAAATTGGATTTGAATTGTCCGATATATATATTGATGATGAGAGTTATCAATACCTGTATGGAATCTTACTACAACAGGATTCATATTTAAAGTCTGATTTAAAGTTATACGAACATATAGCTGCAGCAAAAGACTTAAGCAAATTAACTGCTACTGAAAAGAATACCTTAATCACCTTTTTTGAAAGTCTTGATGAAGTTGGTAAGGCTAAGTATGCTAAATCATTAGCTTTGTTTAAATCTAAACAAGTAGGCGGTTCTTCAAAACCCCTCAATAGTCTTATATCAAATTGTTGTGCCGGCCTTCCTACATGGTTAAATGATTTTGTCATTGATGCGGAAGAAGAAAAAGCCTTATCAACAACCTTTCAAACACATTTGCTGAAAGAAAAAGACTTATTGGAAAAATTGTTTTGCAATGCAGCGGCTTTTAATGAAGTTAAAACGAATATTAATTCGGGAAATATTGAAGAGTTCTATACATATCTATTGAAGCTCCTAAATAATAAACCGGAAGAAACTAAAATTGATTTTTCCCTAATACCTTGGGTGTTTTTAGAAGAAAATTCCAAATTTGTTTTAGCATCTACTGTATACTGGCCAGAAAGTATTACCAAGTTAGCATCTGCAAAATATGCATCAGTGAAATCCGTTTTTGAGATTATTTCAGTTGAACAATTGCCACATTTTTCTGCATTGCAAATAAAAGGTCCATTTGCATTAGGCAGCAAAGAGATTAAACTGAATGAAATTACACCTCACCAAAACTCATTTGATGTAGTTGCTGTTAATGATTTCCTTGATTGGGCAGAAGCAAATGGGGAGAAAGGTTTATTAAATCAACTTTCATTTACGAAGGTTGATGATAAATTCTCGATGGGCAAAGTAAGCGGCACTTTATGCTATTATACCGCTGATGACAGCCTTATTACTTTTATAAATGCCTCAGCGATAAATACTAAGCTGAGCCTATTTTCGAAAGAACTATATGCCAAAGAAAGATACAAAATAGGTCTCCTTGAAGGTGTTTCATTATTGAAATATCTGATTGAGAATGGCCTTTCCACGCCTGTTATTGCAAAATTTATCCAAGGTGCAAATGATGCTCAGCTGTCTCTTCAATATTTGGAGATGCTTACTGAATTAAATATTGAAAGTTCTAAATCATACACAATTGAAGATGCGGAATTTAAAATTTTAAAATTGGTGGTTCAACATCTGGTGGATGATGATGCAAAGCTTGCTACTTTCAAAAAGAAAATCTTCCTTGATAATCATTCTTTGGCGGAAAAGGCATTTTCAGATGATGTAAGATTTTATAAACCAGGAGCAGCTATATTAGAAATTAAAACAAAACTAAAGGAAATACTCCCAGCTTATCAAAATCAGACTTACTCAATTAGTGATGTAATTTCAAAGTTTATTGATTTTCATGATGATCCTAAACTTATTAAAATATTTAAATCGGAAAGCAGATCACCTTCTAGGATATATAGAGAACTAAACGAACTTAAACCTCCTTATTTTTCTCCAACCCAAACCTTTTTTCTTTCTTATTATAAAACGCTGAACCCGAATGAAGATGTATTTTTGGATAAGATATTATTTACAAATGCTAATTCAGATAATCAAGCCCAACTTATAATTGAGATTCATGAGTTCTTGGATATTTGTTTGAAAGAGAACAGTCATACCAAATTCGTGGCACAAGGTGTTTTTTCGGCTTTTAATCCCGCAAATTTAGTTTCTACTGAAGAATTCGCCATCGCTTCTGAAAAGCTACCAACCTGGTTAAGCGAATGGATCAACAAATCCGATACAGAGAATAAAAAAGACTATTTAAAGTTATTGGGTATTAATAATGATGATAGTCCAGTAGTACTATATCGAAAGGCTATTAAAGAAGCACAGCCAGAGCAAATGAACATTAACAGGGAGCTCATTAACAATGATCAACTATTGTTTAATACTTTGTTTTATCTTTCTTATCAGCAGAAACAAGCAGATCTAATACTAAAAAAGGAAGTACTTCAACCCCTATACCAAAAGCTTTTAAATAGGAAAATAGCTGCTAAATTTTTGCTGTTTCCTTCACTTCTATCTTTTCAACAAGATTCATATTCATTGGACAAATTAATTGAAGGACAGGAATTACACTTTTTTACTGATAATTGGGGAGATTATAAAATGGTGATTTTTTCAAATTTGGTAAAGACTAATAAGATTACAGATGATGTGCTACCAAAAGCATTTCGTGCTGAATTGAAGGTAATTGAACAAACAGTTGTAAGGTCACCTGATATTGAAAATATAAAAGCCAACTCTTATCCATTTGATGATGAGTATTACCAGGAATGGAATTTGAAAAATCAGTACAATATCCAAATCTATAAAGGAAACCAACTACCTTATTTAATTAAATACAATAACATTATTATCAATAATGTTAAAGATAAGGTTGCAGATTGTATCGAAAAGGTATATTATGTTGTTGAAAGTAAAAAGGAGTCCATATTAATATATCTGGAAGGGATTTTACCTGAATCAGCCCTGAATGACTTGAAGTTGAATAAACAAAATCTCATTGAAAAAGAAAAAGAGGCAGAGAAAAAAATAAAATTCACAGAAGAAGAATCTGCTGCTTGGAAAAAACTTTTTGGCAATGAAATTCCTGAGGCATATTACCAAGACATTAATTTAGCTGCTTGTGTTTCGGCTTTAGTTTATTTAAATAATAATGGTTATGATGTATCTAAAGCAGATTCAAATTTGTTTAACTCTCATGGTTTTGCTCAGGTTGAGCCAGTTTATAAAGGCGAATTGAATGAGCGATTGACCATAATGTGTCGTTCCGCAATTGGTGGGATTTTATATTTAACAGCACAGGCATGGGACAGATTAGAAAATAAGGAGGTCCACCTTTTTGTGAAAACGGGCAGAAAAGATAATAACCATCACCTATTCATGGATAAGAATGATGTTCTCAAAATAAGTGATACTAAATATCAGGTTTTCAGAGTTGAGGCCGATTCTTCAAGTGCAACCACCGATGAAATATTAAGAGGTGAATTTGCTAAAGATAAAATTTGGCTGATATTAAAAATAAAGGAAACAGATTCTTATAAATCTATTTTTGAAGGTGGAATTAAACGAAATGAAGAGAAACCAGATTACGAAAACATAAACACTTCTGAAAATTCGGATTACTAATGAAGATACCTCAGGATAAACATATAGCATTTTACGAACAGCAAATAAAAGCTCAGGAAGACAAGTGGCGTGAATACGCTGATTGTGCTATGAACATTCTCATTCAAGAAAAGCGTTTGTTTATTGGCAGGATATGGGGGGTGCAGGAAAGTCATGGTAATGTTGTATTGCGTTTCAATGAAGGTGAAGTCCCAAGAATGAAACAACCTTATTTTCTTGGCTTGGTAGGTTCTGAGGCCCCAGAGAATCCATTAACATGGAAGTTTTCTTATAAAACGTTCCGTGAGTCAACAAAGCCGAAATATTACTCAGGTGTTAAAGCGGACATCTATACAGTTACATATTGGAAAACAGAAGAAGGGAAATCCTATATTTTAGTTTCGGGCTTTGATTTGGAGGTATTATCTAACATTAAAGAAAAGTTTTTAGATAGAAAGATTCATCCATTAATAGTTGTTGCAGAAACAGACCCTCCGGTTGAATACTTAATTAACCTAAAAGAATTTATTTCAAAGAATGAAAACGATACTATTTTAGATTTAGAATTAAATGTCTCAGAAGAAAATTGGGGTCCAGTTAATTTGAATAATCAAAAAAGTGTAACGCACGATATAATAGAATTTATTGAGAAGCAAAAAACAACCTTATTACAAGGACCTCCGGGTACTGGTAAGTCATATTTAGCTGCGGAGCTTTGTGACTATTATTTAAAAGCAGGAAAATCCGTATGTGTAACTGCATTAACAAATAAGGCTCTAATGGAAATTGCCGCAAAAGATGGGTTAATCAATCCTCTGAATTTTGGAAAAGTATACAAAACCAATTTGACTGGAGATGAATTGAAAGTTATTCCGAAACTAAAAAAGGTTGAGTCGTTTACGCCAAAATATGGTGATTTGCTGTTATCTACTTACTACAAGTTAGCACAAAAGCAATCAGAAATTATAGAAGGTTCTAAGCGATTTGATCTACTCATTATTGAGGAAGCGTCTCAAGCATATTTAGCCACAATAGCCATGTTTAGTTCTATTGCAGAGAAAATTTTAATTATTGGCGACCACAAACAGTTAACACCTGTTGTTCTTAAAATAGAAGAGGCTAAAACTATTTTTGAAAAAATTGAGGGAGTAATAAATGGTTTACAAACTTTTGCATTTAATAATAATGAAGTATCCTATCGCTTAACTAAAACGAGAAGACTTACATCAGATGCATCTGAACTTACAGGCCTGTTCTATGATAATAGTTTAGCAAGCATTTCAGACAGGGAGGGTAATACTGGATTTAGTTCGAAATACAGAAATCTATTTCATGAAAATGGTGGAATTAGCATTGCAAAGCTTTCGTCAGCAAAAGTTGGCTTCACTGAGCGAAACATCTTCAATTTTATTTGTAAAATATCAAGAGAAATAATTGCAAATAATTCTAAAATAGAAATAGCACTGCTTACACCTTATGTGTCTGTTGAATCAGAGTTGTACACTCAATACAGCAAGCTTTCTAATGAATATAAATCTATTACAATAAATACTGTTCATAAAATTCAAGGATTGACAACTGATTTGACTATTCTATACTTACCACTTACGCCTGCTGCTTTTGATTTAAATGATAACTTATTCAATGTTGCAACAAGTAGGGCAACTCGGGGCACTCTAATTATTACCTATGAACATATTGATTTTGCAAGTTCAGTTTCAATTAAAACAAAACAGTTTGTTACAAAATGCAAGAATGTGAGTCAAGAATTTACAAAACAATTTAAAGCGGAAATAAAATAGTGCTGCCATTTCACCAAGCATATGAACAACAACTTTTTTAAAATAATTATAGAATGAGTTTAAACAAACCTGATATTGAAGCTTTAATTAATCGATACAAAAAAACCTATATTGATAATCCATCTGTAATGATTTCGGGCTTTACCCAGGAAAATCAAATTGTAGCGGATTACAATGGTAGGCAAATACTGGAGCTAATGCAGAATGCAGATGATGCAGGATCGGACATTATTCACATTGAAATAGATACAACAAATCAAACTTTATGCATCTCTAACAAAGGTTCTGCTTTTGATATTGGTGGAATTGAGTCCTTAATGTTTCCTGGTATCTCAACCAAAAACAAAACCGAATTTATTGGTAACAAGGGCTTAGGCTTTCGTTCTATTCTTAATTGGGTTGATTCTGTTACCATACTTACCCGAGAAGTTTCTGTATCTTTCTCCAGAGAACATACAGAAAAGTTCTTTAACACACATTTGGACGATGAGGCTTCTATTAAAGACAGAGTAGAACAAGAAAGAAGTAAAAGTAAAATTACTAATGATACGCTACCCATTGCCACTTTGGCATTTCCTGAAATAACCAATGAGGTTGCTGATGCACAATACACGACTCAAATTAAACTGGTTTATAACAAAAATGAGGAGGCCGCTATTGAAGCTCAATTGTCTTCTATTGCGGAAGAAACCCTCTTGTTTTTACCACATAGCACAAAGGTGGTTTTGGTTAAAAATGGACAGCTTTTATTGAATCTAAACAAATCTACTGAAGCTGATGGAAGCATAAAAGTTGGTAGCAAATCATGGAAGGTACTTGCCAAAAATAATCTTGTGTTTGATGAAAAGGTTAGGTTTAACTATACCATTGCTTGGCAAGATGATTTAAGCGACAATGGAATGTTTTATACCTATTTCCCCACTGATGTAGCAACAGGTTTGCCTTGTTTAATTCACGGTACATTCGATTTAACCAACAACAGAAAGGAATTAAATAAGTGTAATGAGAATGAATTTATTCTTAATCACATAGCCGAAAGTTTAGCTGAGATTGCGCACAACTATCTCAAGCCAGACAAGTTTGATTGGCGAGCATTCAAATTTTTATCACCAAATTACACAAACAACAGGTCTTTTTTCAAGCCGTTTTATAATTTGGTAGTTGAAAAAAGAGAAAGCAATTACTGTTATCCTGCAGTTAATAATCAATACATCAACAAAGACAGTGCAGTATTTTATAGTAATACATTCTCTGATTGGGTTGCAGAAAACCATCTTGGTGATTCATTCAAACAGTTGATAAAGTCAACAGAGTTTGATATCGAGATTAATTCCAATGATTTTAATAAATACGGTACGGATGAGTGGAGTGAAATTGCAAAAGCTATAAATTCCAGAATTACTGATCATAGCCAACGTGCCAAATTAATCAAATTACTACTTGACGAGTGCCAACTAAACCTTAGTGATGAATCAAAACTGCCATTACTAATTGGTCAGGATTATACATTTGAAGCAGGCACCTATCATGAAAATGTTTTTGCTTATAGAGCAATAGATCAGAACCTTAATTTGCCTGAATTTGCGAATATAACCTTTGTTAATACTGATTTTTATGATGAATTATTGAAGTTTTTTAGTCAAGATATCAATCAAAAAAGAGAAAATAATGAGGATGTATCAAGAACTTTAATCAGGATAATTAAACCTGTTGTTACGCTAAGACAAAATGATAGCAATGAGGTTATTCGTTATATTGTATCAGAGCTAAATAAACAAGAACAAACAGCAGACAAAATAAGGTCTTTAATACATTTTCTTTTTAATCTATTTGACGAAAATACAGAGCGAAAAAATAAACTAGCTTTTGATATTCCACTACTGAGTAGAGCGAATAAAATCACTAATTCAACCCAATTGATTTTTGGCGATGATTATGCGAGTGGACAGCATACTGAATTAATATTTGAGAATGTATATGATAACAACAGATACTTGGCATCTAAAGATGACTTTGGTCTTAATGAATTAGATAACTCAGAACTAGTTCATTTTTTTAGTTGGTTGGGTGTACAAAATTATTTTATCGCTAAAACTAATACAATTTCAACACCAACTTCTGATAGCTATTTTCAATTTTTATTCAATGAAAAAAAGGAAGATAAACCAGATAATGCTAAAACTAACAATATAGAACTTAAAGCTACCATTATTGAGAATCTGGCTGATTTAGAAAGGCTAAACCCCAACAATCTTTGTCTTTTATTAGAAAAATCACCATTGCTTAGGCGTGCAATAAATTTCAATAACGAACACGATTTAAATTATTTGACTTATAAATACGGTAATGCCTATGCTAAAGAAATAAACACTGGGTATTCTTATATCTATTTTCAAATTTCCAAATTAATTGATTTCAAACAATATACACTTTCTGAAGATAGTGAATTTGAGCTACTATATCAAAAGTTTGATCTTGAAAGTGAGTTTTTTATAACCAATTTAACTAAAAGTGAAATTGAATCTCTTAAACTAACGCTAAAACGCCTTGGAGTAGCAGAATCGATAGATGATATTACCGAAGAGCGGTTAAAGTCGGTTTTAGAGAAACAAGAAGAGGTTTTTACTGAAGGGAGGGGTAGTCAGAACTTTTATAAAAAGTGTTTAGAGTTCTATTTAAAACACTCAGATAATTTAGGAATCAGCTATTGTGATGAATATTACGGTAGAAAAGGGTTAGGTTCAGATAACTTGGAGTTGATAAGCAAGAATACTCTATATTATTCAGACAATTATTTATTGCCCCGCAAAATCCTCAACAATTTTTATTTTATCAATCTTCCAAAAAGGGCAGGCGAAGAAAATATTAAAAATATATTTGGTGTCAAGTTGATTAAAGATGAGCTAAATGCTCTAGAAATCATTGATCAGAAAACTCATCAACTTAGCATTGATTTCAATAAGTATTTTCAATCTTTAAAGCCATTTATTCTAGCTTATAGAATAGATGTAATGAAAGATAAAACCTCTAAACAAGCAGAAGCTAAAGCATTAAAAAAACTATCTATCATACTAGTAACTGAGTTATCTATTAAGTTCAATAATGATACAATCACACTTGAGGAAAACGAGTTTATACCAATAGGAGAAACAATTTACATTAAAACAGGGCACAAAAATAATAAAAGTGAATTGTTAAGTACGTTTGAATTTTGTGATGCCATTGCAGAGGTAGTTTGCATTGCTTTTAAAATTTCCAACCTAAAAAATACTTTTAGAAGAGTTATTAAAGATGGTATTGCTGAAACATCGCATATACTTAAAACAGACGAGAAAGAAAACCTTTTAACAGAATCAAAAGAGCTTTTGGGTATTAACTCAAATGAATTGGACTTTTGGAAAAAGATTTTTCCTAGCGAATCACTTGATGGTATCGATACTGAAGATTTTTATTCTCATCTTAAATCTAAAATGAATCTAAAACTTCCTGAAACGTTTAGTGATGTAGATTTTTCAAACCTGGGGAACAAACTTGGGGTAAATTTTCTTTCCTTTATATTGGAGCAAACTGATATGAAGTTGTATCAGTTAATTCAACCCAACACTTTAGGGCAATGGCATAAGGAAAACCTCGAAAATGCTATTCGAGACTATTCTCAATTGTTCAGATTCTTATTATGGCAAAAAGCAAATGTTGGAAATGTTGGTCTTAAAAAGAAGTTTCATCAAGACTATGTTAAATTCAACAATGCTTCAATTTTAGATTACTTTAAAACATTCATTGAAAACTACAAGTATGAACTATATCCTGATTACAAGAAGGAATTATTTGAATTTGCCAATAATGAATTTGTAGTAAATCTTGGTGGTGATTTTACATCAGTCATGGATATAGAAAATAAATATACTCGGATTATACAATCATATAACATTGGTATTGATTTAGAAGATACTGAGAAGATTATAAATGCAAATTATCCCGAGGTTTTCAGTTTGCTTTTTTTCGAAGGATTTGAAGATGAGATAAAAAATACGTTGGATCAACTTAAAACAAAAGTTGAAAACGATGATAGTGTTGGGTTGGAGGATACAGAAGACGAATCGGTAGTTATTATTTCCGATAGTAGAATAAAAGCCACTTCACCCAGAGTGCAAAGTCAAGGAATGACAAATGGTGATTATGCTCATACCTCTCAAGTAAGCAAAAAGAAGGCACTTGCAGGAAAAAAAGAGGAAAATAAAGTAATCAAAGCGCTCAAAAAAGGTGGATTTGAAGTTATTCCAGTTTCAAAAACATCAGACTCTAAACATTATGATTTAGAGTACAAAAAGCCTGGCGGTGAGTGGAGGTTTCTTGAAGTGAAAAAAGATTCTGGAGGCTTCTTCTTTATGAGTAAAGCAGAGAAAAATACTGCTATTAATGATGCTAATGTCAGAAAGTATGACATTGCTATTGTAAGTGGCAATAAAATTCACATTATTGAAAGCCCATTTTTACTCAACAATGAGACCTTTGAAAATAATACAAAGTTTTTTGCAGAGCCATCGGATTATGTTATTCATTTTAACTTAGAAAGTAACAAGGAATAGATATGTTACCACTCCAACAAGCATACGAAGTACAACATTCCATACTGGAATATCTTAAAGCCACTTTTAGCTTTAAAGATAAAACATTGCATGAGGCATTTTACAAATTTGTAACTGATGCTGATGATGGTATTTTTAAAGGACCTTATGTTTCATTGAAATTGCCATTCGTGAAAGCAAGCGAGGATGAACACATTCCTTTGCAAATTGCACCTGGATTTCCGCCTTATGATCATCAATTTAAGGCATTTAAACGACTAACTACACAGAATAATCATAAGCCCCAATCTACTTTGGTTACAACAGGTACATCATCTGGTAAAACAGAATGTTTTTTGTACCCAATATTGGACCACTGCTATAAAAATATAGATAGAAAAGGTATTAAGGTAATTATTCTTTATCCAATGAATGCCTTGGCAACTGACCAGGCTAAGCGTTTGGCAGAAACCATTTGGGGCGATGATAGATTAAATGGGAAAATTACTGCAGGCTTGTTTATTGGTGAAGGAAAAGACAAGAAAAAGTTCCCTAAAGAAATGGGTGAAAACCACATCATCGAAAACAGGGATACCATTATTGAAAACCCACCTGATATTTTATTGACCAACTTTAAGATGTTGGACTATGCCTTATTGCGTAACAACTATCACAACCTTTGGAACTATAATTTAGAAGATCCTTCTTTACTCCAATTCTTAGTATTGGATGAATTGCACACCTATGATGGTGCTCAAGGAACTGATGTAGCAAATCTAATCCGCAGATTAAAATTGAAATTAGGCATTGCCAAAGGGCAGGTATGTGCAGTAGGGACTTCAGCTACTATTGGTTCGGGTGAGGATTCTATTCAACTACTTATTGAATATGCTGAAAAGGTATTTGGAGAAGAATTTGACAAGGAAGCCATCATAACCGAAAACAGGGTATTAGTAAATGATTTTTTTGAACTGCCAGATGATAGTTTAGAGAAATACATACCCCGTCAGATTGGTTTACTGGAAAGTCGCTTAAAAGAAAATGAAACATACTCAAACTATATTGCAAGGCAGAAACGCTTATGGCAAATGCCGGATAGTTTAGATGAAGTGCAGTTGGGAGAAGAGTTAAAGAAATTGAAGTTGATGAAAGATTTAATTTCATTAACAAGTAGCAACATTGTAAAATTAGCGGAACTTCTTGAAAAATTGGCAGATGTAAATTCAGATTTTAAAAGATTAGCAGAGTGGGATGCCTACAATGAATTAAGTCCAAGAGAAGAAGTAATCAATTCATTATTGGCTTTAATTAGTGAAGCAAAGATTGGAGGTTCAAAAAAATTTCCATTCCTTTATTTACAAATACAAATTTGGATAAGAGAATTGAGTGGTGTTTTAAGAGAAATCAATGAGGATCCAAAATTCACATGGAAAGACAAAGTTGGCGATAAATATGACCCCAAAGCTTTACCATCCTATTACTGTAGAGAGTGTGGAGCAAGTGGTTGGTTAGGCGTAAAAGACGATAACAAGAACCATTTCTTTCACGACCCTAATCAAGTATATGAATATTTCTTTAGTAATCATAAGAATATTTATTTCATCAATACGCCAAATCACAAGCATATAGATGAGTATGAACCCAACAACCAAATAAACGACTGGATGCACATAGCTGACATGAGCTTGCATGAAAGAGAAAGTGAACATACCATCAGAATACATGCAGTAAGGAAGTTAAAGGAAACGAGGTCAAGGCATGTTTGCCCGGAATGTAATACCGAAAATGCAATGGGTATTATCGGGACAAGGGTTGCTACCTTATCTTCCATAACAGTGAGTCAGGTGTTGGCATCCGACCTAGACCCAAGACCTGAAAAATATCGTAAAATATTAGCCTTTACAAACAGTGTGCAAGATGCAGCACATCAGGCAGGTTTTGTTGAAGCTAGAAATTACCGTTTTACTTTCAGGGCATCCTTACAAAAAATAATTAATCAAAATCAAGGGCCTGTTCGAATTTCGGAATTGCAAAATCAATTTACTGATTATTGGAAGGATCATTCAGATTCAACTGGACTGAATCAGGAAGAAGCCTTTTATTACCGGTTTTTCCCAGCTGATTATCATGGAAAGGCAGATATTGATATTGATTACCGTGATGCTGCAAAAAAATTCATCCCAACTTTCAAAAAAGAGTTTGACACCAGAATGCATTGGGAAGTTTTATCTGAATTTGGTTACAATGCCATGATTGGTAGAACGTTAGAAAAATCAGGTGCTTCTGCTGTAAAATTTGATGAAGGAAAAATCAGAGAAATATATCCTGCTATGCAGGAATGGTTGAATCAGAATAACCTGGCCATGATTGAGGAAGGAGATTTACAACCTTTTATAAATGGTATTTTACATAGGATTAGAACACGAGGTGGCATTGATCACGAGTATTTAACAAAATTTAGGACTGCATCATTAAAGCTTTGGGATTTGAATTGGATGAATGATAACAGACATTTTTTAAATAAAATGTTTCATCAAAGAGCTAGGTTTCCAAGATTATTAGCTATTAAATCACATGGACAGGGCCTTTTAGATTCAACTTTTACCAACACAAACAATTGGTACAGAAATTATTTTATCAAATCATTTCCTTTTGCTTCAAATTATCATGGCTTGGTAAACGATTTTTTTAGTAAGCTGATAGAAACGTTTGCAACGGTTGGTTTAATGAACAAATTGGGTGTGGAAGAAAATGAAAATTATGCAATTGAACCAAGTATAATTTTGGTTGAAAATAAGGTTGCTAATCATGTTTGTGATACCTGTAGTTCAAAATTATACGTTGCAGCTTCTGATACTATTTCAATACATACAAAATGCTTGGATTATACCTGTACAGGCACATACAGCCAAATTCAGAAGAGCAAACCAAATTATTATCAGTTGGTGTATAACCGAAATTTGTCTCCTCGTATTTATGCATCTGAACATACCGGTATTTTAGAAAGGAAGGATAGAGAAAACAAAGAAATAGATTTCAAAGAAAGACCGAAGTACAATTCGTTAAACACCATCGTTGCCACATCTACTCTTGAAATGGGTATTGATATAGGTACTTTAAATACAGCTATCAATAATTCTGTTCCACCTTTGACTTCCAATTTCCTGCAAAGGGTTGGTCGTGCAGGTCGTACATCAGGTTCAGCATTAATTACAAATTTTGCTCAAAGCAAGGCACACGATTTATTTTATTATGGCGAGCCAAAAGATATGATGGAAGGAGAAATAGCAACACCGGGTTGCTACCTTGAAGCAAAAGATATTTTATTCCGCCACTTTCTTGCCTATTGTTTAGACAATTGGTCATCTGCGGATCCCAAGAAAAACAGTATTCCGGGCAGGTTGATTTCACTCCAATTGTCTAGAGCAGATTTATCAGCACCCGAATTTTTAGCCAATAGAATAATTTCTTTTATTAAAGCAAATGAAAAGTACCTATTAGTTCAATTTATTGATTTTTATAAGGATGATTTAAAGGAAGAAAGTAAAGTATTAGATTCTCTTAAATCATTTTTACTAGAAGAAGGATTTTACCTTAGGTTAAAAGATGTGTTCACAAAATTAAAGGATGAATATAAATACATTACTCAAACTGTCAAGGAAATTGATGCAGCAATAAGGTTGTTACCCAATGATGAAGAAAGGAAGGGGTTAGAAGTGGAGAAAAAAGCATTATGGGGTTTAAAGAGATTATTGGACAAACGTTCAATTCTTGAACATTTAACCAATGTGGGCTTATTGCCAAACTATGCTTTCCCAGAAACAGGGGTTACTTTAAATGCCTGGGTAAAATCAAACAAAGCAAAAGCAAGCGATAATATTCCTACAGATAAACAATTTGAGATTGTAAGGTCATCAAAGTCTGCAATCCGTGAGTTTGCTCCTGATAATCTCTTCTATTCGCAAGGTTTCAAATTTGCTGTCTCGGGTCTGAATACTTACGATTGGAAAGATGTTGGAACCTTACTAGTAAAGAGGTTTTGTTCAAATTGTGACCACATAGCTGATAAAGTACCTTCAACTGAAGCACATTGTCCTAAATGTGGTGATTCTTCTTGGGCTTCAGATAAAAATCAACATGTTTTTGTAAAATTAAGTAGTGTTAAGTCGGTAAACTTTCGCGACAAATCGTCATTGGATGATAGCTCAGATGATAGAGATTCTAACATTTACAGAATTTCAAAACACCTTAAATTCGACAGCAAATCTTTTCAGGGTGCATGGGGTATGAAAGAAATTCCCTTTGGAATTGAATATGTAAAAAACGTTGATATAATTGAATTAAATCTTGGTCTTTCATCTGCTGTTAATGCCAATAAAGTTATAATTAATCAGCATGAAGATGTCCCACACCATGGCTTTGTTACTTGCAAGCAATGTGGTAAAAGTTCTTCCAAGTTTAATCAACGTGACTACAAATTTCATTTTGGCTATTGTAAGCATAAGGATAGAGAGTATACCGGTATAAAGGACGATGTTTTTGAAGAAGTATTCTTATTCAGGGAAATTAAAACGGAGGCATTAAAAGTATTGTTACCAGTGCAGGAATTTGAAAGCGAGGCCACAATAAATATGTTCAAAGCCGGGTTGGAGTTAGGATTAAAAAAATACTACAAAGGAAATCCGCAACATTTAAGTATTATTAATTATTCTGAATATAATGCAAAGAATAGCCGCTTTGATAAATACCTTGTGTTGTACGACAATATTCCAGGTGGTACTGGCTATTTAGAAAAACTATTTAGTCCTGCTGATTTTACATCAGTAATATCAAAAGCATATGAAGCCATTAGGGATTGCAGTTGTAAAGCTAAAGGAAAAGATGGCTGCTATCGCTGTATTTACACCTATTCCAATCAATTTATTCAAGATGAACTGAGCAGGGTAAAAGCTGAAATTTTATTTAAGAAAATAGTTGACAAATCAGATGCCTGGGAAACCTATACAACTGGCTTAGGTGCCTTAACAAGTAATGGCCAAATTGAAGAAAGCGAATTAGAAGAAAGATTTATTAGAAGTCTACGTAATCATCTCCAAAATCAGAATCCACAGGATTTTAAATTCGAAGATTTTATAGAAAATGGTATTGTCAATTATAAATTCAAGATTACTTCCGGTGATTATTCTTACTATTATGTTATAAGACCTCAATATGAATTAGGGCCAACAAACGGAGTTAAATACAACACCCGTTCTGATTTTTATATTTCAATAAGCAGTATTGAAAAAGGCGGAACGGCAATCGAAGATGATGATGTTTTATCATCAGTAAAAGGAATTGCAATCTACTTGGATGGCTATACTTTCCATGCAACAGAGGAGAATTGCAGGTTTTTTGACGATTTGAAAAAACGTGTGGCTATAGTCGAATCAAATTCAATAATTAGTTGGTCTTTAACCTGGTCGGATATTGAGAAATTTGATGCCATTGAAAAAGAAAATGACAATCAATCCAAAGAATTTAAAAGAGATGACTTATTTATTGATAAAGTAAAATACAGGAGCTCGGTTGATGCTTTTCGTCAGATACTTGGCAATGCATACCTAAATGATTCATTGATTGCTTGTAAAAACTCTTTTGAAAGATTATTGTGGCTTTTATCAAATCCAATTGAGGCAAATGCAAGACAAAGGAAGATTGGATTAATGCTTGCATTACATCAACAGCAATTCGGCAACCCTTCAAATGACAATGATACCATTGATGAAATATTAAATGATCCTTTAAAGATTATAGACAATTCATTAAAAGCAAATGACAAGTCAAATGGTAATTTTTATGTGTTGCCTGAAGTTTCCTTAGCGGCTGATTTTGTTTTGACAAAAGTAGCTGTTAAAATTTCGAATCTTTCGGTTAAGTCAAGCATTTCAGTAAATGAGGCGCACAAAAATATTGATAAAGGAAATTGGGAAGCATTTTGGCAGTTATTTAATTTAATTCAAGACAATGTTAATGTTTTGGCTTAAGTTAAAATTGGATTTGGTTATAAATGGTTATTTATCAGGCCAACTGCCCACTTCTCGATCTCTTTGGATTCCTCAAATACAAATTCCTGCCCACGTCCAACCGACTGGAAATGATTCGGGTCATTAATTTTGGCATCTTTGCCATGATGTGATATTTTTTTATTTTTAAAAAACTTGTCCAATTTCCAGTTGGAACGTTTGCCTGGATTTGATAAAATCAGATCTTCCGAAAAGGTAAAAATGCCAAAAGTTTCTTTTAAACCAATACTTGAAGCCTCTGCCGCCGGGTATAAAGTATTATTTGAATTATCTTGAAGGTGTTTATTTATTACATGGGTATGTTTGGAAGCCCACTCTGGAATTTTATCATTCTCCACTTTTATTGGTTTCCCGGTTTCAAGGAATCCCCATAACATATGGAATCCCTCTGGATTTTTCTTATTAGATGTGTATGCATATTTTCCATTTACAATTGATCCAAATTGAAACCAGCCAAAGAAAAGAAATAAATCCTTTTCACATACATTTTCATTGGATAAGTGTGTTTGCGAAGAATCATCCTGTCCAAAAACACCTCTCCATCCTTTAGGCCTTTTGGTCCCATAAATATTAGGGTTTAAATCTGGGTCAACATGAGCTTCAGAAAATTGATGGATACCGATGTCATGGAATAGGGTATCATAATTGACTCCCATAGGAGTTAATAGGTCTTTATAGAAAACTCCAGTATTGGCTTGTGGGATTGGGAAGGTGATAATTTTATTTTCTACAACCAAACTTGGTTTGCCTCCAGAAGTTGAATCGAACCCTTTTCTGCTAAATATTATTTTCATAAATCTATATATTGAAATGAATCAATGATTGTTTTAGAATCATTATTAAAAAATAAATAACCTACATTAAGTTTAATATTGCTTTTAAGTCTTTTTAGATACTTTAAGGTACTTGGGTCAGGTTTAATTGGGCTAACGATGCAAATATTGATTTTTCTTCGGTCGTTAAGCCATAAGGCGTAATCTAGCAATTGGCCAATACTTTCACGAATATTTAGCCGAATATCCAAGCTCGTTTTTATTTCAAAAATTGTCAATTCATTATTTTTTTCCTCTAAAATCAAATCTATAGTTTTCCTATCTATTTGGGTCCTCTCCTGCGAAAGCGCTTTAATTTTTCCTCCTTTTGTAGTTTCAAGAAATTTAGATAATTTATTACTTATTTGTTTGTGAAAAACACTAACTGACGATTGACTCTTTCTCTGGTTTTTGATAGATTTTTGTTCAGATAGAATTGCTTTACCACTAATAATATTTATACCATTGTCCTTTATCTGTTCCCCTGCGATTATTTTTTTTAAATCATCATTGAAATTGTAAGGTGTACATCTATTATATTTCCGTATGAAAGATTTGTTTTTAACTAATGTTGGCGTGTTTAATAAGTGAATATCATTTTGTTTAAATCTAATTAATGGTACCGGTAAAACCTTTTTTATAATTATTGGATCTGCATTTACTTCAATTAAATCCTGTATCATTTGTTGCTGTATTTTTTTCAATTTTGAATTTAGCTTTAATTCAGAAGGCAAATTAAAGTTGCTAATTTCAACATTTTTAAGAAAGCCAAGGTAAATTCTATTTTTCGTTTTTAGGTCTATGGTAAACAAGTGAACCTCTTCAGCAAGTTCAACTTCACCTATACGTCCTGGCTCAAGGCCTTCAATGAAACCGTATTGATATCCTTGTATATTAAAAAGCGGACTGAAAAGCCATTCTTCGTGTCCATAACCATAACGTTTTTCAAAAGGAATTCCATCTTTTTTACGAAGACTTGGATCCCATTTTGAAATGCCACTTGGCTTTTGCCATCCGTCTTCGTTGTAAACCAACTTGCATAATTTTTTCATGATTTATAAATTTATAAAATTTCAGTAAAAATATAAATCCTACTAATTACGGAAATTTCAATATTTAAAATAGCATTAGATGTAAATTTTATTGATGAAAGTCTAAGTAGACTTTGAAAGCCCAATTTGGATTTATTAAATCTACTATAACCTAATCCTCCTTGGATAGTCGTAATGGTAAAAAAAATAAATAATCCCAAGCTTATAGTGCACGACACCAATTGGCATACTCAAATAATAATTTTGTTCGTCAAATTAATTACGTATGAAAGCAAGCACTGGTATTTCTATAAGCAATGACGTTTTGCATGTGGATATTCCTTTAAATGAGTTGAGAAATTCATTTTCTTTTAGTTTATTGGCTACAAAGGATTTCCAGAGGAATTTAAAAATGGAAATCAATAAAATAGAGCATGACTTGTTCTTACTGGAAGGAATGAGAATTTTATCGAGTGATTTGGGTAATGCCATTCAAATAATCAGAAGTGCAAAAGATGAAAATGAATCTTGTTCGAAGTTAATGACCGAATTTAAGCTCAAACATGAACAGGTAATAACCTTTCTTGATATGGATCTTTCAGACTTAACGCAAACGGACTTTGAATTGTTAAACACCAATTTATTAGCTTGTAAAAGTTTTTACGTTGGATTATTATAATTTTGATTGACCATGTATCCAATTCTCTCCAAAACAACCTATATGTGCGGTCTTCAATGCCAGAAAAGATTGTTTCTGCACAAGAAACATCCCTCCTGGGCAAACCCTGAAGACGAGGAAACACAATCGATTTTTCAGGCCGGAACGGATGTTGGGGTCTTGGCACAACAGCTATTTCCGGGTGGGGTAAATGCCCAAGAGGGTGAAAGATGGCATAACCAAGTTACAGCAAAGAGAACTGCGGAACTGATCCCGAACCATGAAGTGATTTATGAAGCTGCCTTTATTTACAATGAAGTAGTGTGCGGTGTGGATATACTTGTACGAAAAGGACATGAATATTATGCTTTTGAGGTGAAAAGCTCTGCCAGTGTAAAGCCTCAGCATATTGAAGATGCTGCCTTGCAATATTATGTGTTAAGCAATGTGGGGATAAATGTGGTAGATTTTAGCATTGTTTTTTTGAATACACACTATGTAAAAATAGGTGATCTTTCAATTAAGGACTTATTCAAAGCAGAATCAGTTTTGGAAAGGATTTTAGATAAACAGGATTTTATTGGCAATAACATTTCTACCTTCAAAAAATTGCTGAGGCAAAATCAAATTCCAGACATTGAAATGGGGTCACATTGCAATACTCCGTATGCATGTAATTTCAGTAATTATTGTAGCTCATTGATACCTCAGGAAGAAGAAGAAATTGAAGAATTTATAGAATTGGATGCCAGTATCACTATTGATAAGGATACTTGGTTAGATTATACAAAAGATTGGGAATACCCAATGTATTTTTTCGATTTTGAAACTGTAACCTATGGGGTGCCAATATTTGATTTCTCTAAACCCTATCAAAAAATTGCCTTTCAATATAGTTTGCATGTTCAGTTTGAACCCAATGGTGAGTTAATTCACCTCGAATATTTGGGTGATGGAGTATGTGACCCTAGGTTGGATTTAGTGCATCAAATGATTCGCGACCTAGGTTCCTCAGGTTCTATTGTTACTTGGAATATGACCTTTGAAATGGGGGTTATAAAAAACTTGGCCAATGATTTTCCAGAGTTTGAGGAAGAATTGAATGCTATTTATAATCGCATTGTGGATTTAATGCCACCATTTAGACCAGGTCGGGCAATCTACAGTGAAGCTTTTAGAGGCAGTTATTCTCTTAAAAATGTTTTACCCATTATGGTGCCAGAACTAAGTTACAAAGATCTAACCATCCAAGAAGGCGGCACCGCCAGTATTTTGTACGGGCAAATGAAAGACTTGGATGTATTAGAAAATGAACAACTGAGAAAAGATTTATTAGAATACTGCCATTTAGATACCTTGGCCATGGTGAAGATTTGGGAGAAAGTGATGGAGACGGGAAGAAAATAATAATAATTGAAATGCAAATTTATTTTTAAGAAATCAAATGAAAATACCAATAATTTATAAAAATGAGAAAATTGCTTCAATTAATGAAGTTGTATTCAATAACATTTCGCTAAAGTCAGAATTTCATTTAAAGGAGTTGAATTGTTTGAAAGTTGAGGAAGCCTTTTTTTTTAAAGATAAGGAAGTCCCACATCGAGTATTTCATTTTAATCATAAGGGTGAGGAAATAAAAAAAACTAATTCACACTTCAAACTAATTAAAGTACTCTTAATAATTGAATCACCGCATAAGGATGAATATGATATAAATTTTGTTCCAATAGGAACAGCACAAGGACAAACTGGAAGGAATATTTCGAAGAACTTCTATAAATTAATTCAATCTAATAAAGAGCTCGAAAAATTAGAAAAAGATTTTGAGGTTACTGTTTACAATCCTATTCCTTTACAAACTTCTATGTATGAGATAACTAAATGTTTTGATAGAAACCTCAGAAACAGTGTTTGGAAATACTGTTGGAATGCTGAAAATGGACCTAATTTTAAATCTAAATTCATTGAATATATAGTGGAAAACAATGATTTTGAATTCATTATAAATGCATGTACTAATAGGTTGAAAAAATATGTTTGTGAAGCCTTAAATTCTAATAATATTCCTAATCATACCCATTTTTATCATCCATCATTCTGGGGTTCTTCAGAAAATATAACTGCACCTAATAAATGTATTAGAAAATATTGAAATTATATTTTATTGTGAATAATATTGACTATCGCAACATTCCTTGCATCTTCCTTGTCCCATAAATTCCCCGCATTATCGCCCGCGTTGTGATAATTCTTCAACAACTCACTTTTCTCTGTAAGTTCGGATAAATCAAATCCATTTGGGTCTTCCAGATATTGCTTTGCCATTTCAAAATCATGGTTTGAAATTCTGGTCATGGTGATGGCATCCTTAAAACCGGCTTGAATAAAGGAATGTGCATCGCTGAAGTAAAATGGAAAATCTGGTAGAAATAGTATTTGATGTTTGAGGTTAAAATTGGTTTCAAGCGTGCTCAAGAAGTTTTCTGAATCAATAATTCTATTTTGGATTTCTTCGAGCTTTTGCTGGATGAGGTTGGGCTGGTTTATGTAAGGCCAAAAAATTAGGTTATTTCCATTACCTACCAACTCTAGGTTCAATAAGAATTTAATATGGTTGAATCCATATTGCTTGATATAAGCTTTAGAACCTTTGAGTCCTTTTTCCTCCTCGTCAAAAAACAATAGGAGCAAGGGAGGGCATGGGTTTTCCTTCCAATACGCTGCTAATTCTAAACAGCTTGCCATTGCTGCTCCATTGTCATTTGCTCCGCCACTTCCTGGGAACCTGTCGGTATGACAACTCACCGCAAAGTATTTTTCTGCCTTACCTAGCCTAACTTCAATATTTTTGCCGGATTCGTAATTTTGAATTGAATAGGGGATATCTCTTTCCTCTAACCAGGCACAAACTGCATTTTGCCTAGTAGAAGCCGATTTAAAATCGAGCATGTCAATCCATTCCTTCCAATTGGTTTTCCTCATTTATTTTATGATTATTTCATTTTCCCATTTCAATTTTTTCATGCCAATCATGGCAAGGGCAAGCTCTTGTTCGAAGCTAGTGCTTATTTTAATTTGATAGGAAACCTCATTCAGCAACCATTTGGAGCATATACGTTTTAATTCATTTTGCAAGGAAATAAAGTTTGAACCCAAATAGGGTTCAAGAATAGTTAAGAAGATGCTACCAGAAACGTAATAATCTTGTGGGTTTATGCAGCCTTTTAATTCATTGGAAACCGCATCATTGAATTCTTCAACAAAATAGATAATCTTCTTATCCATTAGCATGCTTAATTCCTTGTCTCTATATTTTGAAGCCTCTTCATAAGCCTGACTAGCTATACATAGTGCTTTAAATTTTCTCACTTCGAAAATTGGGGCCATTAATTCAGAGAAATCGGCTGGTAATTCTATTTGCTTTGCTATACGATGAAAATAAAATTCTTTGTGTTGGTTCAGCACGTTTGATAATTTTTCATTTACCCATTTTCTATTTAAGGAAAACTCTTCTTTTAATACTGGAATTATTTCGTTTTGGTAATCCTTTCTGAGTTCCTCCTGTATTTTGTTGTATTGATTAGAATATAGAATTAAACGTTCAACAAATTCTTTGTCATTAGTTAGTATTGAAATGGGTTGTTTCGACATAATCTTTCAAAGAAAGGCCCTTGCTATGCCAAAACTTGACGTAGCATTTGTGGCTTACTAAACTTTTCCTAACTTGCTTGTATGGCCACACATGCAACCTTACATATTTATGCCTTAATTCTGGAGAAATTGACCAGGCAAAAAAGTACTTCATTAGTAGAATTGAAAGCCTTTCTTGAATCACATGAATTAGGGAAATCGGATCGTACCATAGCAAGATATATTGAACAAATGCGAAATGAATTTGGGCTCGATATTAAATATGATGCCAGTGAAAAGGGATATTTATTTGAGAAGTCAAATGATTTTGAAGTTGAGCTTTTTCTAAATTTTATGCAACTATCTCAATCAACAGGAATTGAAATAGGAGGGAAGAAACGCATGGCTGAGCTGATGCAATTGGTACAGTTTGATTCCAAGCTCCGTTTGCAGGGAGTTGAGAACCTGAGAAATATTTTATTTGCCATACAGAACAGGCGATTTATAAATTTTAAGCATATTAATTACCATACCGATAAAATTACATCCTATCGAATTAAACCCATATTGTTGAAACAATACCAATATCGGTGGTATGTTATTGGTGATATAAAGGAGGGAGAATACAGAACCTTTGGCTGCGACCGGATCTCTGATTTGGATATTGAAACAAAAACTTTTGTAGCCAAGAACAACAAAGAGGCAAGGAAAAAATTTGAACAAATAATCGGCTTAAATTATTCAGATAGTGAATTGCAAAAAGTACGTTTAGAGCTAACACCCTTGCAAGCTAAATATTTGAATGCTTCACCCTTACATTCTTCTCAATACATAGAATCTGAAACGCGGGAAGCGGTTATCTTCGTTTTGAACCTCATTCCCAACTATGAACTAATCCAACAAATCCTCCTTATGGGCGATCAGGTGAAAGTTTTGGCTCCGGCCTCCCTTCGTTTCGAGGTAAAGAAACTGCTCCTTTCTGCATTGGAGTTATATAAAAAATAGTCGATGGGCCATGGCCCATATCGTAGGGACAGGTCGCGACCTGTCCTAACTGCAAATAACCAGGCATTAAACCTTTTCCTCACCTATTTCAAGAAACCCCATTAAATACATATAATCAAGTTCAAGAAGGAGTATTTCCTCCAAATCTTCGTAGGTAAGGTAGATGTCATACTTTACGGCCTCGTAAATAATATAGTATTTCAATAAGTCATCCTCTAACTCAATAGGAGTTTGCTCTTCACTTTCATCATCTGTAAGGAGACCTAAAATCAAGGTAATCAAATTCAAGACTTAGGATAATCTGAAGCTTCTCAGTTTCAAAACGCCCCTGCAAATTCTCTGGTAACCTTTTATGGATATAATAAGAAGCAAATATTTCATCATATTCATTTTGCATACTCAAAAATACCAAGGTCTAATGTCAAAGGATGTCGTGCTTAAATAACTTAAATATTCCAAATAAAAGGCACAATGTCATACTTTGGCATTCCAATTTTAATTATTTGCGGGAGCAGAAATAACTTACATCAAGCTCATTCCCAAAACTAAAATAGATATACACATGAATAAACTCAACAAAACCAATATGGGGATAATTCAAAGTCGCCCTGGCTTTGATTCAAAGGCATTGTGCATTCATTTTTACATTGTCCACATTTTAATTAAATAGTTTTGTTGCCCTATGAATACGAAAGAAAATATATATCCATCCCATGCCATGGTAGAAAAGACCATCTTAGCTATTTTTATTAGAAATAGCAAGGCCCTTAATACCTATGTGCTGCGCATAAAAGCAGAATATTTTCATATAGAAGAATATGCATTGATTTATCAATTGATGTTAGAATTGATAAAAGAAAATGCTCCGATTGATGAGCCAATTTTATTAAATTATTTGGTGGGATTGCAACCCGAATATGACTGGCAAAAGGAGTTTGAGGAGATTAAAATTTGGGGAGAGTTTGATGATAAGCTAGAAACCTTCGTAAATAAACTGGAAGAGAATTTTGTTAACAGGAAGTTTGTTGAGATTGCCTTAATGATAAGTGATTTGGGAATTCCAGAACAAAAAAGAATTACCAATTCGGTTCAGCAATTACTGGATTTGAAAAAGTTAATTTCCCATAAAACAGAGGAACCCTTATCTAGATTGATGCTTGAGGTGATGAATACCATAGGCAATCAGGATAAAGAGGATAAGATAGGTTCAGGATTAATAAAACTTAACAGATACTTGGGCGGAGGGTTCGAGAAAAAACAGTTAGTTGTGGTTGGTGCTCGACCAGGTATGGGTAAAACCGGCTTACTCATGAGTATGTGCAATGCCATTATTGATGAAGGAAAAAAGCGTGTACTTTATATTTCTTTATGCTTGAACCCCAAACATTTTCTTACGTTAATGCTCGCTAACCGGCTCAACTATCCATTGTCTAAAATTTATGCAGGTGAATTTCCTCCTAATTACCAATCAGGGTGCAATAGCTTATTGGAAGCAGAGAATACAGGTTTTTTTAAATATTATTTTCAAACCGACAATGATTTCATGAACCTGATGGCAGAAATCAATAACCACCGGATGCGCTATGGTTTAGATGTGGTAATGATTGATAACCTCCAGATGATGGATGAATCTAATCCGGTTTTTTACCAAAACAGAAACAATACCATAGGTAAGAATCTCAGGAGAATGAAACAAATGGCGGAGGAATTGAATTTTCTATTGGTGGTGGGTTCAGAATTATCTAGGAGTGCAGAGCGGAGGGCAAATACGGGCAGCCGACCCATGCTTCAAGATTTAAAAGACAGCGGCTGGATAGAAGAATTGGCAGATAAGGTGATTTTAATTTACCGTCCTGAGAATTATGGTTTGATGGAGTGGGAGGATGGTGAATCAACAAAAGGACAAGGTGAATTGATTATTTGCAAGAACAATTTGGGCGTAATGGAAAACCTGAGGGTTAACTATGATGAGGAAAGCCGTCGTTTTTCAAATACAGAGGAATTAGAATTCTTACAACATAATTTATTTAAAATCCCGG
The DNA here is from genome assembly GCA_002256385.1 of Flavobacterium sp. BFFFF2. Lineage (GTDB taxonomy): Bacteria > Bacteroidota > Bacteroidia > Flavobacteriales > Flavobacteriaceae > Flavobacterium. The sequence continues at coordinate 48,546 of NKJD01000090.1, forward strand.
AAAGCAGGGAAGATGAATTTTAAAAGAGAATAAACACAAACATAAAATGAGGCATTCACGGGCTTTGGCTGTTGTTTCTGCGGCCTTTTTACCAATACGTGAAACAGCGATTTTGCTACGCAAAATCGACTTAATTTGGGATTTTATGAGGTGTTGCGCTGCTTGTTTTTAGGAATAAGCAGCGCTTGTTTTAAATCAATAATAACATATGAATACGATTATTCTAGATAATAATAACCATTGGGATTCTCTCCTATTTATAAATGCAAATACTTTGGATAAAATGGCTTTTTCCTTGAGTTGTCATTTATCCTTTTTGCAACGGCAGGTTGAAAGTCCAAAGTATTTTCAATTTAAGGTTTCTAAAAAATCGGGTGGCTTTAGGGAGATAAATGCCCCAAATGCGGAACTCAAATATTTGCAAAGGAACCTTTCTTGGAAATTTAATAAAATTTATTCGAGCCCAGATGGAGTCCATGGATTTGTTAAGGGCACTTTTTTAGAAACTCGTCACATTGTAAGTAACGCAAAACTACATATTGGAAAGAAATGGGTATGGAATCTAGATATAGAAAGTTTTTTCTCCTCTATTACTACCCAAATGGTTATAAATCGTTTGATGGAAGCGCCATTTAATTTTGATGAAAACAAAGCGAAATACATTTCCCTGTTAATTATTTACAAGCGTCAGTTGCCCATGGGGTCTCCCTGTTCACCAGTGGTATCTAATTTAGTATGTGAAAATATGGACGCACAAATAAATCAATGGGTAGCGAATCAAAATAAGTTTCAGCCAGAAATAAATTTGGTATATAGCCGATATGCCGATGACATTACCTTCAGCACCGATTTGGCCATTTCTGACGAACATAAATTAGAAATTTATGATATCCTGAACCAATATGGTTTTGAAGTAAATAGGAAGAAAGAACGCATACAATCGAATAAACAAAGCCAATGGGTAACAGGTATTAAAATTAATGAAAAGCCTAATGTGGATCGCAGTTACATACGCAATATCCGTGCGGCTTTGCACCAAATTCGCGCAAAAGGATTACAAGAAGCAGCAACTAATTTTTTCAATTTAAAAGAGTTGGCAAACACAACAGAGATAGACCGTTTCCTTCGAATTCTTCAAGGGCGTATAAGTCATGTAGGCTTTGTAAAAGGTAAGGATGATTCGGCTTATTTGAAGTATTGGAGGGAGTTGGGGGAGGTGATGGCGCCAATTCAAAAGGAACCTCTAATCTATTAAGATGGTTATCCAAAATGAAATTATTTCTTACAATATATGGGCAAAAAATAATAAAACAAAACCTTTTGATATAGAAAGGTTTAGAGTATTAATTATAATACTAAATCCATGTTTTAAATCGAATAACTGGAAATTAATTTATTATGTTTGATTATGAGAATGCATTAAATTTTCAAGTAGGGTTATATGTAATATCCCAAAAGAAAACAATTATGTAAAGGCAATATAAAATGACAAATAATTTGGGTGTCAATTCATATTTTATTTTGGCAGTAATAAATAAACAAGATTACTACTTCACATTCCCATTTAGCAATTTTTTGCCTACGTTTAAAAATTTCTTTTATCGATGCAGATCTACTGCACAGGAAGGTATTTCCTTTGTTTCATAAACTAAAAAAAAAAATTTCTATGGACTCATTAAACGACTTCTTAATTCAAAAACCAAGACCACTTCCTGTTATTATTGCAGTAGACAGAAGTGGCAGTATGGGAACAAATGGTAAAATAGATGCCTTAAACATCGCAATCAAAGACTTTATCAATTCAATAAAGGACGAAGACAGCAACAAGGCAGAAATACAAATTTCTTTATTCAGCTTCGGCGGTGAAAGTGCAACCTGTGACCTCCCGTTGAGTCCAATTAGCCAAGTAAACACTCCATTTTATCAGGCACAAGGCAGGACCCCGATGGGAGGTGCTTTTACAATGGTAAAGGAACTAATTGAAGACAAAGTGCAAATTCCATCAAGATCTTATAAACCAACAATTGTTTTATTGACTGATGGAATTCCGACGGATGATTTTCATACCCCAATGAATGACCTTATAAATTTTGGTCGGTCTTCAAAAGCATTTCGTATTGCTTTGGCAATTGGAGATGACGCTGACCATATTATGCTTTCAAAATTTGTAAGTTCTCCTGAATATTTGGTTTTAGGAGATAGTGCAAGAGATATCAGAAAATTTTTTAGGTTCGTAACTATGTCAGTTACTCAACGTATGAAAAGTCAGACACCTGATATGCAGCAAATACCTCAAATGCCTGAAGACGATACCCTAGATTTCTAATGGAGTTGAAAACTACAATCATACAAGCAAGTATTCGTGGCGATAAACATGAAGCTATTCCCAATCAAGACTATTTAGATGTCTTTGAGAATGATGAATTTCTGATAACCACGGTTTCAGATGGATTAGGTTCATCTAAAAATTCGTTAGAAGGAGCACAAATTGCTTGTAAGAGTGTAATTGATGAAATACAAAATTTTCAACTTTCGTCTGAACTTCAATTCCTCAATAATAAGATAAAAGAAAGGTGGAAAAAGGAAATAGAATCAATTTCCAACAGTATAAGTGATTATCGAACTACCAACTCCTTTATTGCTGTTTTCAAAAAGGAAAAGAAAATAATTGTTGGTCAGATAGGTGATGTTCTGGTTTCGCTTAGAATGGATGGTTTATTCCGTTATTTAGAATCAACAAGTAAAGATTTCTCTAATGAGACCGTTTGCCTTGGTTCTGGTAGAGATGAAAATTTCAAACTGGCCTTATTTGAATTTGGGTTCTCATTTGATTTTTTAATTGCAACTGATGGCATTGCTGATGAATTACAAACAGGAAAAATTGAAACATTGCATGACTATTTTAAAAACAAATTTCAAAATATTGAAGAATCAAGAAGAAATGATGCTTTAAAATGTGATTTAGAAGAATTCCTAACAGAAAAAAACAATGATGATAAATCAATGATTTTCATCTGGTCAAATAAAAATTAAATGAACGTAGTAGATTCAAAAAATATCAGTTACGAAGTTCTTGAAAAACTTGGAGAAGGTTCTCAAGGTGTAACCTATTTGCTAAAAGACAAAAAGCATATTGTTAAACTCTTCAACCATAGTTTTGATGACAATACAACCAAATCCAAAATCAATTTCCTAATAAATTTAGGGTTAGATAAAAAAGTGTTTGCAGTTCCATTAAGACAAATAACACAACCAAAGAATGGTTATGTATCTGAATTTGCATCTGGAATGATTCCGTTGTCATCATTAAAACTTGGAACTGAAAATGCAAATCTTGCAGAATGGTATTTGTCATCAGGAGGTTTATTAAGAAGATACAATGTTCTTATTCGATTAGCAGCATTATTGAGAGCAATACACAGTAAGGGTCTCGCTTATTGTGATTTATCACCTAACAATGTTTTTATATCTGAAAAGACTGAATCAGATAATGTTTTTTTGATTGATTTAGACAATCTCAGGTATAAAACAAGTATTGTAAATAACATCTACACCCCTTTTTATGGTGCTCCTGAAGTTATTTCCAATAATGCTCCAAATACAACCATGTCCGACTGTTTTTCATTTGCTGTATTGGCTTATGAACTGCTCACATTAAACCACCCTCTAATTGGAGATTATGTTTCTGAAGGTGAACCGGAATTGGAAGAAGAAGCCTTAAATGGTAAATTACCCTGGGTTGACCATTCTGAAGACAACACGAATGGAAGGACTACCGGCTTGCCTTCAGAAAAGGTTATGCCCGAAAAACTACTAAATCTTTTCAGAAAGAATTTTGAAGAAGGGCTAAATAATTCTCTTGAAAGACCAAGTATGGCAGAATGGTTTGACATGCTAAATCTTGCATTAAATGAACTTTTGAGATGTGGTAACATCAAATGCAATCTTAGATACCCATACAACAATTCAAAAAAATGTAATTTCTGTGGTCAAGCACCTCAAAAAGTGACTCGTATTCAAATGAGAAGATGGGAGGAAATTGAATATTATGATGAGAAAACACAAGAAGTAAAACAGCAGTTCGGCTTACAACCGGAAGTTTATGATGAAATTTTAATTGATGAAAACACTCCAAAGGAAATTGCTGCCTTCAATTTTCTTTTAACTGAAATAGAGCCATTAGCTCCCCTTTTAAAAATTGAGTACTTGAAGGAAAAGGATGAATTAAAAATTTTACTTACACCATTAAATGGTGTAAAGTTCAATATAAGTCCCCGCAATGGGTTGTCTGAAGGTGGCAAAACCATTCTTCTTGACACTCCAAAGAAAATAAGGGTAGTTGATTCTACCCAACAGGACAAACAAAAATATATGCTTCACTTGAAAGACTTAAACACTCCACAAAGGGTGCTAACAATAGATTAATATGGCGGATTTAAAAGACATACTGAATAATTTTCCTGAAGAAACACTTCAAAACACCATTAATGGAAAAATCCTCAATGGTGCTATAAATTGGGAGAAAAAGCCAATTCTCTTGAAAGCTGAACAAATTGAATCCAACCAAATTTTATTCAGCCTTAACACAGCCCCACTGCGTGTATCATTCACAAGTAATGCTTTTGGCGACAATGAAACAGGCAAAGCATCCATTGCTCAAAGCTTATTCTGGATTACAAATGTAAAAGATGAAAGCATTGAGATAAAATATCTTCCCTGTGGCACTAGCCAAACTTTCAACGAATCACTTGAAATTGGTTTTGGCGACAATATTATCCTGTCAAATAAGAATTTTAAGATTGAGAAATTATCTGAAAACCTTAATAATGATTTTGTATTTCAATCCGAAAGATCTGATTTTATTTTTGTTCAAACCTATCCCGGCAATACAGATTTAAGCTTCACAATACACGGTCTTCGCAAACGAGTTGATATTTTGGTGAAAGAGAATAAATGGATTGTTCAGAAAATAACCAATAAGCCATTTGCCAAAAAATACGCAGACTTTTCAATCCTTAATGTAGCTGAATACCCGTCAATAAAATTTGTAGAGGCATCAAAAGCAAAAGAAGCTTACGAAACTATTAAAGCAGAAGAAGCTAAAGGCAATACACTTATTGCACTATGGCAAACCTATTCTGCAATTGAATTAGAAAGGGCAAACCAACTTAAAGAAAAGGTTGGTGAATTAAGCTTCACCCGAATTAGATTTCTGCCAGATGGTATTACGAAAGTTCGAATTGGTAATTTGACAGAAGAACTGAAATTAGCAATTAACGAAAGTAAGGATGATTTATTAAACACTTCACTAGAACTTACAATAGAAAAGGAAGGTGAAGTAAAGCAGGCAGAAAATAAGCGGTTCTTAATGAAATCATTAAGTAATGATTTTTCTTTTGAACTATATGATGAACTAAGTTCTATTCCTGAAACAGGTAAATTCCTTATCTCTCTGATAGGCGATGAGATTGTAAACAAAAGAAGGGAAAGGGCATTAAAGAGTCTTAGAGAGGATATGAAATTTATTACCAGAAATCTGCTTTTTGCAATCGAGGGTGCTTCTGATGCTATGTTAGCAAAAAAGAGGAACGAAAAAGCCTTAACAGAAAGAACCAGAAAGTTTTTGAAAGACAAATTTGGTATAGATGATTTAACGGCAAATCAGAAAGAAGCTGTTGAGATTGCTATTAATACCCCTGATATTGCAATAGTTCAGGGTCCTCCAGGGACAGGTAAATCTACTGTGGTTGCCGCCATTTGCGATAGACTTATTGAAATTGCCGAAAAGAGCAGAAAGAATTACAATGGCAAGCTTATTTTAGTTTCTGCCTTCCAAAATGATACTGTTGAACACATTGCTTCAAAAATTTACACCTTAGGTTTACCAACAATAAAAATTGGGAAAGAGACACTAGGCAATATTAGAGCTGAGGATAAACTTATAGAGGAAATGAAATTGCAAATTGACACATCTCTTCAAAGGCTTAAAATCAAAGGCACAAATCACAGAATTTCTAAAAAGTTAACTGACATTAAATCAATTTATATTTCTGAAAGGAATGATCAGAAATTAAAACAAGCTATTGAAACTATAATTGCGACTATAGATATAAGCGATAAACTTTGGAATGATTGGAAAGAAATTAATGGCGACCGAAGTTTTAATGAATCCACGAATTTTAAGAATATAAAACTTATAAAAGGGATTCGGGCAGAATTTGAATCATACAATGACGATGGGTTTTATAAAATTCAGCACTTGTTAAAATCCGACATTCCCTTTACGGAAGAAGAGAAATCATTTTTAGAAGCTTGCCCAGTTGACAATCCTGATAAGGAAATACTTAAACGTCTTAGCGAAATTCAGGAAGGCTATTTGGAGAGAATTAATTCATCTGCAAATACCATTGTTTCAGGTAACAATATTTCAATATTAAGTTGGCTTGAAAATGCGATAATATTCTTTAAGCAGATAGAAGAATCTTCATACGAAGATGAGGATACTTTTTTTACCGCAAACCTTGAAGTATTAAGAGATGAACTTGATGGGAATGCTGAGTATATTAGGAATACTATTAAAGATTATGGAGAAAGCCTTGCGGCAACCAATCAAGTTGCAGGTGGGCGTGAAATGAGTACATATTCAAGTATTGATAATGTTATACTTGAAGAAGCAGCCCGTTCAAATCCATTGGATCTTCTTATTCCAATGGCTAAAGCCACAGAAAGAATCATTATGGTTGGCGACCAGAATCAATTGCCGCATCTTTTAGAGGATGATATCGCAGATGAAACATCAACAAAACTGTCAGATAAGTTTATAGCGGCTGAGACTAGAAAAAAATTAGAAGAATCATTGTTTGGTGTTATTTTCAAGAATCTACATACTGCCAATCCGAGAAGGACAATTACACTTACTGAGCAGTTTCGTATGCACCCTTTTATTGGCGATTTCATCAGTAGGGTTTATTACAAAAACGAACTGAAAGCAGGTATTCAAAATCAAGCAGAACTTAAAAAGCACAAATTAGAGTTGACCTGGGCAAAAGATAAAGTTGCTGTATTCTGTGACCTTAGAAAAAATAAAGGCATGGAAGAAAGCGGTAAAAGTAAATCACGAAATGTCGAAGCTCAGCGAATAGTTAAACTATTAGATGAATTAAGAACAGACCCAAATTTCGAAAATTTAAGTATCGGTATCATCACTTTCTATGCAAAACAGGTAAATGAATTATTTAAAGAAGCCAGTAAGAAGGGATATGCTGAGATAAAGTCTGATGGTAATTATGAAATTGCCTTACAATACCGTGAAACTGCTGACGGTCGTGAAAAACTGAGAATTGGCTCTGTCGATTCATTTCAAGGGAAAGAATTTGACATCGTTATTCTAAGCACAGTCCGTTCCAATGCTATTAATCGCAACCATGATAATTTTAAAAAAGTATTTGGCTTTTTAACCTTAGAAAACAGGCTTAATGTAGCCTTTTCTCGTGCTCAAAAGTTGCTCATTGTTGTGGGCGATGGAGAGATGTTCGCTGATGACTTTGCTAAAACCTATGTAGAAGGCCTTTTTGAATTTTATACAAATCTCTCAATTGATAATGAATATGGCAATAGAATACAATAACATATATTTTCATATTAAACGTAGGCCTTCAAGAAAGTCTATGATGGTATGTATTCCGTTTTATATGTATCGGATTGAGACGAATGAGTTTGAACACGGTTTAAATTTCTTCCAAAAGATTGTTCTGAAATTTAAGGCTAGACCAGGTATTAAAGATGAAGTTATTGCTGAATATACCGGGCTGGATTCAAAGCTAATCGGGATAGTAACAGGAGAACTGCAAGCAAAACAACTTATTAATGAACATGGTTCATTAAGTGCAAAAGGAAAAGAAAAGTTAATGGAAGTTGACGGACTGGTGATTAATTCTGGCAAGAAGAAAATTGGTTATGTATTCAAATATGTTAACCAAGATAAGCTTTACCCTTACTACATTAGTCATGTTGTCCCAGCAGATTTAATAGAAGATTCAAAGGGACAGCATCCAAAAATTGTAACCGGTACAAAAGGTGATGGTGAGGATTTCACGGACCTTCCTTTTTTCTTAGAGGAAGCCATTAAAACTAAATCTAACTATAATCGTCCTTCAGAAAGGGAAGTATTACAACTTATTCAAAATAGTAACAAAAAAGGAATTAATCAGGAAGAGGATGAAGCTAAAAATGAGAAGTTATCTAATCAGCTCAGCGTTCGTTTTTTAAATGACCAACCTGAGGTTATTTGGGCTTGCTCTTATGTATATCTGCACCAGCATGAAGATGAGACCTATGAACCTGATTGGAGAATGCTTGACCCCTTTGGTTTTGGCGATAACGTTGCACTAAAGTTTTATATCAATAATCCGGTAAATAAACATTTATTAGAAAGTATTCATAACAGATTCGCTGATGCAAAAACATTAGGTGGTAAAATACTTGCAGATTACCAGGAACAGTTAAACAAGCTCATAGAGGAAAAGTTGCTATCCGATTTTTCAATAGGTTTCAATAGCCTTGATAAAAATTTGCAATTGTATCTTGAGACAATTATAAGGAACTTAATTCTTATTGAAAACAATAATTTCAATGACTTAGATGGTAGTGTTTCCTTCTCTCTAAATCTACAAAATGCTTTAGAAAATATCTTAAAGCAAGACAAAGAGAAAAGAGCTGCATTTTATGAAATCGTTTATGCGGAATTAGATATTGATTCTTCCAAAAAGAGGAATAGTCTTATTGGGATTTACCGCCAGCGTCTTTTTTCAATTAACACACAAGTGCCACAGCCATTATTAAACGCAAGTAGAGGCAATTTGGCTAAGGGTAACTCCTTACTATCCTATTTAGTGTCATTCGTTCTTACTTACAATTTCGATAATAAATCTGTTCTGTTTAAAATCCTGAAAGGTAGAATTGAACTTTTTATTGAAGTGGCTCAACTTAGAAATGAAAAAGGCCACGGACAAACTTCAAACGAAAAGGCCTTGAAGCCCCTTTCAAAAGGAGAAGTAGAAAAACATTATGGCTTCATAAAATCATTTATAAACGACTGCATTAAATTCAATTGATATGGGAAAGAATAAAAATAGGAATAAGAATATTCCACAAAATAACCAACCACCTAAACAAATTCCTACATCACCTGTAAAACCAATGCTTACAGATGAGCAGAAAATTGAGATTGAGTTTAAGCAAGAGGAACTTCAATCTGTAGAACCAGTTGAACAATTAACTCCTGAATCTGAGTCTAAATTGAAAGAATCTGAAACAAAGGATGACTTGTCAAAATATTGGAACTTTGTAAAAGATATCAATAAACGCCTGGAATCTCTATTGGTGTCAACTAAGGATGAAAAAGATAAGACAAGTAAGTTAAAAGAAGATTTAGAATCATCAAAAAAGGAAGCCGATGGTATAAAAGCAGATTTGAAGAAGAAGCTAGAAGACTATAATAAAAAGGACAAAGAGCTTACAGAAAGGGAATTTGCTCTTGACAATGGCGAATACACTGCTGTTATTAGAAGGCTTCTTGATACAATTAAAGACACCGAACAAAAGGTGTTTACTGATACTGAAAATTTATTAAAGGAACTGTCTGCGTTTCATAAGAAAAATATTGAGGATTTTTCAGAACATATCAGTCTTAATGCTGATTTTGAAAAGCAACAGGCAGAACTTAAAAGAGAAAAGAAAAAGTTTGAAGTTGAAAAACAAATTTTCAAAGATGATTTGCAGGATGAGTTTGAAACTAAGTATTCTGAGCAATTAACAATAAAAACCGCAGAATTAGAAAGATTACAGCGTAAAGCGAATACAATTGAGCAGGAGAATGCGAATTTAAAGCAGCTTTTTGAAGACTTGCAAAATGCCTTTGAATCAACAGAGCCACAAGAAATTTTAATGCAACATTCTTTTCTGACTAAAGAATTGGAAAATCTGAAAAAGGAAATAAATGAAAGACCAGAACAATTTGAATTAGATACTAAACAAGCAAAAATTGAGGAGCTTCAGGCAAAAGTAACAGAGTATCAATCAAAGATAAATGAAGGGGAATTACTTGAACTCAAACGTATTCTAAGCAATATGGATTCTTATGTTATAGAAATTAACGCTTACAAGAATCAAATAGAAAGTGCAAAAGTTCGGGAAGCTTCATTGAAAAAGACCATTGACGACTTATCAGTAACCATTGATCAACTTAAAGGCGAATCAACTAAAAAGGCTGATGCCTTTGAATTTGCTAAGAATTGCGATTCAGATGCCAGAAACCTTGGTTTTAATCATCTTCAAACCAAAAAGGATACTCCTGCTAATTTGGTTGACCTATCCAGTTATTTACAACAATGGATGGCATTCAAGTCTGATAAACCCTTTTATTATTCACTTGAAACAATCAGAATATTTCTTGCGGGTTTGCACATGTCTCCAATAAGCATTTTGCATGGGATAAGCGGAACAGGAAAAACAAGCCTGCCAAGAGAGTTTGCGAAGGCTTTGGTTTCTGATGGGTATTATGTGGGTGTAGATGATGACAACCAAAACAAGGCACCCTACAGGATATGTGCGGTTCAATCAGGCTGGAGAGACAATATGGACTTGATGGGTTATTACAATTCTTTTGAACACAAATACAAAGAGACCGATTTCTTTAAAGCTCTATACACGGCTAATCAGCCAAAATATGCTGACACCCTATTCCTGATTATTCTGGATGAAATGAATCTTTCAAGACCTGAGCATTATTTTGCTGATTTCCTGTCACTGTTAGAACAATCTCCATCTGAACGCTATATTGGTCTTACAAATACACCTAATGAAGTTTTACCAGCCCTAATTAAAGGAGGTAAACTCAAGATTCCGGAAAATGTAAGATTTATTGGAACTGCGAATCATGATGAAACTACTTTAGAGTTTGCACCTAAAACCTATGACCGCTCCAATTTGATGGAAATGCCAAAGAATCATCCTGGAAAGGGGAGTCTTAAAGGACCTGAAAAACTTTTTAACATTACTTATAATTGGCTTCAGAATAATTTTATAGAAGCTGAAAAACACTATTCTAAAGAGTCGGCAGAATTTGTAAAATTTACTTCAGAAATAGAAACCCTTTTGTTGAAAGACCGAGGAATTGGAGTTGGTAATCGACTCGAAAGTCAAGCTGAAAGATTTATTTCGGTCTTCTTGCATTCAGGAGATAAGAAAAACAATAAACAAGACTTGGCTTCAGCGGCTGATCATTTGATTACAAGTAGATTATTTCGATCATTGAAGAATCGTTATGATTTAGATAAGAATAATTTATCAAGTTTTAAAAAAGATTATGTTGAACAGTTTAAGAAAGTATTCGATTTAGAACCAAAATATGGGATTGAATTATTGGAAATTGAATTAAGCAAGAAGTAATGAGACTATATGACCGATATATAGATAAAATTGTCTTGGAAAAAGACCTACCAAATCAAATTGATTTTGGACGGTATTGTTTTGTAGCTCAAGAATTTGGTTTTAAGGATATTACCTATTCGAGCTTCCAAACAAATAAAGCTATTAGTCAGGAATTGCTTTTGGAAAAAAATAAGAGCCTGCAGGAAATATTCATTGATATTTCAATTGATATAGACAAAGCGGGAATTGACAATTTTAATGTTATACCATTAATTCGAAGAATCAAAAATAAGTTAGGATTAAATGAGTTTGAAAAATTACTTTATGAAAAGGTTTTTCATCTCGAAGAGATATTTAGATTGCCGCATTATTTGCTAGAAAGGGAAATAGAAAAAGTGAATGTTTCAAGGGCAAAGCGGATACCTACAAAAAGTTATCAATACCTAGCTTCACATACAGAAGATTGGATACATAAAAGCATTGTAAGCTTTAAACCAAGCAGAATTCTTAATGAAGAATTGGAGCTAAATTTCGATATTTATGAAAATCAACTCTCCGTTGCATTTATTGAAAGATGTTTGGTTTATCTCAATTCTCGATTGAAAGGGATACAGGATATTAAGGATTTTCACCAAATGTATCAAATTTTATTAAATAAGGATTTTTCTAAAGGGTGGTATTCAAAGTTGAATAGAAACTTTAAGTTAATGGGGTATGCTTACGACGATGAAAACTACAAAGCTGAGGATGGAATTAACGACCAGCATATTTTAACAGAAACGGAGGATACTTTGAATCAAATCAATAAAAGGCTGTTGCTACTCCGTAAAAGTGACCTTTTCGATTTGGTAAATAAACGAGCCACACAATCTATTTCGCTTCGCAATACGAATGTATTGGTAAATCACAAACATTACAGATATATAAAATCTTTATGGATTGAGCTTTTGAAAGTGAAGCCAGAACAAAGTGATTCAGAAAAAATCAAATTTGAACAAGATGTTTTTAAAGGACTTAGAGCTTATGGTAAAAGTCTATTTACATATATCTTAAAAAACAATTTGGAATTCGAACTAAATGGAAATTATAAAAAACTAAGTGGACAACATTTGCATTTAAGTCAAGTTAATTTCATTGAAACAGACAAAGGAACTTTTCTACTTTCGATTGGAAATTACCAAATCAAAATTGTCATTATTGGGAATGAGCCTAATCCTGAGGATAACCTTTTTTCATCACTAAAAAGCAAGAATACTTACCTATTGTATTTTGCTGAGCAAATAAAAATAAGTAATTCAAGACTAATTCAAATAAATCCATTAGATCCTGATAGTATTGAACGATTGGGTACTTTGGTTAGAAAATTTCTTTTGATGGCATATATAGATAGTATTTTCCATGAGTATGAATTTAAACACCTTTTAAAATATTATATAAAATATATACCAACTCAATTCATAGAGTTTAAAAACTATAGTTACATCTTTCATTCATTCCCCAAAACTAAAATATCATTTGAAGAAGTAAAAAAAGGGATTGAAAACGACTCAATATTTAAATCCAAAAGCAGACCTGACCAAGATAACATCTTAAAAGCAATTTTTGATTTACTTGAGGACATTGAATTGAATGCGATTCGACTAAAGGATGAATATTTGTGCTGTTTTAATTGTGGTGAGAAACTTCACTCTTTCCATATTAAAAAACTAAATTATCTCAAATGTCCATCCTGCCAGTGTTTGATTGATAGTTCAAATATTGAAAAAATAGTTCTGAAAATTGAGGATTCAAAATTTGATACTTTAAACGATGATGAATTTGGAATGGATGGTCTAATTTTCAACAAGGCGGAATTATGAGTATCAATAAAAACGCATATCTAAGGTACCAGGTACTTGACAAATGCTTTTGCAACAAGTACAAGATTTATTTTATCGAGGATTTACTGAATGAAGTGAATAAGTCATTAGAGGACTTCAATGGTTCCGGTTCTAAAATAGAAAAAAGGCAACTTTTTGATGACATTAAATTCATGGAAAGTGAAGCAGGTTGGTCAATTCCATTAGAAAGAATCAAAGAGGGGAAAAGGGTAAAATATCGTTATAGTGAAGATAACTTTAGCATAAAAAATCAAAAGATAAGCGATGAAGAATTAGATGCTATTAATGCTGCATTGATGGTTTTTATGCGTTTTAAAGGGCTTCCTCAGTTTGAATGGATAAACGAGTTAGTGCCTAAGCTACAGTCGGTATTTCAACAAGATGAAACAATTGAAGTGATAAGCTTTGACCAAAATGAATTTCTCGTAGGATTGGAACATTTACCAATGCTTTATAAAAGCATTATTAAAGAAACGGTTCTTGCAATTGAATACCAGTCATTCAAAGACAGAAATTCTAAATTGTTAAAAGTTCATCCCTATTATTTGAAACAATTCAATAAAAGATGGTTTCTATTTGGACTTAATAATACTGACAAACTACTCTATAATTTGCCGTTAGATAGAATAAAAAGTATTAAACCTGATCACATGAAATTTATGAAAAATTCTGTAATAAATTTCAAAGAATATTTTGAGGATATTGTCGGAGTTAGTTTTCAGGCAAATAGTAAACCGATTAAAATTAGAATTCATCTTGATAACGAAATTGCTCCATACGTATTAACCAAACCGTTGCACGGTTCGCAAAAAAAGATTGAGTCAAATGACGAAGGTTTTGTTATCCAATTAGAAGTTATTCCTAACCACGAATTGAAACAACTCCTTTTATCATTTGGGGATGGTCTTGAGGTTGTTTCACCTGAATCATACAGAGATGAAATTAGTAGGACTATAAAAAAAATGAAAATGAAATATGACAATGTTTGTTAATTTCAATATGTTTTTTGAAAATTTCAACGCCTAATAAATAGGCGAAAGAATTAATTTGCGCATTTTTAATTTACTTTTGATTAGTTATATTTTAAGGTATCTGTGTTAGCAATAATACCATCCTCAACTTTATATTGAACTTGATTAATGGTAAACTCTAATTTATGAATTGATTTATCAATTAATTTAAATGCAATTTTTTCTAATTGATCAATTGGGATACTTTTACTTTCAATTTCAAATTCAATTGTAAAGTGTTCTGTAAAATACTCATGGTTTAGGCATTCATTCCATGATGTTATTGGTCCTTGGCATGGCAGATCGTCTGAAAAAATAAAGTAGTTGCCACCAATTTCTCTTAAAGATAATCCCCCAGAATTATTCGGAATGTCGGACTTCCAAGAAATATTTAGGACTGGAATTGATTGCTTATGTAAAATAATAAATATCTGCTCAAGTATGTTTTCGGATAGCTTTATTGATTCTTTAGTTAAAGCGGTGTTCCATTCGTTTACCTTTCCATTTACTTCCTCTGGAAAGGGGATTTTGTTTTTATTAATTTGAATAAAATTAAGCAAGTTTTGCTCGTTTATTTCATTAGTTTCTATATACATATTGGTAAGGTTTAATAGTTGTGATTTATTTTGAAATTAGCACTAGTTTATTGTCTACAAGCTTGCATTTGTTAGAGCTTGATAATTTAAGTCCACCATCATTACTTAATACTTGGGAAATGTCCCATTTTCTCGAATGTAATTCTGCCTTTAAATTCATTAGAAACACACCTCTGCTTGATGACCATCCAGAATTACCGCATTCTTTATTATAGCGTTCAACCAATTCTTGATTACTTAATTCATTTAGCTCTTTATATCTTATTTGAGGTTTGGGAATGATTATGTTCTTAAGGTGAGCAAAATCTATTTTGTTTTGTTGGCTAATAATTAAAAAATATTTGCCTTGATTAAGTAGTTGAAATGGAGCATTTGCTTTTTCTCCCACAATGCTAACACCAATGAAATTAAGGTTTTCATCAAACCCTAAAACAAATAAATTAGATAGGTTTGTAAGGTCAATTAATGTTTGAAGATGCGAGTGGTTTATTGATAATAATAAACTATGATTAACGGCTAAATCCTTAACAGATACATAAGGTTCGAGTACCCTTGACCCTAAAATTGGAATAGAGGTTTTCTTGGATTTACCAGTTTTGGATTCAAAAATTAGATAAACTAAATTTTGGTTTTCATTGATGCTGTTTGACTTCTTCTTAGAAGTAGCAATTGGTTTTGATGTTGTTTTTTTCATGTTGCAAAAGATTAATTTTTCTTTGCAGCAAGAATGGCAATTAAAACTGATTGAGAGATTCGTTCAGATTTTTTGACCTTTTCGGCCCGCATTGCCTTACCACCGTGGATCTTTACTCGGTTGGTAACTCTTTTTGAGTTTCTTAATGCACTACAAAAGTAAATGTTAAATTAACTATTGCAAATTTTTTTTATTGAAAATTGAAAATATTGGATTTTGAAATTAGTATTTCTTTTTCCAATAGGCCTTTTTTCTATAAGAATATTTATAACCAGGTAATTTAACAGAACTCCAATAATTTAATGGCGTTTCCCACTGCACTCCTTGGGGATTTGCTTTTGGTGCTTTGGTTTTCTTTTCTACCCATTTTTCATCATTAGTTTTGGAAAGCAAATCCAATATTCTCCTTTGAAATTTCTTTCTAAAAAAAATCCTATCTATAAAACTTATTTCTAATAAATCTATTAATAGCTCCTTAACATTATTGTTGTTTTCGTTCATTGGCATGAAGGCAAAAGTGCTATTTTTTAGTTAACATTCAAAGTTGTAGATTAATAAATCCCCCTCACATCTCTAACCTTCCACCAGCACTAAACCTACCAGTAGAACTGGCCACTCCTTTATCCACCTGAATAATCACATCTACTTCGTGGGCATGTGAGTTTACACCTTTGAACTTTCCTTCTTTGGTGGTATGGTAGATAAAGATAAATGATACTTCAGGGAAGGATTTATGCAGGCGGTCAATTTCGGTAATGTCCATACCAGCTTTGGAAACGGAATCAATGAACACAAATTGGTAATCTCCTAAGTTTTCTGGAACTCGGTCGGTTAAAAACAAATTGGGATGGTCGGCTTTGAGTCGCTCTATTTTTTCTTTGAGGGTATAGCCAAAACCTTCTTCTATGGCGCAAAAGAGTACCTTGCCATGATGAGCTGCCAGGTAATTGGCAAAGTCTAGGCAAAGGGTTGATTTGCCACTTTTTGGAAGTCCATATACCATGGCCGTAAACCCCACGCTGGGATCACCTATGAGCTGGCGATATTTCCCCTGAAGCCCAATGGTCTCAAATTCCATTTTAAGCAGGTCTTCGGAATTTACCACAATTCCCGTTTCATCTTCGAGACCGTTTAAACTTTTTTTTTGCGCAAATAAATTCTCACCCACTATTCCCATAAGGCCATTGAGCTGAGCTTTGCTGATTGAAAGGATTTTGGTCTCTCCCTCGATATAGGATTTGAGGGTAACAAAGGCCTCGTTAAGTTTATCGGCATATTTGTCCTGGCGTGTAATTTTGCCTTGGTCTACTGATTTACGAATACGCGCAAAAAGCTTTTCGGCTTTGTCTTTAATATCCGACTTACCATTAAGAGCTACAAAGGCTTTCAGCATAGCGATTGATAGCATCCCTTCTTGCGAATTAGCTATCTCTAAATAGCGTTTCAGGTTTTTGGAATCAATTTTAATTTCCGCCATATCGCCCATTTTTTCATAGCAGGTAATAAGTTGCTTTTGCATGAGCTCAATTTCTTTTGCATAGGCCGAATCTTTGCCAATTCGTTTTTCTAAGATGGCCTTTTGCAAGCTGTGAATAAGGGTTAACACTTGTGCTTGTGATTTAACCTTTCCATGCATGGCTGCATAGCGCTTGATAAACGTCACATCCGAATCTATATGTTCAACCTGCTCGGCTTCCAAAGAATCTACCTCTTCCTCAATTGATTTAATGCTGACCAGCATCATTTGGTTTTGGTCGATAAATGCTTTGGCTTCTGTTACGCTATCAAACTTTTCATTGGCAAAAATTTGGTCTGAGGCTAAATCCCACACAACAAACTTTTTTGAACCGGGTGAGGCTTTGCGAATTTCCACCCTTAGCCCTTTATAGCTTGGCGCTTTTGCGGGAGCTGGAGTAGATTTAGAAGCAGGCTTAGACTTAGCAGCACTGGTTTTCCCAGCAGGTTTGGCTTCGGACTTAACAGGATTTGCCGCCAAATATCCATTGAGCTTTTCTAAATAGGCGTCTATTACGCGTTTAATATTCTCGTTGGAGTTGTACATCGCAAAATTGTTTTGCGATGCTCCAAGCGTTAAATTATGGCCTTTAGCAAGTGCTTCTGGCATGGTGGTCCAATTAATAGAAGCCACTTGAGTTTGGTAGTTTTTTATGGTAATCATGTCTTTAAAAGGATAATAGTTCTAATTCAAGTTCTAAGGCCAAGGCTTCAAGCTCCAGCTCACTTACTGATTGGCTCGGCAAGGGCGATACCACTCCAGTAGCAGCTCGGTACTCCAGTAAATAATTTAGGCGGTTAAACTCTTCGGCACGGCTTTCGGCTGAGCGACCTTCCACCTGCAGGGCAGATTTCTTTTGCACAATCATGGCTCGCAGCTCTGCCCATTTTGGTGAGCCCGATTCTCCTTTGAATAGCTCGGCTTGCTCTTGGATAGAGATTTTCTCTGCCTCGTATTGAGCAATAACGGGTGCTAGGTCGCTTGTAAGCGAATAGCCTTTGGGCTTAAGCAGGGTGCGCTCCGTTTTGCGAACCTTGCTCACATACTCTTTAAAATAATTTAGGTAGTAGCGGTTCGAAAAATAAATTCCCAAAAGCGCATACGAGCTTTCGATTTTTCTACCTAGGGCAAGGATGTCTTTATCTTCCTGGGCTGCACTATTCATCACCGCTTCAATGTCTTCTTTAAGCTCTTTGGCCTTTTTAAATTGCTTGGAGCTGGTCTCAGATTCATCGGCTACTTTGGGCAATTGCTCTAAATAGCGCGAGGCAAGAAGGGTGGTATAAAATGTGCGTATGCACTCTAGTGAGTGGGTACGGTAATCGGTATAGTCCTCAATATCGCGCTTTACTTCAGCTAGGGTTTCAATAGCTGAGCTTACTTTTCTAAAATCTCTATTGAGCTCTTCTTTAGCTTGGTCAAAAAACATTTTTACCAATCGGTCCACATCAGTAATCAAGGCCAGTTTAATTTCTTCTGGATCCATGCTTTCTAAATCTAGCACGTTTCCTCTATCGCCCCTAAACCAAATATCATTGATGCGGGAGGTCTTTTCTTCAAGCTTTTGGAAAACAAATACATCCATACTGTCTTGCACCAAGGGCATTACAATACGCACGTAGCTAAACTGATTTCCTTGTCTCCAAATCCTTCCTTCGAGCTGACGAATATCGGTTGGGTTCCACTCAGGGTAACAGTTGTAAATAACCGTTCCGCGCTTTTGCAAATCAATCCCCTCACGAATAGTAGCTGTGCCAATAATGATTTTAACTACACCATCTAAAAATGCTTCTTTGATGGTTTCTTTGCGCGTATCGTTTATTTCAGAGGAGATAATTTCTACTTCATCCACCTTTACGCGGTCATACATTACGCCACGCTGATAGCCAATTTCATTTTCTAGATACTCCTTAATCAATGGGAAAAACAGCTTGCCTCGGTTCATGTAAATCACCTGACCGCTGGCTGTTTCTCCATGGGTTTCATGCCACGTTTTAACTGAGCGAATGCACTCCATCACGTAAGCAATCTTGGGCGATTGAGCTACAAAATCTTTATAGTCCTCGGGCGATCCATTAAGCAAATAGGGTGAAAGGGCATTGTCTAAACTATATGCCAGGGCGCGAAATAAATTACCCATATCCAGCTTTCCCTTGGTAGAGTTTTTGGCCATGGCCACAATGCCATTTTGGTTTTCGCGCTGGCGCGGAGTCATGTTAATATAAGTAAGCACTTGCTTGTCTTGTGGCAGGCGTTCTTTGGTATTTTCAAAATTGTAAAGTAGCGGCAGGTTAATTTTCTTTGGTCGAACAACACCTGCTTCCTCACCTGTTTTATACAGGATATGATTGTAAATAAGCTTTTGTAAAATCCTACGATTGGTAAAGGATTTTATCACTTCCTTTTCAACTATTTCTTCTTTGTAGTTTGCAGTCCACTCCACAGTGGGAAGCACAAATAAATCAAAGAAGGTATCTAGGTTTACAATGCCATTATCGCGCAAAGAATCATACGCCACCAATGAAAGCATGGAATATATTTCCAGTGGCGAATTGGAAAATGGAGTAGCAGTTAAAAGCATGGTATTTCTGCCAAACTTTCGCTGGATAAAAGATAGGATCAAAAAGGCCTTTTGCCCTGTTTCCGAAACAGCCGATTGAATATTGTATCGCTTGTTTCCATCTTCATCACTCTTTACCTGGCTAAATACATTTTTGCATCTATGTGCTTCATCTACCACCGCATAATCAAATCCAAGGATGTCAATATCAGCAATAGAGTTTTTTTGACCCACGCCAATCATTTCGCGAAACTTTTGGTACTCGATTTCTTTATCGCGCGAAGATTTTTCGCGGCTTTGCCCTAAGATATTTACTAGCTCAATAAAAAGTTCATCTGATACCGACTCTCCAAATCCAAGGCGTTTAAATCCTTCGTAAGTAACCATCGTAATTGAGCGTTCAGGTACGGCCTGATCCAAACGAATCTTTCCCACAATGTCTGTTCCTAGGTTATACCAATCGTTTAAAGTGATACCCGTATGCGATAAAACACCTGAAACAAACTCACCTGATTTCTTATCGGTAAAGCCAATGATTTCATTCATCCACTTTTTGTACGTTGGCTTTGGTACAACAATTATTGGGCGCTTGCACTTACCTGAATACAGGTTGTGAGCAAGGTTTACAATAGCGGTCATGGTTTTACCAACTCCCACATCAAAAGCGTTTATTCCTGAGCCCATGGCTTCCATAAAAGCAACGCCTTCGCGTTGTATATCGGTTATTTGAAGTATGCCCGATTTAAAACGGGTGGAGCACTCAAATCCGATGGGTACTTTAGAGTAATTAATGTCAGATTGCCCGTTATACATTCTATTCCAGGATAGGTCCAGTTTGAGCTGGTCCTCATGAGTGGGTACTTCATGCAAAAAGCGAGAGAATAAACTCTCTCCTTCAATGCGAGCATTGGCTCTGAGTTCTGCTTTTTCTTCTTTGCTGAGCTTATCATCTCTTAGTGGGCGATTGGCTAAATAATAATCGGCTATATCAATAGCAGAACTCTTTTCAAAGTCAGTTTCTGAGTTAAGCGTATAGAGCCATTTAACAAATACCTGCTGAAGGGTATAGCGCGTTTCGGAATCAAAGCGAATATTGATTTTCTCCCGCTCTTTTTTGCGCTCAATTTTGCCATTTACTTTTTTAAGCTCTTCTGCATTTTCTAGGTCCATAAACTCCTCGCGCACCGCGCAGACATAAAACAAGTTCCCATCCACCGCAAAATCTGAAATAGCCGTTATGATGGGTCTTTCCTTAGGGTCAGGATTGGTTACGGATAAAAGCTCAGGCTTTGCTTTTTCTAAAACTTGCTCGTGAAGCTGATATACTTCTTGTCCAAAATGCTTTTCAATTTCTACTTTATCGGCAGCTAGTTGCGTAAGCCTATCATAGATATTTCCATAAGTATACATAGGAAAAGGCAATAGCTCGGAACCACAATAAAACAATGCGCCCGCTTTTACTAACTCAAACAGCTCGCTTTCTAATTGCTTGCCAGTGGATTTAATATAAAACGATTGCCAGCCACTCATAGGCACGCCCAATTTGCGCTTATACCAAACCCAAGCACGGATTTCATCTTGGGTTATTCCTTTGTTGTATTTAGCCACAACTTCCGCAAACGACAATGTTTTGCCCTCTGCATCACCAAGGCCAGAAAGCTCTTTAGATTGAGATAAAATCCTAGAAATAATATCGGATTGATTATTTAAATAAGAGCGGGTATAGGCATTCAATTCGCCTAAACCGCTTATGTTTTCTATACCTTGTAAGTAGCTCATAGTTGTTTTAATTGAAATTCTATTTCCAGTGCCAATGCTTCCATTTCTAAAATAGATTCTGGGTTATGGGGCTTAAGATGCGTGTGCATAAAGTCCAAAATATGTTTGTTGGCATCCTGAATTTTTCGGTAATTGATATTGTCCAGGATAAAATCTCCCTTGTGAATTTGCAGGTTATAATCTGCTCCATGGGTATAGACCGTTATATGAAAATCGGCATAGCGATAGGTCACATCAAAGTCTTCCTCGCTAGGGTCAAAATATTCGATATACCACTGGCCAGGTAAATCTAAAATCAGTTGTCCATCCCCTAAAGCGTGAGCCAAAGTGCTCTCAATCCACTTTCTGTCTCCTTCGATTGTTAGTGGAAACTCCCGAGACGTTGAAAGTTTCTCCGTGCCACACACCTTTTCAGGATGCATCGAAAACCATGTATTAAAGGTGCATTGCTCGGTAAAAGAGAGCTGCTCAGATGGAAACTCTCTTGATTTTAAATACACTTCCACCATGGCTTTCTCATCCCTGTCGGGAGGAAAAACACCTGAGCGCATCAAAGCAGCGTGCTGAGCTTTTGGGTCAACCTTGGAAAGAACATCCCTAAGCATAAACACGCGTGCGCGCTGGTATTTGGGCTCGAGCTTATCCATTAAATCATATCTAAATCCGATTCAATCATGGGAATAATGGCAGCAGGAACCAGTTGCGATTTTAGCACGCGGTCTATCACCATTTTTTCTACTTGCCCATATCCATTACTGGAATGCATCATCTGATGCAAATTGGGTGAGTTAATAGCAGTAACTTTTTTTAGCTGAAGTAATATTTCCTGACGTAATTCATCCACCAAGGTATCGGGCTCATCTTGCACACCTCGAAGGGAACTTTCTTGCTTTTCGGCAAAAGAATAATAGCCCGATTGGGTAATCACAAGGTGGTCTAAAAGGGCAATATCAAATAGCTTAAGGGCTTCTTTGATTCTACGAGTCAAGGTTCGGTCGGCCTCTGATGGATGCAGGTTTCCGCTGGGATGGTTATGAGATATGACCACTGATTTAGCTAAGGTTTTTAGTGCTACTGCTGCCACAATTTCTACATCTACCAATGTGGCATTTATAGCTCCAGTAGAGTGATGGTAATAGCCAATGATTTTATTGGCTTGGTTTACATAGAGCGCAATAAAATGCTCTTGCACTTCAATGCCCGAAAGGATTCGGTCTTTGATAAACTGGTACACGTCAAAGGAGCTAGTGATCTGTCCAAAGAAATACGCATCTTGATTAAAGGTTACTTCAATTTCGCGCACTTTAAACTGGGCATCTAGCTCATCAATTTTTGCTTGCAGGTCTGAAAAATCAGCTTTATCAAAGACCATTTGAGGCCTAATGGAACTAGCAGGGTATTTCATGGTTATTTTCTTTTTAGAATGATAATATCAGTGGGCACAGAAGTAGACTTAAACACAGGTGGAAGGCGATAAGCATCCACTAAATCACATAGCTTTTCAAGCTCTGCTTTTTCTGCTTGATACGAAATTCCATTGCGCATAAAATTGGATCCTGTGATATACACCAATAGCCCGCCCGAGCGAAGCAATTGAAGCCCTTGATACATAAAAAACAATTCCATTTGATGCATCTTGGGCTTAGTAAAATAGCTGGAGTATTTGTTCTTGTACTTGCCATAAGGTGGGTTTCCAATCACAAGGGAAAAGGGATAACCAGTAAGCCAAGAAACTTTACCTTTTAATCGAGTACTAAAGCGCGGTGGCTCTAAAAAAGCCGATTCAAAATAGCCTTCATACAGCGTTGCCTCAGGATATAGAATTTGTGCAATGCGCTTAGCAATCGGATTAATTTCAAAGCCTGTGCATTTACTTTTGTCGGGGGCAAAGGCAAGCATCTTACCGTTTCCCATGGCTGGTTCTAGTACTGTGCCAGAGGGCTTGAACCCATAGCGGTAAGCTAGTTTCCACATCAGCTCGCAGATATAATCAGGCGTATAAAACTCATACAATACTCCTTCGCCTGTTGCTCCCTTGGAGCCTTGTCCGCCCGATCCTTCGTATTGGGCAATAAGAGTTTTATCAGCCTGCGTGTAGGACTTACCAGCCTTGTCTTTTTCTAAGATAAGACTTTCAATTTGCTGATTTAATTTAAGGGGATTCAAAACTTATTTATCTTGAATGTCGATAGCTTGCTGATAAAATATACTGGAGTAAGGACTGGATAGTTGAGCGCGTTGTTGAAGCTTGCGCGGTGAAAATACCCAAAGCCAAGGATGGGCTCGCTCTCCTTTAAAAACTGCTTGAACCAAGGTATCGGACAGACGAACGCGCACCTTTTGAGAATCGCCCACAGCAAGGCCTTCTAGCTCTAACCATGGGTCGCAGTAATGAAATACACGAACAGGAATAGTATCAAATAATACACTATCGCGCAGTATTGTGACAATGCTTTTTTGAGTGCTTATGCCAATAGTAGATAATTGCTTTACACGCGATGGTTGAATGCCTAGCGCCTTAATTTCTGAAAGCCTTTTAGGAAACAAACTTTTGATTTCAGAAAGGCGCAGCGTGAGCACATCGCTTTGAGTAGTGAGCTTTCCGTTTTCTGATTTGAGGTAGGTAATGGTTCCACCCAAGGACTCCAAGGTTTGGGCCATGCGAGCTTTTTCAGCCCTGAGGTGTTTATTGCTTTTCCAATATATCCATAGGGCCAGGATAAGAATACCCATGGCTAGTATTCTTAGCAGGTTTAGTTGATTGAGTATGTTTTTCATTTTCGTAAGTAGTTGGACGAGTTGTTTGAGACCAGATATAGGTAGATAAAACGGTCATGATACCAGCAATGCCAGCCGTAGCCACTGCTTCCATTTTTAAAAAAATGGAAAGCAGTGTTACCACAGCCAGAAACAGAGCGGCAGCAAGCGTAAGTCTGTAACGAGTATGGGTTGTCATGGGTATTAGATAATGTCGTTAGGATTTCTTTCTTTCCAACTACCATCTTTAAATTCTTGCAGTGTAGGGCAGCTATAACTCATGCTTGGGCCTATTCGCATATCACCTTCGTTTTCAAATTTGCTGCGGTCTTTTAACCAATACAGGTAAAGGCCTTCAATTTTTAAGCATTCAAATTGTCCTGGATCCGTTGGAAAAAAGATGACAGGAGAGGTAAATGATTTCACCCCACCAATGCTTTGGTCGGATGTTACATCTACCGCTCCTTCTACTTGTTTAGCTGAAATTGTTTCCATCAAAACCTGTCTTAGTAATGATAGGTGATAAGAATATCGTCGGTGGCATCAATCACGTATGGCACTCTAAACGTTACGGTGTTTCCTCCTGCAAGGGCGGTAACTGTTTTTGCGCGAAGTCCGTTCACAAATACCATGGTCACAAAACCTGTTTTAATGTTATGACCTAGAGTGACAGAAATATCCGTATTGATTGGGCTGTTAAGACCAGTGAAAGCTTCAGTAGCTTGCACAAAGGCATCTTCTTTTCCGTTGGCAGTAGTTTGAGCTGCTGCTGCTGCGGTGGCCGCATTATTGGCCGTTGTTTGGGCAGTAGCCGCTGCGGTATTGGCATTGTTTGCCGAGGTTTGCGCTGCACCTGCCGCGGTGTTGGCTGTATTGGCCGTTGTTTGGGCGGTAGCTGCATTGGCTAGAGCTGAACTGGCATTTGCTTTTACTGCATCTAAATCAATATTGGCAGCAATGGTAATCTTATCCAATTTGCCTTTATACAATCCGCTAAATGCATAGGTATCGGCATTGCTTTCATACGAAGCTTTAACCGCCGCTGCACTTAAGGCATTGGTAAATAAATCTTCATCGGCAATTTTCTTAAAGGTAGATGTAGCACCTGTGCCAGTTGTTACAGCCGTAACAATGTACAATGCCCATTTGGTGTCACCATCGTCGTTTACAAAAACGCGGTCGGTAACTTTCAAACCTGTTAAGGCTGTTTTACCCGCATTGTCGGCAACATTAAATGCGTTTCTTGCTCCCAATACTAAGGTGTCAACCTCAGTTTTAGAATACAAGTTTAAATTGGTGCGAGCCGTGGTGGCATTCACATCCGATAGATTGTTGGCCTTTTTTACCACATCGGCATCTAAGGCTTTTAGTGCCAGTGTTTCTGTTAACTGGTCAACTTGTTTAATTTTTAACAATTCACTCATGGTAGATATTAATTATGATTAAGGGTTAAGTATTTTACATATACCACATCGGTGGGTTCTAGGTTAAATCGTCCATGCCAATGCAGCAAGCCTCCTTCCACATGAAAGGCACTGTGCGAGCCATGGTCGAAAAGTGCGCCGTTAATGACTAAAAACAATCCTTCTGGATCGTTTACCTCGGCGCTAAAAGCAAAGTCCATCTGACCGCTGGTACTAACAATCAAGTCGATTTTAGTCCACTCTGGGTGCCACACTAAAGAGCTAGAACTAGAGCTGCCACCTTCCACTTCTTGCAGCGTGCTAATGCGGTAGCGTTCCTTGCCAAAGCGTATTTCATCGTTTACTCTATCGCCAATTAGGCTTAATAGGTCTTTGGTTGAAAAGGTCTTTTGAATGCGGGTGCGGATATTGGTGAGTTTAAAAAGCATTTAATTTTGTTTGAATAGTTTGATGTATAAATACCTTCCACCTAGCAGTAAAAGCAGGGCGCTTCCTAAGCCAATTGTGGATTTTGTAAGAAGACTTTTTTTTTAGCTATAGAGAGTATGTTTTCATAAATGGAGATAATCCCGTTCATATAAGACTTTCGATCGTCTCCATTCTTTTCAGAGATATAGGCACTTTGCGAAATGCGCTGGGCGTAGAGCTTGTAATCGGCTCCTGCGGCCTTAGCGGATTTATAGCTAGTGGAAATCAATCGGGCAAAATCATAGAAGCTATCTTGAGCCGATGGATACACTCGAAAGACTAAGTTATAAGTAGGGTTAGCTTTAACCGAAGCTCCTTTCCAAAACTCATTGGTTTTACCTGCTGCGGTAATGCCAAAAAAGTTATGGTGCTTTTGAGAAAGTGTAGAGGTTCCCCAAGCGCTTTCAAAAGCTCCTTGAGATAGAATAATGAGCGGGTCAATACCAAAGCGTTCACCTGCCTTCTTGGCAAGCTCATAGTAACTTATCACATATTGTTCGGTTTTAGTGCTCATGAATTTGTTAGAATAGTGGTGTACTTTTTCTCTACCCAGCGAAGGGTATTATCAACGGTTCTAAACTGAGTAAACTCGCCTTTTGTGGTTTGTAAACTCATAATAGGTTCACCCAATAGAGTATTGGCATTTGCTAGGTTTATGGCCATTAGCTGCTCGTTTAAAATGGGTGCATTATATAGGGTTAGTAAAATAGAACTAGGCAAACCTTTTAGCGTAAAAAAGTCTTGAGGTTTCATCCATCCTGTAAAGGGTGTAGTTGCTGGATAGGCATCGTACATGTTTTTGTAGAAGGGAAAAATATCTACATACTCGCTCGAGCTCGATACCCAAAAGCTAATGCGTAATTTGTTTTTATCCTTATAAGCAGAAGGTGCTTTAACAGCATTCACCACAAAGGCAACTTCGATGAATTTCACATTGTTCTTTTGGTCGTATTGCTGCCTTCCAGTTGCATAGCCTAAAAACTCTCCAGGCTTAGCAAGGCGAATAATATTTTTATCTGAAAACTGCTCATAAATTGCTCCATGGTTAGAAGCATCTGGAGTGGTTCTAAGGGTGACTTCTTTTTTAGCTACTACTAAGCTACTTGCCTTTGCATACTCCACAGCTGGCGCGCTACCTTGTCCCGCTTGCTTTTTGGGATTTGATGCTACAATAGATAAAAATGTTTGATACTCGGATGCGCTTAACTCACTTTGTAAATCATCCAATAAATTATCGCCAAACAGGTTGGAATAGTCCTTTGCCACCTGATCTAAATTGGTAATAGATTTGGCTGTTTCTAGCACCACTGATACAGATGTAGTATCAAAGCTTTTAAACCAGGAGATACCCGATGGGTTAATGGCAGAGCGAAGTCCAATAGCTTGCCGCGCTGATGGGCTATCATCTACCTGAGATTGCGTGGTAGATTTTTTATACTCCAGTAATAACCGTTGTGCTAACTTATAGGTTACAAAGACTCCACCAATCACAAGGATTCCGTTCACAATCTTTGCGGGTATGATTGGAATAGATGAGTAATTTGTGTCGGTTGGATTGTTCATTTTTATTCTTCCTTTTAATTAAATGTTGCTTTTAATCAAGGATTTATAAAAAGGTATTTCAAGCTTTTTAGAAATAGCTTGAAGCTCTAAAATTGTAAACTCCTTTACGATGGCTTGAATGGCTTCTTTTGCAATACGCTCTTCTAAGCCATTTGATGCTTTTACATTTATTTGTATCTGTGCCATAAAAATATTTATTGATTTTCGGTTTGAACCAAGCTTTGTTGCGTAATAAATTCTAATATTCGTTTAAGTGAATTGCGATCTTTTTCTATTTCAGACAGGAGCAAATACATGGTTCCGAGTTCTTGGTTCGACATGGTTTGACAAAAACCAGAGATCATTTCCAAAATGGTTTCTCGTTGCTCTGGTGAATTCTCTTTAATATTGTTTTGTTCAATTGTTTTTGGTTGCTCCTCAGTGCCTGCTAAAAAATTAATTGCATTTGCAACTGGACTTCCAGTAAAGAATTTAGCCAGACCAGGAAGTGCCATTCCTATGATATTTGTATAATATTCTATCTGCTTTTTTGCATCTAAACTTGCCTCCATATCCTGAACCTGAAACGCTAAATCTTCATTTAGGGATTTAAGTCTGTCGATTTCAGAACTCATAAATTTTAAGTCCTTATTCTTTTCCATCTCCGCAAACTTTCTTTGCACAAGTTCATTTACTTCAGCTTCACCAAGTCCTGAAAAGTTGGATGAAGTATTAGTAGAATCTTCTGATTCATTCCATAAGAATGTTTTTGACCAGATTAGGGAGTTCTTATCTAGGTCTTTAAATTCAATTTTTACCTTATCAGGATTTTCCGATTTTTCATAGTTTCGAACCAATGGAGAAAAATTGCTAACCATGGCCTCATCAATACTGTTGAGCTTTTTTCCATTGCGGAAAAAGGTTGCATTAAACACAACTCGGTTGTGACCTTGTTTTGGGAAAGTCTTAATCATTTTCTGACTCACCTCAATCACTTGATAAATCTTTCTCTTAGTCATTAGGTTAATATCTGAATGAATTCAATAACAGGGTAGCGACTTGGATTCTCTGGCAGAAAAATTTCTATTAATCCACTGAACTCTTCAATGGCTTCAAGTGAAGATTGATTAGAGTCAATTTCAAGGCTGTTCGTATCCGAGATAATTCTCGTTCCAATTGGTAGGGCAGGGGCATTGGTAAGAAATAATAGTTCATTATAAGCGAATAGGGTATAATACAATTGCCCATTTTGGGTGGGTAAACTCATAAACCTTTGGAGCTCTACCTTCACTTTTCTTTGAGCCAATTGTTGTTCAATAAATGTCAATTGGTCTAGCATAAGTGGTCAGTATTATTCTCAGGAATCAAACCCTCATTTTCTTCATCATTTGGAATACAAACTTCAATTTCTTTATTTTCTATAGCAGGTAAATCAATTAGCTTTGTAATAACAGGTTCAATTGTTTTTGGTTCTTGCGGGACCTCCGCCACACATCTCAAATAAAGACTTACACTATAAGGCTTAAATGAGGCTTTTGAAACTTTGTCTAAATAGACTCCAGCTATAATATTACCTTTTTCCAGTTCAACATCTAGAATTTGGTAATCATTGTTTTCCTCTGAATTGCCAATTGCTGGAACACTAACAGAAGCTGCAATTTTATGGTCCTTTAAGTTGTTAAAGGTTGCTGTTAACCATCCCAATTGTGCAATATCAACAGGAGTCTGAATTCCTTTGGTATGTCTTAATAAGAAACCGGTGCAATGAGTAAGATAGGAGTTTAATTTCTGTTGAAATTTTACTATTTGCCCTGGCTTATCAATTTGAAGTCGGATGATCTGGTATCGGATTTTGCTCATTGTGCTTCTTGTTTTTCATTGGTAAGCCATAAATAGATACGGGCTTCATAAGGGAATGGGTTATTGGGGTCCAGGTCGCCACCCAATTGACTTACTGCAATTGTTCCACCATCTGTAAACTTACCTTCAATAGCGCTTCCACCTCCATCTAGGTGTTCTTCAAAAAGAAAGAACTTTTGATTGGGGGCTACCTGAATTCCGCAGGAAATTAGTTTCACCTCATGGTTATCATCAAATACTTCCTGGTTATTTACTTTCAAACCCAACATAGTTCCAACCATCAGCGATTCGAGTGGCATAGAAATATAGATACCTCTGATGCGATTATACTGCTTGTCGGTCTCAGCAACTATTCTGAGAGACTGCCCTGGTTCAGTAACCCGAACTCTGATTTGTTGGAACTTGTGGTTTTTCATGTTGGATTTAGGAATTAAGCTTTAATGACTGCTGTTCCACGAAGGATTGCTTTCAAGTAGGTGTTAACAGGTGCATTTACGGCCCACTCAATATTGAATTCAATTGATTGCTGATCACGGATAATTTTTGGATTATCCAATACAAACAATCCTTTGAAAGTGTCTTTACCTTCTGTTTGAAACACTTCACAAGAAGCATTTGGTATCAATACTGTACCATTGGCTTTGAATTCAAATTCACCGTTTCTAACATAATCAGGTATAACATCAAAATTTACAATGCCGGGACCATCTGTACCATCACCAACGCCACCCAATAAATGAATGCCATATAATAAGAAGTGATTTCCTTTTTCAAGCTTTCCACTTGAAATATTACTTGAACCTACCACCTTGTTATCATCATCTTTGAACATTTTGATAACTTTAGATCCGCTAATACTTTTAACTACATAATAGGCTGTATCAACTGCCTGAAGGCTTTGGTTTGCCAAGCCTGTCTGTATTTCTTTTGGAAGCATTGAAATACGCTTTTCAAATTCTGCACGTGAGCGCGAGCCATTTGTGGCTGCCGCAGTTCTCGACTGTGTTTGTATTTTTTTGAAAAGTTTCTTTTTATCGTTTGGACCGCTGAGGTCAAGGGCTTGTAAGAAATCGTCTTCCGACATTGCACCTAATAGATTGTACTCGCTGTTTTCGATTTGTCCGAGGGTTAACATAAATTATTTGTTTAAATTGTTGGTAATTGATTAAATGATTTCGATGTAGGATAAATCCTCTCTTTGTGAAGATTCGGAAGCCTGATTTGGATTGACAGATTCAGAAAATTGGGTAGGTTCGATAGTAGAAACTACTGCCATTGGAGCAGCCGAAAGTGAAGGCAAATCTGGATTATATCTTTCAACAGAAAGATTAATCGGTTCGCGGTAAACAATAGCTTCAGGTGCTTCCCCAATTCCATTAAAGCTGAAATCTGATAAGCCAGCAAGCAAATCTTTTTTTAGAATTACCTTTACTCCTGATAGTATTCCTGCTGCACCCACACCAGTTGCTAGGTGTTTTAGATTTTGTTCTTTTAAAAATAGGTTCCCTGCTGTACCAAGACCAATTAATACAATAGGTCTTGCAAGTGCAATTGGGTTGAGGCCAGCAGCGCTGTTGTCTACTTTTAAAAGTTTGTCAATAACTTTTCCGCTTACTGAACCGATGATTACACCACCTGTAAGCATAGCCAAGGTTTTAATTTCTTCCATTACAGCTTGGCTACTGATTTTGGGTTTTGTTTTGGTTTTAGTTGCCATTTTGTTGTGTATTTATGCCTAAAATAATTTGACAGTTTTAATGGATTGTTTACCCTTTCGGCTTGGTTTATGTGCTTTATGTTTGGTGGCTTTTTTAGCGCCAGTTTTTTTGTAAGTTTTATAGCCAGATAACCCTTTTGATTTTGCTTTAGGTTTTACTATTTGATAAATTCCAAAGGCAAGCAAGCCTCCACCTAAAGCCACTGGTAAAGGGTTTTGTTTAATAAAGTTCATAATGGCTCCTGTGCTTTCTGGTGTTGTGGTTGTTTGAACCGCATCTGTATATGTTGGAACGTTGGGATTGGAAGGAGAAATTACCACTGGTAAAGCAGTGGGTTGAATTTGGCCAGGAGCATTTTCGTTTGCTTGAATTTGAGCCACCACAGCAGCAGCAGTTGGATCAGCCGCCGCCTGTGCTTGTAGTGAGTTCATGTCTACCTTTTCATCCTTACTAAAAAGGCCAGTATCTTTTAGGATTTTTATAGCAGCAATAATTACAGGTGTTGCGGCAGCCAGAGCTGAACCTGTAACAGGGTCGCCTAATTGGCCAAATTGCCCAATGTTATCCTCATCAACATATCCAGATAGATTTCCTGCCTTTCCATTTAATATGGCATTCTTTAAAGCGTTTCTATCTCCTTGAAGTTTATCAGCAAACAAGCTTTCAATTTTAGTAATGGCATTTTTGCTTTTTTGCCAACTATCAGCACTTACGCCTTTTGCAGCGGCTTGCTCTTTGGTTCCATAGGCCCACTTTAATTTTGTACCCATATGGCCAAGGTTGAGTTTTAAAGCTAGCAAAAAGCCACCACGGGCAGCCAATGAAAGTGGATTAAATTTGACAACAGCCTTTACTGCGGCCTTGGCTGCATCGCCAACTTTATCACCAACCTTTTTTACAGTGTTCTTAATTCCGGTAAAAAATCCCTTTAATTTAACTCCACTTAAAGATAATTCATCCAAATCTAAATCTGTTCCATTGATTGTGGTGAGGCCATTCTTAATATTGAGTTGTTGCTCGTTTTTAGACAAAATATCCAAAGCCTCATCTCGTTTATCGGTATACCAGTATTGAATAGCATAGTCAAGCATTTTAAGCAAGGCCTGTGGGTCGTCCACTGTGGAAATTAGACTTGGGTTTGATGCAATGGCATTTCGAGTTGCCACAATGTTTTGGTATAGTTTATCCAGGTCTTGTTGGGTGGAAGTGGCTCCAAGTTCCATGCCTGTTAATGCTGTTGCCATAACAGCATCGTGAAGGTCGTCTTGAGCAATTCCGCTCAAAACGGCAACGTTTATTCCTTGTAAATTCATAGGATAATCCATTTTATCAGTATATTTTTTTTCAAAATTGAATTCTGAAACCACTGCATCTATTACGCAGTATTTGTTGCAATCAGGGATAGGCACAATAACATAAACATGTTGCCAGGAATCGCTTGAATATTTGGTGATACGAAAGCTATGCGGGATTTGAAGATTGGTTAAAATACTAGATGCAAAAATGCTCATGCAATCACAATCAACGCCAGTGTTGCGTTCAGCCCAAGCCCTTGCTGGCCTTCTCAATTGTTCTATTCCTCGTTTGTCGATTTTATACTGGATGTGGTTATAAATAAATTCCCAAATTGCTTTGCAGGTATCAATTGTGGCCGACCGTTTGAGTAATGAAGCGATTCGCTTGGTGTCGTCAATGTACTTCCAAACAACTTTCTCCATTAACTCAACGGTATCTGTCACCTCACCATCTTCAATAATGATGCGGTCATTATCCTCGGGCGGAGGAAAGTTTGGGTTATATCGGCTTCCATCTTTGATAGACCGGTAGCCGCTTTTAACACTAGTTGAGGGTTTGTAGTTAGGGCATTTCATCCAATAATCTTTTTTACTTCAGATTTATAATAAAGGCCATTCACATAAGTGGTAAATGACATCTCAATTGGGATGCCTAACTGGGAGGCTATATTGTTGAGATTGCCACTTCTAAAAATTGAAACAAGGGTTGGTATTTTAGAAATTAGACTTGAACCTAAACTTGCCATTATTGGCCATCCAATTTGAAGTTCTATGGTGTCTATTTTTGTTTGATTCAATGGCTGTATAACAATCAATTTATTTTCTGCATTCGATTGCGCTATTGGCTTACCTCCTGAAGAAACAAACACAACTGGCTTAGTAATAGTTACGCTATCTTTTGAGGTGTTATTTATGGATACCTCGGTTCTAAATGATATTCCATTTAGGGAAATTTGATGTAGGCGTGGATTTACCAAACTCAATGTGGTTGAATCAGAAACTTGTTGCATTTTCAGGAGTTTGATAATGCCATATGCAATAGTTCCTGCAATGGCAATTCCTATTACCTTATTCATCTTTTTTTGAATTGGATTGTTTGAAATAATTACTGATTTGGCGACTACATTCATCCAAAACCTTCTTAACCAAATAGCCAGCTGCGGCAGAAGCAGCAGCATATATTATAACGGTTGTTAATTCAGGAAGTGTAATAGCTATCAAAAGGGGTTTTGTATATACTGCTTTCCCCACACCTCCAAGTACACCTGAAGCTGTTGTAAAAAGGGCCGTGGTTGTTTGATCAGACATGAAGTGTTGCGAATTGATGAACAAACTTCAGGTTTGATTTTAATAGAGTAAGGGCATTTGAGGGTATCTTAGGACATTTGAGGGAAAATGAGGGAATTTTAGGTTCATTTGGTAAGCTATGACATAATTTGACGTTGCTGGAAATGAACTTTGTGTTTGAATTTAGTGGTCAATAAAATGGAAAAGCATCTTCAAGAAATTGTGAAAGAAATTTCGAACTTCTTAGACAACCGGTATGAACTATTAACGAGAAATAATTGTAAGAATATCATTGATTATAATCAACGTATTTATGAAAAAATAGATAGTCATGAAATTTTGCCAGGTTTAAAAATGGTGTTAAATTTTTCTGCAACCAAATTCGATTTGCCAGATGCTGAATTATTAGAAACATTGGATTGGATTAACAGAATTAACTTATTGGGAAGGGCTGTGGATATTGAAATTGTAATTGAAAAAATAGGGAGAATATGAACAGACGAGAAGCATTAAAGATAGCAACTATTATTGGCGCCGCCGCAGCAATTCCCAAAGAATTGTTGTCCATGGTTTCAGAAAAGAAACCAATGCATATTATTGGATTTGGAGGTGCAGGATCAAGCTTTGTGAAATATGCACAGGCGCAAGGTTTAAAGGCTAAATATACTTGTATCAGTGATCCGGTTGAAGAGGATTTTCCACCTGATGTAAATTTTATCAGATTTCAACCCCCGCCAGAAGTTGTTAGTCTAAATACGGATGAACTTCTTTTAAGGTCGGATATGAGCATTCCGTTAGAAGTGCCAGATGCTATTTATGAACTATTTGCACCAGATGACCAATATGTGATTGTTGCAGGTCTTGGAGGATATACAGGCACCTTTTTTATTGAACATTTTGGGGATTGGTTAACAGTAAACAAAAAGAGCTATACAGCACTTTGCAGTTTACCTTTCACTTTTGAACGTGGATCCAAACGCAAGTATATTAAAAGCGTGCATGAAAAATTCAATTCAAATCCAAATTTCCATTTCATTCCTTTGTCCAACTATCGAGCGATAAATGGAGATTTACCTATTACCGATTTTTTTGAAGTGATACATAAAGAATTCCTATCATGGATAGTTTAATTCATTCAGATTTAATACTACTTGCGGCAAGGCAAATAGAACTTAGGATTTTGGGAGGTCCAAGTAATGCTGGAAACTTATTTGAAGAGACCTTAAATCTTAAGGAGAATATTCTTGCCAAGTTTAGTCTTCCTGCTTGCGCTACTTATTTGAATATGTTGGAATTTGAAGATTTTCCAACCGAATTTGAGCTCAGCATCAAAATAAATGAACTCCATGATCTTGCTTCCAAATACTATTTAAAGAAAACAAAAACAGATATTCAATTACTTCAGGATGCACAGGTTTTGGGCTTAGATGCAATGGATGTATTGCCAGAACTCAATATTTCAACTCACATTTATACTCGATTTGTTTATGATAAAGTTCTGCTTAAAAACAGGGACAGTTTAAAGAATGTTCTTCGTGAATTGAACTATGTGAATGAACCAGAAATATTAGATGCTTTAGGAAGATTGGCATTTTGTGAATGTGAGGAAGCTGCTCTGGCCTCGGCGTTTCTTGATAATTTTAGAATCAAATATATTCAACCCTTTATTTATTCTCTTTCTACTGTTATTAGTGAGGATGATTATTGGGCTTAATTCAATTTTTAAAATAAATATATGACCAACATAATTACCGAAATAGATTTAATTGACTTTATATGTGAGTTTATAGAAATGACACCTGAAGAAAGTGAATGGAGCGAGGAGAAGCAAAAATCTAATCCACCCAGGTTAATTCGGCTTAAAAGAATTAATGCCTTATTAAAAGCGTATATGGGAAATGAAATAGGATTAAGCGAATTTATTAGTGGTGATTTTGTCTCACTAACACCTTTGGATAAATTCAATCAATTGAGGGGTCATATTGAGATTTACAACAAAATCAATGGTCATCATTATGATACAAACCATAGATTTTATCATGCCGATGTTTCATTAATTTTCAAGTCTATTTTTAAGTATAAACAAAAAATGGAATCCATTTTTTCTCACAACTGTGGGTGGCTGATAGCAAGTGGTAATCTTTTAGAGTATTATCTTCATGTTATTAGTAAAATAAACAAAAGCATCAAAAATGAAATGGAAGAATTGAACCAAGTGTTCAAGTTAATCATTAATCCAGGCAACTTGACCTTTTCATTAATAGACCTAATTGAAAATTATGGATACCCTGAAGATGATCTTTCAGAAATAGATTTTGAATGGCTTTAATCAAATCTGATGGATAAAAGTCAGGTTTAAAGGCTGACGAATTTATTATGTTTGATATACTATCTTCTTTAAAAAATGTGCAAATGCTACAAGACAACAAAACGAATAAATTATACCTTTCAGCTTTATTAAAAGGTAGTAAGTATTTAAGCTTCTTCAATCGATTCGAAGAAAAATTAATTGAAAGAAATATTCAATTTGAATTGCTGGAAAATACCAATGATATATGGGCTCGGGACTATATGCCTGTTCAAATTGAAGAGGATAAATTTGTTCAGTTTGTATATAATCCAAGTTATTTGAAAAAATATCCAGAATTGCTTACCAATGTGGATCCAATTTTAAGTGCAATAGGAGTTGAAACGATAAAGTCGAAGCTGCTTGTGGATGGTGGCAATGTGATAAGGTCTAAGGACAAGATTTTTATATGTGATAGAATTTTTAGCGAAAATGGAGGCTTAGAAAAATCCTATATATTGAGAGAATTGGAGACAGTTTTTGAAACTGATAAAATTATCATTCTCCCAACTGATCCTGAGGATGAATTTGGACATGCAGATGGAGTAGTAAGAGTAATTGATACTGACACTGTTTTGATCAATCAATATCGGCATGAGGATGCTTCCTATAAGGGACAACTCTTGGCAGTTTTAAAGGAGGCAAAACTAAATTGGGAAGAACTCCCTTTTAATCCATACGATAACAAAAATAAACTCGATGCAAAAGGGATCTACTTGAATTATTTGCAGATGGAAGGGGTATTATTTTTGCCTATTTTTGGTTTGAGAGAGGATGATTTAGCCATAAAAAAAATGGAAGAACTTTTTTCTGCATCAACCATAGTACCTATTATGAGCAATGAAATAGCCAAACAAGGTGGGGTTCTGAATTGTATAAGTTGGAATATTAAAGTTTAGAAAACGCCCATTATTAAACAGAATTGAATATTATTTAAGACATTAGTTAAATTAACAATAAAACCTTTTACATATGAGCAATATTTCAATAATTAAATGTTTAGATGATTATATCACTAAAAATGGATTTAAAGAAATTAATCCAGTTCAAGCAAATGAAATACTAGCTAAAGCTGGACTATTAAAAGATAGACCAGATAGGCCGGGTGCCCCTTTACGTGCTTTACTTAGAAAAGGAATGATTCCACATGCTTTTCAATCTGGAGGCAAAGGTACAGGATGGACAATTCCACATTCATCAAAAGGAAAGAGATCATGAGGTTTGAAAATCACCAAGAACTGAAAGAAGCTGGTTTTACTGGCTTTAAAAGAATTAGTGAATTGTTTGAGAACTCTTCATCAATTCCTAAAGTGAAAGGAGTTTATATGGTGATGAATCCAAGTGATAAACCACCAAAGTTTTTAGATATAGGAACAGGTGGACATTTCAAAGGGCAAAATCCCAATGTTTCCTTGTCTGATCTTAAGTCAAATTGGGTCAAGGATTCATATGTTGTGTATATTGGTAAAGCTGGAAAAGAAGGTAGCAGTGCAACCTTACAATCTAGGTTAAGACAATACCTAGGCTTTGGAAAGGGTGGTAATGTAGGTCATTGGGGTGGAAGACTTATTTGGCAATTAGCCCATTCCCATGAATTGGAAATTTGTTGGCTTCCAATGCCAAATGGAGATCCAAGAGAATATGAAGCAGAATTGATTAGAGCCTTTGTTTCTAAATATGGTGCCAGACCCTTTGCAAACCTAGCCAACTAATGAATCCGAGAGAATATGAAGTGAATGTGGCCGAGTTTTACAAAAGCCAAGGTTACGAAACAGAATTGACTCCATTAAGTGGCGATTATGGAGTAGATGTTTTTGCCAAAAAAGGCAAGGAGAAAATTGCCATTCAAGCAAAAATGTATGGAAGCAGTACTAGGAAAATAAACCGGCAAACTATTATGGAGCTTCACGGTGCCAAAGATTTTTTTGATTGCACTAGAGCCATTCTTGTTACGGATGGAACTCTTTTACCTGATGCAATAACGGTTGCCGAAAAATTGAAAATTGAGATTGTTTATTTTGATGGAATAAGTGCCAACAATCCATTGATGTTTTATAGCTACGAATTGACCTTTGAAAAAATATGGGAAGATTATATTATTCCCCTGCAGGGTAAGGTTTTGACAAGAAGTAATGGTGATACAAATCAAATCAAAAAGGCAGATTGGAGTGGAATTGAAAGATTAACTTCCAATGGTAAACCAGGCAAAATAAAAATTGAAATATTTAAGCAAACCGTGAATAAATTATTAAAAGATGGCTTTATAACAAGAGATGAAATTAACCAGAATTATACTGGAAGAGCATCCTCCGGGGTGATGTTAATTTTATCACAAGTTCCATTTTTTAAGATAAGCGAAAATCCCTTGGGCCTTAAAAATACCAAATGAAAACGGGTATATAAATTCGAATCGTTAGCAACAATTATGAAAAAAACTTCAACAGGATTTCGTTTTTCAGCATCAGATTTATCTGGACATGCGCACTGTAAAGAACTTACTTCGCTCAATAAATTGTTTGCTGAAGGTAAACTCAAAAAACCTATTATGCATGACCGTACACTTGTGCTTTTACAAGAGAAGGGAGTAGAATTTGAGCATACGTTTTTGCAAAAGCTAAAGGATGAGGGTAAAAGTGTAATTGAAATTACTAGGAATGATCCCGACGCATTAATAAATACTATTAATGCAATGAAGGCAGGCGTGGATGTAATTTATCAAGGTTATTTAGAAAAAGATAGATGGATGGGATGGTCCGATTTTTTGCTACGCTGCGAAAATCCCTCGTGTTTTGGGAATTGGTCCTACGAAATATTAGATACAAAGTTGG
Source organism: Flavobacterium sp. BFFFF2 (assembly GCA_002256385.1). Taxonomy (GTDB): domain Bacteria; phylum Bacteroidota; class Bacteroidia; order Flavobacteriales; family Flavobacteriaceae; genus Flavobacterium. Next base: position 87,537 of record NKJD01000090.1, read on the forward strand.
CAAATGAAACAAGAGTTGGAACCATCTTGCAAATTGGTTTGTATTCCTGGATGCTGCAAAGTATTCAAGAATCTTTGCCGGAATTTATGTATGTGGAAAATACCGAAGGTAGAATTGGATATAGGGTGGATCATTATGTTGCTTATGTGCGAATGCTTAAGTTCCGTTTTGAAGATGCTATTACAAATAATATTGAAACCTATCCAGATCCTGTTGCTCATTGTGATATTTGTAACTGGTGGGAACATTGCAATGCCCGTCGGCGTAAAGATGATCATTTGAGTTTTGTTGCCGGAATGGGTGTTTCACAAATTAATGAGGTTAAGGAACATTCTGTAAATACCTTATCAGAAATGGCAGAACTTCCTCTGCCTTTGCCCTTCAAACCCAAAAGGGGATCTATTGGTACATTTGAGAAATTAAGGGAACAGGCTCGACTTCAATTGCAAGCCAGAGTGGAGAATAGACCTGTATTTGAATTGTTACCTCGATTGCGTCTATTTGGGTTTGATAGATTGCCTGAACCAAGTTCTTACGATATCTATCTTGACTTTGAAGGTGACCCTATGATAGAGCCTCACGGCCGCGAATACATTACTGGATGGGTAAGGAAAAAGCCCAATTTGAAGAAATCTAAGATTAAAGACATTTTAGTCGATTACGAATATAAAATACTTTGGGCCGAAACAGAGGACCAGGAAAAGTTGGCTTTTGAGAGTTTTATTGATGAAATAATTCTTTTGCTAAACGCAAATCCCGAAATGCATATTTATCATTTTGGAGCGTATGAACCATCAGCAATCAAAAGATTAATGAGCAAATATGCTACGAGGGAAGAGGATGTTGACAGAATGCTGCGAGGGGGTGTTTTTGTTGATTTGCATCGGGTGGTTAAGGAGTCTTTGCGCGCAGGTATTGAAAGGTATTCATTGAAAGACCTTGAAGTATTTCATAAGTTTTTGCGTGAAATTAACCTGCGTGAGTTGGGAGCTATAAAAGCGGATTATGAGTTTTTGTTGGAGACTGGTAGGATAGATGAAATTACATCAGAAATGCGAGATACGGTACAGAAATACAATGAGGATGATTGTCGGTCAACACTTTCATTGCATATTTGGCTTGAGAGTCTGCGAGCTGAATTGATAAAAGAAAGTGAAGTAATTCCGCGGTTTCAGTCTGGAAACGGCGAGCCCAATGAACGAATTACTGAATTCATGCTACGTATTCAGCCTATATTTGAAGCATTGATCCTTGGTGTGCCTTTGAATCAACTAGAAAGAAATCCAGAACAGCAAGCGCACTACATTTTGGCAAATATGCTCTATTGGTATAAACGGGAAGAAAAGTCTTTTTGGTGGGAGGTTTATAGATTGAAGGAATTACCAGCCGAAGAACTACTTGAGGAAGGTTTGGCTTTGTCTTTTCTAACTTATACCGGAAATTCCTTCTCTATTGCACGTAGCACAGTATTTGAATATTCATTTCCCCCTCAGGAATGTGAATTTAAAGTAGGAGCAAAACTTAACACAAGAGATGGCGTTAGGGCCGGAGATATTTATTTGCTCGACATGGATAATGGTATTCTTCAGATTAAGAAAGGACCAAGCATAACGAAAGATCATCCGTCCGAGGTGTTTTCTTTTGAATACTTTGACCCTAAAGAAAAAATTGAGCGTATTATCAGTATGGCAGAATGGGTATTGAAAAATGGAGTCGATAATCCTGATCCATATTTGCGAGCCGGACGAGATTTACTTTTAAGAAAGGAGCCACGATATTCTGCTTCCATTAATCATAAAGGTGGCATTTTGAAGACCATTGAAAAAACACTTAAACTGGATAATAGCATTTTGCCGATCCAAGGGCCTCCAGGTGCGGGTAAGAGCTATACCGCAAGTAAGTTGATTATTGAATTGGTGAAGAATAAGAAGCGGGTAGGAATAACAGCTTTAAGCCATAAGGTCATTCATAATCTGTTAGAAAAAATTAATCAAGAAGCAAGGTTGGCAAAACAAACAATTCGCATTGCACAAAAACCTGAACAAGGCTTTTCGGGTAATGCGGCATGGGAAATTGTTAGTGACAGTAAGACTTTAATAGCCAATATAAATAATTTCGATGTAATCGCAGGAACCAGTTTTATGTGGGCAGGCGCTGGTTTTACATCTTCTGTGGATTACCTTTTTGTGGATGAGGCAGGTCAATTATCCTTAATAGATACGCTTGCCATTTCGCATGCAACCTCAAACCTTGTGCTTTTGGGTGATCCGCAGCAACTTAAACAACCACAGCAAGGAATTCATCCTGAAGGAACAGAGGTGTCGGCACTTGAACATATATTAAATGACTCCAACACTATTTCAGAGGAGAAAGGTGTCTTTTTGGGAGAGTCATGGCGGATGCATCCTTCTATTTGTGATTTTGATTCGATTCTATTTTATGATGGAAAGTTAAAGTCGAGGCCAGGTTTGGAATTGCAACAAATAAAAGGAAAAACATCCTTTGCAGGTTCAGGACTGTTTTTTGATTCAGTTTTACATAAAGGCAATAGCAATAAATCTATGGAGGAGGTTGATAGGATAGAGGAAATAGTTAATGAGCTTTGTAATGGCAAGGTAAAATGGGTTGATAAAGATTCTAGGGAGCAGGTATTGAAGTCAAATCATATCAAAATCATTTCACCATTCAACGCACAGGTGAATGCCCTTAAGGAGCGAATGCCGGAAATGTCAATAGGAACAGTAGATAAATTTCAGGGACAAGAAGCTCCGGTCATAATCTTCTCCATGGCCAGCAGTAGTGCAAAAGAGGCACCACGTGGAATGGAGTTCCTATTTAGTCCAAACCGTTTTAATGTTGCAGTGTCGCGTGCAAGGGCAGTCTTCATTATGGTAGGTAATCCAGAAATACTAGAACCAGATTGTAACTCACCTCACCAAGTGAAACTGGCAAATGCTTTTTGCATGTTTGCTGAAAGGGCGAAGATTAACAAATTACAAAAGCAAGGCTTTTAATTTTCGAAAAGTAATTCAAAAGAAACTTTTACCTGACCTCAACACTATCAGAAAGGCTAAAGCGTGTGTTTTTATGATTATCAATAATTAATGAAATCACGCAAACGTTTTCAATATCCTCCTTTTTATTTTCATTTTTGCAAGAATGGCAAACTATTCCTGTCGGGCGATTGGCCATATTGTTGAAATCTACAACATCTTCAATAGGATACCAAGAGTTGTTTTGGTTTTGGTGACAAGCGTCCTCAATTTTATCAAATAATTTAACCTCTTTTAATATTGGGTTACCAACAACTCTGATATTGTTTGTGCAACAATCTGGTTTTAAATTATTAATAATTCTTTGCATATGGTTTTTGATTAAATTTTGAGTTTTTTGTATTTTAGATTAACTAATTTAGTTTTGTATTAATCCTAAACGGCAATTTATTAGGGCAAAATCCATTTTTTTGAAAAAGAAGGATATCTTAGGCTCAAATTTATAATATAAGTTTGAAATTCAGCATTACATGGCCTTTATTATAAATTCTTCCAATATTTCTTCCCCATCTCTAATAGTAACAGAATTAAAATCCAACTCTTCCAATGGGCATTTTTCACCAGCGACAATCTGTTGCCGATAAATTTCATCGGGATTTCCGCCAACCATTGCAAACACATCTAGCTTGCCTTTTTTGCCGGTGAAATGAAAGGCATATTTGTAATAATAGCTGAATTTCATTTTCACTTTTCCGTATTTTTCAAATAATTGTTCTTCAGTTAGTTCCATTTTGTCTCGTATTATGGTTCCCCCAACCCCTCAATTAATACCTTTACTATGGCTGGTGTTAAATTTTTTTTACCTGGAATAAAGCCAACTTTTTTTAGATTTTTTTGAAGGCTTTTATTGGCAACAATCCATCTTCTCAATTGCCAGGCAGCACTTTTCTTTGAAATTTTAGGGAAATATAACTGTGCCAACTCTCCATAGCTAATCGACTTATATTTTAGCGATTCTTCCATGGGTTAAATTTAATTTTATCAATTATCCTTTCATTGCATGGAATAGTGTTTCTTAGCACATTTCCATGCATTATTTAAGCAAAAAGCCCCGCATAAGTGCGAGGTCTTGCATTTCAATTCTTAAGAAAATTAAAAGCCTGCATATACCATTTTAGAGTCAAGAATATTTTCCAATTTATACATGTCTTCGCCAATCTTGGTATCCACTATTTTGGCATAATGCTGGGTACTTTTAATGTTTTTGTGGCCCAACATCCTGCTTACCGATTCGATTGGGACACCATTCATCAAAGTTACTGTGGTGGCAAAGGTATGTCTGGCAACGTGAAAGCTTAAGTTTTTCTCGATTCCGCTGAGTTCTGATATTTCCTTCAAGTACGAATTGGCTTTTTGATTTGAAATCATAGGCAGAAGCCTGTCTGAAGCAGATAACATATCGAAATTCTGGCAATATTTATCCAAAATAGCTTTTGCGATTGGTAAGATTGGGATATGTGCCTTAACATTGGTCTTTTGTCTGCGCGTTTTAATCCAAAGTTTTCCATCCGGAGTTTTCTCCAAATCCGCCTTGGTAAGACTGTAAACATCGGCATAGGCCAATCCGGTAAAACAGGAAAATACAAACATGTCTCTTACCAGTTCCAATCTTTTCATCCTAAATTGGAGTTCTATTAAGGATTTAAGCTCATCTTCGGTGAGATAGGGGCGGTCAACTTCTTCAAGAGTAAGCTGTATTCCATTAAATGGATTGGTTTTAATCCATCCGTTTGCATACCCAATAAGAACAGATTTCTTAAACACCTGCAAATATTTCATAGCTGTATTATGCATGCATTTTCTTTCAGTGCGCAAATACAAGGCAAATTTGTTTATTAGTTGAGGGTCGATGCTTTTTAAAGTAACATCCTTACATTTATATTGGATGCTAATGAAATCAGCCATGAATGTGCGGCATGTATTGGATTTTTGAAAGGAAGCATAAGTTCTCCCATTTCCAATTTGCTTTTTCAAATCTGCGCATTGATCAGCCCATTCTTCCAATAGAAAACGAGGTTTGGATTGATTGATGCCTAAAATGGCATCCCTGAGCATAATGGTGGTTACCTCATCATGCAGGCTCATTTGTTCAGTATATTTATTGTATGCCTTAGCTCTTAAGGCATCAATATATACATTGAGAGCATTCAGTTGGCTGGTTTTACCTTTAGAAATACCTCTTTTAGGGTCCCAATCATCGGGTTTTACAGACCGTTGAATGGCAAAGGCGGTGGAGATGCCATTAATAGTGATTCGGAGCATGATAGGGCATTCTCCATTCATTTTTTCTTTGGAACGTTTGAGATAAAACAGTAGACCAAAGGTGCTTTTGTTGCTTGACGACATAAAAGTTAAAATTGTACACTCCTGAAATAAGGTTTACAAAAATACCATGACCCCTTCAACTAGGCAATACCAAGCTTCGTATATCTCGCTACATTTCAATGCGTTACCGTGCAATTCGTGACCCCTTGGGTGATTTTGTATCAGGGGTCACGTTTAGGACACAGATAAATGTGGCCTAATGCACATTTGCGCAAAGAACTAAAAACAAAAAGGCGTGCAAATCAAAGATTTACACGCCCTAGCACCTCTGTGCATTGTTTTCCGCGGAGAGTGAGGGATTCGAACCCCCGGACCTGTTACAGTCAACAGTTTTCAAGACTGCCGCGTTCGACCACTCTGCCAACTCTCCACTGCGAAAATAGGCTTCTCTTGCATTTCTGCCAAATTTAA
>NKJD01000070.1 GCA_002256385.1 Flavobacterium sp. BFFFF2
CGCTGCAATATTTTGGAGCAGGTGCACGATTTTTTAAACGTTTACTCATATTTCCTTGCACTTAATATCACAAATATAGCCCAAAATCCTTTGTGACAAAGAGATTAAAGTTTTTCAGCAGACCCTAAGTAGCTAGCTAGCGCGGAGAATAAAGAGAAAAGACAGCCTCCCAACCTAGTAGGGACGAGGGTAATCTTACTATCATTCAGATTACGCAGCTAGAGCGTAGTTATTTTCGCCGTTTAAAGAATTGAAGGCTGGGTTTACGAGCCATTCCTACGACGCTCGGCATGCTTACGGTTCCATTCAACCCGCATTGGTACCTGCGCTATTTCGCAAAAAGCTATAAATTTTACGATCTCAAATAATGGTGTTTTTCTTTTTGGTATACTTCTAATTATGAAGCTCAAATAGTCAGGCATGAAAGCTGCAAAATGAAAACGCCTCTCAGTCCATCCTGAAACAGAATCGATCAAGCCAAAAAAAACCGCCAATGGGCGGTTTAAATTCGTTCAATGAAGGTATTAAAAACCTAAATCTTTTTTAACATCAGCAGTCAAATTTGGACCTTCTGCCAAAAGTAAACCTTCATTATTCAATACGTATTGGTATCCTTTTGCTTTACCCACTTTTTGGATAGAAGCTTTGATTTTCTCTGTGATTGGCTTCATTAAGTCAGCCTCTTTTTTCTGCAATTCTTTTTGCGCATTGTCTCTGTAATCGACAATTCTTTTTTGCATTTCTTGAATTTCTTTAGCCCGATCTTCATTGTCTTTTTCGGCTACCGTGGTGGCTTCTGAATCGTATTTTTTAAGTTTGGTTTGATATTCTTCAACCATTGTTTTATATTCAGTATCGTAGGTAGCACTTAGTTTTTCCAATTGCTTTTGTGCATCTAAAACAGCTGGCATTTTAGCCATGATTTCATTGACTTCTACGTGTGCCACTTTTTGTGCAAAAGTGCCAACTGAGCAAAGTAAAACACTGGCAATAAGGAGTAATTTGTTAAAAGATTTCATGTTCAAAGTATTAATTATGGATTAGTATTGGTCGTATTTGGCGCGTCTCCACCAGCTTGTTTTTGCTTTTTGGCATCTTCGCGTTGTTTCTTTTTAGCTTCTCGATCTTCAAGGACTTTTTTGCGTCGTTCTTCGAGTTCTTTTTTGCGTTCTTCAACGGATTTCTTTTTGTTTTCGGCAGAACTAGTTGCATCACCTGCATTCACGCTGTCCTTCTTGGTCGTGCTGCTTTCTTTTCGTTCAGCTGCTTTTACCGCCTTTGCTGCTTCTGCTTCTTTGCGTTTGTTCTCTAAGGCAAGTTTGCGTTCTTCTGCTTTTTGCGCTCTCTCAGCCTCTACCTGTTTGCGCTTTTCTTCTCGATCATTAGCCGCATCGGATTTTTTGGCCGTTGAGTCAGCTGATCCGTCGGTTGCTCCCGTAGTTGGTTTAGTGCCATCAGAAACCGTGCCAGACCCTTTGGTGTCAGTAGTTGATTTTCCACCTTGCGTTTTTCGAGCCTCGTTTTGTTTTTTCTTCTCTTCAGCGGCGGCTCTCTTTTCGGCGACTGCCAATTCGCGGGCAGCTTTACGTTCTTCTAATTTCTTTTTGCGTTCTTCTAAAGCTGGATTCTGATCAATCATGTCTTCCATCTTTTCTTTGACCTGCTCCTCTTTAATTTGCTTTTTAGACATTTGCTGTTGTCGCGTCGTACGATTCATTTTACGCAAAACCTGGTCGCTGATGTCATATCTTTTTCCAGCAAATAAAATGGTTAAATCAGATGAACGATCAAACACAAAATCGTATTTTTTGGCTTCGGCGATATCTTGAACAATATTAAAAACCTGATCTTGAATTGGTTTTACCAAAACGGTTTTTTGAACGACTAACTCGCCCGTTGGGCCAAACTTTTTCTGTTGAAAATCAAAAAGCTCCGTTTCAATAATTGAAATTTCTTCTTCCCTTTCTTCTAATAATTCTTTCGTCAGTAAAGAACGCTCCGATTTTAGGGCCTCTTTGAGCTTGGCAATCTCGTTTTTCTTTTGCTCAATTTCACCTTTCCAACGTTGCGCTTTTTGCTCTAATTGGTTTTTTAAATCGGCATATTCAGGCACATTTTGCAATATGTATTCCATATCAATGTACCCAATTTTTACTGAACGAGCCTGCGAATGCGCCGAAATTGACAGCAAACACATCATTGCGGTAATAATGGATACAAGCCCAGTTTTTGCCCTTTTTGAATTGGACAAAATCAAGTACTGAAAACTAAAAACTGTAGGTTGTTCCATGAATGTAATTTTACGTTTCGTAACGCAAAGATTATAATTTTATTGTTAAAATTGCTGTCCGATGATAAAATGTGTTTCCCAACCGTTTTTCTGAATTTGACCAGGTAAGGCATCAAAGCCATGCGCAAAGTCAATTCCTAATAATCCAAAGGCAGGCATAAACACGCGCAATCCAAAACCAGCAGATCGATATAATGAAAACGGGTTAAAATCTTTATAATTGTCATATCCTGCTCCCGCTTCCATAAAAGTTAAACCATAAATGGTTGCAGCCGCCTTTAATGTAATTGGGTACCGCAATTCCATGGTGAACTTGTTGTAAATGGTACTACCACTATTGCTGGACAATGATTGGTTTGGATACCCACGCAATTGTACAATTTCACGGCCATCCATGGAGAAATTCGCCAAACCGTCGCCTCCTAAAAAGAAACGTTCAAAAGGCACCAAGCCCCGGTTGTTGTTATAAGCTCCTAAAAAGGCAAATTCACCCATTGATCTTAACACCAACTTTCCGAAAAGGCGTGTGTACCAGTCGGCTTTAAATTTAACTTTATAAAATTCAAGCCAGCCATATTTTTTCTGATCTACTTTGCTTCGGTCAATATCGGCAGTCGTAAAATCTGTAGCGCGCACCCCAGCAGTGATATAATCGCCGGGTGCAATCCAAACCCCATCGGTGCCGAAATAACCAGTACCAGTATCGTTTCTGAGCTTGTTCTCAGACAAGTTACTCAAATTGGCATAATCGACCCCATTAAACAATGAATACGGTACAGTGAATTTAGCATTCACACTAAATTCAGCCCCATAAGTCGGATAAATAGGGTTTACCCCTTTATTGTTTCGCGTTAAACCAATATTAAATGCCACATTCCTAGAAGTACCATTTCCAAATGTAAAGAGCCCGGTGTTGTAGTTGTTTAATTGGTAATATTGGAAACTCATTGAGCTAGACAATACAAAATAGTCATCAGGCACCTTAAGCCTTTTGGCAAGACCAACGTTTAATGAAATGATGTTAAAACTCTTGTCTTTGTCAACATCGCGCGAGGCATAATTGTACAAATATTGCTTGCTAAATGACAGCGAGGTGTTAAAAGAAATGGGCTTTTTACCGCCAAACCAAGGCTCTGAGAACGATAAACTATAAGTCTGAAAAAAGGTACTTCCTTGCAATCGCAATGACATTTTTTGGCCATCACCCATTGGCAATGGTTTATATGCATCTTTTTTAAAGATGCTCCCAATGGAGAAATTATTAAACGAAAGCCCTAAAGTTCCAATAAACCCTCCAGCACCATATCCTCCTTGAAGCTCAATTTGGCTCGACCCTTTTTCAGCAAGGTGGTATTCAATGTCAACGGTACCCGAACTGGCATCTACGTTTTTAAATTGTGGGTCAATGGCTTCCGGATCAAAAAATCCGAGTTGTCCTATTTCTCGAACAGTTCGAACCACGTCATCTTTGCTGTATTTTTGACCTGGACGCGTTCGGATTTCACGGTAAATGACCTTGTCATTTGTTTTGTCATTACCAACCACTGTGATTTTATTAAAGTAAGCAATCGGTCCTTCAAGAATTCTTATTTCAAAATCGATCGTATCATTGGAAGTCCGAACCTCTACTGGATTGATATTTGAAAACAAATAACCGTTGTTTTGATATAGATTTAAGATGTCTTCGCCATCAGGTTTTTTCTTGTCAGAAATGCGTTTTTCAAGTAAAACGCCATTGTACACATCGCCCTTTCTGATACCGAGCATGCGGTGCAACATTTCGTCTTTATAAATGGTGTTCCCCAAAAACTTAATGTTTCCGAAGTAATATTTATGTCCTTCGTCAATTTTCAATTGAATGGCAATTTTTTTCTTTTTGGGATCTAAATAAACGGAGTCTTTCACAATGCGGGCATCGCGGTATCCGTTTTCTTTGTATTTATCAATGACGCTGACTAAATCTTCTTTGTATTTATTCTTGATGTATTTTGAAGCCTTAAAAATACGCAACCGATTGATTTGCTTGGTATTTGACATGGTTCCTCTGATTTTTCGATCAGAGAATATCGAATTGCCTTCAATGTCAATAGCAGAGATTTTTACTTTTTTCCCTTTGTCAACAAAAATGGTCATGTTGACGGCATTTCCTGCAGTGGTGTCCGCAACCGTATTGATGGTTGTTTTGGTTAAATAGTAGCCTTCCTTTTTATATTTGTTATCGAGGTAATTTTTGGTGGTGGTTAATAGGTTGTCGTTTACTATTTTACCTTTATTCAGCGAGAGTTCTTTGAGTAACTCTTCTACTTTTCCTTTTTTGATTCCAGTAAATTTGACGTTATTTAATTTGGGAAGTTCATTAATGTTAAGCTCCAGAAAAATGGTGTCGCCTCGTGTTTCATTCACGTAAAAATTAATGTCATTAAACAAACCAAGTTTGCCTAATTTTTTGATGGCGGCCGTAATCTGCTCTCCAGGAACATTAATTGGTTGCCCTTTTTCCAAGCCAGCAAAAGTGACTACAGTTAGTTCGTTAAAAGTAATTTTACCAGTAACACGAACCTGACCTAAAATATATGTTTTGCTTTGTTCCAGCGTCAATCGCTCTTGCGCAAGAGCATGAAATGAAAAGGTAAATAAAACGAATAGTATTATCGAATGGGCGTATCGCTGCACGTACTTAAAATTTTAATTGTTCACTGGTTTTACCAAATCGGCGCTCTCTTTTTTGATAGCTGTCTAAGGCTTCAAACAAATGCTCTTCTCTGAAATCGGGCCATAGTACCTCAGAAAAATATAATTCAGCATAAGCCAACTGCCAAAGCAGGAAATTACTAATTCGGTGCTCACCACTTGTTCGTATCATCAAATCGACATCTGGTAGATTTCGGGTGTAAAGATGTTGATTTATAGTTGATTCATTAATCTGATCTGGAGAAATTAGCTTATTTTTAACGTTGTCCGCAATCGCTTGAACTGCTTTAACAAGCTCTTCCCTAGACCCATAGCTTAATGCAAGGGTAAGGGTCATTTGGGTATTTTTTGCTGTTTTTTGGATCACTAATTCAAGTTCTTCGCGCACTTTGACGGGCAAAGAATCTAAATTGCCAATAGCATTAAGTCGGATGTTGTTTTTTTCAAGCGAAGGCAACTCAGCCTTTAGGGACTTGATTAACAACTTCATTAAGGTATCAACCTCCTTTTTGGGCCTATTCCAATTTTCGGTGGAAAACGCATATAAAGTCAAAAAACGGATACCTAAATTTCCGCAAGTTTCAACGGCAATTCGAACAGATTTTGCGCCATTTTCATGACCAAAAATACGCATGAAACCCTGCTTTTTGGCCCAGCGTCCATTCCCATCCATAATGATGGCAATGTGCTTAGGGAGCACATCAAAAGTGGGAAGCGTTATTTCGGTCTTTTTATTCTGCACAGTAACAGGGTTTTTGCCCAAAGGTGTAAGTTAATGTTAATCCAGAAAACACGTACCAGTCATTGCTGTTTAGGTTCCCGAATCGGAATTTTTGATAACTGTCATTGGGATTGCTCCCATCAAAATTATCGGTAAATGTATATCGTGCACCTACTTCAAGTCCTAAAACCCATTCGTCGGCAATATGCGCTTTGATTCCCAAAATCATCGGAATACCAACCGCAGAGCCAGTGCCCGATTTTCGCAATTTGCCCCGATCAAAATAGAGTGCGTCAAAATTTGCATAGGACAACCCGCTAGCAACATAAGGAGTTACTTTGCGGCTTTCTTCATGCAGGTTGAAATCAAAAAAATTGAATTCAAAACCCACTGCCAATTCACGTACGGCGTTTTTAAACGAATAACCACGCTGCTGACGTGCCAATACATCTGAATCGACATCGTCGGCATGCACACGCGCCATGGTTAAAGAAACCCTGTATGAATGACGTGGCGATTGGTTCCAACGGTACAGCAATCCAAAAGCAACATCTTTTGGATATACGTAGTTTGTGGCACCAATATCACCAATGTAATTTGCGCCCCCTATAAAACCACCTATTTCATTTATTTGTGCCTGTGTAATCAAACTAAAAAATAATAATAGGAGCAGTCCTTTTTTCATTCTGGCAAAAATTGCGTGCAAAGATAACAATATTGCCGACCCCGCCTCTAGGAAATCTTTATTTACCGTCATAGTTATTTAAAATGAATACTAATTGGGTTTAACGGCTTAAATGGGCAATTATTTGTTGGCGGCTTTCACGCAAAAAACAATGGCACATCATTTAACGCACAATTCTTAGGTGTTTTCCATAATTATGGAGTTAAGGTAACGCAAACAAAAAACGGATCTAATAAGTGTATACGTGTTTAATTAATGAAGAAAGAGCAAAATTTTAACACACATTAACGTTTGTCTGATGTTTTTTATATCTTTGGTTGTGTGTTCGTGTATCGTACAGGTACTTTTACTAACTTTAAAATCCATTTTTTATTGATTTAAATAAGCAGTTACCTTAAATTCGTTGACTCTTAAATCACAGATAGTCAATAATCTAAAATTAAAAAATTGTAAAAATTAATTTAAATTTTGTATTATGAAACAGAAATCTTTTTTGAATTCGTTATTAAGTAATTGGCGGTTAAACACCATTGCTTTGTTTTTAATGTTGTTTAGCGTAAGCGAAATGAACGCACAGTGCGAAGGAACCATGATCCACTTTACTTGGGGTGGCGGATTAACTTACCATTACAATTATGTCGGTCAAAGAAATGGCAAATGTGCCTATGTACAGCAAAACCCTGGCACCTCTATTGAGTGGACAGGCACGAAGTGGGTCATTTACGGCAATAGTCAATTTTTGGGAGATTCTTTTTTTGAAAGTTCGGTTAACTTAGGCGACCGTCCAAGTGGTACAACAACTGATTGGATATCAAATTTTAACCTTGCCATTATTTCATTTACAGGTGATGGGGTCATCATTGCGCCATCACTTGCGGCACCAACGGCCGCTGCACAAAGTTTTTGTAACTCGGCAACAGTAGCCGATTTAGTGGCTTCGGGCGATTCTGGCGCCACTTTTTCGTGGTATGATGTAGCAACAGATGGAACTGCTTTGGCGTCAACAACAGCTTTGGCAAATGGCACTTATTATGTGTCGCAAACGGTTGGTGCTATCGAAAGTGGCCGAACAGCTGTTACCGTTACCATTAACTCAACCAGTGCAGCTACTGCGACCTCTTCGCAATCGTTCTGCGATGCCGGAACTGTGGCCAATTTGGCAGCATCAGGTACTGCTATTAAATGGTACGCTGCTTCAACAGGAGGTGACGCATTGACATCATCAACCAGCTTAGCCAATGGCAGCAATTATTATGCTACGCAAACATTAGATGGCTGTGAAAGTGCAACCCGTACCGCAGTTTCTGTCTCCATTAATGCTACCCCAACATTTGCGGGCGGAACTTTCTTTGTAAATGCTGGGGAACAAATCCAAAATGTATTTGGTTTCTTTAGTGCGTATTCTGTATATACTAGCAATGTAGCGCCAACTCCTTTAGCTCCAACTTCAATACTTAATTCGGGTACGTACTTTGCAACGCTCACTTTAAACGGTTGTCAAAGTCCACGTGCGCAAGTAATTATTACCTCTTATGCACTACCAATCATTAGTTCTCCTACTTGTGGTTCAAGGTTAAGCAGTCTTTCAGCGCCTATTACCTGTAGAACCGTGCCTAATGCTACAAATTATCTTTTTGAGGTGTCTGCTAACGGCTCTACAAGAAACTATTACAGTGCAACGAATTCATTTAATTTGACTCAATTGCAAGGATCTAGTGCTTACAATACTGGATATAGCATCCGTGTGGCAGCAGGTTTCAATGGCCAATATGGTAATTTTGGAAGTGCTTGTACAATTACGACCCCTGAAACGCCTGTAAAAACAAAAGTAGTACCAACTCAGTGTGGTACTACCCTAACTTCTAAGTGGACTGCAGTATATTGTAGCCCAGTAATCGGAGCTACAGCTTACCGATTTGAATGGAGCAATGGAGGCAATACCCTAACTTACACATCTTCAACGCCAGGTATGCAATTGGGTAACTTTACTGGTTGGGCTTATGGCACCACCTATTCTGTTCGTGTAGCCGTTCAGAATGGTGGAAATTGGTTGGCTTATGGAACTGCTTGTAACATTACTACCAACTCCATCTTATTGCGTCACAGTGCAGGCCAAGAAAGTGGTTTGTCAATTAAAGCTGTCCCAAATCCAATTGAAACGGAGTTTGTTTTAACCTCAACTAGCAACAACCAAAATGACGTGTTGGTTACTGTGTTTGACATGCTTGGCAAACAAGTAGAGCAATTTAAAGCAAAAGCAAACGAGCTTGAAAACCGCCCATTAGGCTTAAGCTATACAAGCGGCGTGTACAATGTGGTGGTGTTGCAAGGTGACGAACAACAAACGGTACGCATTGTAAAAAAATAATTTTATAAAACAATTTGTTTGGAAAACCACCTCGGGAAACTGGGGTGGTTTTTTTGTAAGTTGACCCGAGACCCATTGGGACAAATGGGTCGAACGGAGCGAAGCTAAAGTTTGTAATGTTAAAAGTTTGTAAAGTTGTTTCAATAGCGCGATGTTGTTGTGCTAACACCTTTTGTTTTCTGCCAGACCTATTACTGTTGAAACAAGATTGTTCATTTTCTTTGCTGGCCCAAAGAAAACGAACCAAAAGAAAGGGCCTTTTTCGGCCCGCATAAATGTCATTTTTGCCTTTGGCAAAACCACTTTTAAAAGCCAAAATCCTTCCAAGGATTCAGGATTTTTGCGGCTTGTAAAAGCTATGCCAACGAAGTGGCCTATACTTTCCTGCGCTTGTAAGAATAATATAAATTGTGTTGGGGAAATAGCCCATTTTACAACTAATACCAGAAAGTATAGGGCACTTCGATAAATGCGGGCCGGCACTTGCGTGGCTTCGCAGAACAGTAAACATTGATTGAACATTTTAGAATCCTATTCATAAGACCTTTGGTTTCTGTCTGACCTATTTCTGTTAAAACAACATTGTTCATTTTCTTTGCTGGCCCAAAGAAAACGAACCAAAAGAAAGGGCCTTTTTGGCCCGCATAAAAGGTCATTTTTGCCTTCGGCAAAACCAGTTTTTCAAGCCGAAAATCCCTCCA
>NKJD01000071.1 GCA_002256385.1 Flavobacterium sp. BFFFF2
GGGATAAAGGTTATCTGTCTTCCACTCAACAAATAGATTTATTTCAATCGGCAAATATCATTTTGGAGACACCAATGAGAATGAATCAAAAAGGGTATGTAAAACAGCCATATATCTTTAGAAAGGCAAGAAAAAGAATTGAAACATTGTTCTCACAATTATGTGATCAATTCAAAATAAGAAACAATTATGCAAAATCTTTCGAGGGCTTTAAAACCAGAATATTGGCAAAAATTACAGCATTAACATTGGTTCAATATATCAACAAATTCATATTTGACAGACCAATTAATAATATCAAAATTCAAATCAATTAATTTCACCCAACGGGTTAATACATTATTTGGGTTTAAACTTTTTTGCACTGCATAGCAGCGCTACGGAGTAATAAAAAGGGGCAATATGGGGCGAAAAGACCATTTTGCAGCCAATTGAAAAAAGTTTAGATCAATTCTCAGTACATTACCAGATTTGCAGTTATTTTTTCATGTAATAAATTTCTAATGCGTAATCTGGGTTTAACGCTCAATGGATTTCTATTCAATTTGATATAAAAAAAACCCGCCGAAGCGGGTTTTATGTATTAACCTATTTATCATCGGATGGCGTGGAAGTGTTTTGGTCTTTTTGTTGGATCATTTCCATCAATTTCAACCCCAACAACCCGCTGATGCTGCCATCGGCACCGGCGTTGCCCGAAATCAGCACATCAGGAATCACTTTGATGTTGCCTTTGCCAATTTCTTCGGTAATTTTATACCTGGTAAAATTATCGCCGCCCATGGCAGTTACTTGCCATTGATACGCATCGGCATTCGATTTACCCACCGCTTTGATTTTTTCGGCTTCGGCCAAACCTGTTTTTGATATGCGTTCGGCTTCGGCACTCGCATTTAAACGGGTGGCTTCGGCTTGTGCACCCGCACGGGCCTTGGTGGCTTCCGCTTCGGCATTGGCGCGCATTTTGGTGGCTTCGGCCTCGGCGTTCACGTTCAATTTCAAGCTGGTGGCATCCCCTTCTGCTTTTTTAACGGTGGCATCGGCCGTGCGTTGGGCAATTTCCACACTTTGTGCGGCGCGCACAATTTCTTTTTGCATATCGGCAATGGCGGTTTCTTTCTCCACGCCTTGGCGTTGCTCCTGTGCCATCCGTTGCGTTTGATAGGTTTTTTGTTCCTCTTCGGCAATCTTACGGTCGGTAAGGGTTTTCATCAACGATTCTGGGGGCGTAATGTCACCAATCAGCGTGTCAACGGCATTGACGTTGTACTCGTCCAACACCGTTTTAATGTGCACTTTGGCCGATTCTTGGCGTTCTTTACGGGTGCTCAAAAACGAAATCACATCGCTGTCTTGGGCCGAGTTTCTAAAATAGTTACCAATGGTAGGCTCCAAAACTTGCGACACCAAGTTGTTCATGCTTCCAAATCGGGCAATAACCTTTGGCGCCTCATTGGCGGGTACATGGATAATTTGTGATACATCTAAGTTAAAGGGGAACCCGTCTTTAGAACGCACCGTAATGGTCGATAAGTTTTTGTCCAAATTATGCGATTCACTTCGTGCATTGGCCCAGTTAAGTACCAAGTTCGTCGTGGGCACCAGTTCCAGTTTGGTGGAATATTGGTTCAATGCATATTTACCAGGTCCTAGCGGCTCCATCCATACCCCGCGTTGGCCTTTTGACACAATATTGCCATGTTTAAAGGAGTCACCTGTCACGTCTTTGC
Source organism: Flavobacterium sp. BFFFF2 (assembly GCA_002256385.1). GTDB lineage: Bacteria > Bacteroidota > Bacteroidia > Flavobacteriales > Flavobacteriaceae > Flavobacterium. The sequence continues at coordinate 1,731 of NKJD01000071.1, forward strand.
CGTCTTCGCCGATGTACGAAATCACCACGCCTACATGACCAATCGGCACATCGGTCATTGGGTTTTGCTCAATTTGAACGGCCCATGTATTGATGTAATACGAACCTGCTAACATCACTTGTGGTTGCAAACCACGGTTACCGCCATGGTCTAAAAAGGTGTCAAAATCTTGGAAGTTGTTGTGGTTGTCCACATATTTACCCGCAATTTGACCAATTGGAATGGGGTCGCCGTCTAATGCGGTCACAATCCCGACCATGTTTTCAAATATTTTCACCTGATCAGTAATCGAAATGTCAAAAATAAAGGTGTTAATACGGTATGAACCACTGGTAATAAAGGCGGTTTGACGGCCTTTTTGTCCACCATTGTCCAAAAACGACTTGGCATCTTGGTAATTGTCGCAGTCAACCCGGCGGCCCAAAATGCGGCCAGTAGGGATTTCTTTTCCGTCTTTACTTAAAATCAAACCGATTTTGCCTTCGGGAATAATAGTAAATGAGGTCATGTCAATTTGATATTGCCAAATCCATTTACTCCAATACAATCCTGGAGCTAAGGTTTGGGCCTGAAAACCAGCTTCGCCATTGGTGGCAATAATGCGGCCATCGGGCAATGATTGGTTGGCGCCAAATAGCACGAACTTCTTGGTCACCAACCCAATTTTATCTTCTGGTACAATGACCATTCCGAAAAAGACGCGAAGCACAAATTTGTAAAAAATAATTCCCAATACAAGGACAATTAACCAGCCATAAGAGTAAATAAAATCCATCATTTAAATTTTTATAGGTATAAATTGTTAAAAAAATCTGAGTTGATCAACTACTACGAGACATTATACGCAGGGCTTACTCTCTAGTTACTTTTTTGCACATATTTATTTTTACAATATTTCAAAGTCTTTGAAATTCAATGTTTTATAAAAAATAATTTTTAACATAAAAAAAATATTTCAAGGTGAGTATCATTTTAAAACTAAAATTATTGAAACTACATTCGCCCGTTCAAAAATCCTTGTAACTTGCATCAATCAATTTTGAACGATGTCACCCTCCTTGCCATTTGCCCTTATTATTTGCACGTACAACCGACCAACTGCGCTTCGGAAGTTGCTGCATACCGTACTACAGCAAACGTGCAAGCCCAGTAGCATTGTAATTATTGATGCGTCAGAGGGATCGCTTCAGGTTGATTTTTTTCAAGAATTTGACGGTTTGCCCATTGATTATTATGTGGCAGAACCACATGAAAAGGGACTTACCCGTCAGCGAAATGCGGGTATTCAACGCGTGAAGCAAAGCGTTGAGGTAGTCTGTTTTGTAGATGATGATTGTTTGTTAAGTCCCACCTATTTTGAACAATTGAATCAAGCTTATTTGCAACACCCTGAGGCCATTGGCATCGGTGGATATATCAGTAATGAAGCCCAATGGGAACAATATGACCCACAGAAACATCAAGCAAAATCACATTTTATACTGGATGGATATGCCAGAGCAGAAGCGTGGCGGTTGCGTTTAAGGAAAGCAATTTGGTTAGGCCCTAACAAACCACCAGGGATTTGGGAAGAGGCAGGTCATACTAGAAGCATTGGCTATTTGCCACCAACGGGCCGCATTTATCCCGTTGACTTTTTGATGGGTGGGGTGTCCTCATTTAAAGCAAGCATTTTTAAGCAGCACGTCTTTTCAACTTATTTTGAAGGCTATGGCTTGTACGAAGATTTAGAATTTTGCTTGCGAATACGCGAGTTAGGGTCTTTATATGTGGCCACAGCCGCCACCCTCGAACATTGGCACGAACCCGCAGGGCGTCCCAATCAATTCAAATATGGGCAAATGGTGGTGCGCAATGGGTGGCTGATTCGCCATACCTATTCACAGCAGAAACGTGTCATTTCAACCGTGAAATGGCATGTCAACACCATTCTATTGAGCTTTTTATTGCTTTCAAAGCCCACGTCGAAGGCGCATTGGGCCGAACTTTTGGGTCGAATGGCAGGCCTTTTTTCACTGGTTTATGCAACGCCTCAATTCCCTAGCAAATGACATTTTGCATCGTTACTCATGTCCCACATTTGCAAACACCCGATGGGCGTTGGTGGGCCTATGCGCCTTATGTTCGTGAAATGAACCTCTGGAATCAGACATTTAATAAGGTTATCGTAGTGGCGCCAGTCAACATTGGAACGCCCACGCCATTGCATGAAACGTATGCGCATCCAAATGTGGAGCTACATGAAGTCCCTCAGATTTCTTTTGTTTCAGTGAAATCAATTTTTAGATCTTTGTTTCGTTTACCTTTCATTTTACGGGCAATGAGACAAGCATTTCAACAATCAGATCAGTTGCATCTGCGTTGTCCAGGTAATATGGGATTGCTTGGAATGTGGGGGCAACTTGGATATTCTGCCAAACCCAAAACCATTAAATATGCGGGCAATTGGATTGATAACCAGGGCCAACCTTGGTCGTATCGGTTTCAGAAATGGATGATGAAACAGCCTTGGTTGCTCAAAAATACGAAAGTGTTGGCTTATACTTTTCAGCAAGTGAATGCGGCTCATGTACTTCCTTTTTTTACGGCCACTTATCGAGAAGATGAAATACCAAATGCAAGTTTTCAGAGGGATCGATCGGTTATTCAATTATTATTTGTGGGTACATTAAGTGCTGGAAAAAGACCTGAATGGGTCATTGAAACAGCCGCCGAATTATACAATAAAGGTATTTCAGTACAATTAAACATAGTAGGCGAAGGGGTATTGCGTTCCGAATTAGAATCGATGGCCAGTCATTTTGATCCTGAAGGGCAGTGGATTCACTTTTTGGGCGCGGTTGATCGGGAAAGTTTAAAATCCATCTATAAAAAAAGCCATTTCTTGCTGGCACCAAGTAAAAGTGAAGGGTGGCCAAAAGTGGTGGCTGAGGCCTTATTTTGGGGTTGCATTCCGGTGGTTACGCCCGTGTCTTGTTTGCCTGAAATGATAGGGCAGGGGCAGCGGGGGCTGTTTTTTGACAAGCCAACACAAGTGGCTGAAGCGTTGGTCACCTTACTTCGTGAACCCATCCAGATGGAAAAGATGTCTCATGTAGGCCAAGAATGGGCGCAGCATTATACCTTAAATCGGTTTGAACAAGCCATTCAAAAAGTTTTATCATGATGCGGATTCTTCAATTAATAGATTCTTTGCAAACGGGCGGTGCCGAAAAAATGGCGGTAGCTTTAGCTAATGAATTGGTTGAGGAAATTGGATTTAGCGCATTAGTTGTAAGTAGATTAGATGGCCCGTTAAAAATTGCCATTGATCCTAAAGTAGCCTTTTTATTATTACATAGGCAATCGGTTTTTGATTTAAGAGCTTTGAGGAAATTGAAACAATTTTGCATCACCCATCAAATCACGCATGTGCATGCCCATGGCACTTCTTATTTTTTGGCATTTCTATTAAAACTGATTTGGCCATCAATCAAACTGATTTGGCACGACCACAACGGTTTAGCCAAAAAGAAATCTACGTGGATAGAATTGCTTAAATGTCAACTATTAAAATCGTTTCAAGGCATCATAGTGGTGAATACTATTTTGGAACAATACCACCGAAAAAGGTTTCCAAATATACCCATGCTTACACTTCCCAATTTTTATGTAGCACCGCCAAAAAACAACACATGGGAAACGTCTTCATTGCAAGGAACTGCAGGAAAGCGGATCATTTTAGTGGCCAATTACAGGCCTGTCAAAAATCAATTATTGGCTTTAGAAGCTGCCGCCAAATTGAGAACTGAATTTCCAGATTGGAGTTTTCATTTATTGGGTCATCCCGTTCATTCAGGCTATTACGAGCAATTAATTCAAATGCATGGCAAACTACAATTAGATGACTATGTGTTTTTTTATCCAGACGGTCAAGGTGTTGATGCCCGAATGATACAAAGTGACATCGGATTGTTGTGTTCTGATTACGAAGGTTTGCCCTTGTCAGTCATTGAGTATGGCATACACGGACTTCCCGTTGTTTGCACAGGAGTAGGGGCATTGCCTCAATTAATTGAAAAGGAAATGGGTTTTTTGGTTGCCCCCAATCAAGTAAATGAATTGGTTAAGGCATTGCGAACTTTGATGCAAAATCCTGATTTACGCCTTTCAATGGGAAAAGCCTTTCAGTATAAAATCAACCAATCATATACCGCCAAAAACGTGATGCCGCAGTATGTAGGTTGGGTGCAATCGAATTTTTAGTTTCAAGTTTTCTTTCGGACCGTTCGGCCCCTTGGGCCTCGGGTCAAGTTTCAAGTTTCAAGTTGTAGCTTGTTACAAGAAAAAAGGTCGATATCACACTAAACTTCAGCTTGATCATTTTCGGTTTATTTATTTGCCATCACGAACAGTCATAATTTATACGCATTTATCCCAATAGCTGTCTAAAAAAAAATTCCAAATCTTTCAATCCTTCAATCCTTCAATCCTTCAATCCTTCAATCCTTCAATCCTTCAATTCTTCAATTCTTCAATTCTTCAATCTAAAATTTTAAAAAAAACTACTCACTCAAAATATCCAATTTCGCAAACCGCAATAAAATCTTTTTAAGTCCCCCAACTTCAAATTGAATGGACGCTTTTTTATCGGCTCCAGCGCCTTCTAACAAAATGACTTTGCCTTTGCCAAATCGGTCATGCATTACGATCTGATCTGGTTGTAAGCCCATTAATGAATCGGAAACCGCTGCTTTTTGTGGAGAACCTGACACTGGTTTTAGCCGCCTCACGTGCGAAGGCGGTTCATTACTTTGCACAGGGGGCGTGCCGTTTACGGGTTTTATTTGCCGTAATTTTGATTTATCCACATCGCCAAAAATATCCAAATCGATGCGTGGTTTATATACATATCCTTTAGTTTCTGGTTGGTTCAGAAATTCCAAATATTCTTCACTGATTTCTTCAATAAAACGAGATGGCTCGCTGTCGCACAATTTACCCCAGCGGTACCTAGATTGGGCATAAGTTAAATAAGCTTGGTGTTCGGCGCGGGTGAGGGCCACATAAAACAATCGCCGTTCTTCTTCGAGTTCACTGCGGGTGCTCATGCTCATGGCGCTCGGGAACAAATCTTCTTCCATCCCAACCACAAATACATGCGGAAACTCAAGCCCTTTGGCCAAGTGAATGGTCATTAAGGCCACTCGGTCTTCATCGCCCGTGTCTTTATCAAGATCAGTGGCAAGTGCCACATCTTCTAAAAATTCTGCCAAGGCGCCACGTGCCCCATCCACTTCTTTTTGACCTTCGGTAAAGTCTTTAATCCCGTTGAGTAACTCTTCAATATTTTCAACTTTTGCCACGCCTTCGGGCGTACCGTCTTTTTTGAGTTCTTGTAATAAGCCGGTTTTTTTGGCTACCAATTCGGCCAAATAAAAGGCATCTTGGTTTTCATTAATCACCTGAAAACCTTTAATCATCCAAACAAAATCTTGCAATTTTTGGCGGGTTCCCGACTGGATTTTTAAATCATATTGTTCCAATTGATCCATGATTTCAAAAACCGATTTACGCGCCTGGTTGGCAGCCACCGTCAGTTTTTCAAGGGTGGTGTCGCCAATGCCACGGTGCGGGTAATTGATGATGCGCATCAGGGCTTCCTCGTCATTTGGGTTAATGATAAGCCGCAAATAACACAATACGTCTTTGATTTCTTTTCGCTGATAAAAGGACAAGCCCCCATAAATTCGATAGGGAATATCGCGCTTGCGCAAGGCATCTTCTATGGAACGCGATTGGGCATTGGTTCGGTACAACACAGCAAAAGCCCCATTTTTAAGCTGTTGCGTCATTTTTTGTTCAAAAATGGTGGCTGCCACAAATCGCCCTTCCTCGCTATCGGTCAGGCTTCTATGCACTTTAATCGGCGGACCAAAGTCATTGGCTGTCCAAATGACTTTGTCTAATTTGGTTTTGTTTTTGTCAATGACGGAGTTGGCCGCTTCCACAATATTTTTGGTAGAACGGTAGTTTTGCTCAAGTCGATAGGTTTTTACGCCTTCGTAGTCATTCTGAAAATTTAATATGTTGTTGATATTGGCACCCCTAAAAGCATAGATACTCTGAGAATCATCGCCCACCACGCAAATATTTTGAAACCGATCGGACAAGGCCCGCACAATCAAATATTGCGAATGATTTGTATCTTGGTACTCATCGACTAAAATGTATTTAAACCGATCTTGGTATTTTGCCAAAACCTCTGGGAATAAGTTCAATAACTCGTTGGTTTTGAGCAATAAATCGTCAAAATCCATTGCGCCTGCTTTAAAACAACGATCCACATAATTCTGATATATTTCGCCCATGCGCGGCTTTTTGCTCATGGCATCAGATTCAATCAATTCTGGGTTGTTAAAATAAGCCTTAACGGTGATTAAGTTGTTTTTGTACGAAGAAATGCGGTTGTAAACCTGTTTCGGTTTATAGACCTCTTTGTCTAGTTGCATTTCCTTTAAAATGGCCCCCATCAATCGAACACTGTCTTGGGTGTCGTAAATCGTAAAATTGCTTGGGTAGCCTAATTTTTCGGCTTCACTGCGTAAAATTTTAGCAAACACCGAGTGAAAAGTGCCCATCCACAGGTTTTTAGCTTCGCCACTTCCGACGATAGCCGAAATTCGAGACTTCATTTCTCGGGCTGCTTTATTGGTAAAGGTGAGCGATAAAATATTAAATGCGTCCACCCCTAAACTCATCAAATACGCGATGCGCAGGGTTAATACGCGGGTTTTGCCCGAACCGGCGCCGGCAATAATCATCATCGGCCCCTCTTTTTGCAACACGGGGGCTTGTTGCGCTTCATTCAATTGTTGGATGTACTGCTGCATGGCTGTTTTTCAATCGCTCAAAAATACGGGGAATGTGAGTAATAACCAAAAATGAATGGGTAATTCAATGATCAATAATAAAAACGCAAAAGTTACTTTAATAGGTAACTTTTGAGTTTCATACTAAGGGAATTAAGCCATCGATGCGTGGTGTTTTACATCTTGGGTTTGGGCGTCCTTGCCCATACAAGCATGTCCATGCGCGTCAACGGTGCATTTGGCTGCCTTTTCATGATGTCCATCTTCGTGGTGTTTGGCCGCGGCCAAATGGCTTTTTGCCGCTGATTCAAAGTGAGCGGCAGCTTTTTTGTGGTTGTCAATTCCTTTTTGCATTTCGGCTTTTGACGCCGCTTCAGGCGCTGTTTTACTTGTTTTTTCTAAGGTTTCCATGAGAATGATTTTAAAATATTGATTAACGATTAAAACAATTTATTTCAGCTATGCCTAAAACCCAAGTTAAGTTTCAAAGTCAAATCACAGCATCATAACACCACAAAATTGCAGTTGAAAAGCCACTCAATATTTACACAATAATTTAAATGAGTTACATTTTTTTTTAAGTCGAAAGTCGAAAGTTCTTGTTTCAAGTTTCAGGTTTCAGGTTTCAGGTTTTGTTGAGGCGAGCTAAAGTTCGCATACCTGAAGCTGAAAATCAAAAGAAATTTATTGATATAAATAGGGTCTGCTGAAAAACTCAAGCAACATTTAATTGATTGATGAATGCTTCTTTGCTGAGATATTTTCCGCTGTTTAGTTCTAGGTTAGCTTTTATAAAAACTGATTTTAGTTGTTTGATCATAAAT
>NKJD01000114.1 GCA_002256385.1 Flavobacterium sp. BFFFF2
AACATATTACCGACCTTGGCGGGTATGATCACATGCTTTTTATTGTTGCACTTTGTGCTGTTTATAACCTTAACCAATGGCGGAATATTCTTTGGGTTATCACTTTTTTCACTATCGGACATTCCATAACTTTGGCCTTGTCAGTTATGAAAATGGTGAATGTAGATTCTGATTTAATTGAATTTTTAATACCTTGCACTATATTTTTTACCAGTTTTAGTAATTTTTTCAATAAATCTGACAAAACTATTTCATACAGAAATCAACATCAATATTTGAGGTATTTTTTCACAGTTTTTTTCGGATTGATACATGGTTTAGGGTTTTCTAATTACCTAAAAAGTCTTTTAGGACAGACCTCCAACATTGTAAATGAATTATTTGCGTTTAATATTGGACTTGAAATAGGCCAGCTCATTATCGTGGTATTCTTTATGTTTATTACTTATATGCTAACCAATATTTTAAACATCAAAAAAAGAGAATTGAATTTGATTATTTCGGCTCTGGTAGCTGGACTAACTTTACACTTGATTACTGACAAATGGATATTTTAATTTTTAAA
>NKJD01000072.1 GCA_002256385.1 Flavobacterium sp. BFFFF2
GGTGCTATCTGTCTGGAAGCAAAACAATTGATAGAGAACGGAAGGTGGATTTCTTAATTATTGTATCGTTTAACAAACCAGAACAAGCAATGGCATATTACAAACAACGTTGGCAGATTGAGACTTTATTTAAAGGCCTAAAAAGCAGTGGGTTTAATATAGAAGATACACATGTTACCGATTTGGATCGTTTAGAAAAGCTGTTTTCACTTATAATGATTGCCTTTGTATGGTGTTACAAAATTGGCGACTACATAGATCAGAACATTAAAAAAATAAAAATAAAAAAACATGGCCGAAGAGCTGTAAGCATATTCAAATACGGATTAGATTACCTATCAAGATTTCTCTTAACAGGATTTAAACCGTTAGAAAACAGTTTTTTACAGTTTTTGTCATGTACTTAGAAATTTGACCTGACAAACAAATATGTTTTTTTAATTCGCTTATGTATCTGCCTGTTGACCCTATTTCTAAATAACTATTTATGTTTTTTCTGTCGCCAAGTAATTGTAGAACTTGATTACTCATTTCCTTTTTTTGCTTTTTTAATGCAGGTAATGCCAAAGTAAGTTCTGAAAGAAATGGTTTTATTTTTGGTAATTCAGATTGGATTTTTTTATAAATATCTTCATCTGTTCCCCCTGTTTTTGTAGTTTCACTAATTAAATAATGAAATTTATCTTCGGGGTACAAATGGAAAATGACTTGCAAGAAACTATAAAATTTATCGCTCCAAACTTTGTCCGAAAAAACCGTTTTAAATTCTGACATCTTCTTTATTTTTTAATTTTTGTTATAGTATGTGTCCCAAATCACGTTTCTAAATTTCAAAAATGGATCAAGTTTTGTTTTTAATTCAAATAGTTTCTTTGCATTTGGATAAGCATTGTGAAATTGTGCACTAGTTGCATGTGCTTGGTAAGGTAAATAATATGAGCCATTTAATGAAATAGAAGCGTCAATTAATTCTCTAGTCCAAACGCCAACTTTATTTTTTTCAACATCGCTGGTGTCTTGTTTGTACCAAACTACAAATGCAAATACTTCTTCTTTTGCCCATGCTAATAATGAACCAATGTCTTTTTGAGCATGACGAACCGAAACATTTAAAACATTTACTTGGTGTCTTTGAAAAATTTCAGACATTAGACTTGTAAAATCATCAAATTTATTAACAGGAACGAAGTATTCTTGCAAAACATAAGTGCTGTATTTTCTGCTTTCAGGTTCTAATTCTGCGACATCATAACCTGCTTCATAATTGCGCCAATGTACTTTTTTACTTAAATATAAAATGGGGTCAATAATATGTTCTCTTCGCCATTTACCAAAATCACTTTTGCTAAAGGCACTAATAAAATACCTTTCAATTGGATATGCTGCTGAAAGAGGCATTAATCTTGTTTTTACTGTAGGCTTTTCAGTCGTTTTTACCCAACTTACTGCCCTCGAGTTTTTATAAGTTGGTGGATATAAGTCTGCATTGTGAAAAACAACTTCTTTATTTTCTCTAATTTTATCAAAAAAATATTTTTTGTATTCAGTTGTTTTCATGGTTTTGAAAACTCGTTTAACAGGTAAATTTTCAGCCAATTCAAATTCAACTTTTGCTATAACGGCAATTGCGTTGTAACAACCAATGCAAGCAAAAAACATCTCCGAATTTTCAATTGCCGAACAATATACCATATCTCCATTAGCCAAAATAACTTCCAATGATTTGACTGACAATATAACAGCTCCCATGCCAATGTATCTTCCGTGGCAATTAACACTTAGCGATCCACCAACTGTAAAATTCGCATAAGTCTGCATAATTTTTACACTCAAATTATGGCCATCAACAAACAGTTGGATGTCGCACCAACGAATTCCTGCTTCTACAATTATTGTTTTGTTTTCGGCCGAAAATTCAACAATTTTATTCAGCTTTCGCATATCAATATGCGTGCTTCCTGTACTTGCAGTTTGTCCACCCATACTAAATCTACCACCACCAACTGAAATTGGATTATCAGAAAGCTTTATGATATTTTGAAGGTCCTTTATTGAAGTAGGTGTTTCTACTTTTGAAATGATGATTGGATTTAGTTGCGTTACATCATTAATAATTTTTTCCTCAGTTTTCAAATGTGCTATTTTTTCTGCTTCGCCATTTTTATAGTAATCGGGTGCTAATCCTGGTACATTGCCAAAATTGTTCTTTTTTACAGATCCTTTCTTAAATCCCAAAAAGTACATCAATAGAAATGGTCCAAAAACCGGAATTAGCATGAGCCAAAGCCATTTTCCTGATTTGTTAGTGTCGTGAAGTCTTTTTGTTGCTGTTGAACTTAATGCCCAAAAAAGTATTGGATAAATAAGCCAAGTTGCCGAATAAGAAATTTTGTTAAGTAAATAAAACAGTATGTAAAAGGAAGTCCAAATGAAAACTGAAGCAGTCCAATAGGTTAGTCTGTCTATTCTTCCTCTATTTGTAAAGAGCAGGTAACTTACAGGTAATTTATCTTTTAATGCCATTAATCGTTTATGTTACTCTTTTTATATCTTGATTTTAGGATTGTCTCGTGGTATTAGGGGTAACATCAAAAGCAATACCTCCAAACCCCCATCTCATTCCCCTACATCTCCGTATCCAAAGCCCGGCTCAGAAAGTCGTTGAGGGGCTTGATGATCCGCAATTTTTCGGCTATTTGTTGGCCCGCATCGGGTGCCGTAAATTGGGCTACTGTCCACGGCATGCTCACGGTAAAACTTTTTAATTTGAGCCATTCAATGGCGGGGTGGTCGGGCTCAAAACCTTTGGGGGCTTTTTTGAGCACCAAGTTGGCTTCGCGGGTAAAATCGACAAAGGTGTTTTTAAATTCTGGTGCCGCGGTGATGGCCTCTAATTCATCGTGAAAAAAAGCAATTTCACGCCGAATTTTGGTAACATCGGCAGGTTCTGGACACCAAATGCCCCCAGCCAAAAAGCACTGTTCTTTGTCGTAATGCACATAATAGCCGGGGCTGTTTTTGCGTTGTTTATTTTGCGTAAACCACATGCCCATATTGGTTTTATAGGGCGATTTGTCTTTTGAAAATCGGATGTCGCGGTTAATGCGGAATGTGCAATTTTTGGGTTCGAGTCCCAATAGGGTTTCGTCAAAAGATTGTAGCGGAATCAGCACGGATTCAATCAGAGAAAGGTATTCTTTTTTGTATTCTTCGTAGCGTTTCTTTTCGGCCCGAAACCAGTCGGTGTGGTTGTTGTGCCGCAAATCGTCTAAAAAGGCAAAAGCAGTTTCAATAGCCATGTTACAATTGTTTTAAAAGTTCTTCTTCCGATAAAAAGCCAATGTGGCGGTAGGTTTCTTTGCCATTTTTGTAAACTAAAATAACAGGTAATCCATCAAGTTTCAAAGCTTCGATGACTGTGGGATTTTCATCGGCATCGAGCCGAATGAGGTGCACGTTTTTTTGTGCTTGGGGCCATTTTTTAAAGTAGGGTTCCATTTTTTTGCAAGGGGCGCACCATTGGGCGTGAAAATTGACGACCACCAAAGGTTTGTCGGCGATTTGGGCTTGCAATGCCTGCAGGGAAATCCCTTTGGCTGTTTTGGCAGCTTGCAATTTTCCCGCCGCTTTCCATTTCATGATGCCGCCTTCTAAATTGTACACTTTGGCAAAGCCCAACGACACCAACCGATCGGCAGCTTGCGCGCTGCGTCCACCTACTTTGCAGTACACAAAAACAGGTTTTTTAGGGTCTAATTTTTGCACTTCTGCGTTAAATTGGTCTTGATACCAATCAATGTTCTTGGCTCCTGCAATATGTTCAGATGCAAATTCTTCAGCGGTGCGCACGTCAATGAGTTGCGGTCGTTCATTCTCTTTCATTTTTTGCTCGTAGGCCGCCACAGGAATGGTTTCTGCACCTGATTGGGCGTGGCTTTGACATGATGAAATGGATAGAAATAAAGCGAAAAGCAGACTAGAAATTATGGAGGTTTTATTTCGTTTCATAAGGTAAAAATTGATTTTTGGTAAAGATACAAATGAATCTCTTGAAGGGTTATTTTACAGAAAATTATAGCGGAAAAATTTTAAAATCGAGCTCGGTGCCACGCACCAATTGTTCGGTGCGTTCCGGGTGGGTGTCACTCAGAAATATTTGACCGAAATGCCCTTTGCGCACCAAGGAAACCAAGGTGTTCACGCGGTTTTCGTCTAATTTGTCAAACACATCATCGAGCAACAAAATGGGTTGGGCACCCGATTCTTTTTTCATGAGGTCAAATTGGGCCAATTTCAAGGCAATCAACAACGATTTTTGTTGCCCCTGCGACCCCAATCTTTTCATGGGAAAGCCGTCTAAAGTGAGTTTTAAATCGTCTTTGTGGATGCCGCTTGACGTGTAATTCAATTGGCGGTCACGGGCCAACGCTTCGGCCTGCATGCTTTGCCAATCTTGGGTGTTCATCGTTGATTCGTATACCAAATCGACTTGGTCAGTTTCGGCTGTTAATTCTTGGTGGTAATGGTGAAATAACGGTAAAAATTGTTCCAGAAAGTCCTGTCTTTTTTGGTGGATGTACTGCGCAGGCGCCTGCATTTGATCGGTATACACCCCTAAATTAAGTGCATCAAAAGTCCGATTGAGCGAAAAATAACGCAGCAAGGCATTCCGCTGCACCAATAATTTCTGATAGGTAAGCAAAGCGTCTAAATAAAGTGGGTCCAATTGCGATAAAATGGCATCCATAAAACGCCGCCTGGTTTCACTTCCTTCGGCAATGAGGTCTTGGTCGGTCGGTGAAATCATGACCAATGGAATCAAACCCACATGATCGGCGTGGCGGTCATAGATTTTCCCATTGCGTTTGACCACTTTTTTCTGCCCTTTTTGCAAGCTACATACAATGTGTTCTTCTCCGTTTTCACGGTCAAAAACCCCTTCAATTAAAAAAAACTGTTCGCCGTGGCGGATGTTTTGCAACGAAATGGGGTTCAAGTAGCCTTTGGTAAAAGCCAAATGGTAAATGGCATCCAAGACATTGGTTTTGCCACGGCCATTGGCCCCCACAAAACAACAAATAGCGGCATCGGTATTAAAGCGCGCTTCTTCTTGGTTGCGGTAATTTAAGAGGGTAAGTTGGGTGAGTTTAAATGACATGAAAGGCTAAGTCGGAAAATAAAAAAGGATGTTTATGTATCTGAATGATAGTCATTTAAATTTTAATATGTCCCCAATTCTCTCCGCTTTTAATGCGGCTGATTTGCATTTCACTCACGCCAAATTGTTTTGCAATCATCTTCTGGCGGGTGCGTTGTTCGGGTTTGGCCAGCAATTTTTTAATGAGGATCACCTTGGTAACGGTGAGTTTACGCCCGTCCGATTTGGTGTTGTGTTCAATTAATTTCTTCTTGGCCTCAATTACTTTTGGGCTTAATTTGGCAAATGCGAGCATTTCTGCTTTGGTGGCCCATTTTAAATTTTTGGCATCGTCGTTGTCTTTTTTACGGTCTAAATGCAGCACATAAGTCTGATCTTCAGATGTTTTTGGCACAAAAAAACCAGCAATTAATTTGGAAAAGAATATGCTTTTGTTAAATATTTTACCATCTTTAAACACCTTGTATTTAAACACTTTATACCCGCCGACCGAGCCGCCTTTGAGCTCGCGGCCAAAGCTCATGTCGTTTTCAAAACTAATCAATCGGCCTCTGTTCGAAATGGCATAACGCAATTGGAGCTTGTGTTCCACAATGATTTCCCTAAATTCTTCGTTGGGGTATAATCGAATCGGGTGCATGGGTTCGTTTAACATGTTGTTTAATTTATGCTAACAATTAATGGATTCTATTTGATATTTTTATAGTTCGCAAACGGGCTGCCTTGCCACTTTTATGAATAAAAAGTCAGTACTTCTTATTATACATCAAGTGGTGCTGAAGCGAGTTAACTCTTGTAAACAACAGCTTCTAATAGGTTTATTTGCTAGAAAAAAATGATGCTACTTTTCAAAAAGCTACGGTTGGTTGCTATTTGAATAAGTTGAAACAAAGCTACTCATTTTTTTTAACCATCAAACAAAGATTAAAACCTAATATATTTGCCAAAAATTGTACGATGATGAATACCGATGCGCTGCTCGAAATGGGCATGTACACACTTCCAGCACTTATCACTGGTGGGGTAGCCTATGTTTTTTTGCAAAAATTTATGGCCAACGAAGAGCAAAAGCAGCGGTATCGGCTATTGCACGAAAACCGCAAACAGACGTTGCCACTCAAATTGCAAGCTTACGAACGCATGGCTTTGTTTTTAGAACGCATTCAATTGAACAAATTGGTCGTGCGTGTGGCACCCTTGGGCACGCAAGCAAGCGACTATATGAACCTTTTATTGCATACTATTGAGCAAGAATTTGAGCACAATTTAACGCAACAAATTTATATTTCTGGCGAATGTTGGGTCATGATTATTAAAGCCAAAAGCGCCGTGATGCAACAAATTCGAGCGGTACAAAGCACCTTAGATGCGCCTGAGGCAGATGCTTTTCGGGAACAGTTACTGAAACAAACTTTTGACCAAGACGCGCCCACCATCATGGCACTTGATTTTTTAAAATCGGAAGTAGCGGAGTTTTTGTAAAACATACTGGTTCAAATTTTTTACTGTAAGAATGCCTTAAATCATTTTTAAGCGGAAGCCATATTGACTTTTGCGCCCAACAAGCATGCCCCATTTTTGTTTCAAATGGGACGCCATGTGATTGACGACCGGATAACCCAAAAATAATAGTGAAAATATGGCAATAAGATAAACTACTGCATCCTATGGTCAGTTTGTGTGTGCTCGGCGCTTACAATTCCAAATAGTTATTTTTAGCAATGTGTGACATTAAAAAATCCACATGGTGCTTGTACGATTTTGAAAAGGGCACCTTGATTTTCGACGCCCCAATATAACAAAGGTTATTGCCTAGCTGAATGCGTTTCAGCTGATGGGTGTTAATAAGGTAGCTGTTGTGAATCCGCATGAAATGCGGAAAGGGCAAGGTGTTTTCAAAATGTTTCAAAGTTTTAAAAGCCGTAATGGTTTCATCTGTCAAATGAATGTCGGTGGAGTTGTTGTCGGCCTTTAAATATAAAATCTGATCAGCCGAAAAATACCGGTGATCACCATATGATTTGATGCCAATTTGCAACGGTTGGTGCTGGTAAAATGCTTTTTCTGCTACGCGCTTTAAGTTATTGGGTTTTTCAAACAATACGTTTTCTAACTCTAATGGCGACCACGGGGCCAAAATAAAATCGTCTGCTCCTGCCTTCCAAGCATCATAAGCATCTGCTTGGTCTTGACTGGTACATACTAAGTAGGAATGAATCGATTGGCCTGATTTTGCTAACAGTTCAGACCACTGGGGGCTTTGCCTTTGATTGACAATAATGATGTCAATATATTCAAATAAAGACACCTGGCTCTGATCAGTAAGTTCGGTGACCCATTCGATATCTTGCTGAGTGATTTCTTGAATGGTACTTATAAACGTGGTTATTTGTTGGGGCAAAAAACCGATTAAAGCAATGCTGGGGACACGCATAATTTAAACAAATGTTTACAAAGGTAAAAACCCTGCCGAACCTACCAAGTGAATTGGATTAAATTGATTGGCGGGCATTTTAAAAAAAGGAAAAAAAATAAATTGTAAACCTTGCAAGACTCAAAAAAGGTTTTATATTTGCACCCGCGTTAGAGCACGGTACCTTAGCTCAGTTGGTAGAGCAATGGACTGAAAATCCATGTGTCCCTGGTTCGATTCCTGGAGGTACCACAGAAAAACCCATCACTGAAAAGTTGATGGGTTTTTTGTTCATTTTAATTATTGAATTGCCCATTGATGTTGTTTTCAAAAAAAATATAAATCCATGTGTCCCTGGTTCCCCCGAAGCTTCGGGGCTGGAGGTACCACAGAAAAACCCATCACTGAAAAGTTGATGGGTTTTTTGTTTTTACTACTTATTTATAACCAGAAAATACCCCTACAAAGAAACAAGGATTACAGGATTAAAAATATCAAAACACCAAAATCACTCCTACCTTGACTTGCAATGCTTCGCAGGACACCTAACATTGATTGGATATTTTAAAAATTGATTTTCACAACACCTTTTGTTTTCCGCCAGACTTATTACTGTTGAAACACCATTGTTCATTTTCTTTGCTGGCCCAAAGAAAACGAACCAAAAGAAAGGGCCTTCTTGGCCCGCATAAAAGGTCATTTTTGCCTTTGGCAAAACCAGTTTCGCTTAGCCGAAAATCCCTCCAAGGCTTCAGGATTTTATGCGGCTAGCGAAACTTATGACTACATATGCGGGCCGGTATCTGTTAAGCTTCGCAGAACAGTTAACTTTGATTGAAATTAAAAATATTGCTATTCTTCTTTCTCCTAATTAGCAGAAACATTACAAACATTACAGCAAAAAAAATGACAGCCCACAAGCTGTCCCTAGATAGTCAAACTTGAAACTTGAAACTATTTCTTTGCTGGCCCAAAGAAAACGAACCAAAAGAAAGGGCCTTTTTGGCCCGCATAAAAGGTCATTTTTGCCTTTGGCAAAACCAGTTTAAGCTCCCTTTTATATTGTTTTTTAATGGTGAGCTTGAATCACCTTTTCTTTAATGATGTTTGCTTCGCAAACTGGTTTTTAGTGGTGATGTAAGCTGTGCTTTTTTATTGTTTTTTATTGGTCAGCTTGATTCACCTTTATTTATTTGTGTTTGCTTCGCAAACTGGTTTTTAGTGGTGATTTCACTTGGCCGAAAATCCCTTTTTCTAAAAACTAGTATCTAATAAATTACCAATTTAATTCATAAGTAATACAGTACCGGACTTCCACTGGAAGTCCTCCTCTATATATCATAGGCTTCAGAAATTTTGCCGGCTTGAAAAACCTATGACATGAAATGGTTTAAACTTTTTTGATTGCAGCGAAAAATGAGGATTTTTGTTCCCGATTTTAGCTTTTTTGCACTGCATAGCAGCGCTACGGACGAAGTGGTTTAGACTTTTTTGATTGAAGCGAAAAATGAGGATTTTTGTTCCAGATTGTCACTTTTTTGCACTGCATAGCAGCGCTACGGAGTAATAAAAAGAGGCAATATGGGGCGAAAAGACCATTTTGCAGCCAATT
>NKJD01000115.1 GCA_002256385.1 Flavobacterium sp. BFFFF2
TTCATCTGTAGTTTTAGGAATGGCTTCTCCTAAAATTTCATATCCACTTTCAGTAATTAAGACATTGTCTTCAATTCTTACACCTCCAAAGTCAAGATAGTCTTCGAGTTTTGAATAGTTTACAAATTCTTTGAATTTGCCTTCAGCTTTGTATTTGGTAATAAGTTCAGGAATGAAATAACAGCCAGGTTCTACGGTTATTACGTGGCCAGCTTCTAATTCTTTGGCCAGACGTAGCGATTTTAGACCCAATTGCGTACTTCTTTCCAAACCATCTCTGTATCCAACGTGATTTTCACCAAGTGCTTCCATATCATGCACGTCTAGACCTATCATGTGACCTAAACCATGTGGCATAAATAGACCGCCTACGCCCTGGGTTAGCATATCTTCCACATTTCCAGTAACCAATCCTAAAGATTTTAGATTGGTTAACAAGATTTTATTTGCATGAAGATGCACGTCCCGATACTTCAAATTTGGTTTTAAATTTTCTATTGAAGAAACCTCCATTTCAAGCACAGTTTCATAAATATCTTTTTGTTTTTGTGT
>NKJD01000073.1 GCA_002256385.1 Flavobacterium sp. BFFFF2
GGTGCTATCTGTCTGGAAGCAAAACAATTGATAGAGAACGGAAGGTGGATTTCTTAATTATTGTATCGTTTAACAAACCAGAACAAGCAATGGCATATTACAAACAACGTTGGCAGATTGAGACTTTATTTAAAGGCCTAAAAAGCAGTGGGTTTAATATAGAAGATACACATGTTACCGATTTGGATCGTTTAGAAAAGCTGTTTTCACTTATAATGATTGCCTTTGTATGGTGTTACAAAATTGGCGACTACATAGATCAGAACATTAAAAAAATAAAAATAAAAAAACATGGCCGAAGAGCTGTAAGCATATTCAAATACGGATTAGATTACCTATCAAGATTTCTCTTAACAGGATTTAAACCGTTAGAAAACAGTTTTTTACAGTTTTTGTCATGTACTTAGAATTTCGAATATGAAAAAAATGCTACTTTTAATGGTTTTTGTCGCAATAAGTTGGCAAAATGCGCTTGCGCAAACTTTTACTTCTGCTGGTCTTGTCTACAATGTTATTTCAACAAACACCGTTGAAGTTGGACTGCAAAACAGCGCAACAATTGCGTCAACCATCTCTATTCCCGCAACGGTATCTCGCAATAGTACTGTTTACGCTGTCAAGAGTATCGGCGAAAGTGCTTTTGAATATTGTGATAATGTCAGATCGGTAACGATTGCCAACTCGGTAACGATCATTGGGAATAATGCTTTTTATTACTGTACAAATCTGTCATCACTTACTATTCCAAACGCGTTAACAAGCATTGGTGACAGTGCGTTCAGAAACTGTGAAAATTTAACTTCTTTTGCTATTCCAAACTCGGTAACAAGCATAGCAGATGGCACTTTTATAGGTTGTTCTCGTTTAACATCGGTCACCATCCCCAACTCAGTAACGAGTATCGGGCAAGATGCTTTTAATAGTTGTTCTGGTTTAACCTCAATTACGATTCCAAACTCCGTAACAAGCATTGGCGATCTTGCTTTTAATCGTTGTACTGGTTTAACATCGATTACCATTCCAAACGGGGTCACAAGCATTGGCGGTTCTACTTTTGTGTCTTGTATCAGTTTAACAACGGTTAATTTGCCTGCCAATTTAACGAGCATTGGTTATTTTGCTTTTTCCAATTGTAGGAGTTTAACATCGGTCATTATCCCCAACTCGGTAACGACACTTAGTAAATATGCATTTTCTAGTTGTTATAGTTTAACATCGGTAACAATTCCGAGTTCTATCACCAGCATGGATGAGTTTGTTTTTTCTGAGTGTAATCATTTAACGTCCATTATATGCAATTTGCCCAATCCATTAACCATCAATTTAAATGTCTTTGAACTGGTAAACCAAGGGGCTTGTAGTTTAACCGTACCCCTGGGCAGTTTAGCGGCTTATGAGGCGGCTCCAGTTTGGCAGAATTTTAATATAACAAATGGAATTGCACGACCAACAACCGCGCCCCAAACCTTATGCGCCGGCGCCACAATAGGCAGTTTGACCGCAACGGGCAATGCTTTAAAATGGTACACCACCTTAAGAGGCGGCGCGGCCTTAGCTACAAGCACCGTGTTAACCACTGCTACCTATTACGTTTCGCAAAATGTGGGGGGCTATGACGGTCCACGCAGCAGTTCGTCAGTAACAATCAATACCACCCAGCCCATTCCTGCTAATACTTATTACATTCAACCAGGAATCCAATTGCAAACTGTGACCGGCTTTGACAGCAGCGTCCATAAGGTGTATGCTACAGCTACTTCGACCACTCCTTTGGCGGGCACCACCATATTTGTAACGGGTACTTATTATGCCACCAACACCCAAAACAGCTGCGAAAGTACGCGTTCAGCCATTACCATTTTTATTTACAATTTACCCAACATTACTTCACCTGCTTGTGGTTCACGTTTAACCAGCATTGCCGGGTCTATTTCTGCCACTGCGGTGCCTCATGCAACCAACTACCTGTTTGAGGTAACTGGAAACGGTAGCACCCGCAGCTATTATTCGCCTACCAATTATTTTAATTTCACCCAATTGCAAGGGAGCACGGTTTACAACACGGCATATAGCATCCGCGTAGCTGCTGGTTTCAGTGGACAATACGGCAATTTTGGATCGGCATGTTCAATAAATACGCCAGTGCAACCTGCTTTAACAAATATTGTTACCTCACAATGTAATTCAACATTGACTACAAAATGGGCCACCGTTTATTGTAACCCAGTTATCGGAGCCACCGCTTACCGCTTTGAGTGGAGCAATGGCGGAACCACTTTAACTTACAACGCTACTTCAAATAATATGCAATTAGGAAACTATACAGGCTGGGCTTTAAATACCACTTATTCTGTGCGTGTAGCCATTCAATATAATGGCAATTGGTTAGCGTTTGGTTCGGCCTGTAACTTGACTACGCCAGCAAGTTTTGCCCGTCATCATACAGATGACCAAATGGCTTTATCCATCAAAGCCGTACCAAACCCATTTGAAACCGAATACGTTTTAATGGCACAAGGCGGCAACCAAACGCCTATTCTAGTTTCTGTATATGATATGCTTGGCAAACAAGTAGAGCAATTTAGCGTTGAAGCTTCTGATCTTGAAAACCGCAGCCTAGGAACCAACTACTGCAGTGGTATTTACAATGTGATGATTTCGCAAGGAGACGCCCAGCAAGTGGTTCGGATTATTAAGAAATAGTTTTTAAATATGTTGGAATGTTTGTAATGTGACATGTTTGTAATGTGGCATGTTTGTACTGTGGAATTTTAAATACAATTGTCAAAGTTTAGTCCTTTGACAAAGGTCCATTCAAATAACCTATTTTAAATATAAACCACCTCGGGAAACTGGGGTGGTTTTTTTTTAGAGCAAAGAAGCAAGAGCAAAGAAGCAAGAGCATGGAATTGCAAAAAAACTGTTGCCTAATGACTATTGCCTATTGCCGGTTCAACATTACAAACATTCAACTTTGATTCTTCTTTAATAACAACATTTTCCAACTTTCAACATTACAAACATTTAACATTCAAAATAGATAGCCTCCTTAATACCTCAGACTATAGACTTAAAATGTCCGATCGGGCTATATTAATGTCCGATTAGACCATGCTAATGTCTGAATGGGCTATGATAAAATTATAAGATTATCCTTTATTTGTAGTCCCGATTAATTTCAACTATTTGAAACCAACATTTAACCAATTAATTAACAAACTTTTATTTATGAAGAAAATTATTTTTTTACTGCTGTTTTCCCTAATAGGTTGGCAGCATGCGCAAGCGCAAAGTTTTTCGATGTATGGGTTAAATTACACCATTACATCTCCATCAACCGTGTCAATTACAGGTGCCGTAAATGACTATTTTTCGTATCACAATTCCTTAGAAATTCCACAAAGTGTAGAATTTGGTAATTTGTTAAGCGATTATAATTGCTATTATGATGAGGCGATTCAGGAAGAAATTTGCAATTGGGATTATTACTATGACCAAGGCGGAAATGGACAAAATTATGCAGTAACTTCTATCGGTAATGAAGCTTTTTTTGGAAAAAATTTTTCTACTTTAATTATACCAAATAGTGTTACAACTATTGGTGATTTTGCATTTAGTAATAATTATAATTTACAGCAAATTAATTTGCCGGAATCAATTACCTATATAGGTTATGGTGCATTTACGAGCTGTTTTTCTGCAACTTCTCTTATTATACCTAGCACTGTTACAACTATTAATTCTGATGCTTTTTATGGTTGCAATACTTTAACATCGGTTACTTGTAATGCCACGACACCAATTAACATTTCTTCAAATGTTTTTGGTACGTTAAACCAAAGTGCTTGTAGTTTAACTGTGCCAGATAATAGTTTTAGCGCCTATCAAGGGGCGAGCGTTTGGCAGAATTTTTCTCCAATAAACAACTATTATGGGCCAATAACACCCGCTTCTTCGTTAAATTTTAGTGCAAGCAGTAATACTGTTAACTTAGGATCAACACTTGGTAATTTCGGAACGGGCGATTTTGCTATCGAAATGAAGGTGAAAACAAATCCAAGCAGTGGCAGAATGTATTTGGTAGATAAAAGAAGTTTTTGCGACAGAGATAATTTATTAGATGTTAGTATTACACCAGAAGGTTACGTTGTTCTTGAAACCTTTAACTTTTGGGTTTCGAATAATTATATTACCGGTACAATATCAATAACAGACAATACCTGGCATCAAATAACGGTGACAAGAACTGCGGGATATTTAAAGATTTATGTAGATGGCGTATTAGATACAACAAGTGAGACCGATACCGCAGTTGACCTTAATAACAACTACAACCTAGTTTTAGGAGGAAATACGGCTTGTAAACCTTATGGTACTGAATATTTCACAGGAAACATGGACGAGGTTCGTTTTTGGAACCGAAGTTTGACGCAGACCGAAATTCAAACCAACATGAATTGCGAAATTCAAACCACAGGCAATGGTTTGTTGGCGAACTATCATTTTAACCAAGGCAATAGCAACGATAATAACGGTGCTGTCGCAAGTCTTGTTGATAGTAGTGGCAACAACAACGACGGTGCTTTAGAAAATTTTAATTTAACTGGTGCGCATTCTAATTGGAGCAGCGAGGCAGCAGTTCCTTCTGGCGTGGCTTGTTCAAATCCAGTGCAATACACTGCTATTCCAGATGCTAACTTTGAGCAAGCCTTAGTCGATTTAGGTATTGACACGGTAAACGGCGATCATCGGGTACTTACTTCTGCCGTTAGTGGATTAACCAGTTTAGATGTCAGCTCAAAAAGCATTTCAGACCTAACAGGCATCGAAGATTTTACCAGTTTACAATCATTAAATTGTTATTACAACAATTTGACCAGCTTACCCATTAGCAACTTAACAGGTTTGCAAAATCTGGCTTGTTTTACCAACCAGTTAACCAGCTTAAATGTAAGTGGATTAGTTGCGTTGCAAAACATCAATTGTTCGCAAAATCAATTGACCCAATTGGACTTAAGCGGATTGCCCCAATTGCAGTATGCATTTTGTCAATATAATCAGTTGGATAGCATTAACTTAAGTGGAGATCAAAATTTGATGTATTTAAATGTTGCATACAATCAATTTACGCAATTAGATGTAAGCGGTTTTACAAACTTATCCACGTTACAATGCAGCTACAATCATTTGAGTAGTTTAGATTTGAGTGGTTTACATATTAGTAGTTTAGATTGCAACGACAACCAAATGACGTCATTAAACGTCACTGGACTTACTTCATTGGAAACCTTGAATTGCTTTAATAACCATTTAAACAGGTTAAATTTAAGCAGCTTATCTAATTTGCTAACAATGCGTTGCTACAACAATCCAACACTAAGTTGCATTACTGTTGCTAACCCGAATGCTGCCAATACAGATGCTAATTGGACCAAAGATCCGATCGCATTTTATTCAACCAACTGCAACATAACCGCGCCACCAACTGCTAGTTCACAAGTTCTTTGTGCAGGTTCAACTATAGCTCAATTAGTAGCAACTGGGGCTAATTTACAATGGTATGCTGCCCAAACAGGGGGTGCTGCTTTGGCTAATGCTGAGCTTCTAGCATCAGGCAGCTATTTCGTGTCTCAAACACTAAACGGCATCGAAAGTACTCGTACCGAGGTTCCAGTGACCATCAATGCGACGCCTGCTTTGGCTTCGCAATCGTATTTTGTAAATGGTGGGGTTGCTTTGTCCTCGGTGCCAGGTTATGGCGATGGGTACAAGGTATATGCTACCGCAGACGCTATAGCTGCTTTTTCATCAAGCACTGTTTTAACAAACGGTACTTACTATGCTACCCAAATCCAAAATGGCTGCGAAAGCACCCGTTCAATGGTTACAGTAGTTGTTTATTCACTTACTTCAGTGTCTTCTCCTGCTTGTGGTTCACGTTTAAATGCCATTACAGCTCCTATTACTGCAACGGCTGTGGCCAACGCTACCAATTACTTATTTGAAGTAACGGGCAATGGAAGCACACGTACCCTTTATTCGCTTACCAATTCATTTAATTTGACGCAATTACAAGGCACCAATGGGTACAACACTACTTACAGCATCCGTGTAGCCGCTGGTTTTAATGGTCAATATGGTGATTTTGGTGCAGCTTGTTCTTTAACAACCCCTGCTTTGGCCAACACGACCCAAGTTATTTCCACGTTGTGTGGCACTACTTTGGCTTCATTGACCACGCCTATTTATTGTGGTCAAATTGTAGGTGCTCAAGCTTACCGCTTTGAATTTACAACAGGCGGCGTGTCAAAAACCATCGACAGCGCTACCAACAGCGTTCAAATAAGTAACTTAACAGGTGGTCCTGCTTACGGCACGGCTTATTCAGTACGTGTGGCTGCCCAAGTGTCAAATACCTGGCAAACGTACGGTGCAACTTGTACCGTGACCACCCCAGCCGCCAGCTCTCAAATTAGAACCAACCAGTGTGGAACTACATTGACAGGCAAATGGGCTATTTTATATTGCAGCGCAGTAACAGGCGCAACAGGCTACCGTTTTGAATGGAGCAATGGCGGAACGGTTCTTACTTACAGTTCAACCACTTCAAACATGCAGTTGGGTAACTATACAGGCTGGGCGATCAACACGACTTATTCAGTACGTGTGGCCGTTCAGTTTGGCGGAACTTGGCAAGCTTATGGTTCGGCTTGCAACGTGAAATCGCCTGCCACTTTTGCTCGTCAAAATGCAGAAGAAACGGTTTCATTAACTGTTAAAGCCATTCCGAATCCATTTGAAACGGAATACGTTTTAATGGCACAAGGTGGCAACCAAACCCCTGTTCAAGTTGCTGTATATGACATGCTCGGTAAACAAGTAGAGCAATTCAGTATAGAAGCTTCTGAACTTGAAAACCGCAGCCTAGGAACCAACTACAGCAGTGGTATTTACAATGTGATGATTTCGCAAGGAGACGAGCAACAGGTTGTTCGGATTATTAAGAAATAGGTTTTAATATGTTGGAATGTTTGTAATGTGACATGTTTGTAATGTGACATGTTTGTAATGTTGCATTTTAAATACCTTGTCAAGGTTCAATTTTTTGACAAAGATCCATTTCAATAACATCTTTTAAATTGAAAACCACCTCAGGAAACTGGGGTGGTTTTTTTAATTAGAAGAAAGAAGAAAGAAGAAAGAAGAAAGAAAAAATAGGAAAGAGGAATGAGGAACGAATGATTGAATGCATGTAGGGGCGACCCTTGTGGTCGCCCGCAATCAACGTGGTAAATATTTATTTATCGGCGATTGCCAATCAATATTCGCGGAATAATCATCATAGAAATTCGTAGGGGCAGGGCTTGCCTCTGCCCTCTACCAAAGAACAGTTTGGTCAATTTGTAGGGTTTGAAATTTCAACAACCTTTGTGGGCGCCTTTTTTGTCTACAAGACAATTGTTTATTTGGACTGAATGTTTGTTTTGATGCAAATTGGTAGAGACGCGATGCCTCGCGTCTCTGTATTAAATGCGTTTCAAAAATTAATGGGGTTTATCAACGAATTCCCCACATCAAAATGAATGTCATTTTTCCCCAATGTAGAGACGCGATGCCTCGCGTCTCGGTAATAATCGTGTTTGAATAATCAGTTACAATTATAAAACACATTGCCATTAAATGATAAAAACGATTTTGATTTAAAAATTTCATCAAAACATCTAAACCTCATAAAGCAGGAGACGCGAGGCATCGCGTCTCTACGTTTCTATTGAAACGACATTCCACTTTTGATAATTCCCATTCCCCATTCAAACATGCCACATTCCCCATTCAAACTTTCGGCTTTGGGCTTTTGACTTTAGGCTTTTGACTAAAAAAACGATTGCCAATCGAATAGAATTCTTGTAAAAGAATCAATCAAAAAAAAGGATTTTACTTACTTATCTAACGTTGTAAATAAGTCCGATTGGGGCCTAAATATGTCCGAAAGGGCTATTTAAAAAGACCAAGTCAAAATAACTTTGTACAACGATCCCATTCCCCATTTTTATAGATTTAATGAATACCGATAAGAATAACATTTACATTAAAAACTCATTGTTTTCATCAAAAGACGGTTTTTTTGAGATTCCATATTTATCTAATTCCCCGCAAGTTATGATGGAATCCATCATCAATCTGCCTGTTGCCACCCACAATAAAACAACTCAAAAGGTACATACGGAAAATGATTTTTTTGATGGAAATATGAATTACATTGAAGTGGAGGAAGGCCTATGGTTGTTCGCCTATAATTTTGATGTAAAACAAAACATTATTGCCAATGCTTTTTATGATGACCATGTTCCTGCTGATTATTTTTATTTAACTTTATCAGTATTTGAATATGAATTGCCCGTGTTGAAACAAGAAAAAAACATAGTATTACTCAGCAAATGCTGGACTTTGTATAGGCCAAAAACAATGGTGTCCATGTATTTTTACAAAAACACCTCGGGTCGTTTTATTAATTTCGTTTTTAACAAAAAATGGGCAGAAGCAAACATTTGTACTACTTTCCCAGCTTTAACTTCTTTTTTTAACGCTAAAACAGGGTATTTAACGTGGTTAGATCAGGTGCCGGGAGAACATGACTTATTTGAAGCTATTTATAAACAATTTCTAAGTACATGACAAAAACTGTAAAAAACTGTTTTCTAACGGTTTAAATCCTGTTAAGAGAAATCTTGATAGGTAATCTAATCCGTATTTGAATATGCTTACAGCTCTTCGGCCATGTTTTTTTATTTTTATTTTTTTAATGTTCTGATCTATGTAGTCGCCAATTTTGTAACACCATACAAAGGCAATCATTATAAGTGAAAACAGCTTTTCTAAACGATCCAAATCGGTAACATGTGTATCTTCTATATTAAACCCACTGCTTTTTAGGCCTTTAAATAAAGTCTCAATCTGCCAACGTTGTTTGTAATATGCCATTGCTTGTTCTGGTTTGTTAAACGATACAATAATTAAGAAATCCACCTTCCGTTCTCTATCAATTGTTTTGCTTCCAGACAGATAGCACC
>NKJD01000116.1 GCA_002256385.1 Flavobacterium sp. BFFFF2
TGTACTGCCATTGTGTGTCCATGTTACTGTTCCAGCACAACCTGTTGCTGTTAATGTAGCCTTTTGAGTGCCACAAATATTCGTAACATCTGCAGTAATCGTTGGAGCATTCGGTGCGGTACCACTCTGAATCTGTATGCTGATTGAGCTGATGCTCGTTCCGCATGAATTGGTACAAGTTGCCGTGTACGTTCCCGCTCCCACTTGGATTGGATTCTGTGTACTGCTATTGTGCGTCCACGTTACTGTGCCTGCACAACCTGTTGCTATTAATGTAGCTTTTTGTGTGCCACAAATGTTTGTAATATCTGCAGTGATAGTTGGAGCATTTGGTGCTGTTCCACTTTGAATTTGAATGCTGTTTGAGCTAATGCTCGTTCCACAGCTGTTAGTACACGTAGCTGAGTACGTACCCGCTCCAACTTGGATTGGGTTTTGTGTACTGCCATTGTGTGTCCATGTTACTGTTCCTGCACAACCTGTTGCTGTTAATGTAGCTTTTTGTGTGCCACAAATATTGGTAACATCTGCAGTAATCGTTGGAGCA
>NKJD01000074.1 GCA_002256385.1 Flavobacterium sp. BFFFF2
GGGATAAAGGTTATCTGTCTTCCACTCAACAAATAGATTTATTTCAATCGGCAAATATCATTTTGGAGACACCAATGAGAATGAATCAAAAAGGGTATGTAAAACAGCTATATATCTTTAGAAAGGCAAGAAAAAGAATTGAAACATTGTTCTCACAATTATGTGATCAATTCAAAATAAGAAACAATTATGCAAAATCTTTCGAGGGCTTTAAAACCAGAATATTGGCAAAAATTACAGCATTAACATTGGTTCAATATATCAACAAATTCATATTTGACAGACCAATTAATAATATCAAAATTCAAATCAATTAATTTCACCCAACGGGTTATATATATTAATATGTACACTTTGTATGTGTTTTTCTTGGGGTCAATGTGTAAGCAGAATATCTGTTCGCAACTACACGGTATTAACATTAAAAACTGATCAAACAGTTTGGGGTTGGGGTTCCGGAGGTATTTATGGAGGAAATGGAGATTGGTTCTCACGTTCACCACTACAATTAAATACAGGTTCATTTCAGAATATTTTTGTAGGTGATGATGCAGTATTTGTTTTGGACAATGTAAATAACCTTTGGGCAAATGGTTCAAACCAATATGGTAGTTTTGGCAATGGGAATACTAGCTCAGGATATTATAATTTCGAAGCACTAGGAAACTATCCAGGGCTCAAATCGCTTACCTCGGGCTTGTATTTTGGCGCACTCATCAAAGGCGATGGCAGCCTGTGGACCTGGGGTTACAACAACAGTTATCAAGTGGGCGACGATACCACCACCCCACGGCTTAGTCCTGTGCACATAGGCTCCGATACCAACTGGTAAGCGTTGGAAAGCACTGAGGATAACACTATCTTAGCACTTAAAGACAATGGTACGCTTTGGGGGTGGGGAGCTAATTCTAGCCGTGTTTTAGGTATTACCCCTCAGAATTTTGTGACCCACCCCATGCAAGTGGGCACGGCCACCGATTGGAAGGCCATTGTAGGGGGTGGGGGGCATGTGATTGCTATGAAAACCAACAACAGCCTTTGGGGATGGGGGGCGTGGAGTCACGGTCAAAATGGTAATGGGGGCGTCAATAATTTTTACTGGATTCCCAAGCAAATTGGTGCCGACACCAATTGTAAAAGCATTGCAGCGGGTTACACCACTTCTTACGCCATTAAAAACAACGGTTCGCTCTGGGGTTTTGGCCAAAACGACAAGGGCCAAATGGCTACTGCTACGGGCCAAGATGTACTAGTTCCCACCCAGATAGGCACCGACACCGACTGGGAATCGGTACAAGCGGGTGAAGATTTTGCTGTAGCCTTAAAAACAAATGGTACGGTGTATCTGTGGGGCGGTGAAAACGCAAATGGGCAATTGGCCAATGGCATTGTAGGTACCCTAGGCGGTCCTACCTACCCCAATGTCACTGCGTTAACCCTTCCCGGTTGCAGCATGGGCACCGAAGACTTTGCCACTTCCTTGTGGTCAGTCATCAACCCGGTGCATGAGCACTTGCAATTCAACTATGTCCCGCTTACCAATGCCCAAACCGAAATATTTGACCCCCTTGGCCGCAGCATGGGTACCTACAGCATGCTCCCTTCGGGTGGCAGCATCGATATTCCAGCCCAAACTTGGCCAAACGGCTTATACATGTTGGTACTTAAACAAAACGGCAAAGTGGTACAAATGCAGAAAGTGGTGAAGGAGTAGTGTTAGTCAAAAGCCGAAAGTCAAAACTTTCGACTTTTGACTAAAAATGATCAACAACCTCTAAAACAACGTTAAGTTTTTCATTTAGCAACAGTTTGTGCATTGCTGCTGTAAAATAGTTCGATATTTGCACGTCAAAAAAAACATTCATGGCCCGATTTAAAGAAAATGATTTGCCCAAAGCCAAAGTAAGTGCCAGCGCCTTGCGCAAAACCATGCGCCTTTTTCAATTTGGACAAACACACAAATGGGAATACATCCTTGGCTTGGTGTTCTTAATTTGTACGGGCGGAACGGCGTTGGCTTTTCCAAAATTAATGGGCATGTTAATTGATTGTGTTAAAAATCACGATTTGCCCCAAACCAATTACATTGCTTTGATCCTTATAGGCATTTTGGTGTTGCAGTCTTTTTTCTCCTTTTTTCGCATCACGTTATTCGTCCGATTTACCGAGCATACCCTGGCCAACATTCGTTATAAATTGTATGGCCATTTATTGCAAATGCCCATGTCTTTTTTTTCGCAGCAACGCGTGGGTGAACTCAACAGCCGAATCAGCGCCGATGTGAGCCAAATTCAAGATACATTAACCACCACCATCGCTGAATTCCTTCGGCAGTTTATATTGATCATTGGCGGGGTGATCATGTTGGCTGGCGAAAGCCTCAAACTCACGCTTTTAATGCTTTCCATTGTGCCAGTAGTAGCGGTGTCAGCCGTGTTTTTTGGCCGATTTATTCGAAAATTTTCCCGGCAGGTGCAAGACACGGTGGCCGAAAGCCAAGTAATAGTCGAAGAAACTATGCAAGGCATTTCATTGGTCAAAGCCTTTGCCAACGAAGCCTTTGAACAAAGCCGCTATTTATTCAAATTGAACCAAATTGTAACGTTGGCTATTCGAGGTGGAAAACTTAGGGGGTACTTTGCTTCCTTCATCATTTTTTGCTTGTTCGGCGCCATCGTCGCGGTGGTTTGGTATGGCGTTACCTTAAGCATTCAAGGCGAAATGAGTGTAGGTCAATTGATTTCATTTGTTTTGTATTCCACCTTTGTGGGGGCTTCTTTTGGCGGCGTGGCCGAATTGTATGCACAAATTCAAAAGGCGATCGGTGCCACCGAACGGTTGTTTGAATTGCTCGAAGAACCTACCGAAGACTTGAATTTAGAGGGCACCACCGACCTTAATTTAGAAGGAAACATCCAATTTGATCAAGTTGGTTTTAGTTATCCATCGCGCACCGATGTGGAAGTGCTCAAGTCCGTTTCTTTTGAAGCCAAAGCAGGCCAAAAAGTGGCATTGGTAGGCCCAAGTGGGGCTGGAAAATCGACCATTGCTTCCTTGTTATTGCGATTTTACGACATTCAAAAAGGACAGATACGCATCGATGGACAACCCATTGGATCTTATGATTTACACGATTTGCGCGGTCAAATGAGCATTGTTCCTCAGGACGTTTATTTGTTTGGCGGAACCATCCGCGAAAACATTGCCTATGGCAAACCATCCGCCACCGAAGCCGAACTGATGGCTGCTGCACAGCGTGCCCATGCCCTTGAATTTATTGATCGTTTTCCCGAAAAATGGGATACCATCGTGGGCGAAAGAGGCATCAAATTGTCGGGAGGTCAACGTCAGCGAATTGCCATTGCACGTGCATTGCTCAAAGACCCCAAAATTCTCATCCTCGATGAGGCTACTTCGGCCTTAGACAGCGAAAGTGAAAAATTAGTGCAAGAAGCCTTAGAAGTTCTCATGCAAGGACGCACCAGCATCATCATTGCACACCGATTGGCCACCATCCGCGAAGCTGACAACATTGTGGTGATCGATCGGGGCGAAGTCGTGGAGCAAGGCACCCACCAAGAGCTGATTGCCAAGCAAAACGGGGTGTACAAAGCCTTGAGTTCGTTGCAATTTCAAGAAACCTAAAGATATTCCGAAACCCAGGTTGGGTTTAAGCTATAATTAGATTGCCTCAAACCGTTTGCCTGGCAGTGGCCTGACCATGCCTTTCAATTCTAACGTAATTAATACCGATGACACTTGGTGAATGGGCAGTTGGGCGCTCAACGCCAGTAAATCCAGTTCTTGTTGGCCACCATTTTGGAGAATGTCAAACAGGATTTGTTCTTGGGGTTCCAATTGGACAAACAGCTTCTTTTGCACGGGCTTTGGTTTTAATTCATCTTGAATCCACCCCAAATGATACGCAATTTCAGCGCCCGATGTAACCAACTGGGCCCGTTGTGTTTTAATGAGCCAATGGCAACCCGCGCTCACGGCGTCGGTGGTTCGGCCAGGCAAAGCAAACACATCGCGGCTGTAATCGTTAGCCATCTGAGCTGTAATTAACGAGCCGCCTCTTTCGGCGCTTTCAATGACAACGGTTGCTTCGCTCATGCCAGCAACGATGCGGTTGCGCCGCACAAAATGATCGCGGTCGGGCACTGCATAGGTGCAAAATTCGGTCAAAAAACCACCGTTTTGTTCCATCTCTGCTTGGTGTTTTTTATGCGAAGGCGGATACAACTGATTCAAGCCATGTGCCAACACCCCAATGGTTTCCAATTGTTGGTCCATGGCGCCTAAATGTGCAGCGATGTCAATGCCATAGGCAAACCCACTCACAATAACGGGGTTAAAAGCAGCCAATTCGGCAATGATTTTTTTGGTCAATTCCACGCCTTGAGGGGTGCAATTTCGGGTGCCAACGATGCTGATGTGTCGGCGTTGAGTCCAGGACAAATTTCCTTTTCCGAACAAATACAACGGGCTGTCGGCGCAATGGCGCAAGCGATCGGGGTAGGCTGGGTCAAAACAACTGTGCATAACGCCATTGTTTTTGACTAAAAGGGCCATTTCATTTTCGGCAAAGTCAAAGCCAGATTTGGACTTTATCTTTTTTACTAAATTCGCGTTTCCGCCCAATAAATGGAGTAATTGGCTCGGTTTTTCATGGAAAACAGCTTCCGCTGAACCAGCTTGTTGAATGATTTTTTTGGCAAAGACGTCGCCAATTCCAGCAATGCTTTTTAAGGCTAATAGGGCAATTTTTTCGGTAGGCATATATAAAAGATAAAAAAATCGAAAGTAAGCAAAATGTTCGATTGTTGAAAAAAATCCATTGAACAATGTTTGCACCTTGGTGCGGCTACTTATATTTGTGTCCCGTTTTACATTTCATTTATTAACTGTAAAAATAGGATTGTTGTATTGAATTGTCATTGAAAATGAAGTCATTAGAAAGCCGATTGTATGTGTTGTTGTATCGCTACCCCTGTGTGGTAGTGCCAGGATTTGGTGCGTTTTTGACGCAAAAAGTACCTGCCTGCCTCAATGAATCTGGCCAGACTTTGATACCGCCTTCTAGGCACATTCATTTTAATGCGCAGCTTACACACAACGATGGTTTGTTGGCCACATTGATTGCCCAAGACAGCGACATGTCGCATGAAGAAGCGCTTTTATGGATGGCATCGGAAGTAAAAAAATGGAACGAAACCATTGCGCAAACGGGCCAATTAGCCTTAAATAAATTGGGCACATTTTCGAAATATGCCGATCAACCTTTGGTGTTTACGCCCAATTTGGAAACCAATTTTTTAAAGGAATCCTTTGGACTTTCTGCCATGCCGATGGCTAAAATTTCACGTGAAGTGGTGGCCGAACCAATCGCTGCTCCAGAAGAGTCGGTGGTGGAATTGCCAGTAGTGACCAGTATCATTACTCCCGAAAGGCCTTATGCCTTTTTGCGGTATGCAGCCATTTATTTAGTCGGATTTAGCGTGGTCGGATTCAGTGCCTTGCGTGGGGTTGAGTGGGCTTCAGAAAACCACCAGCAACAAGTTACGGCAGTACACCAGCGCGTGGATGCCCGCATTCGTGCCAAAATTCAACAAGCTTCGTTTGTCATTGAAAATCCGTTTAAGCCACAATCTTCCGTAGCTTCAACGCCCATTTATCATGTGGTAGCGGGTTCTTTCCGCGAAAAGGAAAATGCCCAAGAATCATTTAAGCAACTGCTTGATCAAGGATTTCAGGCGCACATACTCCCCAAAAACGAACAAGGCATGTACCCTGTTGTATATGGCAGTTTTGCCTCTTTAGATACTGCGCAACAAACGTTGAAAACCATTCAACTGCAACAGAATGCAGAGGCTTGGTTGTTGATTCGATAGGGAGTCAGCTATAGTGTTTATTGTGCAGGATTAGTCAATGAACAGAAATTCTATGAAAATCGCATTAATATCATTTGTAATTCTTCTTTCGACCTCTTGCAAAAAAGAAGATGCAAAGATCAAAATGGTGCTTCCTAAGAGTACAGAACAGGAGGTGGAGAAAAATCAATTGAAAATGACGGACACTACTATATTACTGAAAAATGTTCCAATGTCAACTAAGTGCAAAATGATAACGGAGTTCGAGGCTGAAAAGTACCTTTATGAATATTTTAGAGCTACTGGTGCGCTTCCGAGAAACGAAATTAAGGATAATTCAAAAGAAAATTTGTGCATTGCTTATGATACAATTTACAATTTAAAATTAGACAAAACTTGTAGTGCCATTATAAGATATTGGTTAATTCCTGCAGGTTTAAATGGAAGCTGTGTTCAACCAACAATGGCTATTGTTTCTAGAACCAAAAAAGGATTTCTAATTACCAATAAAGAATTTGTAAATCCAGATTTTGGAATTGACAGTATTTCTGTAGATCAAACTATTTATGCATATCAGTTTGATTGTTCAGAACACAAGGTTTTGAAAAATTACAAATTACACTTTGAATTACAATAAAAGTGCATGACAGCTGCTTGGCGTAAATAATTGTTTTCAGTAAGTTTAATATCACCATGAAAAATAAAAAACGCATCAAATCCTCCGGAAGCATTTTGTTAAACCAACATATTGACACAGCTTTTACCTTCTTTGCCAATCCCAGCAATGACCCAGTTTGGCGGACAGAAATTAATGCATCAACCCTAAATGGCACCTTGGAAGTGGGTGTTGAAGTCTCGGAATATTCTTTTTTGTCTAAAAAAGCCCCTAACAATCTAGTTGAGCTGTTGTGTGTTCAGTTTGAGACTAACAAAGCGGCCATTTTTGAAACGCCCAACGGCGCACCATTTTACCTTAGAAGCGAGCGGCAAGTAACAGCCATTTCAGGCAATAAAACAGCAGTTTTTTATCAGGTTGAATTTGACTTGGACCTGGTCAAATATGCTGTGGGCTTTTCTTTGCCTGCATTTATTGTGTCATTTAAAGCAAGTAGCGACCTGAAAAAATACCTGCGGCAATTGAAAATGGTATTGGAAAACAAAGCTCAAAAAAGCTCAAATCAAATAGTATAAGCCGAGCAATATCCTTCCACAAATCTGTACTTTTGTACCCAAGCAGCTTTATACTATATGAATCCAAAATATCCTTCCGAATCGCTCACCACATTGACCGATTTAGTGCTTCCGAGCGAAACCAATCCACTCAATAATTTATTTGGGGGCGAATTGTTGGCCCGCATGGATCGGGCCGCTAGCATTGCCGCACGCCGCCATTCGCGCCGCATTGTGGTTACGGCATCGGTGAATCACGTGGCATTTAACCGCGCCATTCCCTTGGGCAGCGTGGTCACAGTTGAAGCCAAAGTGTCGAGAACTTTTAAAACCTCGATGGAAATTTACATTGATGTTTGGATCGAAGACCGCGAATCGGGCAACCGCACCAAGGCCAATGAGGCCATTTATACGTTTGTTGCCGTAGACGACACGGGCCGTCCCGTTGAAGTACCTGGGGTGATTCCGCAAACCGACTTAGAACAACAGCGCTTTGATGCCGCCCTTCGCCGAAAACAACTCAGTTTGGTGCTTGCAGGCAAAATGAATGCGCATGAAGCCACTGAATTAAAGGCTTTGTTTTTGACGGAGTAATTGAGTTAAACACTCTTGCACTATATAAAAGAGATACAAAGAAATAAACGGCACTTCCTAAAAAAGCAAAAGCCTCGCATTGCGGGCTTTTTGTTGACCTACAAAGACAAAAATTAGTTTTCAAGAGCCTAAAATTGGTTTTGTTGATTGAAGTGGTTTAAACTTTTTTCTTTTTGTACCCGAATCAAGTGAAAACTATTATTTTTGAAAACAAATAAATGAACGTGAAAAATTTGATACTACTGACTTGTTTGTTGTGTGTATTCTTGGCGAATGCCCAAAAAATCCGATATGGCTTTAGCATTGGTTTAAATAGAATGTCTTATCAATTTCCCTATAGTCTAATTGACAACACAAGTGACGATGTCATTACAGCCAGAGGTAATGGGTTGATGTTGGGTGCTTTGGCTCGAATTACCCTTAATAATAAATGGCAATTGAAACCCGAAATTGATGGTGTCAATATTACTTTAGGAGGCTTAAGAACATATATGATCCATGTTCCCATCATGGTACGTTATCGTTTGAATGAACAATTTCAACTTTTTGGAGGGCCGTCACTGAATTATTTAACCTATAGTTACGCCCCGGAACGCTTTAAATTAAATGCAGATTTCGGCGTTGCCTTTCAGTTTGATGATTATTTCGATGTGGCCTGTAAATATTCGTATGGTCCAATGGGACAAGCCACCCTTTCTGGCGCCTTTATTTCTCTTGAATTTGCTTATTGATCACGATAGCGTGGATTTGTAATCCGTGCTGTCGGTTGCATACTGATTTAGAGGTAAAATTGTTCTGTCTGCTTTACCACGGATAGCGCCTGAGCGAAGCGAACAAACGAAGTAAATCCGCGCTATCGGGTTTGGAAGAAGTAGCTACTTAGTAAAAATGCAAAAGCCTCCTATTGGAGGCTTTTTGTTGGTCTACAAGGACTCGAACCTGCTTAATTGTGATTTTTTTGCGCACCAAAAATAACGATATAAATACCTCATAATCAAATGTTAAAAGTGAAAAACCATTTTTTTTACATTAACACCGATTAAGCTAAATTCAATTAAATTAAGTTTATTAGGGGAATATTAGGGGAAACATTTATATTTGGACAACAAAAAAAAAGAGATGAAAGTTCGTTTTATTTTGAAGGTGTAACTAATCAGTCCCTAATTTATTCATTTTTTGTGGGTTCTCGTTTTCTAGTAGGTTATCAACAATTTTATTGAGTTATGCAATTGGTGTTTTTAAAAAACGGCGTTTTTATTCACTTTTGTTATTAACTTTCGACAACTATTGGACTGTATTTATTGCTTTGATTTCAAATCATTTGACCTTTGTGAAAAATATTTCAGGTGGATCAAAGTGTATTAATAGCGCAACTTTTTGCAAA
>NKJD01000075.1 GCA_002256385.1 Flavobacterium sp. BFFFF2
AGTTATATCCAGGAATGCCATTTAATGTAGTTCCCACAGGAATATTCACCACATAAGAAGATGGGGTACTCGGTGTGATCACCGAAATAAACATGGTGGTCGTCGTTGCACACAATCCAACTGTTGGAGTAAAGGTGTAATTGGTGGAGCTCAGATTGTTCAATGCAGGCGACCAAGTACCATCATACCCATTGTTAGAAGTAGTTGGTAGCGCGTTCATCGTTGATCCCGAACACACAGAAGCCACTTGCGTGAAGCTCGGCGTAATGTTTGGTTTCACCGTGATGGTCATGGTAGCCGTGGTGGCACACAATCTAGCAGTTGGTGTAAACGTATAAGTCGTTGTTGCCGCATTATCCAAAGCAGGTGACCACGTTCCGCTCAAACTATTGTTTGACGTTGTTGGAAGCGCAGATAAACTTGCACCAGCACAAATCGCTGAAACTTGCGTAAACGTTGGCGCAATGTTCGGATTCACCGTGATGGTCATGGTAGCCGAAGTGGCGCAAAGTCCAACAGTAGGTGTAAAAGTATAAGTCGTCGTTGCTGCATTATTCAAAGCAGGTGACCAAGTACCTGTCAAACTGTTGTTCGATATCATTGGTAAAGCTGACAAACTAGCTCCCGCACAAATCGCCTCTACTTGCGTAAACGTTGGCGTTACATTTGGATTCACCGTAATGGTCATCGTAGCCGAAGTGGCACACAATCCAGCGGTTGGGGTAAATGTATATGTGGTTGTAGTCGTATTATCCAAAGATGGCGACCAAGTTCCAGTTAAACTGTTGTTAGATGTCGTTGGAAGCGCAGACAAACTCGCTCCAGAACAAATTGCTGCTACTTGCGGGAATGTTGGCGTCACATTTGGATTTACTGTGATGGTCATCGTCGCAGTTGTTGCGCACGATCCAGCAGTTGGGGTAAATGTATATGTGGTTGTAGTCGTATTATCCAAAGATGGAGACCAAGTTCCAGTTAAACTGTTGTTAGATGTCGTTGGAAGCGCAGACAAACTCGCTCCAGAACAAATTGCTGCTACTTGTGTAAACGTTGGCGTCACATTCGGATTCACTGTGATGGTCATTGTCGCAGTATTCGCGCAAAGTCCAACAGTTGGTGTAAATGTATATGTGGTTGTAGTCGTATTATCCAAAGATGGAGACCAAGTTCCAGTTAAACTGTTGTTAGATGTCGTTGGAAGTGCAGACAAACTAGCTCCAGCACAAATCGCAGCCACTTGCGTAAAAGTCGGCGTCACATGTGGATTCACCGTAATGGTCATTGTCGCTGTGGTAGCGCACAATCCAGCGGTCGGCGTAAACGTATAAGTCGTTGTAGCTGAATTATCCAAAGCAGGCGACCAAGTTCCTGTTAAACTGTTGTTTGAAGTGGTTGGTAAAGCAGACAAGCTAGCTCCCGAACAAATCGCCTCTACTTGTGTGAAAGTCGGCGTGGTTTTTGGCGTTACGGTAATCGTCATTGTTGCAACATTATTACAAACTGCATCTGTTGATGTAAATGTATAAGTAGTCGTGACTAAATTATTTAATGCTGGTGACCAAGTTCCTGCTACCGCATTGTTTGCTGTGGTTGGCAATGCCGCAATCGTTGCTCCTGAACAAACCGCTGCTACTTGTGTAAACGTTGGCGTTGTTTTAGGATTAACTGTAATTGTCATTGTTGCACCATTATTACAAACTGCATCTGTTGGTGTAAATGTATAAGTAGTCGTGACTAAATTATTTAATGCTGGTGACCAAGTTCCTGCTACCGCATTTGTAGATGTTGTTGGCAATGCCGAAATCGTTGCTCCAGAACAAACCGCTGCTACTTGTGTGAACGTTGGGGTTGTTTTTGGATTAACTGTAATCGTCATTGTTGTAACATTATTACAAACTGCATCTGTTGGTGTAAAAGTATAAGTCGTCGTAGCAGTATTATTTACCGCTGGCGACCAAGTTCCTGTTACCGCATTCGTTGAAGTTGTTGGCAATGCCGCAATGGTTGCTCCCACGCAAACTGCCGCTACTTGTGTAAAGGTTGGCGTTCTTTTTGGCGTTACTGTGACAGTTTTGGCTTCAGAAAGCGCAGAACAACCATTGCCATCAGTTACAAAAACGCTGTAAGAACCCGAGGTTGTGGCGTTGTAGCTTGCTGCTGTTTCGCCACTGATTGTAGTTCCATCCTTTTTCCATTGGTATGTATAACCTGAACCTATATTGGCATTTAAGGCTACCGTTCCACCCTCACAAAATGTGAGTGGCGTAGCAGCAGATATAGTTGCATTGACCGCAGTTAAGGCATAAACCTCAATTTCACCCCACGAAACCCAAGAAGGAGTGCTTAGGGTGGACAATTTTATGGCACCAATATTGGTGAGCGGCGCCGCAGCATAATCTCGAACCAACACATCGCCCGAGCTGGTGTAACCACTTAGTGTTTCCACCAAAGTCCAAGGTCCCTGAATACTTGGTGCGGCATAAATTTGGTGCGTCGTATTACCGTTTGGATATTGACCCACAACTAATTTTAATTTATTGATTGTAAAACTACCTTGCAAATCGACTTGGATCCAACCTGTGTAGGCGGGAGTAGTCCACCCGTTGGTTAGTATCCCGTCAAAAGCCAGTGAGGGCGTTGAGGAACCATAAAAACCACTTGCTGTGGCTGGTTTATTCAAGGCAATATTAGTATTGGTGCCAACAATGGAAGTAGTCATGGTTGCTGTATTCGCACACAATCCGGCAGTTGGGGTAAATGTATAAGTGGTTGGCGCTGAACTATTCAATGCCGGTGACCAAGTTCCTGAAATGCCATTATTAGAAGTGGTTGGTAATGGCGTTAATGAAGTAGCTCCAAAACAAATTGGCGCTGCTTGTGTGAACGTTGGCGTTGTTTTTGGGTTTACGGTAATGGTCATTGTGGCAGTGTTTGCACACAATCCTCCTGTTGGTGTAAAAGTATAAAGTGTTGTTATCGTATTGTTGATTGCTGGCGACCAAGTGCCTGTAATGCCATTTGTTGAAGTTGTTGGTAAAGCCGTTATCGTTGTTCCAGAACAAACCGCTGCTACTTGCGTGAACGTTGGCGTTGTTTTTGGCGTTACGGTAATAGTGATTTCTTTTCTACAAGTTACGCCGTTAGTGGTTACATCACACCAATAAGTAGTCGTTGCGGTTGGCGTTGGATTGATTGTACCAGTAGTTTCGCTGGTTGACCAAAGGTACGTTGGGGCGTTATTAAGTTGTTGAATTTCGGACAAAGTTAAAGCACGATTGTGTAAAGAAACGTTATCTATTTTTCCTTTAAAATATTCATAACCAGCGCACGATCCAAAGCGCAACGGACTTCCGGGTTCAATGTTGATAATGCCCGAAAATGACACTTCACTAACCAAGATACCATCAATATAAAGCTTGTCTTTCATCTGAGATACATCTCTTACAAACGTCACCGATTTCCATATATCATTGGTGTTAGGCTGCGGCTGGACTACCGTGCTTCCACCTGCCCTTGTTGAAGAAAATTCAATTCCTTTAATTTTATAAACGCTATTAAGAATAAAAGTTTGAATACCCCAACCTGAACTTGACAGGCAATCATCATATCGAATAATATTTCCAGTATTTGTACTCAAACTAGAAGCATTATACCAGGCAAATGCTGTAAAAGATGAAGTACCAAATGCGGCAATTGATGAATTGGCAATGTCTATAAAATTGTTTGATCCATTAAAACTATAAGCGGAATTAGCATTTCCGAACCTATCAGTGGTTAAAGTAGCGCCATTTACCGTTCCATTGTTCCCATTACCACTCAAATCATTGGCATTTCCGTTAAATGGCCAATAACCTACTAAACCCGATTGTAAATTAGTTGGTAACACAGATGACCCTGTCAATATAGTTGAAGCGGTCAACGCAACGGCCGTTCCACTACAAACCGTTGTGGCACTAGCCGAAATTTGAGGGTCATTGATTGAAACTGCAACCGCCGTTCGTGTGCTTTCACAATTTCCAGCGGTTTGTGATGCATAATAAGAAGTTCCTGTTAGTAAGGTAGTTGCACTTGCTAATCCTATACCGCTTGTTGCAGCCGCGTACCATTGAATGGCCGTTCCTGTGGCCGTCAAACTGGCAATTGTTGGTGCAGGGCTCGCGCAGAAGGTTTGTGTCCCTGTTGCTGTAGGCGCAGTTGGAAGCGCATTCACTGCAATGGTCATGGTGGCTGTACTTGCACACAAACCAGCGGTTGGGGTAAAAGTATAAGTTGTTGTCAACGTATTATTTATCGCTGGCGACCACGTTCCTGTTACTGAATTGGTAGATGTTGTTGGCAAGGCTGAAATGGTTACTCCCGCGCAAACTGCTGCTACTTGTGTAAAGCTGGGCGTTGTTTTAGAATTTACCGTGATGGTCATGGCTACCGTGTTCGTGCACGTTCCTGCTGTTGGCGTAAATGTATAAAGCGTCGTTGCGGCATTATTGATCGCTGGCGACCACGTTCCTGTAATATTATTGATTGAAGTTGCCGGTAAAGCCCACAAACTTGCTCCTGAGCAAATTGGTGCAACTGCCGTGAATGTTGGCGTAACATTTGAATTCACGGTAATGGTCATGGTTGTTGTGTTCGCACAAAGTCCAGCAGTTGGTGTAAACGTGTAAGTCGTTGTTGCCAAGTTATTCAAAGCTGGTGACCAAGTTCCTGTTACCGCATTAGTAGAAGTGGTTGGCAATGCCGCAATCGTTGCTCCTGAACAAACTGCTGCTATTTGCGCAAAGGTGGGGGTTGTTTTTGGGAATACTGTTACTGATACAGCTGTTCTTGTACTCTCGCAACCATTTACAGTTTGACTCGCATAATAGGTTGCCGAGGTTAAGGTGGTGGTGGACAATGCCGTTCCGCTAATTGCGTCAGCATACCACTTGATTGCTGTTCCGTTGGCGGTTAAATTACCAACCGTTGCACCGGAGCAAAAGGTTTGTGCTGCTGCTGTTGGTGCATTGTTTGGAGTAGTTACCGTACATGAGCTGCCATAATCATACCAAATGGCGTTGTATTGTACCGCAACCCGAATCGCAAAAGCAGTACTGTAACAAGCGCCACCACTAAGTTGTGTCAACGAAAAAGAATTGGTTGTGCGTTCAATGGTTCTTACATTGCTGGCAGTGGTCACTTCAAAGCGGTATTTTTGAGCACCAACAATGGTGTCGGCAACAATTGCCGTATCCAAATTGGCCAAAACAGTACCGCATTGCGCAGACTTTACTTGCGTAACATAGGCAGCATACGTTTGCTGAACGCCTTGCGAAACCGAATGTGTTGCGTTTTTGTAATACCCATACGCGGTTTGTCCGACCGAAATTGAAAAACTTCCCGATGCACCACTTACGGTGCCTCCAGCTGCCGGAATTGCTTGTTGGGAAAAACCAAAGGCGGTGAGCAAAAGGAATAGAAGATATAGTATTCTCATGTTTCTTTAAGTTCTAATTAATTGTAGTTTTTTTTGCTGTGCTCTATTGATAATACATCTTTAGCGCTAGATTCAAATACTTGCATTTTACGTCTGTTTTAATAAACGTAATTGCGAATGTTAATTGGGTAAAATTTTTTTCAAT
Organism: Flavobacterium sp. BFFFF2; assembly: GCA_002256385.1. Classification (GTDB taxonomy): domain Bacteria; phylum Bacteroidota; class Bacteroidia; order Flavobacteriales; family Flavobacteriaceae; genus Flavobacterium. The sequence continues at coordinate 5,619 of NKJD01000075.1, forward strand.
TAATCGGTTTCAATTTGATGACCTGCATCTACTAATGTTTGTTTATCAATAATTCCTTGTCCTGATGGAGCTGTCATTGGTGTTTGCATGTTCAATACTATATGTTTAAATCCTCCTGCATATTCTGCCGCCAATACAATTGATATTTGATGTAACAAAGAATTAATTGTTGCGGTCGATAACGCATTTAGCGCTAAATAAAGCTCGGTACCAATCGTTGACAGAGCAGGAAACGAAATAGACGATAATAAGGGATTGCCATAGATTTGTGCCATGTAGACATCGGCTATAGGAAATGTTAAAGCAGTTATATTAGCTATGTTATACATTACAAGATTTCTGCATTTGACTAAATTTGTTGGCGGTGTAAAATTGGTAATGTTATTGACGGTTAATTCGTTATAACACTTCGTCAAACTAGACAAATTAAGTGTAGTAACATTATTTACATATAAATTAGTGCATTTCAGTATACTTGATAAATTGACTGAACTTGCATTATTAACATTCACTTGAGAACAATCTGTTAGAGATTGAAGTAATACTGTATTTAACAAAGGATTTTGGTCAACATTAAGCGAATTGTAAACAGTAGTTAGTCCACTAAAATTTAAGTTCGTTAATGCGGCATTATCCACCACTTCAATGGCAGCAGCATGCGTCATGGCACTTAGATCTACAGTGGTCAATTGCGTTGTGTTTCTAATATAGATGTTGTCCGTCTCAGGACCTAGTTCTGAAGCTATTTTAGCAGCTGCCTGCGCGTTGGTAATATCTCCAGATAAATAAATGGTTGTCCTAAAATGGGTTTGCGTATTGCCTGCATTGGCCGCATACAACGCATAAGGCACACTCAACAATTCCATAGTTCCTGAAAGGGCGTAGTTGGTGCCGCCAGTCACATCAATTTCCGATTTGATGTAATGCGAGCCATTGCCCCAATTGATAGCAGAAAAGGTTCCAGTCGTTGGGGTACCGCCACCAGCCTCTAATGTAAATAATCCACTGGCATTGGTGGTCGTTGTATGGGCTTCTGAATAAACCACAGTGCCCGTAATTGAACCTTCTACAATACTGATTTTAACCCCAATACTCTGATTGGCCAGAATTTGATTGCTAGCATTGCGCACCACCGATTGGTAACTCATTTTTTGAGGTGCTTGCGCCAAAGTAATGATGCTTTGCAGTAAGATTAGGAGAAGTACTCGCTTTTTCATGTTGTTTGTTTTTGGGTTGATTGTGGGCACGCATTGCACCCGGGCGATAGCGAATTGACGAAGTAATTCCGCGCTATCTAGTTGTGTTCTTGGTTGTGGCTACGAGGTCGGGTGACCTCGCAGAGCTTCACTTTAATATTGAACATTTCGAGGAGCGGACCTACTATTTTTAAAAAGAACGCACTGCACGAACTGCATAAGAGTAGTTTTTATTAATAATTGTAAAATTACCCCAATTAAAGTCCACAACCCAAGAAGTACCAGATGAATTTTGACTAGAAGTCCAATAAATATTATTACCAAAACCACCTATTGCTGCTCTGTTATTATAAAAATAAATCAATTCATCTTTACTTGGTAAATACCAATCAGAATAACCATCTAAAACAAAATCACCACATATACGTGCTGCAATACCTGCCGTTGAACATCCATTCATTATCTCTATAGTATTTTGATTGCCAGAACCTATACTTCTACCATAGCCACCCGATAATTCTGTACCATTACAGCCCCATTCTGCACTTGTACTTTGAATCATTGGAGCTACTATTAAACCATGTTTTCCAGAATTATCTACATAGGCAATAACTCCACCTTCTAGTGGTTGACCAATAGCTACGTTTACAATAGTTTTATCAAAGCTACAATTTGGAGTTGTATTTAAAACAAAACTATTAGTTCCTAACAAGGTGGGGACTCCACTTGCACTCAAAATTACATTTTGATTTCCAGTAGATGTAAATGTTCCAGTAGCAGAGAAAGTAACTCCATTAGCAGTTGCAGAAATATCATAATTTCCGGCTGTAGTAACATTTACTGTTATTGTTTGTGAAACTCCAATAACATCAACTCCTAAAGCCATACTGCCAGTGTATGATGTATTACATGAAATCATAGATGAAATAACTGAAGTACCGTTTGTTGATGGATTAACACATGGCCCCCAGATTGGCTTACCATTACAAACTATCAAATTTTGTCCATTTGTTCCAATAGGTAATAAATTCCAAGCAGAACCCGACCAATAATACAAATCACCTGGATTCAATCCATTACCTGAACCTCCTGTTGTATTTGTTCCATTACAAACATATTTTGTTTGTGCGCCATTTACCTCGGTATTTTCCAACACGCCATTATTGTTGGCATCCAAACCCACTTCTATTTTGGTTCCCCCGTTTGCACAATTACCTCCTGCAGGTTCAGTTGTAGTATTTATTAAAGAGGCATTCCCAGACTTTGCTGCATACAATGCATAAGGCACACTCAACAATTCCATAGTTCCTGAAAGGGCGTAGTTGGTGCCGCCAGTCACATCAATTTCAGATTTTATATAATGTGAGCCGTTGCCCCAATTAATTGCTGCAAATGTGCCTGTTGTTGGGGTACCGCCACCAGCCTCTAAGGTAAATAAACCACTGGCATTGGTAGTAGCAGTGTGGGTTTCTGTATAAACCACAGTGCCCGTAAATGAACCTTCTATAATACTGATTTTAACCCCAATACTCTGATCGGCCAGAATTTGGTTAGCCGCATTGCGCACCACCGATTGGTAACTCATTTTCTGAGGTGGTTGGGCATAACTACCCAAAGCAAGTAACAGTAAAATGACCAATAGTAGATTTCTCTTGTTCATAATTTCTATTTTTTTTTGAATATGATAAAAGGGGACTAAAAAATTGTATTTTTCTAACAACCCTAAGTAAAATATTAACAATCCGCAATAGTACATAATTAATTTTAACTATTTTAGTTCAAGTTGGGGCAAGTTGTATTGTTTTGATTTTCATTTTTTTAAAACATGAATAAATGTGAAATGAGATTTATATCACTCGAAAACACGCCTTCGGTACTGTTATGCCAATTATTTTGTAAGCATAGTAACAAGGAGGGTTTTTAGGTGATGATGGTCTTTATTGAGGTGGTTTCTGTAAATCCCTGATTAGTGTTGACCACTTTTGGCTATACATTATTGTCAATACAGCGTTCGAGTAAGATTAAATGACAACCTTTCGACTTTTGACTTTTGGCTTCTTAGCTTTTTCTTCTTCGCTCTTTCTTCAATAAAAAAACCCTCCATGTTCGGAGGGTTTTTTGTTTGGTAATACAGAAGTTATTATCGTTTCACTACACGTACAATTTGGGTGTTTTCGTCTTGCGTAACGGCAACG
>NKJD01000009.1 GCA_002256385.1 Flavobacterium sp. BFFFF2
GACTTTAGTGAGTTTTATTTTCAATTTCAAACCGGTGCGGCAAAACCGTTTTTATTTTTTGTAAACTTACAAAAAAAGGCAAAAAACTAAAAACGGTTTTGCCACTTACAACGATTATTTTTTCTTTTCACCACAGAATCCCCGCTTGCGTCAACATGATGTTAGCAGATAGTGCCTTTACTCGGTTAAACTTAATTTCAAATGTCCACCTAAACCTTGTCTAATTATTCTCATCAAAGTAGAAAGTCGAATATCACTTGCGTTATTTTCTATTTTGGAGATATAAGTTTTAGTTGTTCCACACTTTAAAGCTAATTGTTCTTGTGTCATTCCACGCTCTTTTCGCATTTCTTGTAACATTACTCCAAGTTCAAAAGTTTCATATTCTTCCTCGTATTTATCACGAGTTTCAGACCCTTTTTTTCCGTATTGCATATCTAAATGTTCGGCAAATGTTGTAACTTTTTTAATTTCTGTTTTCATAATCGTTACTTTTTATATTTAGTTTCTAAATACTCTTTTTTTAATTTTTCAGCCAGTTCTATTTCTGCTTTTGGTGTTTTTTGTGTTTTCTTTTGAAATCCGTTTACTAAAACGACTAGATTTCCTTTATCAAAGAAACTAAAAACTCTAAAAATGTCTGAACCAACTTCTACTCTAACTTCAAATATTCCATCCGATCCAGTCATGTGCTTGAAAAATTTTTGAGGAATTCTATCTTGAGTTGAGATTAACTGTAATGTCCAGTTGAATTTTTTCTTAACGTCTTCTTTTTGAGCGTTAAAAAAGTCAAGATAATAATCTTCGTAATAAATAATTTCTCTTCTAAATTTTCCATTCATTTAGCAAAGTTATTCAATCAGGTAACATCTGCAAATTTTTTAAATGGAATTTTTCTTTCGCACGATTTTTTTTAGGCATTTCTGCTAACGTTCCGCCGCTTCTCGTCAGTTGCGAAGTTCGGAACGAATTATTTTCTGTTAAAGATAAAAATTCTTGCGAAACGTAAACGTGAACTTACCACAAAATTCGCAATTGCGAGAAACGGCTGTTAGTGGCTGGCATTTTATATCTTTTCAAAGTAATCTCCTTTAAATTGATATTTTATTTTCTGTTTAGTCAACTTTCCTTCTTCTATAATTAATGGTATAATTATAATTTTATTCTCCACATCATATTTTAACCAAGCATATTCTCTGTCAACTGAGTTCGGTTCTTGATTAACACTTGACGAAAAGTCTATATCATAGCTTAATTCATTTTTAATTCCAGATTTTGTTTTTATAAGTTTAGCGTTATCATTTAATTTTCCGTTTTCAATGCTAAAAATTTTTATTTTATGGCTTGAAACTGCTGAGCTACCAATCGAAATACATTTTACAATATAAAAAGTTTTCTTTTTTGAGATTACTTGGTCAAGAATTTCATAAGAATAACTACTTTCTCCATATTCATCAACATCTGATAATAATTGTTGAGAAAAGACTTTTTTATTGCTTTTAAATTGAAATACATTCCTAAAACTTCTCATTGTTCCTCCAGTTTCTGTATCCCAAGAATAAATCCTAAAAAGACTGTTTTTGGATGTTGATATTTCCAAACCACTTTTCGTTAAATCTTTAAAGTCAAGAGTTAATGTTTCTGGAAATGAAGATGTACAGTGTAGCAATAGTTTTTCAAAATCTTCATTACTTTTATTAATTGAATCGTAAGCAAATTCATTTTTGCCTCTTTGGTCTGTGTAAAATTCAATTTTTTCAAAAGTTTCTTTTAATTTTCTATTACAAGTTTTAATGTCTTGTCCATAACTTGGAAAAGTTAAGATAGAAACTAAAAGCCATATTTGAAATTTCATATAGTCTTATTTAACGTGATGTATGCTTGCCACTAACGTTTCGCCGCTTGGCGACAGTAGCGGCCTGCGGGAACATTTTTTTCTTCTTGTAAAGATATAATTTTTTCGTAACCGTAAAAGTTGAGTTCAAGAAAAAGTAGCTATTGCGCCAAACGGCTGTTAATGCTAGGCGTTTCATCCCAACTTTTTTTTCTCCGTCTTCTTTTTTTTCTTCTTTTTTTTCTTCTTGTTCTACTTTTTGATCTTCTTTTTGATCTTCTTTTTTCTTCTTTTTTCTACTTTTTGTTCTTCTTTTTTTTCTTCTTGTTCTTCTTTTTGTTCTTCTTTTTGTTCTTCTTTTTGTTCTTCTTTTTGTTCTTCTTTTTGTTCTTCTTTTTGTTCTTCTTTTTCTTTGAATAGACTCAAATATTTCAAAGTTTCCAACGTTCTACGCGACAAAAATTCAACGCAAAACTATTCAATCAATTGTTGTTCAAAGCAGGAGCGGAGTTGACCTGCCAAAGTTCCTGTAATGAAAAATTAGTCCTAAAAAAAACGCTTGGCATTAACGTTTCGCCGCTTGGCGTCAGTAGCGGCCTGCGGGAACATTTTTTTGTTCTCGTAAAGATAATAGTTTTTCGGAACCGTAAAAGTTCAGTTCAAAAAAAAGTAGCTATTGCGCCAAACGGCTGTTAAAACCAGGCGTTTCATCCCAACTATTTTTTCTCCGTCTTCTTTTTCTTCTTCTTTTTCTTCTTCTTTTTCTTTTTCTTCTTCTTTTTTTGTTCTTTTTTTTGTTCTTTTTTTTGTTCTTTTTTTTGTTCTTTTTTTTGTTCTTTTTTTTGTTCTTTTTTTTCTTTGAATAGACTCAAATATTTCAAAGTTTCCAACGATCTACGCGACAAAAATTCAACGCAAAACTATTCAATCAATTGTTGTTCAAAGTAGGAGAGGAGTTGACTAGCTAAATTTCCATTAATGAAAAATTCTTTCTAAAAAAAACGCTTGGCATTAACGTTTTGCAGCTACCCGAAGGGCGGGACTTTTACCACAAAACTTGATTTGAAATACAAATGTTTGATTAACCACAAAACTGTCTTTGGAACACGAAACCCCGCCTTTTGGGTAGGTGCTGTTAGGTGCTGGCGTTTTGTCTGTCGTTGCTCTGTTGTCCATTGTTTACTGCTGTCTTGGTGCGTTGGCTTGGTAGCTCTTTTGCATTTTTTAGCGGTGGTTTGTGTTTCGGAAAAAATGCAAATGTGCTACCAAAAGCGTTGGCTATTTGAATAATTGTTTCGGGTCAAATTGTATTTTAATTGTCTTGTTTTCGTGATAGAATATTGCAAAGTCAATTTTGTCTAAATGCAGATTAGTTTTTTGTTCTGTATTGTCTGAATGAACTAAACCAACACCGTAAAGTATTTTAGAATATTCAAATTCTGCTAAAAGTCTCACAATAGAGTTTGAGTAATCATTATTATTCCTTAGGTCTTGAACTTTTATAAAGTCGTCAAGTAAAAACCTGTCTTTGTTTTCAAAGAAAATTACAGTTCCGTTTTTTATTGCTACAATATCAGGTATAAATGCCCCTTTATTTTTTGTAGTTCTTAATTCTTCGTTTGGATGCAATGAAACACCAGTACCACTTTGTGGAAAGTCAAAGCAAATGATTTTCCAATCATTCGCTTCAAGCCAGTCAAGTATGGCTTTTGTTGCTTGTTCTTCTGTTATGCGTCTCTCCATAATGCACCGTCTGGGAATAATATTGCGTCAGCAAAATATGAAAATACTCTAATGTGTTTTACTTTAGAAAACATTGAACCGTAACGAACTTGCATATAATATCGTGGAATTTCACTACTTGGAATATCATCATAATCTTTTGTCAATAGATTTTTTCCTTCGCTTGCTTTAACAGCGTTTACAAAATCGTGAACAGTACTTTTATCGCTATCAATTGTAAATGTTTCTTCTTCCTCATCTATTTCAAGATTACCCCAACACATTACAAGATTATATTTTCTTTCTTCAAATGTTTTTCCTTCTCTGCATAATAAATAGTCTATTGCAGCTAATGCTCCGGGATAAGGGTCACCTCTGAATGTTGCATCTACTTTGTATATAATTGTTTCTTCTCTACTTCTTAAAAGTTCGCCAATTTCGTAATTTTTGTTTTCGTATTGCGATAGATGATTTAATAAGTATTCCGTTGGTATTTTAACTGTTGCAGTTAGTGGCGACATATTGTCGTTACCGCCTTTAGTTGCAAATTCTTGTTGCATTAATGTTTTACGAGTACTTAAAATTCTTTTTCCAAGTAGTTTTCCTCTACCTTCGATAACACCAGATTGTTCAACAACTGAAATTATTTCATTGATTGCATCGAACATTAAAATCATTTCGGAATGAGTACTGTCGGGACTACCTGCGAAGTTTCGATTGCTATCATATTTCAGCCCTTTATTTCTAATGTTTGGTGATGTTTGAGCATTAGAATGTGTACGGAAATCGGAAGGGAAATAATAAAGTAACGCAGGTATTTTATAGATGGTCATTACATCTTCCATTGCTTTAAAAACAAGTGGATTTATTTTGTCCCATTTTGGAGGTGTGTTTTGCCTTGTAATGATTGCAGCTTCTGGATAAATATAAAATGCAGGCACATCATTTTCAACTGATGCCGCAAGTCTTGCAAATCGTTGAAATGCATTATGTCCTGTTCCTGCTTCCGTTGATACTTCAATAGAAAATATTGGCTCTGTGTCCAGTTCAACTATTAAATCAGGTGCGTCTAAATAAAGGATTTGCTTTATATGGTCAGGCAATGAATGAAAATTCTTTGCATTGTTTGCATCGCTTTCATACATTTTTTTCTTGACAACATTTTTATTCCTAAGGTTCGTTTTTGCTATTACATAATCTGCAAAACTTTCGGTGCTGTACCAAACTCTATAATTCATATATATTTTTTTATTGCTAATGCTACTGCCTTTGCTAACAAAGGTGGAACGGCATTACCTGTTTGAACTCTACCTTGTACAATTCCACCACTAACAATAAAGTTATCTGGAAAACTTTGTAATCTGCATCTTTCTCTTATACTCAAACCCCTGTTGTCTAATGGATGTCCGAATTGAAATTGAGGTCTAATTCCTCCAGAAACTTGTGTAGGACTTTGAATATCCCAAGCTAAACGAATTCTTTGTTTGAACTTTGGATACATCGGAGTACCTGGTTTTGTGTTCTTAATTTTTTCAATTACTTCTTTAGGATGATTGGGTGCTTTATGATTAGTTAGCTTATCATCTTTCAAATTTTTCCGCATTTGCTTTTGATATTCACTAAAAGGTTCTTTCTTATATTTAGTAATAATTTCATTTGGCTTTAGACTTGGTAGGTCACCAATAGCATCTTTAACTGTGACATAAGGTTTTTTAGTTTCTGGTCCGTGTGTTTTTTTAATTTCAGAAAAGTCGAATTCTTCGCCATCTCTAATTCCTACGAAAACTAATCTTGTTCGTGATTGCGGTACACCGTAATCTGGTGCAAAAAGCAATTTGCTTTTTACTTTCATATTTCCTGCAAGGCTTAAATCTTTTTCAATTGTTTTCACAAAATCGCCTGTACTTTTCATTCCAGAAACATTTTCTAAAACAACTACTTTGGGTTTCAATGCTTTTACAAAACGAATAAACTCTTTATAAAGTAAATTTCTTTCATCGTCTTCGTGTCTCTTTCTATTATTCAATGAGAAACCCTGACAAGGCACTCCACCAATTAATACATCAACTTGTCTGCCGTCTAAAAGCTGTAAAAATGATTTTGGATTTACCTTTCTAACATCACCTAAAACAGTTGAAACATTCGGATGGTTAGTTTTAAATGTATTTATTGAAGGCTGGTGTATGTCACAACCAATAGCAATTTCAAAACCAGCTAATTCAAAGCCTAAAGAAGTTCCGCCACAACCACAGAACAATTCTACAACAAGGGGTTTGTCATTTGCTGGAAGTTTACCTTTAGTTATAAATGGTTCGCCTTTCCAATAATATCCATTTTCTTCAACTTTAACGGATTTATCCCAAACACTAATTTTATCAATTGCATCAAGGTCTATGTCGTCTGGATTTTCTCCTATTCTCAATTGATACGCTTCTTCTTCAACAAGAGTTAGAACATCGCTATCAATTTCTTTGTATGGTTTTATTTTTGCTTTTGTTGGCATAACAATTAGTTTTTTACTTTTTTATAATATTTGATTTTTTCTTCGGCAACTTTCAAGATGTCTTTTGTGCAATCTTCTTCCATAATTTCATAAGCAACTTTGTCACTTAAAAAGGAAACAAGAAGCGGTTTTGAGTTAATTGAAAATATTTCAGCAAATTTCTCAATCATTTCTTTATTTGCTGTTCGCTCGTTCCTTTCAATTTTTCCAAGTGTAGATGGGTCTATGTCAAGATGGGCTGCGACTTTTCTAAGAGGAAGTCCGCTTTCTTCTCTTAGTTTTCTAATTACCTCACCAAATGTTTCTTTCTGTACCATAATTAATTTGTTTCGGGACAAATATAGTCCAAATATTAAATGTCCTGACAAATTAAAAGTAATAGAAACTAAAATTTTATTAACAGTATTTCAACGTCACAATTTGTCGGGTGGTGGGTGGGCTTTGGGTGCGGTTGGGTAAAATTAAATGTGCTGCAAAAGCGTTGGCTTGTGTGTCTGCTTGCAGCTCTTTTAATTTTGCGAAGCGTTGGCTTTTTCGTCCTTCGTTTCTGGCGGTTTATGTCTGCTCTGTCGGTCGTCCTACGCTTGCACCTAACTCGTTTATATCTACAAATATATGTAACATTTTTAAATTATGGTTCAGGCAATAAATCTTGATTGAGGTTGTTGTGCCAACGATCTAAGGGGCTTTGAATGTGGTTTACGGCACTTTTGGTAATGTGGGTATACAGCGTGGTGGTTTTAATGGAGGCGTGTCCTAAGAATTCTTGAATGTAACGAATGTCTGTGCCACTTTCTAGTAAATGAGTAGCAAAACTATGACGGAGTGTATGTACGGTCGCCTTTTTTTGGAGCCCCGATCTTAAAATGGCTTTTCGCATCACCTCTTGTGCGCTGCGGGTGCTGTAGGGTTCATGGGCGTATTGGCCATCAAAAACGTACGTGTGTTTAGGATACATTTGTCTAAAAAATTTAAGTGATTCCACCAATGAAAAGGGGAGCATCACCATTCGGTCTTTTTTGCCTTTGGCATTTTTTACATGAATTTTATGCTCGTCGAACAGGATGTCTTTCCATTGCAAATTCACCATTTCACTCACCCGAAGTCCGGCGCCATATCCCAATAGTAATAACAACTTGTGCTTTGGATTGACAATAACATCAAAAATCCTTTTGCACTCATCAATGGTGAGTACGGTGGGTAATTTCTTTTCTGATTTGGGCCTCGGTAAGCGCAGGTCAAAACTATTTTTTCCCAAAACCTGCACATAATAAAACTTGATGCTATTAATCAATGTGTGCCCCGAGGCAGAAGACAACCCCTTTTCCATTAATGAGCCCAAGTAGCTGATCATTTCTTTTTGTGAAATGGTTTCAGGATCTTGAAAATCAAAATGCCGCAAGAATTGAGCCCATGCAGTGGTGTAAGTTCGCAAGGTATTCGTGCTATAATTCAATGCCAAAAGATAATCAACCATATTACTGATCCAAGGAACACCCTTTTCGGGGATGTGTTCAAATAGATGCTGCTTGGTTCTTGTCAAATCGAGGCTTTTCCGATTGGGCAATTTTTGGGCATGCAAATAGGAGGGAGGCAATTGATTAATCAATGTGAGTTCCAATGAATCAATCAATAGTTGTATACCTTCAAAAATAGCAGGTGCTGCTGGCAACAGATAGCAATCTTTTATTTTGCTGTATCGGGCACTGGCCAAACGCTTGATGGCTTCATGAGCCACTACTTTTTTCGGAACAAATACTTCCATCCAATTGTTGTCTTCGGCATGTGGCCTGACAGTCAATTCTTCGCCTTTTAAGTTGGTTTCAGCTTGGTAATAGTCTGAGCCAAAAAAAGAATTTGTTTGCAAAACAGCCTCCACTTTTCGTTTTACATCTGGATGTCGAAAAACCATGTACACCTTGTAATTGCTGTTCCAGTAAACCCCTTTAATGGCCAATAACTGTTTACTTATTTTGGCGTGATAATTCATTTTGAAAACCCAATATTTACCTACGTTTTTCAATAATTGAAGTTTGGCCGAGTGGGCAAACGATGTGTTCATCGTTTTATGATCAGTATCAAGTGCAGGTTCAGCGCTCAACTGATGGGTGCTATTCGCTATGGGTGAAAGGTCACGGCCTTGTATGCCGGTCACCGCGGGCAAACTTTCAATGAAGGGAGGGGTAGAATCAATTATGATCTCTTTAAAATGTTGTTTCAGCAAAGTATATGCATCGGAGGTATAATCTACATACCAACACGAATGCGTTTTGCTGTACTTTGCATGCATTTGTTTCACAATGGCATTTTTCTCTACATCGCGTGGATAGCGAATCCCAATATAAAATATGCCATTAAGCCACAATTTGAAAATAGTAATCACCTTTTTTTTAAGCAAAATTAGAAGTAATGCTTTGAAGACATGATAACTAAAGTTATAAAATGAAGGAGGTCGTGTAATTTAACATTTGGTAAATGTCATGTCACTTTCGATTTCTATCGATACATACACACAGGTAAATCAGAGCTTTTTTTACCCTTAAAAGCAGAACGAAGGTAATTTTAAACATTTTTTACCCTCGAAAAAAATTCAGGGGTAAATTTTATTCTGATTAGAAAGCGACACAGTAGGCAAGTTAATAGGCTGTTATAACTGACAATTTGTAAACTTAGTGCGGGATTTATAATCCTGCATCCTAAAAATTAGGAAGCAGTTTATGCTGCCCAAAATCAACTGGGACTACAGATTTACTTTTTATTTTTCACCGTAAGCGCTGGAAATAAGAGGGCCAAAGATTGTCGATGGGTAACATATTTATACATCCAATTGACAAAAACGACGATGCGGTTTTTAAATCCAATAAGTAAAAACAAATGCAAAGTCATCCAGATAATCCAGGCGAAAAAACCTTGAAAAGACAATTTTGGCGTGGCCAAATCAACCACTGCTTTGTTTCGGCCAATGGTGGCCATGCTGCCTTTGTTACTGTATTTATAAGGAAGCATAGGTTTTTGGGTGGCTAAACGAATGAAATTGGCCGCTACATTTTCGGCTTGGTCAATGGCCACGCTGGCCAATTGTGGGAATCCTTTTGGATGCAAGTCGGTTTCCATAAATGCAATGTCCCCAACCGCAAAAACATTTTTAAAAGAAACTACCCGGTTAAAGACGTCTGTTTTAATTTGATTCGTTTTCGTAATCTGTTCTGGGTTAATCCCCGGAGGGATATTTCCTTTTACGCCGGCAGCCCATATCACAAAGGTCGATTGAAGTTCTGTTTTGTCTTGCAATAAAAGGGTATGTCCGTCATATTCTTTTACAATGGCAGCTGTTTTTACAATAACGCCCAATTTGGTCAAATAGGCTTGCGCTTTTTTGGAAGAAACTTCACTCATATTGGCCAAAAGTTTTGACGTTCCTTCAAGCAAATAAATGTTCATTTTGGTAAAATCCAATTCGGGATATTCGAATGGCAGCGAATCGTTTTTCATTTCGGCCAAAGCCCCACTGAGTTCCACGCCTGTGGGTCCGCCACCAACAATGACAACAGATAGCAGTTTTTCGGTGTCTGCCGTTTTGGTGGCAACGGCATCTTCAAAATGTTGCAAAAGGGTATTCCGTATTTGCAAGGCTTCAAAGGTTGATTTCATTGGAAAGGTGTGTTCCTGAATGGCGGAATTGCCAAAATAATTGGTGGTTGCACCTGTTGCAATGACTAAATAATCATACCTAAATTGTTCTTTTTCAGTTTCTAATGTATTTGATTCACAGTGTATTGCGGTAACCGCTTCTACTCGAATGCGCACATTTTTACTTTTTTCAAAAATATTTCGCAGCGGAAATGAAATATTACTGGCATCTAAATTGGCCATCGCCACTTGGTAAAATAGTGGTTGAAATTGATGGTAATTATTTTTGTCAATTAAAGTAATTCGATAGTGCAGATTGTTATTGAGTGAACGGGCAATTTTAAGACCTGCAAAACCTGCCCCAATAATGACAATGTGTTTAGTTGCGCTGTGGGCATATCCTTGTGCCATTGCTTGCAATGAATCGTTGAAGTCTTTTAGCGTACTTGCATTAATTTCAGGTGATTCTTTGTCTGGAATGGTCACCGTCATTTCATCCTCAAATTTTGATAATTCTGGATAATGCTCGTGAATACTTCGAGTGGTTTCAAGTATTTCCTTGTTAAGTTCTTCTTCAGTTTTCATGGATTCAACTATGTTAAAAGCCAAATGCGATCCCTTTTGCGTGCTGTTCTAACACTTGAAAGAAATCGCTATTGGTGGCAATGGATTTGCTGTGTTTACTCTTTTTCTGAAACCCAATCAATGGCATGGTGCAGGTCTTTGTGTTCAAATCCTTTAAAGGTACCTAGTATCAGGTAGCTAAAGAAATCTGTAAAATTTCTGATGGCTTGTACATCAGAAACGATGGCTGCTTTGTGCCATTTGGTAAGGTGTTTAATGCCCATCATGGCATCTTTCATCCAAGCGCCAATGGTGAAATTTTTCACCGAAGTGTCAAGCACTAAAAGATAATTCAGTGTATCTGTTTGCTCAATGAGTGCTTGCACTTTAGGCATGACAGTTTCGGTAAAATCATTTTCTGTAATGTCACCAACTGCTTGAAAACCAACAATGTTTGGTGGTAAATTTTCAAAGTAATGGATCATTTACTTTGTTTCTAATGCATCACGCAACGATTTGATTTTGTTGTGGTCAGCAGCAAGTAATTCATGTTGCGCTTTAATCATGGCTTGTTGATCCAAACTTAAATTTTCATCCTCATTTTCAAGTGCTTTTTCATACGTTTCTTTTGCCATGTCTTCCCCATATTCGCAAGAGTTCAGAATGGTTTTTCGGTCATTGCCAGTCAGTGCGGCTTTTACATCCATCCACACCCTGAAAAACTTCCCAGATGTCAAAGTACCTTCGGCAGGATCACCACCTAACTGGATCACCTCATTTTTTAAGACTATTTTGCATTGTAGGCTGGTTGCAGAAAACTGGGCAAATAAGGTTTTTAAATCATACTCTTCAGTTTCTTTGGCTGCTGTTTCATAGCCTTCAATTCGGTCGTTGTTAATTGTGATGAGTGTGTTTAACACATCAATTGTTGCATCTCTATCCATTATGTTTGATTTATTTTTATTAAATTGTTAAAGTACCTTCTTTGCCAGTTATTAAATTGTCACCTGTTACAACTGATGCCACCATTTTAAGAAAGTTAATCATGCTGTTGCCATCAATATCCCAATAATAGGCGGTCGTTGGTCTTACTTTGATGACTGAAATAGTAGGGTCGTCTTTGCCTTCTGCAAACCAAATTTTGGCCGCAGGTGTCCAGAGTTCTTCAATAATCACTTTGTCAAAAGTAATTTCTGCTACTCCGTTGACCACCAAGTAGCTGTTCTTTCCTGGATGCGAAAAAAACAGCCGCACTTTTTTGTCTGTTGCAATGGCTTTGTTTTTATCGCTGTTCTTTTCACTAAAAAACCAAATGTTGCCCTGATCGCACACTTTGATGGCCGTCATTGGACAGCAACTAGCGCCATCGTTCGTTGTAACGTTGGTGCAAAAAAGGCAGATCATAATGTCGTCTACCAGGCTTTTTAGTTTGTCAATAGCTTCTTTGTCGATTAAATTTTCTGTGTTGCTCATTTTACTGTTTGATATTTGCTCCTATTAAATGTTACAAGCAAAAGTCCCGTTTTGAGTCGCATGGCGCGTTACACTTTTCGACCAATAAGTTATATGATTCAATGCTTTTAGAACATGTAAGTAAAAAAGTTGTTTATAATGTGAGCATAACGGCGTAGTCAAAACCAACTCATTTTATGAAGTAAGCGTAGATTGGTGCTAGCTGTTTTCTTTTTAAACCCAGATTTGCACTCATTTTTTCTTGCAATAGATTTCTACTGCGTAATCTGGGTTAAAACTAAAAAGGCGCAATGATTTTCCTTCGCGCTACTTAATACATTGACAAATAGAGATTAATGTCTATTTCAAGAGTCGATAAAAAAAGCCTTAAACAAAAAAGAGAGACCTACTAGGCCTCTCTTTTTTTGATACTTAAATTTATTTTATATTATTTTTTAGCTTTAGCTTTAGCTTCCAGCTCAATGAATTTGAGCACATCGCTTATTTGCTCGACATCAATGCGTTTCGCTTTAATTACTTTGTTTTTGTCCAAAACGTAAATTACGGGTGTTGAAACAATATCGTATTTGTCGCGAAGGTTGTTAAAATGCACTGCATCAAATACATTGATCCAGTCTAATTTCTTTTCTTCGATATACTTTTTGTATTTATCATAATCATATTGGGTATATACGCAAAAGGCTTTTACATTCTTATTTTCAGCAAGCAATTTGTGATACAGTTCTAATAGTTTTGGGATCTCCACTTTACAATGGCTGCAATCAACGTCCCAAAATACCAACAAGGTATAATCTGCTTGAACGTCGTTTAAATGGGTGAACGTTTTATTGATTTCTTGGTAATTATCATAAAATACCTTGGTTACTTCTTCGCTGGTTTTGGCTTTTTCGAAGCCCATTTTGGCAATTTTTGGATAATCATTGATATCAATCATTGCCAAATCAGGTGCCTTTTCACCCACTAAAATGGGACGTAACAAATTGGCTCTCTTAATGATTTTGTCAATAATGCCATCGTCAACATAAATGCCTTTGGCTTTCCCCGTTTTAAAGTACTTATCAACCATGTGGACAAAAACTTTGTCAAAGCCCATCATTTTTGAAATTTCGTAGTTCGACGTAAAGTTGGCGATTAACAATTTATTGACCAAACTACTTTGTACTGTTTTATCAATCATCTTATCAATTTCAACGGCAACTGAATCTGGATGGCGGACCAGCACATTGTCAAAATACTTTTTAAGTTTTCCCTGAAAAAATGGGTTCCGTACAATGGCATCATCCTTAAAGTTAACATGGTCCCAGTAGTGATCTTTATAATAACGATATGATAAAATACTGTCTGGGCGGCCATTGGATGCCTTTGGAATATTTTTCAACACCTTTTCAATTTTCAGATTCATGACGTCTCCTAAATAGGAACCTTTTTGTTTCTCGTAAAATTGTTGCTCGTAATCGTTAATCAACTCATTGATTTCTTTTTGTTTAGGCTGAACCAAAGCGGTAGAATCCTTTTTTGACATGCCTTTTGACTTTTCTTTAAATTGGGCAAATTCCATGTTTTTGCCACCTAAAAATTTCACATATTCAAAAAAAGCATTGTGCTGGTCAGAATTTTTAGCCTTTAAATCTTTGATGAATTCATCTGATGAATCGCTCGATAAATCGAGGAATTGGTGTTGGTCATCAATGAAAAAATCAAAATAAATGGATTTTTTCTGACTGATTAAAGAATAAACACCTGTGTCTAATTTGGTTTTGCCTTTAAAAACAATTTTACCGTCTTTAATATTTTTGCACGTATCTTTAAGCATCGTCTTATCAAACTGATAATAGGTTAAGTAAACCAACGTGTCTTTGCAGTTTTTAAGATCAATTTTTATTTCGTAGGCATTGGGCTGATTAGAGGCTGGTTTTCCCTTTTTTGTTTGTGCAAAAAGCCCATTTATGATACATATAGTGGTCAATAAATAGAGCCATTTTTTTGAAAGTACATTTTTCGCCATCATAAATAAATGTTTGGTTAACAGTAAAATTTAAAATACAAAAATAACAGAATCGCCGTTGTATTTTGCGGTGCCAAGTTACTATTTGACAAAACAGTTCGCATGATTTTTAACATTTTTTTCAGTCAAAAAATAGTAAATAAAATAAACAACCAGTATTTGCAAGATGGGAATACAGCTGGTTTAACCATTTTCTGTGACGATAAAAAAACGGCATAAGCTCCAATTTAAAATGAGCAAATATTTTAAGAAGCTTGGTAATTAATAGTTTATGCTCGTAAATAAACATTACCGAGGCCCATGTGGGGGGTGTTCATTCTGTGGTTTTAAATGATGCGCCACTTCAGCTAAAATGGGTTTTAGCAGTTGTTTTTGTTCCGCGGAACACAATTGATACAGTTTTTTAAAATGATCAATATGTGTCACCTGTAGGGCATGATTGACCGAATCTATGGCGGTGATTAATTGCGCATCCTTCAGCGAATCCTCGTCAGAAATTGCCATAAACGACTCATTTCTAAGTTCCATTAAGCGATCTTCTAATTGACGAACTTTTTGCCGATGCAAAGAAATTAAGTCTTCGTATGCCTGCGTCTGATCGGCGTTTAGCTGCAAACGTTCCATCATCATTTCCTTTAATCGAGATCTGTCGTGTCTTGGAGGCGGAGGTGAAAATGGACGTGGGCCCACAACCAAAAAAGTGAGGATACCTATATTAAGGAGCAAAAGGCCTATTACAGCAATGGTTAGTGCTTTAGATTTTTCCATTATAAATTAATACAACTGGTTCGAAGGCTCTTGAAAATTTGACCATTCTTGGTCGGTTTCAGGCGCTTGATTGTTTGACGAAGTGCGTTTTAATACGCCGTAACTATTTAGTGCAATGAGGATTAAAAATCCTGCTGCCCACAATGCGATCCGATTTAGAGGAACTTTCTTCTTGTTATTTATCTTTTGTAAAATGTGGTCCCAAACTTCATCAGAAGGCGATTGCGGTTCAACCGAATCGGTCAAACGCATGATGCTGTGAATCCATTCTTTATTATCCATGTTTATTTAGACTTATATTAATTTTATTTCTTGCGCAAATGGCTGTATTTTTTTTCTAATATCGATTGAAGTTTTGATTTGGCCCGAAACACCAATGATTCTACAGCCGGAATACTGATTTGCATAATGTCACTTATTTCAGTGTGGCTCAGTCCATCTAATTTGGCCAAAATAAAAGCTGTTTTTTGTTGTTCTGTAAGCATATCAATGGCGTTCATCAATAGTTTTGCTTCTTCTTTTTGTTCCAATTTAAAGCCAGGATGTTCGCAGTTAGGCGTGTTTAAATACAGAAATTCGTGGTCTGTTTTGGTGCCGAAACTAAAAAAGTGTTTTTTGGTTTTTTTCTTTTTTAAAAAATCCAAACTTTGGTTGATGGTGATGCGGTAAATCCAAGTTGATAACGCAGCTTGGTGCTGAAATTGATGGTATTGCTGAAAAACTTTGACAAAAACATCTTGCGTAATTTCTTCGGCATCCTCCACATTACTAGTATAGTGAAGTGCCGTCGAATAAACACGTTGCTTATGGACGTCATAAATTTCTTTGAGCTGTAAAGGTGACAAAGCCATCAAATTGATTTCGGTACTAATATAGTCATTTTTTTGAACCTTAAAATAGTTCTATATTTGGGCTTTGAAATAAAGTGAAACAAACCAATCTTACGTTGCAGATGTCTATACAATTATTAGCCGGAAAAGTGGCTATCATTACCGGAGCTAGCCGAGGAATCGGAAGTGGAATTACCAAATTATTTGCACAACATGGTGCAGACGTTGCCTTTACTTATAGTGCGTCAGCAGAAGCGGCACAGCAATTAGAGCATGAACTTACTGCTTATGGTGTAAAGGCCAAAGGCTATCAGTCCAATGCGGCCAATTTTAATGAAGCACAACTCTTAGTAGATCAGGTGGTGGCTGATTTTGGCACTGTTGACGTATTAGTGAACAATGCAGGAATTACCAAAGACAATTTACTAATGCGCATGTCAGAAGAAGATTTTGACAGGGTGATGGAAGTAAACCTGAAATCGGTTTTTAATTTGACCAAAGCGGTGCAAAGAATCATGTTAAAAAACCGCAAAGGCTCTATTATAAATATGAGTAGTGTGGTGGGAGTGAAAGGGAATGCAGGTCAGGCTAATTACGCGGCATCAAAAGCTGGTATGATCGGATTCACCAAATCCATTGCCCTAGAGCTTGGATCTCGAAATATTCGTTGCAATGCCATTGCACCGGGCTTTATAGAAACTGAAATGACGGCCAAATTACAACCAGATGTCGTGCAAGGATGGCGCGATTCCATTCCGTTAAAACGCGGTGGTACCCCAGAAGATGTTGCCAATGCTTGTGTCTTTTTTGCCAGCGACATGTCGGCTTATGTAACAGGGCAAGTGTTGAATGTGGATGGCGGAATGTTAACTTAGTGAGTAATTTCCTGGGAATGAACGGTGTATTTTTGTTTAAGTTGATCGCTACTTTATTGGTGGCGTTGGGCTTGGCTATATTTCAATATGTATATAAGGCGCGTTCCATTCAAAGAAATACCCGTTGGGTTTTAATTGGCTTACGAACAGTTATTTATTGGGCATTGCTTTTGCTTTTGCTGAATCCAATTTACACGCATACCTTTATTGAAACAGAGAAACCGATTTTAGCGTTGGTTATTGACGGTTCATCCTCCATTAAAGAACTCAATGCGACCGCTGAGGCTTCTCAATTTTCAAAGCAGATTCAACAAGATGCAGATTTACAAGCGCGTTTTGAGGTACAATCGTTTCAAATAACAGACCAACTGAAACCAGCTGACCAACTGCAATTTTCAGGACCACAATCTAGGTTAGATAGGGTAGGCACTTCATTAAAAGAACGGTTTCGGAATCGGCAATATGCCACCATTTTGGCGACCGACGGCAACCAAACCAGCGGGGAGTCATTTGTGTACACATTTGCTCCTAAAAAAGCGGTCTTTCCCGTGGTGTTGGGCGATACAACTGAAATCCGCGACTTGAAAATAGCACAATTGCATGTCAACAGATACGCTTTTCATCACAACAGGTTTCCAGTTGAATTATTTATTGAAAATTTCGGCAATCAACCCCAAAAAGGAAGCATTCAAATTCGGAAGGGAAGTAAAATATATGGTAAAACGGCATTTTCATTCGGAGCCAAAGAAAAGTCAAAAATCATTTCACTGCAAATACCTGCCGACCAATTGGGTGTGCAAGTTCTTGAAGCTGAATTAATTAATTCACAATCTGAGAAAAACACCCAAAACAACCACAAGACTTTTTCGGTTGAAGTACTTGAAGAACAGTCAAAAATTGCTTTGGTGAGTTCGTTTGCCCATCCCGATTTGGGGGCCATCAAACGAAGCATTGAAAGCAATGCGCAGCGAAAAGTGGAACTATTTACCCCACAAACATTTAGCAAACCACAAGATTACGCGGTCATTATTTGTTACCAACCCAACAGGACTTTTGCCAATTTGCTTCAATCTATTCAAACAAAAAAATGGCACAGTTGGATCATAACGGGCAGCCAAACAGACTTTGCCTTGGTTCAAAACGTGTTAGGTGATTTCACCTTCAAATTAACAGGCCAAAATGAGGCATATAATGTGAGTTTAAACCCACTGTTTTCCCTTTTTGCGCAAGACGATATTGGTTTTGTAAAATTTCCTCCACTTGAACACCCATTTGGGATTATTCAAGCAACTTCGCCTGTTCAGCCATTGTTAGATGGCAGCATTCATCAGACGCCCACTTCATTTCCGATGTTAAGCTGCGTTGAAAAAGGTTCGCAACGAACCGTATATTTATTTGGTGAAAACTGCTGGAAATGGCGTGCCTCGAGTTTTGTCCAAAATGGTTCCTTTGAACAATTTGATCAGTTTTTCAATAAGTTGGTGCATTATGCCGCTACTCAATCTGTTAAAAAGAATTTGGTGGTTACCCACGAACCCATTTATCAAACAGGCAATCCGATTGAAATTTCAGCCCAATATTTTAATAAAAATTATGAGATAGATCCGAATGCCCAATTGGTGCTCCAACTGCAATCGGCCAAAACCAAGAAGAAATATGCTTTTATGCGCTCATCAAATGCATACAAAGTAACTTTAGATGATTTAGAACCGGGTAAATACCAAGTTCAGGTAACTGAAACACGTTCAGGTGCCAAGTACAACGGAACCTTTACTTTGTTGAATGTGAATGTAGAAAACCAGTGCGTCAATGCAAACTGGCCCGATTTAAAACGTTTGGCACAGCAAACGGCGGGCAAATCGTATGTGACTTCGCAATGGGAAGACCTTAAAAAAGAACTTTTGTCAAGACCAAATTATACTTCCATTCAACGGGAGCAAAAAAGAAAGTCTCCGCTCATTGAATGGGAATGGTTGCTTATTGGTGTTGTTTTACTGCTAACTGGCGAATGGTTCTATCGAAAATATAATGGATTGTTATAACGTGCTTCGACCATTATAAATTACCTTATTTATAAAATACCAATCTTCTTTCGCACTTTCAAAAACATCAACGCCAATGCATATACTTCGTCAGAAATGAATGAATCATGCGCTAATTTAATGGAGTAGGCATCCAATAACTGTTTCATCGTGAACGATTTGTCGCGTTGCTGCGTTAACTTTTGATGTACAATTTCCAAATCAATGGCTTCATTCCGCAATCGGCCCAATTTCATGCGTTCCAAGGCTTTGTTGATGAGTTCCAAGGTGGCATTGATGTGGTAACCAACCAACATGCTGTTGCCAATGTAATCGATAAAGGCCTGAATAGCTTGGTCTTCGGTGCGTTTTTCAAAAGGGGTTTGTATCACCAAATCGTGTGAAAGCCCTTCGTCATGTGTAAATTTGTATTGCAACAAAGTAACTTCAAATGTATCACCAATACATAAATGATTATTGGCATCAATGCCCACGGCACTAAGGCTAATAATTACGTCCGACTCCGGATTGGTCCCCGTTTGATCGGGTCGAAGCACCACAAAACGCTGTGGTTTTTTATCCATTTTAAGTAAATATTGCTTCCAAAAATCGGGATAATCTTTCTGAATATGTTTGAGCCAATCAATCATTTTTAGGAAAATTTAGTTAGTTGAAAGGCATCTTTTATCAGCTCTTCTAAATCTTTCATGGGTAGGAGGGCCAGTTTAAGTTTTTCACGATCGGGTTTACTCATTTCCTCTAAATTTATAAATTGACCATTGGTATCAAAACGCAGGCCTTCAATGGTTTGTGTTTTGGAAAGTACCACAAATGCCTCGGCGCAATTTTGGTAAATCTCAGCATTTCGCGGATCAATGATAGCCAATTGTTTAAAACGAGAATACGTATTGTTGACTCCTTTGATGCCAAAATGCATACAGAACAAGCGAGCCCCATCAATGAGCGGCATTAAACCACGGTTTTTGATGTCAAATTTGTTTTTGTTCGGTCCTTCTTCTTCAATGTTAAATTTTTTGAAGAAATTAAGGGCTGCAGGTTTTTTTAAGGTTTGATTGCCCAAATAGTCAAAGAACAAATTGTTGCTTTTGGCATATGAAAAAATCATGTCAGTTAACTCATCTTCATACGTTTGCTCGCCATAGGCCAATTCAAAATCAAGGAACAAAGTGGCCATTTCATTTGATTTTTCACTCGGATTTTTAAGCCAATTTTGGTAATGTTTCATCCAGTCCGATTGCGATTTGCACCAAATCATATTGCTGGCAACGTGGCCATAAGGACAGAGTGGGTAGCCAATATTTTCTAACAAAGCGGTGGAACGTTTGGCCAGTTTAATGAAATAATCTTTGGTATCTCTGAACAAATTGGCGGGGACATCTTCAAAAATCAACATACTATCCTGATCTGTTGTTAAAAGTTGCTCTTTTCGACCTTGGCTGCCAATGCTCATCCAAGCAAATTTGGCGGGCGGCGATCCCAATTCTAAAATCGATAATTCAATGGCTCTTTTAATAAGCGCGGCGGTAATTTCGCCTGAAATATTATATAAATGGGGGAGTGGTATGTTTTTCTGAATCGATGCCAAAAGCAATTCTGAGAGTTTTAAACGCACCGATTTAAGATCTTTGACATACAACGAACGCCTAATTTCTTTGATTAAGACACCTGGGTTATTTGCTTGTGAAACAATTAAATCATGTTCAGAAATAATACCGCGAATGTCGCTTTTTTCCGTGCCATCTAAGGTTACACACAAATGACTTACTTGGTGTTTTAGGAGGAGCAATTGCGCCTCGGCTACCGATACATTTTCGGGCACAGTAACCACGGGCGTACTCATCAATTGTTGCAACGGCGCATCTAACGCCACCTTGCCCGTTCCCACCTTCATCCGAAAATCGGAATCAGTCACAATACCAATGGGACAATTCATATCGGTGATGAGTACACTGTCCATTAAATTGTCGGTCATCAATTGTGCAGCCGCACGAACAGTAGCCGCGGGAGACATTTTTAGTGGCGATTTATTATACGTTAACGATTGGAAGTAGCTGTATTCGGGTGTGTTTGTTTGGGTGTAAACCGCATCAGTTAATAAATTTCCTTTGTTGAGCGGGTCATTCGGATTTCGTGTGTTGGTTGCAAAACTTTGGAGCATAAAATCCAACACTTGGCTATTCTGAGCTACATAGGGTTTAAAAAGCGCAATAGGAACCGCATAAACAAACGATTCTTCGCGTGCTTTGGCCGTCATCATATAATTGTTTTTGGCAAAAAATGGTCGCAAGCCAAACAATTCGCCTTCGTAGCATTTGTTTAACAAGGTTTCTTCTGCATCGGCAATAACATTCAAGTGGATCACCCCAGAGGCAACCACATAAAAGGAATCGTGAAGAGGTTCGTCAATCTTAAAAAGCACTTCGTTTCGGCTCAAATAAATCACTTTTAAAGACGTGGCAATAGCCATTAAATCTTCGGGACTTAATAAATTAAAAGGCGAATAATTGCTTAAAAAATCGGCGGAACGTTGTGTTAAACTAGCTACCATAAACTAAAAATAGTTGGATAGGCAAAAATACGAAATGGAAAATGGAATGGGTTGGGTTCGGATTGATTTATTTAAAATAAATTAACGCTTTTGTGAATGCTCCTTAGCTGAATGTTTCAAGTTTCAAGTTTCAAGTTTCACGTTTTTTATAGTAATTTGTTTCTTAATCTAACTTTCAAAATTCATTATTTTTAATCACCGTTGATGACTTAAAAAACGGTATAAATTAATGTTTGTCAATGACTTTAATTTGAAAGTTTCATAGAGTTGGAAGGTAGTCCTTTTTTGAAATTGTTTTTATTTCAAAATTTAGCTTGATACTTGACCCGAAACCTGAAACCTGAAACTTGAAACCTGAAACTTGACCCGAGACCCGAAGGGGCGAACGGAGCGAAGCTAAACCTGAAACTTGAAACTTGAAACTTGAAACTTGAAACCTGAAACTTGACCCGAGACCCGAAGGGGCGAACGGAGCGAAGCTAAACCTGAAACTTGAAACTTGAAACCTGGGGTTGTATTTTTGGCTTTTTAATATACACCATGGCCGATAAAAATATGTTATTTAAAGGAGTTAAAAACATGATATGGGCGTTGCCTTTGTTTTTCATTGGTCCGTCTATTGTCTATAATTCCTTTAGCAATCAAGATCATCCGTGGTATTATGTCGTATTAACGGTTGCAATATTGCTTTGTTTACTTGGAATTGGCTTGGCTTTTAGGGGTTTAAGGCTCATTACCAATTCATTATTCGAATCAAATAAATAGGTAAAATGAATCTTGCTCGTATTTTAATTTTACCTGTTTTATGGTGTTTTGTGGTGATTTCTTGTGTGCAAAAACCAACGTGCGATTGTCCGCAATTTCACGACGGAACCTATATTGCCGTTCAGTCGATTCAAGGCAAAAATGACACCACACAAATTATCCGGAAAGGAAATGAACAAATAGAAACCTATCATGGCAAGACTGATACAGCCATTGTGCGTTGGGTGAATGATTGTGAGTTGATTGTAAGGCCTAAACATCCTCATTCCATAGAAGACCGTAAGGCACTTTCCATGAAAATTGTACAGACCGAAAAAAATACGTGCTTGGTGCGGTATTCTTATGTGGGTGAATCAAAAGAGTTTGAGCAAAAAATGACCAAAATCGCTCCTTAAATTTTTATATAAAAATTATGATTGAACTAATTTCAAACCCGAATGCTTGGGTTGCATTAATTACATTAACTTTTTTAGAAATTGTACTAGGCATTGACAACATCGTTTTTTTGTCCATTATTTCGGGGAAATTACCCGTCGAAATTCAACCGAAAGCACGAAGAATAGGGCTGTTGTTGGCCATGTTATTTCGCATTATTTTACTGTTTGGAATTACCTGGGTATTAAACTTGCAACAAGCATTTTACACTTTTGATTCAAGCTTTTTTTCCATACATCCAACCGGTCAAAGTGTGATTGTGTTTGGGGGTGGATTGTTTTTATTGTACAAATCGGTCACCGAGATTCATCATAAATTAGAAGGTGACGAGGAAAATGTTTCGGCCAAAGGCGGACAAACTTTGTCGGGTGCCGTATTGCAAATTGCCTTGCTCAACATCGTGTTTTCATTTGATAGTATACTTACAGCCGTGGGGCTGATTAGCATGAAAGCGCCAAGCCAAGGAGGTTTTGGCTATGATGGGGCTTTGGCGATTATGATTTTAGCCATCATTATTTCTGTTTTTATTATGATGGTATTTGCTGGTCCGGTGAGCCGTTTTGTAAATCAACACCCTTCCATTCAAATGTTGGGCTTGTCATTCCTCATATTAATAGGGGTCATGCTTATTGCCGAAGGTTCTCATTTGGCCCATTTAAAAATTGGCAATGAAACAGAAGTGGGAACCATTCCCAAAGGGTATTTATACTTCTCGATTTTCTTTTCACTTTTTGTGGAATTCTTGAACCTGCGACTCAAAAAAAACCAAAAAGCGGTGCCTTTGCGAAACACGGAAATTGTAGATCCGAAGTTAAAAGACAGCGATCCATTGAACTAATAAGCTTTTCAAAAGCACCATTTTGCTTTGCTATAAGGGATTTAATGAATGATCGAAGCAATTACTTAATTGCAAAACACCTCCATTTTATGCAAGATATAGTGATGGATAAGTCTGCTCATTACAATATTTTTAGTCGGCTATGTCCGAAGGGCTACTTATGTTACAGGGAGAACATGCCAGTTATTTCGTTGTAAACTTCGGGCATATTGTGAAATAGCACTTTTTTTAGGCAGTAAAATTTATAATAAACATTTGCATATAAATCATAAAATAGTACCTTTGCACACCTTTTGGCGGAATAGGGTTTCCATTAGGTATCAACAATTTACGTAAAACAACTTCTGTTAGTTGCTTCGCATGAGAAACCCTACGGCAGCAGAATACAAATTATAAACAGCATTATGGCTGAATTAAGTAAAGCACAAGAAGACTTTTTAACAGGCTTCAACTGGCACAATTATTCTGAAGGAATCGATCCGGTAGACGAAAAAAACCTACGTGAATTCGAAGAATTGGTTGCCAAAACATTTATTTCAACCAATCAAGTAGAGGTGGTTGAAGGCGTAGTGGTTCGTGTTACTGACCGCGACGTAATTGTGGATATCAATGCCAAATCGGAAGGGGTTATTTCATTAAACGAATTCCGTTACAACCCAAGCCTAAAAGTAGGTGACAAAGTTGAAGTGTTAATTGATGTGCGCGAAGACAAAACAGGTCAATTGGTTTTGTCACACAAAAAAGCAAGAATCATCAAATCATGGGATCGTGTTATTTCCGCTCATGATACAGGCGAAATCGTAAATGGTTTTGTTAAATGTCGTACGAAAGGTGGTATGATTGTGGATGTATTTGGTATTGAAGCATTCTTACCAGGTTCACAAATCGATGTGAAACCAATCCGTGACTACGATGTGTATGTGAATAAAATGATGGAATTCAAAGTGGTTAAAATTAACCATGAATTCAAAAACGTCGTTGTATCGCACAAAGCCTTGATTGAAGCTGATATCGAAGTTCAAAAACGCGAAATCATTGGTCAATTAGAAAAAGGTCAAGTATTAGAAGGTATTGTGAAAAACATTACTTCATACGGTGTGTTCATTGATTTAGGTGGTGTTGATGGATTAATCCACATTACTGACTTATCATGGTCACGTATTAATCACCCAAGTGAAGTATTGGAATTGGATCAAAAATTAAATGTTGTAATCTTAGATTTCGACGATGAAAAAACACGTATCCAATTAGGTCTAAAACAATTGTTCCCACACCCATGGGATGCTTTAGATTCCAACTTGGCAATTGGTGACAAAGTGAAAGGAAAAGTAGTAGTTATTGCTGACTACGGTGCTTTCATTGAAGTAGCTGAAGGCGTAGAAGGGTTAATTCACGTTTCTGAAATGTCATGGTCAACGCATTTGCGTTCTGCCCAAGATTTCGTAAAAGTGGGTGACCAAGTAGAAGCTGTTATTTTGACTTTAGACCGCGATGAGCGCAAAATGTCATTAGGCATCAAACAATTAAGCCAAGATCCATGGACTGATATTACTACGAAATATCCAGTTGGATCACGTCATACAGGAATCGTTCGCAACTTTACCAACTTTGGTATCTTTGTAGAATTGGAAGAAGGTATTGATGGATTGGTGTACATTTCTGACTTGTCTTGGACCAAAAAAGTGAAACACCCATCTGAGTTTATCAACATTGGTGATTCTATGGACGTAATCGTGTTGGAATTGGATGTGGATGGACGTAAATTGTCTTTAAGCCACAAACAAACAACCGAGAACCCATGGGACAAATATGAAGGCACTTATGGC
Source organism: Flavobacterium sp. BFFFF2 (assembly GCA_002256385.1). Classification (GTDB taxonomy): domain Bacteria; phylum Bacteroidota; class Bacteroidia; order Flavobacteriales; family Flavobacteriaceae; genus Flavobacterium. The sequence goes on from NKJD01000009.1 coordinate 24,659, forward strand.
GTTGGAACGGTTCACAGTGGTACCATTACTGAAATGGTTGACAAAGGAGCTACCGTTGAATTCGGTGGTGAAGTAGTTGCTTTTGTTCCTTCGCGTCATTTGGAAAAAGAAGACGGGAAAAAATTGAAAAAAGGCGATGTAGTTGACTTTAAAGTAATCGAATTCAACAAAGAATTTAAACGTATTGTGGCTTCACATACGGCTACGTTCCGCGATGAAGAAGATAAGAATGTAAAACAAGCCGAAATGGCAGCCTCTTCGACAGGTAACGAGAAATCAACTTTGGGTGATATCGATGCGTTGGCCGAATTGAAAGCTAAAATGGAAAAAAACGAGTAATCATCGTTTAGTTTCTTATACATGAAAAACCACTCTTCGGAGTGGTTTTTTTTGTTTCAGGTTTCAGGTTTCAGGTTTCAGGATTGTTGAGGCGAGGTAAAGCTCGGTCGGAGTAATTGTTTTTTTATTTGCGAACTGAAGTTCGCTTTCCTGAAGTGCACTGGACACCAAGGAAACTTTCGTCTAAGTATTTTCACAAGCTAATGTTTGTGCACCTGAAGCACAATGGCTTCTTCCTTTTATTATCAAATGCACCGTTCTGTCTTTGGCCTCGGGTCAAGTTTCAAGTTTGTCAAGTTTCAATTTTGTCAAATCTCAAATCTTTCAATCCTTCAATTTTTTAATCTTTCAATTTTTCAATATTAATATCCAAATTCTCGAATAAATCGTTAATAAGATTTAATTCTTTAACAATTATTCACCCCAAAATCAGAGAAAGTTTCCCTACATTTGCGTTCAATTTTTTAAGCCTTGGCCCGTTCTATCGTAATCATCACCGGTGGCCCCGGTACCGGAAAAACCACTATCATTGAAGGATTGATGGCCAAAGGACATGTTTGTTTGCCTGAGATTTCACGTGAAATTACCCTTGAGGCCCGAAACCAAGGTTTTGAGCAATTGTTTTTAGAGAAGCCCTTATTGTTTAGTGAATTATTACTAGAAGGCCGAAAAAAACAATACCACCATGCTTTACATGATTCCGCTCCTATTGTTTTTATTGATCGGGGTGTGCCAGATATTTTGGCTTACATGCACTATATCGGCGATAGTTATCCGCCTTTTTTCGACCAAGCTTGTAAAGAGTTGGTCTATCATAAAATATTTGTGCTTCCACCTTGGGAAGACATTTACACCAGTGATTCGGAGCGGTACGAAAATTTCGACCAAGCAACCCTTATTTATTCCCATTTACAAGAAACCTATTCGCATTATGGCTACGATTTAATTGTAGTACCCAAAGGGACTGTTGACGAACGTGTGGCATTTATTTGTGCTGCGATGGATTTGTAAACCAGCGGGAGTACTTAATTTTATCGTTATATTTGCGTCAAACCTTTGATATGCACCCAACTCAGACCGCTTCAGTAGTGTTGCCAGACACCCAATGGGAATCTTATTTTAAACCTTTTAGGGATCAAATTATTGGCATCAATCAGGTATTTGAAAGCCCCTTTGGGATGCAACAAATTGTATATACCGATTGGACCGCGAGTGGCCGTTTGTATGGACCCATTGAACATAAAATCAGTCATGAATTTGGACCCTTTGTAGCCAATACACATACCGAAACTACGGTAACTGGAACCACTATGACGCGGGCTTATCATGAAGCACGTCAAAAGATAAAAAAACACGTAAACGCTTCTGAATCAGATGTTTTAATCACGGATGGCACCGGAATGACTGGTGTGGTAAACAAATTTCAACGCATTTTAGGTTTGCGTATTCCTGAAAACCTAAAACCCTACACCAACATTCCTGATTCCATGCGCCCTGTGGTTTTTATTTCGCACATGGAGCACCATTCAAACCAAACTTCTTGGCTTGAAACCACCGCCGATGTCGTGATTATTCCTTCAACGGCCGATGGTTTGTTGTGTGTCGATTCTTTTGCTGCTTTGTTGCCCAAATATGAAGATCGGGTGTTTAAAATGGCTTCCATTACCTCTTGTTCCAATGTAACGGGTATTAAAACGCCTTACTATGAAGTAGCCAAATTAATGCATGCCCATGGTGGTGTTTGTTTTGTTGACTTTGCCTGTTCAGGTCCTTATGTGGACATTGACATGCATCCGGCAGATGCTGATTGTAGTTTGGATGCCATCTTTTTTTCGCCTCATAAGTTTTTAGGTGGACCTGGTACTTCGGGTGTGCTGGTTTTTTCCAATAAATTATATCAGAATAATGTACCCGATTGCCCTGGGGGAGGCACCGTAAGTTGGACCAATCCTTGGGGAGAGCATCAATACATCGAAAATATTGAAGACCGTGAAGACGGTGGAACGCCCGGTTTTTTGCAAGTAATAAAAACCGCTTTGGCCATTCATTTAAAAGAACAAATGACCGTGAAGGCCATCTTGGCCCGTGAACACGAATTGATCGACTATATATTTCAACGCCTCGAAGTCATTCCAAATTTGGTTATTTTGGCCGAGCAACACCGCGACCGATTGGGCGTGTTTTCATTTTACATTGCCGACCTACATTACAATTTAGGCGTCCGATTGCTCAATGACCGCTTTGGTATTCAAACCAGAGGTGGGTGCAGTTGTGCTGGTACTTATGGACATTTCTTATTGCATGTAGACCAAGAAACCTCTCGCAATTTGGTTTGTCAAATTTCGGCGGGCGATTTGATCAAAAAGCCAGGTTGGATCAGACTTTCCATTCACCCAACAACCACCAACGCTGAAATAAAATCGGTCTGTGATGCACTTGAACAATTGGCCGAAAACCACCAAGCATGGGCCAATGAGTATGTGTATCAACCCCAATCCAATTCATTTTTACATGAAAAAGAATTGAATGGACAACATACACTACAGGTGTCATTGACTTGGTAAAAAATCAAATTCTCAGTCATTCCTGGCAAATACTCATCTACTGAAGTGCGCCCACATGGAATTGATATCTTTGTTTTGAGTTATACAAACTCCAAACAGGTATGAAAAGCATTTATATACTATTAATTGGGTTCTTTATTGGCATGTCCGTTCAGGCCCAGGATACACTCACTTTGTATCAACAGTGGCAAAAGCAACCACACGACCCCATCAAACTCAAGCTTGCTTTACAGTTGGCCGAACAATGTCAGGGATTGGCACCCAAGAGAACGCGTCATTATGCGCAATTGGCTTATTTGATTGCCCAGCGTATTCAAGACCCCATTTCAATGGGGAATGCCCTTATTTTTAAAGGAAATGCAGCCATCATTCAAGGAAATTACCCCGAAGCTTTAACCTGCATGGAATCGGCCAAAGACCAGTTTGAAGGCGTGGTTGATCGGTTAAGTGGCGCAGAGAAAAAAGAAGCGATGCTGGGTTCTGCGCGTGCATGGGGCAGCATGGGAATCATTTTTTCGGAACAAAGCAATTACGCCCGTGCTTTGGGTTTCCATTTAAAATCATTACACATTTACCAACAGCTGAAAAACAACGAAAAGTCGGCACGGGTTAGCAATAATATTGGGGTTGTTTATTTGTCATTAAATAGCCCAGCCAAGGCTTTGCCATATTTTGTGCAAGCGCTTGAAGATTTAAAAAACAGCTCCGATCCGTCGCAGCCCAGCATGTGCACCAATATTGGTAAGGCTTATGCGCACATGAATCAATACCAGCAAGCAGCCCGATATTATGGGTTGGCTGTTCAATTATTCACGAAATTTCCAGATGCCCGCGGATTGGGTGAATTATTTAACAACCAGGCATTATTGGCATTACAACAAAAACAGCCATTTGAGGCCTTGAAAAGGGCCCAAAGTGCTTTACAACAGTTTGCCTCTATTGATGATAAATTTGGCCAAGCCGACACCGATTTAATCATGGCGAATTGTTATGCGTTCAATAAAAATTGGGATCAAGCCATTCAAAAGGCGCAACATTCTTTGCAGCTAGCTCGTACCTTGGGTGTTTGGGAGCAACAAAAATTAGCCGAAGAAAAACTAGCAGAATGGTTTGAATTGAAAGGCGATTTAGACAATGCCATGCTGCATTATAAGGCGTTTAATGTGGCCAAAGACAGCTTGAACAACCAAGAAAACATGCGTTTGGGCATACAAACCGAATTGAATGAGGCCTTTGAAAAACGGGAGGCAGTCACCAAAAAGGAACAAGAAAAACAGCAAATCCGTTGGCAAGAGCAAGACAAACAGCACCAACAACTCTTCATTTTTGTGGTGGTGGCATTGTTGCTCAGCATCGGGCTCGTTTTTGTGTTATTTAACCGGCACCAGCTCAAAAAAACACTGACTTTGCAAAAAGAATTGGCCGAATATGAGCAAAAAGCTTTGCATCTGCAAATGAACCCGCATTTTGTGTTTAATTGTTTGGGATCGATATCTAGTTTCATCGTGCAAAATGGCACTGATTCGGCTATCAAATATTTGGCTAAATTTTCAAAACTCATGCGGCTCACGTTAGAATATTCGAAAGAGGCCATTATTCCGATTAGCAAAGAACTGGAAAGCCTACAAAACTACCTAGAATTGGAGCAATTGCGCTTTCACCGTAAGTTTGATTTTGAAATTGTGGTGGCATCCGAAGTGGAAGACGACATGGGCATTCCGCCTTTAATGATTCAACCCTTAGTAGAAAATGCGATTGTTCATGGGGTCATTCCAAAAGGAGGACAAGGACTTATTTTGTTGAAATTTAGTGTCGAAGGCCCACTATTGATCTGTGAAATTACCGACAATGGCGTTGGTTTGCATTTTTCACAGCAGCAGAAAAAACAATCGATGGCTGCGCACAAATCGATGGCTTTGGATATTTTACGCAAACGATTGGAAATGATCACCGCAAAAACTGGAATTGCCGCTCATTTGGAAGCGTCTGAAATGACCGAAAATGGACATGTATTAGGCACCCGCATTGTATTACAATTACCCATACAATAATGACAAAAGTACCCGCCATATTAATAGAAGACGATGTTCATTTACGCGAAGGCTTTAAAATGCTGCTCGAACGTTATGCGCCAGACATGCAAGTAGTTGCGGAAGCCGACAGCGTCGCAACGGGCTTGGCTGTGTTGCAACAATATCAACCGCAGGTGGTTTTTTTAGATATCCACCTAACGGACGGAACCGGTTTTGATTTGCTCGAAAATTATCAACAGCAATTTGGGGCGCTCACTTCGCAAGTGATTTTTATTACGGCGCATGAACAATACGCTTTAAAAGCCTTTCGTTTTAGCGCACTCGATTATTTGCTCAAGCCCATTGATCCAGACGAATTGCAAGCGGTGCTAATCAAATTACGTCAATTGGTGATTCAACAACACAGTTTTGCACACATCGATTTGCTGCTTGAAAACATGCGCAAACGCAACGATTCCTTTAAACGCATTGCCCTGACCAATTCTGATGGCATGCATTTGTTTGAAGTAGCCGATATTATGCGTTGTGAAAGCGAAGACAATTATACGGTGTTTTACATTAAGGGTCACAAACCAGTGCTCATTTCTAAAACACTGAAAGAATACGATGACCTGTTAAGTGAACACGGATTTGAACGCGTGCACCAGTCGCATTTGGTCAATGGGGCTTATGTCAAATCGTATATCAAGAAAGAAGGCGGCTACTTGGTCATGACCGATGGGGCGCATATTCCGGTGTCGCAACGCAAAAAAGAACGGATTCAAGATTGGCTCAACCGAGGCTATTGACAAATTCTAAACGAGAAAGGACACTTACTCATTTACCCAAAATAAATTTATTTAAGCAACTTACATTTACATCACATTAATCAAAAAACGAATCTTAAAAACCAACAACATGAAACGACTTTTACTCTTTTTCCTCCTCTGTTACGGTGGAATGCAAGCGCAAATTACGGTGACTAGTTTACCGCCCTACGAGGTGTGTGATACCGACACTGACGGATTTAGTAATTTTAATTTATCATTTCAAATCCCATTGATCTTAAATGCTACTTCGCCTGCTAGTAGCCCCAATAATGCGTACGACGTCAGTTTCTATCAAACGGTGGCCGATGCACAAACAGGTGCTAATCCATTGGCAAATTTGATTTATCAAAACACTGTTCCTGTAGCGCAGAACATCTATTTTAGGGTGTCCAATGCAATAGGGGAGTATGCTGTTGGGACGCAACAGTTGCGTGTGAATTTAGCGCCTTATGTAAATCCAAATGTTACACCATTATCTGTGGTACAAAACAGTGGTAGCGGGATCACTGCGGTTGATTTAACTTCAAAAGACAATGAAATCACCTTTGGTGTTTCTAATACCCTTGTTTATTATTTTACTGACTGGGAAGCTGCGATGAATAATGCGAATCCGATTGCAAATCCGACAAGTTTTATCAACACCGTCCCGTATCACCAAACCATTTGGGCCAGAGAAGTAAATGCCAGTACTGGTTGTTTTTCCATCACTTCTTTTGAGTTGGTGGTAAATGCGGTCACCTTGCAAGTGCCCACCCCTTATGTCCTATGCGATACCAACAACGATCAGGTGGAAGCTTTTGATTTGAATACCAAAACAGCTGAAATTTTAGGGAATGCAAATCCTAGCTCGTATGTTGTTCACTATTTTCCCACCTATGCAGATGCGACCAGTTTTACCAATATGATTCCAAATAATTGGTATACCGGAAACAGTACAACAGTAATTGCGCGAATAGAAGACCTTACACAGAATTCTTCATACCAAGAAGTTGTACTCAAATTGAATGCAAATCCGGTAGTGACCATCACAGGCCAAAACACGGCTTGCATTGGAGAACAAGCCTTTTTGACTGTGTCTGCGGCCAACGTATCTCCGACTGTTATCTTTGATTATAACATCAATGGATCACCAATGACGGCAACTACTACGCAATTGAATTATTTTATTATTCCTATTCCAACCGATGCAACTGGGCCTTTTACGGTGGCGGTGAGCAATGCGGCCTCCACCAATGATGGGGCTTACTGTTCTAGTCCGCAGACCGCGTCGGTTACTGTGATGGTGGGTTCATTGCCCAACGCCATGATGAATGTAAGTGCAACTACTGCTTGTGTGAATTCTCAGAATGTACAACTCACCATAGTAGGTACTAGCGGAACCCCACCTTTTACCTTTACTTACGACATCAATGGAATAGCATCGACTGTAAGTTCAACACCAGGGACCATGATGGCCATTGTACCTTTTCCGACCACAGCGGCCGGTACTTATGTTGTTAATTTGCTGTCTGTAGCTTCTGGTAGTTGTGTGAATCAATTAAGTTATACGCCATCGGTAATTACCATTGAAAATGGGATAGTAGCCAATGATGTCCCTGAGTTAGCTGTAACTGATACGCCATTCAATGGGGTGGCCAATTTTGATTTGACTGCCCAATCGGCAGGCATCATTGGCAACCAAGCCAATTGTACAGTGCAATATTATTTGACGCAAGCAAATGCAAGCAATCAGACGAATGCGATTGCGAATCCAACAAGTTTCACTAATACAAGCAACCCGCAGACCATTTATGCCCGTATTTTTTCCAGTGGGGCTAACATATGTGTGCCAACGAACTCATTTTCAATCAGAGCGCTTGATCCATCAGTGATTTATATTCCTGATGCCAATTTTAAAGCCCAATTGGTGGCGGCCAATCCGAATAACCAAATTGCCATGAATGGATCGAGTTTTATTACGATTGATGTAAATCACGACGGCGAAATTCAATATGCTGAGGCTTTATTGGTGCAGCGTTTGCTGGTGATTCAAGCAAACATCGTTTCCATGGAAGGGGTGCAACATTTTATCAATTTAACCTCGTTGGCCTGTCATTTAAATCAAATTAATTATTTGCCCTTAAATGGCTTGGTTCATTTGCAAGAATTGCATTGCCAAAATAATGCCTTGACGAGTTTGACTGTAACAGGTTTAACGAGTTTGCAAACGTTGGATTGTGCCGATAACCAATTGCACAGTTTACAGGCTGTAGATATTACAGGTTTGTATTTAGTTAAAGCCAGTAATAATTTAATCAGCAATTTAATATTAGATAATGTACCATCGTTGCAAAACTTGTATTTCTCAAACAACTTGTTAGCAACTTGGTATTATTTACTGCCAGGACTGCGTATTTTGGATTTGAGTAACAATCAATTAACATCGTTTAATGCAAGTGGCACGGTAGGTTTAACTGATTTATATTTAACCCAAAATGCATTGACTTTACTCCAATTGGATACAATGAATTCCCTAACTACTTTGTACGCACAAAACAATCAAATTAGTACAATAAACTTAAGTGGTTTACCAGCTTTAACAACTCTTTATGTGAGTAGCAATCCATTGACCACGCTTGATGCCTCATCGAATTCACAATTAACCAATTTAAGTTTTGGGCAAACCCAAATGGTTAGTTTGTTTCTGAAAAATGGCAGTAATGAAACCATTGTATTTACCGATGTCATTAATACTACTACATTGCGATATATCTGTGTAGATCAGGAGCAAATGAGCGCTGTGCAAACCATGCTTAATTCGATAAATAACAACCAAATTGTGTTGACTTCTTATTGTACCACCACCCCTGGCGGCAGCTACAATACGGTTACTGGTTGGGTGCGTTACGATTTTAATGGCAATGGCTGTGATGCCAACGATGATATGCAACCACTTATTAGAATGGCATTGAGTGAAGCCAATCCGAGTGGTACTTCAACAGCAATTGGTTTTACGAATGCTGCTTCAACTTATTCATTTTACACAGGTGCGGGTACTATTACGGTAAATCCATACCTAGAAAACGCGACGTGGTTTGTGTCCAATCCAACAAGCTCAGCCGTTATTTTTACAGATACCTCGTCGAATACAGCTACCCGAAATTTCTGTTTAACGCCAAATGGTTATCATCCTGATATTGAAATAGTGATTGCGCCGATGTGGCCAGCACGCCCAGGCTTTGAAACTTGGTACCGTTTGGTGATTAAAAACAAAGGCAATCAAACGGGTAGTGGAACCGTTTCATTGAATTACGACAGTGCAATGGTTAACTTTTTGACCGCCTCTTTGGCACCAACTTTTAACAGTACAGGGCAATTGAGATGGACCTATTCAGGATTACAGCCCTTTGAAAACCGTGAAATTGATTTGATTTTTCAGGTGCACACACCACAAGAAGCGCAAGCAGTTAACATAGGAGATTTATTGGTTTTTACAGCTGCAACTGTTAACTCGGGTCCTGATGAAACCCCTGCTGACAACCAATGGACACAACAGAATGTGGTGGTTGGTTCTTATGACCCTAACAATGTAATTTGCCTTGAAGGAAGTTCCTTAGACCCGGTTTATGTGGGGGATTATTTGCACTATGTGATTAACTTTGAAAATACGGGAACGGCACCCACCAGTTTTATTACGGTGTCAACCGAATTTGACCCCATTGAATTTGATGTTAATTCCATTCAAGTATTAAACACCTCACATCCAGCAGTAACACGAGTGGTAGATAACCGTTTAGAAGTATTTTTCCCTACCATCAATTTGGATTCGGGCGGACATGGAAATGTGTTGCTTAAAGTACGTTCAAACAATGGTTTAGGTAATGGTGATGCGGTACAACGCCGCGCGGGGATTTACTTTGATTATAATTTCCCGGTCATTACCAATTTGGCAGTAACTACCTTTGAAACTTTAGACAGAGGCGTAATAACCCGCGATGAATTAATTGTACTGAGCCCAAATCCAACCAAAGGAATCATTCAGTTTAATGCCCAATCTGATTTGTTATCATATACATTATATGATGGCCAAGGGCGACAATTGCAAACAGAAACTTTATCAGGTTTAAGCACGACAGCCAATATGAGCGGCCAGCCAACGGGACTTTATTTTGTAAAAGTAACCAGCAGCTCAGGTAGTAAAGTGTTTAAAGTAATCAAAGAATAATCATTTCCATTAAATCAAAAATCGAAATTAAATAGTTGTTGTTAATGAATTGGTTTGAACTTTTTTGATTGAAGCGAAAAATATTGAAAAAAAGTTTAAATCACTTTCACTTCAAAAGCGGCCTTAGTGCCGCTTTTGTTGTATTATATAAATTTGAGATTTTGAATGATTTTATATTGAAATACAACTTTTATTTTTTTCATCGGTGAAAATTGATTTTCATGAGAACTTTTGTTTTTTGCATGACGTATTTCTGTTGAAAGACCTTTGTTCATTTTCTTTGCTGGCCCAAAGAAAACGAACCAAAAGAAAAGGCCTCTTTGGCCCGCATAAAAGGTCATTTTTGCCTGCGTTCGCCAATAGCATTTTGTGCTTAATTGATTGCTTTCCATAAGACCTGTTGGTTTCTGTCTGAAGTTTTTCTATTGATTCACGATTTTGTTCATTTTCTTTGCTGGCCCAAAGAAAACGAACCAAAAGAAAGGGCCTTTTTGGCCCGCATAAATGTCATTTTTGCCTTTGGCAAAACCAGTTTAAGCTCCCTTTTTTATTGTTTTTTAATGGTGAGCTTGAATCACCTTTTCTTTAATTGTGTTTGCTTCGCAAACTCGGCTTTAGTGGTGATGTTACAAGCCGAAATTTCCTCCAAGGATTCAGAAATTTTGCCGGCTTGAAAACCTATGCCAACGAAGTGGCCTATACTTTCCTGTACTTATCCGAATTATAGAAATGACTTGGAGCAATAGCCCATTTTACAACCAATAGCAGAAAGTATAGGGCACTTCGATAAATGCGGGCCGCAACAGTTAAGCTTCGCAGAAACCTTATCATTGATTGGCTAGATTAAAAATCCTTTTCAGAAGAACTTTTAGTTTTGGTCGGACCTATTTCTGTTACAAGAAATTTGTTCATTTTATTTACTGGCCCAAAGAAAACGAACCAAAAGAAAAGGCCTTTTTGGCCCGCATAAAAGGTCATTTTTGCCTTTGGCAAAACCAGTTTAAGCTCCCTTTTATATTGTTTTTTAATGGTGAGCTTGAATCACCTTTTCTTTAATTGTGTTTGCTTCGCAAACTCGTCTTTAGTGGTGATGTAACCTGTTCTTTTTTATTGTTTTTTAATGGTCAGGTTGAATCACCTTTTCTTTAATTGTGTTTGCTGCGCAAAATGGTTTTTAGTGGTGATGTAAGCTGCCTTTTATATTGTTTTTTATTGGTCAGCTTGAATCACCTTTTCTTTAATTGTGTTTGCTGCGCAAAATGGTTTTTAGTGGTGATGTTTCAAGCCGAAAATCCCTTTTTCTAAAAACAACTTCCTAAAAATTCAATAATTTAATTCAAAAGCAATCTTGTCCCGGACTTCCACTGGAAGTCCTCCTCTATATATCATAGGCTTCAGGATTTTTGCCGGCTTGAAAAACCTATGACATGAAGTGGTTTAAACTTTTTTGATTGCAGCGAAAAATGAGGGTTTTTGTTCCAGATTTTAGCTTTTTTACACTGCATAGCAGCGCTACGGAGTAAAAAAAAACTGAAATATGGGGCGAAAAGACCATTTTGCAGCCAATTGAAAAAAGTTTAAAGCACTTCAAAATATGCGGGCCGCAACAGTTATGCTTCGCAGAACAGTAAACATTGATTGAAAATAAAATGAATACTATTTCACCTTTTTACAATATACCATTCCATTTTAAACAACAAGGACAGCCGTTGAGCTGTCCCTACTATTGCCTTCTTTCAATATTTGACAAACCTGAAACCTAAAACTTGAAACCTGACCCGAGACCCGAAGGGGCGAACGGTCCGAAGGAAAACTGGAAACTGGAAACTTGAAACCTGACCCGAGACCCGAAGGGGCGAACGGTCCGAAGGAAAACCTGAAACCTGAAACCTGAAACTTGAAACCTGAAACTTGAAACCTGAAACCTGAAACTTGAAACCAAAGTCTTTCGACTTTAAACAGAAGCCCCAATCTCCTTAAACACTTGCCCAAAATATTTAATGCCATCAGACGCAACAAAACTCTCGGTTGATTGTTCAGCAAGGGCCAATTCGGCTGCCCTTCCATGGATGAATACACCCAAACAAGCGGCATCAATAGGGGAGTAGCCTTGCGCCAATAAACTAGTGAGCACGCCCGTTAAAGTATCACCCGAACCTGCGGTGGCTTGGCCACAATGACCCGTGGTGCTTTCAATGATTTCGGTGGGTGTAATAATGTGAGTTGGCGCGCCTTTCAGGACCAAAATACAGGGATGCTGCTGCACCCATAATTGAGATGTATGCAAGTAATCATCGGCATTTGCTGAAATGCCACTTAGATATTCCCATTCGCCCGCATGAGGTGTAAGTAGGGTTTCAGTGGTCAATTGTGCCCATAATGTCGGACGGTCTGCCAAAAGGTGAAGGGCATCTGCGTCAATCACTAATTTATTGGGAAACGGCCAGCTGTTAAAAGCTTTTACGGTAGATGAATGTGTTCCCAATCCTGGTCCAATCCCCACCGCTTGATAAGAAGTTGCTGCTGGAAATTGCGTGAAATGCTGCTCATTTTCGTCAAACAAGCTCATGACTTCGGGCATCACAGTCTGTATCATGGTATTTCCACTTATGGGAATATAGGTCGTTACCTTGCCACAACCCGACCGCATCGCTGCCATCGCTGCCAATGCAATAGCCCCCATTTTACCAGCACTCCCCCCAATAAGCAAAGCATGTCCTTGTAGGTTTTTATGAGTATGGGCAAGCATGGGCTTATACCTCGCAGAAACGGATGCAAGATCATTGAATTTCATATTCAAAGATAATATAAGTCGAAAGTCTAAAGCCTAAAGTCGAAAGTCTTTTTTTAGTTGAAAGTGGGAAAGTTGAAAGTAGGAAAGTTGAAAGTGGGCATGTTGAAAGTGGGAATGTTGAAAGTCGAAAGTCAAAAGTCGAAAGTCGAAAGTCGAAAGTGAAATGTGAAAGTCTTTTTTTAGTTGAAAGTGGGAAAGTTGAAAGTTGTAACGGGATCATATTTTTATCAAGATCAAAATGATTTTGATTACTTTTAAGGTTTTGATGAGAAGAAATGGAATAATTGATAATTATAAAGAAGTTTAAAAAATAACTGTAAAGGAAATAAATGAAAACATTTTTACTAATATTGACTATCCTTGTTTCAATTGGAAACAAGGACTTTATAGAATATAAAAAAGGCGAAAAATTATCAGCATATTTTCCTCTTGACAGTATTGAGAAAATTGAGTTAGCGAACTGGAATGGAAGAAAAATCCTCAATCTTCTCCAACAGAAATCATTTACAAGTGATTTAAAAACCTATTATTGTGGAGGTAAATACGCGCATACGAAACCTGGTCACTTATATGGTTGCATTTATTTCAAAAATAAAATTAAGCTTCCATTTTATAGCAATACCGAAGCAGAAATCATCATTTATAACGGTTCCGACGACTTTACATTTATTAGTAAAAACAAAGTAAATTTTGAAAAATATTGAATAATAAATTACAATAATTAAAAACGGCTTGATCAAATCTCATCCCGGTAACTATCTGGATCAAATCTTTTAATCCTCCAATCTTTCAATTAATCAACTTTACAGACCTTCAACTTTACAAACTCTCAACTTTAAACATAATTCCCTCGCTGCGGCTTCAACCGATCTCGGTAAAAAAGCATATCACTAGCAGGAACCTGAATATAGGCGAGTGCATAATTTTCATCAATGACGCGAAAACCGCATGGAATGGCTCGCTTTTCGGCGATCATAAACTCTTGCAGGTGTTTGGCGTGGTGTTGCGCAAATGATTGGGCTTCTGGGCCTCGGAAATCCCAGATTAATTCAATGGTTTCGGTTACAGCCATTTTTATTTAATCAAAAAAGTCAAAATGACTGCCATCATAAGCGGCATATACCATTTTTGGGTGTGAATCTTGGTGAAAAACTTGGCCGTTTTTGTCAATGGCGATGGCGCCTGCAAATCCGTCAAATGGTTTCAGTTCGTCAAATGTTTTTTCAAAAGCTTGGGCCAATGTCATGCCATCGGTGACCCGGGTGACAATTTTGGCCGCAACGGCGCCGCTGACTATGTCTTCTCCAACGCCGGTGAGGCTGACACCACAAAACTCATTGACATAATTTCCGGCTACTGTCGCGGAATCAGAAATTCTGCCCGGAATTTCAAAACCTTTGCCACCAGTAGAAGTGGCAGCAGCCAATCGGCCTTCACGGTCCAAGGCCACACAACCCACGGTTCCGGTACCAGTTGCTTTTAATTTGGCTTCAAATTCAGTTCTGCGTTGTGGGATTTCAGTAGAAAATGACTCGAATCCATTTTTACGGGCATAATTGGTGGCACCAGATCCGCCCAAAATGCGGTCATCTTCTTGTTGCAACACAAGGGCCACCTGAATCGGATTTTTAACCGCTTCAATGTTTATGACCCCACTCATTTTTTTACTGACCCCATCCATTAAAGCAGCGCTCATCCGAATGACGCCATCCGCTTGAATTTGCGATCCGATGCCCGCATTAAACAATGGATTGTCTTCGAGTAATGAAGTGGCATAAACAACCGTTTCTACAGCAGTATGACTTTGCAAATACTCAAAAGATTCTCTTGCAATGAAGCACATGGCATCTTGCTTGGCTTTTTTGGTGGCTGCATCGGTGTTTGATTCCGAGAAAAAACCGCCGTGAATAATTACTTTCATCGGTTATTGCGCGTATTGTGATGAATGAATGGTCATTTTAAAAGTTGACAAATCAAAGGCGTCATACTGGCTCATCACATGCGTTACCAAATGATTGATGGATATCGGTTGGCCCAATTCAACTTGTGTCAGGTTGGTATCTTTAATTTCACGGCCATCTACTAAAATCACCAAACCTGAGCCAATGGCTTCCATGTGTTGGTTGTTTTTGATGAGCAAACCAGTATCTTCTCCCAAGCCAATACCCAATGTTTTCGGATTGCCCACGACAGCCTGAAACAAACGACCAATGCGGCCACGTTGTACAAAATGCGTATCTATAATAACATCGTCAATGAGTCCAAGGCCACTGGTAATTTTTACTTCGCCCTTTAACATGGCTTCGCTGCTGCTTCCCTGATAAATCATGTTGTTTGAGGCAGCGGCAGCTCCAGCAGAAGTGCCCGCATAAATAAATTCTTCGTGGTGGTATTTATGCAACAGCAAATCATGAAATGGCGAACCACCTAATATAGAGGTGAGACGCAATTGGTCTCCACCTGTAAACATCACAATATCAGCGTGTTTTAATCGGTCTAAAATTTCGGGGTCCGAAGCTTGCTCGCGGCGTTCAATGGAAAGTACATCCACGTTCTTCGCATTCAAATATTCAAAAGCGCGTGCATACTCAGGGCCCACCTCGCGGGGAACTTTTGAAGCCGTAGTAATGACTTCAATGCGCGAGTCCAATTGGTTTTTTGATTCAGTTAAGATCCGTTTTAAAATCCCTTTTTCAAAAAAGTTCAAGTTATTTTCTACGTTCTTATCGAAATTGCTTTCAGTGAAACTGCCTTTGTCAACAGCGCCACCTATAATGACTAGTTTTCCTTGTATATTCATGGGCGTAAAAATAGGAAAAAGTTATTAGGCCACAAGTTTTAGATGCATTTCGCAATCGATTTCGTGCTTAAATAGCAAAAGATATGCATTTCATCGATGCCAAGCAACGTTTTGTTGGTTCCCTACCTATCTTTGCGCTTCTAAAATTATTTTATGCGCTTACAATTGCACCGCCCACTGTGTTTTTTTGATTTGGAAACGACGGGAACCGATGTGGCCCGCGACCGAATTGTTGAAATTTCGGTATTGAAACTGTATCCAAATGGCAACCGAGAAAGCCGTACATGGTTGGTGAATCCAGGTGTGCCGATTCCATTACAGGCCTCGCAAATTCATGGCATTACCAACGAAAAAGTGGCCAATGAGCCTACTTTTGATCAATTAGCTACCTCCATTCATCAAATGATAAAAGAGGCTGATTTAGCTGGTTTTAATTCAGATCGGTTTGATATTCCGCTTTTGGCCGAAGAAATGCTCCGTGCTGGTGTTGATTTTGACATGAAAAACCGAGTTTCTGTTGATGTGCAAACCATCTTCCATAAAAAAGAAGAACGCACCTTAACTGCAGCTTACAAATTTTATTGTGGACAAATACTAGAAGGCGCTCACGGAGCAGAAGCTGACACTGACGCGACTTGCGAGGTGTTATTGGCCCAATTGGAACGCTACGAAGATTTACCAACAGATGTAAAGGAATTATCCGTTTTCACAACGCGCAAACGCGCTGTTGATTTTGCAGGTTTTATTGCTTATGACGAAGAAAACCGAGAAATATTTACATTCGGTAAACACAAAGGTGCACGGGTTGACGACGTTTTTGACAAAGAACCAGGTTATTTTGGTTGGATGCAACAAGCTGATTTTCCATTGTATACCAAAAAAGTACTGACGGGAATTAAACTCCGAAAATTGAACACAAAGTTGTAATTTATTTTTTTGTTAAGATGAAAATTATTTGTGTAGGACGCAATTATGTGGATCATGTGGACGAATTAAAAAATGAGCGCCCCACTGAACCCTTGTTGTTTTTGAAACCTGACTCCGCTTTATTACCCAAAAACAACCATTTTTATATTCCAGAATGGAGCCAAAATCTGCAACACGAAATTGAATTGGTCGTCAAAATCAATAGGGTAGGGAAGTACATCGAAAAACAATTTGCCCATAAATATTACGACGAAATTACCGTCGGCATTGATTTTACGGCCCGTGATGTACAAGATAAATTAAAAGCAGCAGGTCACCCTTGGGAACGTGCAAAGGCATTTGATCATTCGGCTGTGGTAGGTAAATTTATTTCAAAAAATGCGATAGAATCTGTAGAAAACTGTAACTTTGAATTACATAATTCCCAAAGGATGGTGCAAAAAGGGAATACGGCTTCTATGATTTGGTCTGTAGACGAACTCATTGCGGAGGCTTCAAAATACTTTACACTTAAAATTGGGGATTTGCTATTCACTGGAACGCCTAGTGGGGTGGCTGCCGTTAAAAATGGTGACATACTTGAAGGGTTTTTGGAACAACAACGAATGTTTAAAGTAACAATTAGGTAATGGCAATTTATTATAACTTAGCGAAAGTACATGCGTTATCAGAGGACGATGATGATTTTGTAATTCAAATACTTCAGTTGTTTTTGACAGAAGTACCGGAAGATTTGGTTCATTTAAATAATGCCATTGAACAAAAGGAGTATGCCGAAGCCCACAGTTTTGCTCATAAAATTAAGCCGACCATTGATTTATTGGGCATGAATATGACCTATGAAGAAATTTTGCTAATTGAAGATTGGGCCAAACGCCAAGGAAAACGGAAAGAAATTAAAACAGTATTTCAATCTGTAGAACAGCATATTCATAAGGCAATGAAAGAAATCCGAAAAGATTTTAGTTTGTAAACCTTTCAATTGAAAATGAAATAGGCATCAGAAAATAACATTTCCTGATGCCTATTTTTTATCCTGGAAAATCTGCGTCATTTCCATCTTGACCTCCTGTTCGAGGTTTTTTATCGCGCTCTTTGTCTGTTTTTTGTTTGTTAAAACGATATGTAAAAGTCAATGTGATTTGTCGCACCCGCCATTGCATGGCGATGTCAGAATAGGTGCTAGGCACATCCACAATCATGAGTCTTTTGCGGGTATTGAATACATCATTGACCGACAATGACAAAGTAGCACGGTCTTTCAGCAAATCTTTGCTAAAAGCCAAATTGGCTGACAATACCCCTTTTGAGGTCCCTTGCGCATTTTTTTGCGGGGCATTGTAAGAGATATTCGTTTGCCAATCAATGCCATAAGGCAGCGTAATTTTTGAGTTGATTCGACTGAACCAACTAAATGTTTGAAAATTTAAATTCTGATAGATGTTTACATTTTGATTTTGGATCGGGTCAAAATACGTATAGTTATAATCTCCCTTTATTTCATTTCTAAAAACATTGACGTTTCCATTGATTTTCCACCATTTATAGGGTGCATAATTACAAGTAACATCAAGTCCCATTCGGTATTCATTGGCCAAATTAATAGGCGTCGTTAAAATAACAGGTGTTCCGTCAGGTAAAATTTCCTTTACAGTCCGAACAGGTTGAAATGAATTTTGGGTAAAATTATAATAGGCAGAAGAAGTCAAGGTAACTGCCCCAATCTTTTGTAAATGAGTCAATTCAATGGCGTCAGTTAAAGTAGGGTTTAAGTTTGGGTTCCCTTGAAAAATACTAATATTGCTGGAATAATTTGAAAATGGATTCAAAAAACGCCCACGGGGCCGGTTGATTCTTTTGCTGTAACTGAGGCTAATGGTATTTTGATTGGCCAATTCATAAGAGACCAACGCACTTGGGAAAAAGTTGTTGTAGTGCTTTTTGGTATAACTATTGGTGCCCAATAAGTTGACATCAATGTTGCTATCTTCAAAACGGATACCCGCCTGAAAACTGATTTTTTTGTATTTATTTCCTGCTTGCAAAAAGGCAGCATTAATCTTTTCTAAATACTCAACGGTATTTGTGAAGTTTATATTTGGAATCCAGTTTGACCCATCAAATTCATCCACCTGATATTGTGTCAGTTGTCTGTTGTAATCGGCTTTGTAGCCCGCTTCAAATTGGCCGTTATTGCCTAGGGGTAAAATGTAATTTAACTGGGCAAAATTGCGCGATTGATTTTGGTTGTTAATTGTTCTTTGAGGTCCTAACTGAGTGTCGCTAATTTGCGCTCGGGTATTGTCTAAACTGCTTGAAAATGCGGCATCAAAGCTTAATCTATGCCCATCTTTGGCAAATTTTTGCACCCAAGCGCTGGTATATTCAATGGAATTTGATTCGTTTGTTTGCTCGTTGGTCCGATTTCTAACATTGGTGAAATTGCCATTGGCATCATAGTAGGTATAGTTAACCAGTTCTGGATTTTCGCCTGTACTTTTGCGGTAATTTACCGCATTAGACCACACCAATGATTTGGTTAAAAACCAATCGGTTCCAACGGTGTAATTAAAGTTTTTGGTCCAATTTTCGTTGTTGTGCTGTTCGTGGATAAAATTGCTTGGTTGGCGGTTGCTGTCAAAATTCTGCGTTGAAAGCGTGCTGTTTCCTGGGCTATTGCGGTAACTATAGCCCAACGTATTAAACAAATTAAATTGCGCCGTTTTATAATTAATGTTTGAATTGAAACCGTGATTGGCTGGCGTACCGGTATTCACAGAAATAGAACCATCGACTCCTTGGTTTTTGCCTTGCTTCAGTAAAATATTGATTATACCAGAACCTCCTTCGGCATCGTAGCGGGCCGACGGATTGGTTACTACTTCAATTTTATCGAGGGCATCCGCAGGAATTTGTCGCAACACATCACTAATACTATTTCCGTTTATAGGTCTGCCATTAATAAGAATACGCACATTGTCACTGCCCCGAAGCGTCACATTTCCTTCTACATCAACGGCTACCGATGGCACATTGTCCAATACATCGCTGGCTGTACCGCCCTTTACTGTCAAATCTTTGGATACGTTATAAATTCGTTTGTCTAATTTGATTTCAACAGCGCTCTTTTCCGATTTAATAGTCACTTCCTTAAGTTTAGTGGCATCCGATTCCATGTTGATGATCCCTAAATCTTCATTTTTGGTATATGTTTTTTCTGGTAATTGTATGGTTTTAAAGGAAATAAATTCCACGCTCATGGAGTAATTACCTGGTATTAATTCGATGGAAAAATTCCCTAGACCGTCTGTGACGCCCCAGCTTTTTTGTTTTTTCTGGGAATTAACAGGAATAAAAGTAACAGTGGCATATTCTAGTGGACTTTTTGCGAGCTTATCTCGTACTTTTCCGGTAAGTATTACCTTTGTCACAGTGTTATTTCTTTGCGTTTGTCCCATTAAAAAACAAAAGGAAAATAAACAAATTGCCAAGGCAATAGAGGAAGTCTTCATAGCTATTAATTCAAGGCGCAAAGGTAGCTTTCTGATCATTTTGAAAAGCCAAAATCCTGTTAAAAGGGGAGGGGTAAGCGGGGTTTAAAAGGATGTTATTTACTGGTGAACCAATCACGCAAGTTTAAAAGAACCCCGGGATCACCTAATATTTTGCGGTGACCCAAACCATCTGTGATGATGCAACTGCCATTTGGCAAACTAGCCGTAATGTTTTGGGCACATTGCACGGGAATTTCCAAATCATTAGAATCGTGAATCACCAAAACAGGAAATGGAATTTGAGGCGCCACCTTGTTGGCATCATAATTGGACATGGGTTGCCCAAGTTTTGATTCATAATGGTTTTTCATACGCTGGCCATACGAAACGTCCAATCCTAGTGCTGCGACAAACGGATCAATAATATCTTGAATGACATCGCCACTGCCAATCACTGCCATTTTTTTTACTTCGAAGCCTCTGGCTGCGGCGTTTAACAATGACATGCCACCTAGCGAATGCCCCACAGCCACTTCAAAAGTGCCGATTTTACGTGTAATTTCTAAAATACTTGAAATAAATTCAACCATCATGGTAGTACTTCCTTCTGATTGCCCATGTGCAGGCGCGTCAAAACTCCACACTTCGTAACCAAGCTTGAGCAATAAATCGGTTATTTTATATAGTTGTGTTCCACGACCTGACCAACCATGCACTAATAGCGCTTTTCTGTCACTTTCGCCCCAACGATACACTTGGATTTCTTTGTTAATTTCAGGAATAAAAATTCTTCTTTGTGAAGCTAAATGATAATGCCGGTTTTCACGCTTTGGCCTAATGTGTCTAATGGGTTTTGAAAACAGATAAACCGCTAGTTTGGTGGTTAAAGATTTTGAAAACAACGAACTCAGCCATACTGTATTTTTAATTACAGCTGGAACCTGCGGAGATGGCGTTCGTTTATGGTTTTTTTTCTTTGACATAACAAGTGTACAAATATAGGTTTATTTATGATTGAATTTCAGATAATCGATAAAAATCAACTGTTTGTCTATCGCAAAAGAAGCATGAATCCATACAAAAGGGGATGGTTTTACTTGATTTTCAAATTTAAAAGTTTCAAAAAGGGAAATTAGGTTGTTCGCATTTTTTTTTTTACTTTTTCACCCACTAATCTTCATTTTATGCAAAAGCAGACTAGAGTCATTATTGAACAAGTTTCACCCCAATTAGATGGTGGTGTTTTTCCAATTAAACGTGTTGTAGGTCAGACGATTGAAGTAACTGCCCATGTGTTTGCCGATGGCCATGATGTGGTAGCAGCTTCGCTGTGGATTCAACACGAAAATGAAAAGAAAGCCCAAGAAATCAGAATGAATCCTACGGGGAATGATGAATGGGAGGCCAGTTTTGTGGTAAACAATCAGGGGTATTACACCTATTATATTGAAGGTTGGGTGGATCAGGCCTTAAATTGGCAACATGGCACCGAACGCAAAATTAAAGATGGTCAATACCTCCGGTCTGAATTGCTGGAAGGAGCGTTGTATTGTGAAGCCATATTAAAGAAGGTGTCTGCTGCACATAAACCCTTTTTAAAGGAAGCCATTGAAGCGCTTCAAGAAGAAAAATTATATGATAAAGGAATAGCCATTGCCCTTTCAGAAGAATTACACAACCTATTTACTCAATTTCCAACCCGCGAATTATCCAATCAATCAGATCCGCTGCGTGTATATGTTGATCGGAAAAAAGCACTTTTTAGCACTTGGTACGAATTTTTCCCCAGATCTGCCGCGCAAGAGCTAGGTAAACATGGCACTTTTAAAGATTGTGAAGCTTTGTTGCCCCGCGTGGCTGCTATGGGTTTTGATACCTTGTATTTTCCGCCCATCCATCCGATTGGCGAAGTCAACCGAAAAGGGAAAAACAATGCCACCGCTGCCGAACCAGGCGATGTGGGCTCTCCTTGGGGTATTGGTTCGCAATATGGCGGTCACAAAGCTGTACACCCCGAGCTAGGTTCCATTGATGATTTTAAATCGTTGGTGCAAAAAGCACAAGAATACGGCATTGAAATTGCCATGGATTTTGCGTTGCAAGCTGCCCCCGATCATCCATATGTAAAAGAACACCCGCAATGGTTCAAATGGCGTCCAGACGGCACGGTGCAGTATGCCGAAAATCCACCTAAAAAATACCAAGATATTCTACCCATCTATTTTGAAACGCCCGACTGGAAGGCACTTTGGGACGAATTGCTTTCAGCGATGTTGTATTGGATTGAAACCTGCAATATCCGTGTTTTCCGAGTTGATAATCCGCATACCAAACCCTATTATTTCTGGGGCTGGCTCATTGAAGAGGTAAAGAAACAACACCCAGATATTTTATTTTTATCGGAATCATTCACCCGACCGAAAGTAATGCATGAATTGGCCAAACAAGGGTTTACCCAATCGTATTCTTATTTTACGTGGCGCAACAGCAAAGCCGAATTGATCGAATACATGACCGAACTGACGCAAAGCAATCAAAAAGAATTTTTCCGCCCCAATTTTTGGCCGAATACACCAGATATTTTACCCTATGCCCTGCAAACGGGACATGAGAGCGTCTATTTGCACAAATATTTCTTAGCCGCCACGCTGAGTTCCAGTGTCGGAATTTACGGCCCTGCCTACGAATACATGGTATCTGCCCCGATGCCTGGCAAAGAAGAATACCACCAATCAGAGAAATATGAAATCTATCACTGGGATTGGAACCACCAAAATAAATTAACCACGCTTATTGGCCGATTGAATCGTTTGCGCCATGAACACGCTTCGTTGCAACAAACCAACAACATCCAGTTTTGTGCCACTGACAGCGATCAGGTGATTGCGTATCATAAGTGGGATGATGAAAAATCAGATGAA
This sequence comes from Flavobacterium sp. BFFFF2, assembly GCA_002256385.1. Lineage (GTDB taxonomy): Bacteria > Bacteroidota > Bacteroidia > Flavobacteriales > Flavobacteriaceae > Flavobacterium. The sequence continues at coordinate 47,544 of NKJD01000009.1, forward strand.
ACTTTAATGATTTGCAGCATTGACCCTTATCAAATTAAACAAGCTTGGGTGCAATTGCCGTTGCAATCGTTGGGAATTGCCGAAGGCAGGCCTATTCGGGTGGTTGAGTTGATTACTGGAAACACTTATATTTGGGATCGGGAGTGGAATTTTGTTGAATTACATCCTTCCTTGCCGTTCCATTTATTTAAAATATACAAATAATTATGGGAAATGTAGACCAAGAAACGTTTAGTACCCCTTTTGAATTCAAATGCGAGTGGAAAAATGCGTTGGATGATGCAGAATTCGTCAAAGTTTTTTCATCGGATATTTTAGAACAGTACATTATCAACAAACGTTGGTATGGGGGCAAAGCCAGTACGCTTAAATATGTTGAAATAGTCGATCATTTTAAAATAGCTTCCAAAAAGAACACTTATTATGGTGTGTTGTTGGAAGTCAACTTTAAAGAAGCTTTTTTTCAGCATTATTTTATGCCGCTGTCTTTTATGTCGCAAGATGAATTGGACACCAGCACCATCATTGCGCCCATTGTGATGAATGGCTTACAAGGCTATTTGGTAGATGCTTTGCACCAAGAAGATTTCCGAAAATTATTGTTTGAAAATATCGTGCAAGCGCAAGATGACAGCAGTTCCAAATTGGTATTCCACAAGGGAATCAAATTAGCGGACAAAAGCTATAAGTCCTCGCGTTTTATGGGCTTGGAACAGAGCAATACTTCCATTATTTATAATGATGCCTATGTGCTTAAAATTTTCCGCCGCATTTATGTCAGTACCAATCCGGACTACGAAATCAGCCGGTTTTTAACGGACCGCATGCACTTTAAAAATACACCAGCCTACACCGGAAGCATCAATTTGGCATTACCTGAAGGCAACATTACCTTGGGGCTCATGCAAGAATTGGTGCCAAACCAAGGTGATGCATGGAAATTTATGTTGGATGCCATTGACGTGGTATTTGAAAACCAAAAAGCCAAAAAAATTAAAATTGACAAATTGCCCCATTTGGATTTGTTTCAACGGGTGAAAATTCAAAAATTACCACCAGAAATCATCGATTGGGTCGGTTTGAGTTTGTTTTTACGGGTGCAAACCATGGCCATTAGGACGGCAGAAATGCACATTGCGTTGGGTGGCGACATTCATGACACGGCCTTTACACCCACCACTTACAATGGCGATTACACGGTTTGGCTCAAAAACCGCATGCTGTATCAGTTTCAAAATCGGTTAAATATCATTGAAAATAGCTTGCACAAGTTGGATGGATTGGCGCTGGAATTAGCCCAATTGTTTATGGAAAACAAAAAGCAAGTCCGAAAGCATTTTGTCGATTTTGACTGGACCAAAATGAAATCGGAACGCATTCGCATTCACGGCGATTATCATTTGGGGCAAGTGTTGGTCAATGGTGATGATTTTTACATCTTGGATTTTGAAGGCGAACCCGAAAGCACCATCCGCGACCGCAAAGTGAAGCAGCCGCCGCTTAAAGATGTAGCGGGCATTTTCAGGTCATTCCATTATGCCATTTATGCCACCATTTTTAACAACAAAGACAAATACACTTTTGACCAAGAAACCTTGTTCAAGTCGGGCGAATTGCTGTTCAACTACATCGTCGGCATCTTTTTGGACGCCTATGTGGAAACGGCCCAAAGAGGCAATTTGAACATTGGCTACAGCCACGAAATTGAATTTTTGTTGCGCTATTGTTTACTCGAAAAAGCAGTGTATGAATTAGGATACGAATTGAATTCAAGACCGCGTTGGGCGGTGATTCCGCTCAAGGGGATTCAGAGTATAATGGGGTATTGATTTCTTGTTTGTAATGTTGCATGTTTGTAAAGTTGAAAGTTTGTAACGTTGAAAGTTTGTAAAGTTTGAAAGATTTGAAATTTAAAGTTTGGACCTGATTGCTATCAGTATGAGACCGAAGGATATCATTTTGATAATCATCCGAATGAGTTTTGACATTGTATCTTTCGATCTAAAGAGATGACGTAAGGGCGATTTCGGACTTAGCAATTAAGATTGTGAATTGAAAAATAAAAAGAATTTTAAAGTAGAAAATGAACAAGGAAATACCAAAATTTCACGAAACTTTCAACCCAATTTTGGAGATATTAAGTAATGGAGAAACGATTCATACGAGAGATTTACAGAAATTAGTAATTGAAAGATATTTTTCAGACTTAACAGAAATTCAATTGCTTGAAAAAACAAAGTCAGGCGAAAACTTAGTAAATAACAGAATTGCTTGGGGAAAATCATATTTAAAAAAAGGAGGGTATATTTTTTATCCAGAAAGAGGAAATGTGAAAATTACTGAAAAAGGATTAAAACAGAAATCTCAATTATCATTAAAGAATGTGGTTGAAGATTCTGGTATTGTCAATTTTTACTCTGACGAAAATTCTAAATCAAATACTGAAAAGGTTGAAATTAAAGAAATTATAAATTCATCTCCACAAGATTTAATAGATTCGGGTTTTTCACAAATTGAGAGAGAAGTAAAAAATGATTTGCTGGATAAACTAAAAACCATCGATCCGTATTATTTTGAAAAAGTCATTTTAATTCTACTCAAAAAAATGGGATATGGTGAATTTATCGAAACTTCCAAATCAGGTGATGGCGGAATTGATGGGATCATAAACGAAGACAAACTTGGATTGGATAAAATTTACATTCAAGCAAAGAGATTCAGTGAAAACAAGGTTCGTGAAAAAGATATTAGAAATTTTATTGGAGCAATGAGTGGTGATACAAATAAAGGAGTCTTCGTTACAACTTCTTTATTTGATGCTGGCGCAATTGAAAAAGCTAAAAATGCGCATCATAAAATTATATTACTTGATGGAAATAAATTGGTTGACCTGATGCACGAGTTTAATGTAGGGATACAAATTAAAGCAACGTACGAGGTCAAACAACTAGATGAAGATTTCTTCGAAGAACAATAAAACCAATCACTTATTTTTTTTTATCCTGTATAATATACTTGCCAACTATAAATTGCATTTGTATAAAAACCTATATAATCTTGAATCAAATAAGTATTTTTAGCACATGCAGAAAATTAGCGTCTTAGCAGTCTTTTTATTTATTTGTTTAAAATGCTATTCCCAAACCATTTTTGGTGCCAATAACTATACAGAATACCATCCAGGACAATTACCTATAATTATTTCAGTGCCTCATGGCGGTGATCTGCTTCCTTCGGGTATTCCTGATCGTACTTGTAACAGTGCGGTAACCGTTTCAGATTTGAATACGATTGAATTGGCGCAGCAAATTGATGCTGCCTTTGTAACGGCTACGGGCTGTCATCCTTATATTATTTATTGTAATTTACATAGATCGAAGTTGGATTGCAACAGAAACATGGCCGATGGGGCTTGTGGGAATGTATTAGCAGAAAATGCTTGGAATGAATTTAACAATTTTATTGCCACAGCCCAAGCCAGTGCACAAAATGAATTTGGAGGGAAAGCACTTTATATCGATCTACACGGTCACGGGAATCCCATTCAGCGACTGGAGTTGGGGTATTTATTATATGACAATGAATTGGCTTTTACCGACAGTGTCTTAAACACCCCCCAATATATTGGTTACAGTTCCATCCAACATTTAGTTTCAACTAATTTGAACGGATATAGTCACGCTGAATTATTAAGAGGTAATAACGCGCTAGGCACTTTGTTAGGCAATGCGGGTTATCCGTCGGTACCTAGTCAACAAATACCATTTCCAGGAACCACCACTAATTATTACAGTGGCGGTTATAACACGGCAAACCACACCAGCTATGCAGTGGGTAACACGGTGAACGGTTTACAGATTGAATGTAATTATACCGATGTTCGTGATAATTTCGTAAATCGCCAGTTGTTTGCCGAATCGTTGGTGTCGGTGCTACACCAATTTTTATTGCACCATCAAGGCATAAACTTGCTCAATTGTAGTTTGGCAGCAGAACCAAATACAGCAGCCATTCAGTCGCTCACTATTTCACCTAATCCTGCCACAGATTTTCTTTATGTAAACTTTACACAAAACAGTATCAATTTTGACATTGAAATCATTGATTTTTTAGGACAAACCATTTGTAAAGTAAGCAATCAAAACAAGGTGGATATTCATCATTTTCAAAGAGGGATCTATTTAGTAAAAGTAACGGACGAACAAAACAATGTGGTGGTCAACAAAATACTATTTCAATAAGATTAGAAAATACAACTTGGCACTATTTGTCATAGTCCGAAATGCGCAGGCCTCATTTTGACGTTCCACAAGCATGAATTACGCAACACATCCTTTTAATTGTGTAATTTTTCTGGAAATACAATGCTCATTTTTGCAACGATATCATCATTCGTTCAAAATATAGCACATCAAACATGAAAAAACAGCTGCCAATTTACCTGTATGGTTCCATCATCATTCTTGTAGGGGTTTTTCTGTTGATTTCGGAGCATAACCCATTTCAAAAAATCAAACTTATAGTAGGCATCAGCTTGATAGTGGGCGCTGTTTTTGCGTTTATTTCTGCATTTGCCCGTCAAAGACAACAAGTGCAATTTGCCTATCATGAAATGCACGCTTTGGCGATGTTGGTGTATGGCATTGCGCTCTTTTTGTTTTGTCATTCAATGGAAAGTTTAACATCGATTACCGCCTTTTTATTTTTTTTCTATGCTTTTTCAGAAATATTATTTTGCAATTGGCTATTCAATTTGGCGCAAAAGGTGGTGTTTAGAATTGTACTAGTTCGCGTTGTACTTGGTTTAGCCATTGGTGTTGGGACCGTTTTCGCAATGAATGACTCCGCGTTTCCACTTCAAATATTTGGTATTTTGTTCATCATGGTTGGCATCAACATCCTCTTTTATGTTCCGGTAATGAAGGCGAAGCTAAAGTGAAATGCGCAGCAATGAAAATGAACGAATACCAAATTACCTATGTGGCTTACGACTTAATGAATAAAAAGCCCTTGAATGGGGAAGCGGTAAAAACAATATTAGAAGTTGCCACTGAACAGCACCCAAATGCATCAATTGTTTATAGTCGTTGGGGTGATTACTACCTGAAAATCAATGACAAACCCAATGCTATTACAAGTTACCAAAAAGCAATAGCACTTGACCCAACGGACCAACAATCAAAAGAAATTCTCGATAGCTTGACAAAATAATGGGGCCCTTGGCGGTATCTCACTTGAACGAATTTTGAACTTAATACACATTTCAAAAAAGTGTCAACTTACACACTTTTTGTGATAGTGTCAAGCACATTGAACAAAGGATTTTTTTCCTGAAAATATTTTATAAGAATTTGAAAATGGGTATTCTAACATTGTATTTCTTCCTTCGTGAAAATATTTTCTGACCCCAAGTAAACAAGACACCTTTCAAAGTCAACAAGACACCAGTCAACTATATATGGCAAAGACTTTAGCTTATTCTTCATTGAGCGAGCTAAAGCTCGCGTACCTGAAGCCCACTGGGCTTCCTCCTCTATATCTCATATGCTCCGTTCGCCCCATTTGTTCCAATTGGTCTCGGGTCCAAATTTCCAAATCCTTCAATCCTTCAATCCTTCAATCCTTCAATTTTTCAATTTTTCAATTTTTCAATCCTTCAATCCTTCAATCCTTCAATCCTTCAATCCCAATAACAACTATTCAAAATGCGCTCCGCCTACAAAAGAACCACTACTTTCTCCTCGCCATTCACTTCCACTTTGGTCAGGCCATTTTTGGCTAAACCTTTCATGGCGGCATCCCATTTTTTGCCGCTTAAGCCAGATTGGTCTTTTAAAACTGCAATATTGGTGGAACCATTGGTTTTTAATAAACCGACTACTAATTTTTCGTCTTCGGTTAATTCGGGGCCTTTTTTCTCAGGTCGCATTTGTGGAAAAAACAATACTTCCTGAATCGAGGCATTGTTGGTCAAATACATAATAAGTCGGTCCATGCCAATACCCAAACCTGAGGTAGGGGGCATGCCGTATTCTAAGGCACGTAAAAAATCTTGGTCAATGAACATGGCTTCGTCGTCGCCTTTTTCGGCCAATTGCATTTGGGCTTCAAAACGGGCGCGTTGGTCAATCGGGTCGTTTAATTCCGAATAGGCATTGGCGATTTCTTTGCCGCACACCATTAATTCAAAGCGCTCTGTAAGTTCCGGATGGTCGCGGTGTTCTTTGCATAATGGCGACATTTCTTTTGGATAATCTGTAATAAATGTGGGTTGAATGAATTGACCTTCGCATTTGGCGCCGAAAATTTCATCAATCAATTTGCCTTTCCCCATCGAATCATCGACGGCTATACCCATTGACTTGGCCGCTTCTTTAAGTTCATCTTCCGATTTGCCCGTAATATCGAAACCAGTAAATTGTTTAATAGCCTCCGTCATACTCATGCGCGCATACGGTGCTTTGAAATTCACCGTATGCTCACCGAAAGTTGCTTCGGTGGTGCCATTTACTTGTAGCGCGCAATATTCCAGTAATGATTCGGTGAAATCCATCATCCAGTGGTAATCTTTATAGGCCACGTATATTTCCATGGCTGTAAATTCCGGATTGTGGGTGCGGTCCATGCCTTCGTTTCGGAAGTTTTTTGAAAATTCATACACGCCATCAAACCCACCAACGATGAGTCTTTTTAAATACAATTCGTTGGCAATCCGCATATATAAAGGAATGTCTAACGCATTGTGGTGACTCACAAAAGGGCGTGCTGCGGCACCACCGGGTATGGCTTGCAATATGGGGGTTTCCACTTCAAAATACCCACGCTCATTAAAAAAGGTGCGCATGGCATTGAACAACTTGGTTCTTTTTAAGAATACTTCTTTCACTTGGGGGTTCACCACCAAATCAACATACCGCATGCGGTAGCGCAATTCTGGATCGGTAAAGGCATCAAAGGTGTTGCCATCGGCATCTACTTTGGGTAGGGGTAGGGGGCGCAACGCTTTACTCAACAATTTCAATTCTTTGACCATGATGGTTTTTTCACCTACTTGGGTGGTAAACAACGTACCTGTAATCCCGATGAAATCGCCTAAATCTAGTAGTTTTTTAAAGACGTCATTGTACAAAGTTTTGTCTTCACCTGGGCACATTTCGTCCCGATTTACGTACAATTGTATGCGGCCATCACTATCTTGCAACTCGGCAAATGAGGCTTTTCCTTGAATGCGAAAACTCATTAAACGACCCGCCAAGGTTACCTTTTTACCTTCTACATATTCGTGTTTAACAGACTGAGAACTAGCAGTAATTGGAAATAAATCTGCTGGGTATGGGTTGATTCCCATGTTGCGTAAAACGACTAATTTATCGCGTCGAATCTGTTCTTGTTCAGAAAGTTGCATGCCTTGTTTTTTAGGGCGCAAAGATAGCCCAATTTTTTTCAGAAATTAAATGTCACATTCAAATAAAAATGATTAATTTTACTTTTTAAAAAAAGTAATTTTACGCTATTATGAAGGCTTCTACCCAACCCAAAACCTATAGTTTACATTTAGAAGAACTTCCAGCAGTCCGCGATTTTTCGGCGATGTACTTTTACATGCGTTCCCATTCGCAAGACGGGGCTTTTGTTCAATTGTTGGATCAACTCATTGGCATCAGCGACAAATTATTGGCCCAATGGCTGAATGTCACCCCCAAAACCTACCGCAGTTATCGGTCAAATCCGAACTTAATCCTTAAAGACGCGATCAAAGAACACATTGCCTTATTATTATCGCTTTACAAACACGGAATAGCCGTTTTTGGCCAGAAAGAATCCTTTGAAAAATGGTTGACCACCGCCAACCCCATCTTGGAAGGTGAGGCACCGGAAGGTTTTTTAGACACCATTACAGGTATTCAATTTATTGACAACCGCCTGACTGCCATGGAATATGGCGAAAATGCGTAAGCATGAACGTATTCAATATCCGACGGGACTATTTGGTTCCTGGAATGAAAGCTTCGGGCTTGGCCAATCGTTGGAACCGCGATGATGAATTTGTGTTATACACTGCTGGAAGTATTTCTTTGGCTACTTTAGAATTGGTCGCGCACCGCAGCGGCATTCGGGTTGATGTGCCCTACTGCCTAGTTACCTTAGAGATTCGTTTAGATAAATTGGATGTCACGGAATGGCTGCCAAACGAATTGCCAACTGATTGGCAATCGGTTCAACTTTATCCGAAATTGCAAGAAATTGGATCCAATTGGTACCAAAACCAGCAAAGTTTGGCCTTAAAAGTACCCTCTGCCTTGGTGCCACAAGAATCTAATTTCATCATAAACACGAAACACCCCGCTTTTAATAAAAAAGTGAAGGTGGCCCAAGTGGATCCTTTTTTTTGGGACCAACGCTTACTATAATATCCCTTTACCTATATTTGTTTCATGACACCAACTGTATGCTGTTTGGGCGGAGCCCTTGTCGATGAACTCTTTTTCTGTGAAGGCGAAGTACTTATGGGCACATCAAACATTGCAAACAGACAGATCGCGATGGGCGGCGTCATCACCAATATTGCCCGTCATTTGGCCGTTTTAGAAATTTCAACCAGCTTGTTGACCGCTTTGGGGGACGACATGAACGGACATTGGATTCAACGGCAACTGGCGTCATTGCAAATTAAACAGCCATTTACGGCAAATAGTCCATTGGGAACCGGGAAATATGTTGGCATTCAAGATGCCAATGGACAATTGGTTACTGCTGTTTGCGCTGATGCGGCCACGCCCAATATTACGGTCGATTGGTTGCAAAAAAACCTACCATCAATAGCGCCGAGTTCCATCTATATTGCGGATGCCAACATCAATCCTTCCGCTATGCAGTGGCTGATTGAATGGGCAACATCCCAGCAGCTTCCATTAATTATTGAACCAGTTTCGGTGGCAAAAGCGGCTCGTTTAAATCCACTAGATTTAAAAGGTCTTTGGTTAATCACCCCCAACGAAGAAGAATTGGCCATTTTGTGCCCCCATGCAGCTAGCCTAGAAGCACAAGCACACGATCTATTGCAACGTGGCGTTCAAAACGTGTGGGTACGCCAAGGCAGTAGGGGATCCACTTGGTTTAGTCACAATGAAAAATGGCAATTGCCAGCGATTTCATGTGCTGTGGTAGATACGACGGGGGCCGGAGATGCCGCATTGGCTGGGTTTGTGTATGGATTTTTACGCAATAAATCGATCCCTGAAAGCATACAACTTGGCCATCAATTGGCCAGCCACATCGTTGGCATGAAAGGGGCTTTTGACCCCACATTAACCCATCAATTTTTCACATAACACAAGATATCATGTTTCAACATTTTTTACAATTCAGCCCAGAAGTAGCGGAGGCTATTGCACAAAAAAAGCCTATCGTCGCCCTTGAATCGACCATTATTTCACATGGCATGCCTTGGCCTCAAAACGCACAAACCGCCAAAGAAGTAGAGGCAGTGGTTCGCGCCCAAGGTGCGGTACCCGCCACGATTGCTATTCGCGAGGGCAAGTGTTTGGTAGGCCTCACCGATGCTGATATCGATTGGCTCGGACAAACCAAAGGCGTCTGGAAAGTAAGCTTGCGCGATATGCCGTATGTGTTAGCCAACGGATTGGCAGGCGCCACCACAGTAGCTGCGACCATGCGCATCGCTTCATTAGCTGGGATTTCCGTTTTTGCCACAGGCGGCATCGGAGGCGTGCATCGGGGCGCTGAAAACACCATGGATATTTCGGCCGATTTAACGGAAATGGGCCAAACGAATGTCGCTATTGTATCGGCGGGGGTCAAATCCATATTAGATATTGGCCTCACTTTAGAATATTTAGAAACATTGGGCGTACCTGTTGTTACTTATGGTCAATCTGCATTTCCTAGTTTTTACTCGTCTGAAAGTGGATTTCAGTCGCCCTTGCGTGAAGATGACCTCACTAAACTGGCAAAGCTCATGGCTTGCAAATGGCAATTGGGCCTTTCAGGCGCGGTATTGGTAGCGAATCCAGTGCCCAAACAATTTGAAATGCCATTGGATGCCATTGAACAACACATTTTGGAAGCCTTGCATGCAGCTGATGCACAGCATGTAAAAGGAAAGGATATTACCCCATTTATATTAGGTCACATCGCCCAACACACCCAAGGAGAAAGTCTGGAAGCCAACATTGCGCTCATCAAAAACAACGCGAAATTGGCGGGGGAATTGGCGGTGGCTTATTCGAAATTTTGAATGATGAATTTTGAATTTACAAAAGTCGAAAGTCCAAAGTCGAAAGTCCAAAGTCGAAAGTTGTTTTTGAAATTCTTCAATCTTTCAATCATTAAATCTTTAAATCAAGCTAAAGCAATAGCCAAAAGGCAACAGTAGTAATGATCATTCAAAATTCATCATTCAAAATTTAATCTGGATTACCTCCCTTCGGTCGGTGATCCAGTAGGGGTTTTGTTGCTCGATCAAAAAGCAACGGCTTTGCCGTTGACCTTTTTTTTTGCTCAATCAGGCCTGCCAAGCGAGCTTGGCGCCTGCTAATCAATAAACATTTGGTCTTTCTGGATTACCTCCCTTTGGTCGGTGATCCAGAAGGGGTTTTGTTGCTCGATCAAAAAGCAACGGCTTTGCCGTTGACCTTTTTTTATTTCCTTAAGCCCTACCAAGCAAGCTTGAGGGCTTGGAAATAAAAAAAGCCGAACTCCCGTTCGGCTTTTTATCGGTCGGGATGACTGGATTCGAACCAGCGACCCCTAGCACCCCATGCTAGTACGCTACCAGGCTGCGCTACATCCCGAATTTTGCGAGCGCAAATATAACGGAACCGACGGCTACCTACAAACGGTTTTTAAATTATTTTAAATTATTTTAAGATTAGACTGCAACGCCAAAAAGTGCGCCTACCAAGGCAGAGAGTCCCATGGCAATAGTACCCCAAAGGGTGATGCGCATGACTGCTTTTTTTACATCTGATCCGCCTGTTTTGGCGGCTAATATGCCCAATAAAATTAAAAAACCGATGGCGAAACCATATAAGGAATAACTTAAATGAGCAAGTGGTAAAAATAAAGTGACCAGTAATGGCAACAATCCACCAGCGGAGAAGGCCGCTCCCGAGGCCAATGCTGCTTGCAAAGGATTAGCTTGGCTAAGTTCTGTGATGCCTAGCTCATCGCGTACGTGGGCTGCTAAGGCATCTTTTTCTGTTAATTCGACAGCCACTTGCATGGCTGTTTCTTTTTTGAGGCCACGTTGTTCATAAATTTCGGCCAATCGCAGCAATTCAATGTCAGGCATGTCAAGGAGTTCTTGGCGTTCTCTTTCAATATCAGCTTTTTCAATGTCCGTTTGAGAACTCACAGAAACATATTCGCCAGCCGCCATTGACAAGGCGCCCGCCACCAAACCAGCTAAAGTGGCTACGACTACAGCATCGCGACCAGCCTGAGCTGCGGCCACACCAATGGCCAAACTGGCAGTAGATAAAATGCCATCATTGGCCCCTAAAACAGCTGCTCGGAGCCAATTGCTGCGGTGAATGAAGTGGTTGTCGAGGTAATTTTCAGCAGTAGACATAGGGGATAGTTGATCCTTCAAAATTACCTAATTTATTGTCTCATTGGTCGATTAATCGAAGGCATTTAAATCGACCCGCAAAGAAAAGATATTTGAATACAAGGCATTGGTGGCATCGCCAATATTCGTGATGGCATAATCAAGTTTAAAACCGCGGTAATAAAAACCAAGGCCCAAATTGGGTTGCATGCCCAAACTAGTACTGCCATCGGGTTGCAATACATTTTGAAAATTGCCCAAACCTGCTCGGGCAAAAACCATTTCCGTATAAGCAAATTCGGCACCCAAGGCTGGGGTGGCGCTAAAATGCTGTGAACTAATCCAGTCATTGGTGCGGTAAAATTGTCCATTAACATTGAACGCCACTTTTAAACTGTATTCTCGGTCAAATTCATGATACCGTGACACGCCCAATTGAATTTTTGGCAACGTAATTTCGGTCTTTTCGGGCAATTCCTGATTCTGATCTGGAATGGCATTTTGCACCGTTTTAAATTCTTCTTCGTTGATATTCCACACATTATAAGTGGTGGTCACATCACGCAGCATGAGCCCAAATTTCCATTCTTTTCTTTCCCATTGACATCCCACATCAAAGCCAAATCCCCAAGAAGTGGCAAATTTGCCAATGATGCGTCGAATAATTTTTGCATTCACGCCATATCGAAACTCCTTCACTTCCGTTTTACGCGCCAAAGAAAGGGTGAGTGCGTAGTCGGCAGTTGAAAATTTACTCACCCGATTGTAGTCGACGTTGCCTTGGCTATCAATCAATTGGGTGGTATTTAAAATATCATCGACCCCAAAGCGCATCAATGAAGCACCCCAAGAAGTACGTTCATCAACGGGGGTTGCATAGGCAATGTAATCATATTGGGCAATATTGGCAAAATAACTGGCGTGCATGGCGCTCGCTTGGCTGTGTTCCAAATACAACAAACCTGCTGGGTTCCAATACCCTGCATTGACATCATCGGTACTTGCAGTCACCGCCTGGGCCATGCCAAGGGCAGCTGCATCTACTCCCAAATTCATGAATTCATTGGAATATTTGCGAACTGATTGGCCGTGCAAGAGCGTTCCGACAAACAGAACAATTACCCAAGTAAATCTGAAAAAAAGCTGATACAATTGTGTTTGGTTTTGGGCGTCAAAAGTAACAAATTGATGGCGGAACGCCGCTTTAATTATTGTTAAAGCATTGATTACTTCTGCGCTGTTAACGACATTTGACTTAATATATTGTATTACATTTGCGGCCGCTGGCGATTACAACTTTTCATTTTTGACATGATGGACGGCTGTTAAAAGTCAACTTTTTGGAAATGATAACTAGATCGATTACTTATGAAATTGGCACGATTGGTACCCAATGCTTTTACGATGTTGAATTTAGGCTCGGGTTGCGTTGGTTTGATAGCTTTAACAGAACATCGCTTTGGATGGGCCTTGTTTTGGGTGGCCTTGGGCATTTTCTTTGACTTTTTTGATGGCTTTTTTGCACGTTTGCTGCATGTCAGCAGCCCATTAGGGATACAATTGGATTCTTTAGCCGACATGGTGACCAGCGGTGTAACGCCCGGCATGGCGGTAATGATCACGCTATTAGATCGTTTTCCTTCGCACTCAATTTGGCCGTATTTGGGCTTTGTGATTACGTTAGGGTCATGTTACCGATTGGCCAAATTTAATTTAGATACCCGACAATCCGATTCATTCATTGGTTTGCCGACGCCAGCCAATGCCTTGTTTTTTTTAAGTTGGATGTTTCTGATTCAGCAAACACCCAATCTCTGGATGCCGTGGATGTCAAGCACGTCTTTGATTATGGTCATGGTGGGTTTAAGTGCTTGGGTCATGAATGCTGAAATACCCTTGTTTTCATTGAAAGTAAAAGCACCTTATAGCTGGCAGAAATACCAAGTACAGATTCTTTTTCTCTTATTTTCCATTGGTTGTATGGCCTTTTTACAATGGGCAGCCATCCCAATTATCATATTGGTGTATGTACTTACTTCAGTAGTTGTTAAGCCAAAAAGCCATTAACAATCGGCCATATTTACAGCTACTGCCAAGCCACCTTCTGATGTTTCTTTGTATTTAATGTTCATGTCCTGAGCCGTTTGCCACATCGTGTTAATCACTTTGTCAAGGGGCACTTTCGTGTCTTTGGCATCGGTCGACATAGCCAATTCTGCGGCATTAATCGCTTTGATCGCACCCATGGTGTTGCGTTCAATACATGGAATTTGCACCAATCCACCAATCGGATCGCAGGTTAAACCCAAATGATGCTCCATGGCAATTTCGGCTGCCACCAACACTTGTTCGGGGGTTCCGCCCATCAGTTCGCACAAAGCTGCCGCCGCCATGGCACTAGACACCCCAATTTCCGCTTGGCAGCCACCCATAGCTGCTGAAATAGTGGCACCTTTTTTGAAGATACTACCCATTTCGCCGGCTACCATCAAAAATTGATTGATTTGTTCAGCGCCTGCTTGGTGGTTTTCAATGACATAATAATACATCAAAACCGCCGGAATGACGCCCGCACTGCCATTGGTAGGGGCTGTAACCACCCGTCCTAAGGAGGCATTTACTTCATTGACGGCCAAGGCAAAACAACTGACCCATTTTAAAATTTGACGAAATTTTACTTCTCGGGTTCTAATGGCAGCAATCCATTCTTCTGGATTATTGTAAACAGCATCGCCAATTAGTTCTTTATGCATGTCAAAGGCGCGGCGTTTTACGTTGAGCCCACCTGGCAAAATGCCCTCGGTATGACAGCCCACGTACATGCACTCAAGCATGGTTTTCCAAATGCGTTGCAATTCCGATTGAATGGTGGCTGCATCACGCATGGACAGTTCGTTGTCAAAAACGACAGCTGATACAGATCTATTTTGCAGTTGTGTATAATTCAATAAATCATCGGCTGTATTAATGGGGTAGGGGAACCCACATTTGATGATCCATTTCTTTTGCGCATTGATTCGTTCTTCGACCACCACAAAACCGCCTCCGATAGAGTAATAAGTTTCATGGAATTCAAAATTATTTCCCTTGGCCGTAAAAGTGAGGCCATTGGAATGAAAAGGTAAAAATTGACGGTGAAAAGTAATGTGTTGGCTAGGGTCAAAATCAATAAAGTGCAGGTTGCCCAGTTTTAATTGTGTTGTTTCTTTGATTTGCTGCACAATGGCATGAATTTCTGGAACAGGGATGTATTCTGGATCTTGTCCACTCAGCCCCAACATGACGGCGTAATCGGTGGCGTGACCTTTGCCCGTCAGAGAAAGTGACCCATACAAATCCACTTGGATGCTTTCGATGGCATCTAAAGAGTGCACTTCTTGGAGCTCTTTCAAAAAGCGTTCTGCTGCCCGCCAAGGGCCCAATGTGTGTGAACTAGACGGACCTACCCCGATTTTGAGCATGTCGAAAACTGAAATACTTTCTTCCATCAATTTGTGGTCATTGGTTTGTTTGTCGCAAAAATAGGTTTTTTGCGAACCTTTCGCCCATAAACCTAAAATTTTGGTCGATTCCATAAAAAAAGCTTTCCGAAGAAAGCTATTTGTCCAAAAGGTAAAATGTAGCTATTATTGCTTCTTCATGTTTTTCATTTCTTTTTCAATCATCTCGTAAAACTGGTCAATTTTGGGCAACACCACAATGCGCGTTCGGCGGTTGATGGCCCGGTTGTCGCTGGTGTTGTTGTCAACCAACGGAATGAATTCACTTCGGCCAGCGGCAATGAGCTGTTTGGGATTTACACCCAAATCTTTGGTTAACACCCTGATAATGGCTGTTGAACGTTTCACACTCAAATCCCAATTGTCAAGCAAAATGGCATTGCCCGTAAAAGGCACATTGTCGGTATGGCCTTCTACCATGCATTCAAAGTCGGGTTTGCTATTGACGACTTTGGCCACTTTAGCCAACACTTCTTTCGCTTGTTCGCTTACTACGTACGAGCCGCTTTTAAATAATAATTTATCTGCTATAGAAATGAATACCACCCCTTTATCTACGTTGACCTCAATGTCTGGATCATTGATGCCCACTGAACTTTTGAGGCTAGTAACCAATGCCAAAGTAACGCTATCTTTTTTGGTTAACGCATCTTGTAATCGGTAAATTTTAAGGTCTTTTTCTTTTAAACTCTCCAATGACTTCTCCAAATTTTGTGCGCCTTTGGCCGTTAAATTGGTCAAATTGCCCACATTGTTGATGAGCTCTGAATTGTTGTTTTTGAGGTAGTCAGCTTGCTTACTAAGTGCGTCTTTTTCAGTCAGGCAAGTATTTAATTTAATGGTGCAAGTATTCAATAAATCTTGTACCTCTTTGTTTTTGGCTTCTAGTTCAGCGATTTTCTTTTTTGAACCGCAACTGGCTAAAACCAAGGCAGCTCCCATGAAAATTAAAATTCGGCGTTTCATTTTTGATTATATTTAAAAGATGGTAAACAAATGATTATTTCATTTCATGTAATTTAACACATAAATGGTGGCAAAGATACAACCAACCATTGAGCTATAAAACGATGATTTTCCTAAAATATTGTTACATTTTTCTTTCAGAAAAAAAACACGTACTCACTATTCATAGCGCAATGCCTCAATCGGATCAAGTCGAGAAGCTTTGATGGCGGGGTATAAGCCCGAAACCAAGGCAACCACAAAACTCGTAATTACTGCTGCAATGATGGCCATCCAAGGAACGACAAAAGAAAATTCCAAAGCAGATGAAAGTGCATACCCAATTAATATACCGAATATGATGCCAAACAGGCCACCCAATTGGCCTATGAGTAAGGTTTCAATAAAAAATTGCCAAGCAATGGTGTTTTTACGTGCGCCCAACGCTTTTCGGACCCCGATTTCGCGCGTTCGTTCTGTTACTGAAACAATCATGATGTTCATCAGCGCAATGGACGAGCCCAACACGGTAATGATACCGATAATCCAAGCGGCTACGCTTAAAACACCTGTCATTTCACCGATGCGTTGCACCAAATCGTCGCTGCGTGACAAGCCAAAATTGTCTTCTTCCACTGGACTTAAATTTCGAATTTGCCGAAAAGTAATTTGCGCTTCGTCAACCGCTTGGTCAAGCAAGGCCGTTTTTTCTACGCGGGTACTTATTGAATAGTTAATATTAGGGCTCGAAAATAAAGAGCGTGCAATTTGAATGGGGATAAAAAGCCGCAAATCTTGGCTCTTTCCAAAGGTGGATCCTTTTGCTTTGAGCACGCCAATCACTTTGAATTTCATGCCTCTAACACTCAAAATTTGGTTCAATGGGTTGATGTCTTTGAGCAGCCCTTTAGTTGCAAAATCAGATCCGACCACACAAAGTGGAATATTATGCGCCACATCGAGCGGGGTAAAATTGCGTCCTTGCTCTAATTGCAAGCCATTGTTGGCCAAATAATGGTCATCGACCCCTAAGACATTGATTTCTGGATCGGTTTTTTGGTTGTCAAATTTCACTTCTGCCGTTGAAGTGGCCGAAAAAGAAACAGAAGTATAGGTATATGGAAAATCGTATTTTTCACCAAAAGCTTTGGCTTGCGCAAAAGTAATAGATGGGTTATATTTAACGGGCTCATCGCCAAAACGCCTGCTGGTATTGGCATATTGCTGCACCATAAACGTATTGGAACCCATGGACGCAAAATTGCTATTTAAGGTGTTTTCCAATGCCGAAACAATGGTTAAAATACCTACCAAAGCCGTAATACCAATGGCTATAATAACAATGGTTAAAATGGTTCTGAGTAATTGCGTACGAATGGCCATTCGTGCAATTTTGACATTTTCAAAAAATACACCTGCTTTCATTACCTATTTGACCGTCAATTAATCGGTTTGTTACAATCTGCTGTGATATTTTTTTTAGTGTGGCCCGAAAGTTGGATATTTGCCCCTTCAATTTATAGATTAAAATAAAATGGCTCAAAAACCCAGCATTCCCAAAGGAACGCGCGATTTTTCATCCTTTGAAGTATCACGTCGGAATTACTTGTTTTCGGTACTTCGCACACAGTTTGAATGCTTTGGCTATCGGCCTATTGAAACCCCCACTTTTGAAAATTCAGAAACTTTGTTGGGTAAATATGGCGAAGAAGGCGATCGGTTGATTTTTAAAATATTGAATTCAGGTAATTTTTTAGAAGGCGTATCGGCGGAAGCATGGGAACAAGGCAATGCCAAAAAAATAGCCGCCCAAATCACCGAAAAAGCCCTTCGATATGATTTGACGGTGCCATTTGCCCGCTATGTGGTGATGCACCAGAACGAACTAGAATTCCCTTTTAAACGCTACCAAATTCAACCTGTTTGGCGTGCCGATCGACCGCAAAAAGGCCGATTCCGCGAATTTTACCAATGCGATGCCGATGTGGTTGGGTCAAAATCATTGTGGCAAGAAGTGGAATTGGTCCAATTATATGATGCCGTTTTCACCCAGTTGGGTTTAAGCGGGGTAACCATTCAAATGAATAACCGCAAAATTTTGAGTGGTATAGCCGAAGTCATCGGTGCCTCTGACCAACTCATTGATTTTACGGTGGCTTTAGATAAATTAGATAAAATTGGGCAAGACGGCGTGGTCAAAGAAATGCGTGAAAAAGGCATTTCAGAAACGGCCATTGAAAAAGCGGAACCATTGTTTCAATTACAAGGTTCGGCCATTGATCAATTGAATACCTTACATTCATTGTTGCAAACCTCTGAAGTCGGCGTCAAAGGCATCGAAGAATTGCGTTTTATTGTGGAACAAATTTCGGCCATTGGCCTGCAATCGACCCAATTAAATATACAAGTGACCTTGGCCCGTGGGCTGAACTATTATACAGGCGCCATTTTTGAAGTATCGGCACCAGAAGGTGTGCAATTGGGTTCTATTGGTGGTGGTGGACGCTACGACGACCTGACAGGTATTTTTGGTCTTAAAGACAAGAGTGGGGTAGGGATTTCCTTTGGCCTTGACCGCATTTATTTGGTCATGGAGCAATTGGGCTTATTTCCAGAAACCATTGACCAAGGCACGCAAGTGTTATTTTTGCAAACACCGCAACTGTTGGCTGCGACATCCATGCAAGCGGTGATGCAATTAAGGAGAATGGGCATTAAAGCCGATTTATATCCGGACGATGTTAAAATTGATAAACAATTCAAATATGCCGAACGACTGCAAATTCCATGGATTGTAAAAGCAAAAACGGACAACAGGTGGGAATTTAAGCAGCTTTCAGACGGCGTTTCGGTTCAATTAAGCCTTGAAGATTGGGCCGCGTTGATTAAAAAGTGATTTATTCCTTGAAAATTTCAACTATTTTACATATTTAAACAATTGAATTTTAGGTGTTTAAATATTTTTTTAAGGTATGAGGATAAAAAAAATAAACTCAGACTTGCTTAAATTGAAATTAGTTGTATTTTTGCATCCGCATTCGCAAGATGGCCCGTTCGTCTATCGGTTAGGACGCCAGGTTTTCATCCTGGTAAGAAGGGTTCGACTCCCTTACGGGCTACTATTTTACAGACCTCGGGTCCGTTCGTCTAGGGGTTAGGACGCCAGGTTTTCATCCTGGTAACAGGGGTTCGATTCCCCTACGGACTACAAAAAATTAAAAACAGTAGAAAACATAATATAATGGCAAATCATAAATCAGCTTTAAAACGTATCCGTAGCAACGAAAAGAAACGCGTGCTTAACAGATATCAGCATAAAACAACGCGTAACGCAATCAAATCAATCCGTATCACTACTGATAAAGCGGAAGCTGCTGCTAAGTTGGCTGCAGTGATTTCAATGATTGATAAATTGGCCAAGAAAAACGTAATTCATGACAACAAGGCTTCGAATTTGAAATCGAAGTTAACACGTCACGTAAACAAATTATAGTCAGATCTTATCTGATGTAAACTAGGCTGTCTGTTGACAGCCTTTTTTTGTTAGAATCAATCGATGAAAACCATCATTTCCTTTTTGTGTTTATGCCTGATTTGCGCAAGCACAATCATTTCTTGTTCTTCCCCACTTAAAGTTATTTCATTTACTGAAGCGGTGCAAGATTCTTTGCACGTCACTTTTCCGAAGGAATCATTTGTACAATTGTCACAATCAGATTCGCTGTGGCAATTGGACATGCGCTATACGACCTCCGATAATTTTCTGCACCAACCTTTATACCCATGCGAAGCCTGTTTTTTACGAAAACAAACAGCTATTCAATTATACAAAGCGGCACAATTGTTTCGTTCCATGGGATACACTATCCTTTTGTTTGATTGCTACCGGCCTTTATATATTCAAAAGAAGATGTGGAAGCAGCTGCCCGATGCCAATTATGTGGCCAATCCGAAAAAAGGATCCTTACACAACCGCGGTGGGGCAGTTGATTTGAGTTTATTGGGTCCCAATGGCAAAGAAGTTGAAATGGGCACCGCTTTTGACGCCTTTACGCCCTTGGCTTGGCACAATGCGGAAGGACTTTCAGAAGAAGCCAAAAAAAACCGACTTCTATTGAAATCGGTTATGGAACAATGTGGGTTTAAAGCTTTAAAAAGTGAATGGTGGCATTATCATTTACCAGACATTTCAGACTATTCGCTCGAAAACAAAAAATGGCGTTGCCGTTAAGGCTTCACGCAATTTAGGTAATCGATAAATAAACTTTCGGGGCTGTACGTTTTTTTGTCTGTTTCACTTACTAAATTTGATCTCATCGGATAATCGACTGTTTCAGTGGCATATTTTACCCGGATAAAAGAAAGCGGTGATTTCATCAATTCGGCATAAGCTTCCTTTGGGATTAAAAATTTACCCGTCAACACGCGGTTTGAACTGTCATTTTGTCCTTTAATTAGCGTGCCGCACAATTCGGTTCCTGCAAAAGGCAAGGTGACGATTTTATTGGAAAGCAATTGCAATACAATACGCGATGTTTTATCGAAACAGTAGGCAGGTAAAAAACCAGTACTTTTTTGAATCTGTGTTACTTCCAGCATCACCGTCTGGTCTGTTTTGGCCAAGGACACATAAAACATCAATTGTTTGCCACCAAAAACCTTTTCATGCAACATGACATCTTTGGTTGCTTTGTACGTGCCCAACGAATCTTTTACATCTGACGAGTATTCGCATGGTTTTTGAGCATGGGCGAAACCAGCGCCCAACAAAAGAGACAAGGTGATGAGGGTGTTTTTAATTGGCATAATACATGAAAGTTTAATAGGTGATAGAGTACTTATGATATCTAATTGAATTTGATTGGTTTACAGGTTCATTCATACCCAATCAAAAGCAAATATCTATTTAATTAGTCGTTTTTTTCTTTTCGTTTAATGATGTTTCTCAAAACAGCCTTTTCTTCATAATTTAAAACTTCTAAAGTAATAGGTTGTTTTTTAACGGTTTGACCATAAATGACATACAAATTTCCCCCTTCTTCTTTGTGGTTGCTTTTGGCAAAATCAACTTCGCCAAATTGCAAGGTGTTTTTTATGTCAATGGTGTCAATCCAATCTTCGCCCAAACGACGCGAAGCTTCAATGTCGTACATAAAAGGTTTGGAGCGCAAGGTTTTTAAAACACGGGCATTGGGGAAGTAATTGCAACTGGCATCTTTACCGGTTAACACCACGGCTACAAAAAAAAGCCCAATGGAAAACCCTACCAAATAATAAGCAAAGCGATGTCTAAATCTCATAAGTAAATGGAATGTGTGCTGCTATAAGCGGTGCAAAAGTAACATAATTAAAGTAGAATTTTTGATTGAAATCAGTATTAAAAAACAATCAAATTGATGTCACTTTCAGGAATGCCAAACCACTCACCAATTGATTTGTTGGTTAAAATGCCGTGGTACATGTACACGCCGTGTTTCAAACCGCGGTCGCGCCGAATCGATTCTTCGATGCCGCCATCTTCGGCCACTTTTAATAAATAAGGGGTAATGATATTGCTGATGGATAAGGAAGCAGTTTTGGAATACCTAGAAGGAATATTGGGCACACAATAATGAATGACGCCACTTTTTAAAAAGGTCGGACGTTCATGGGTGGTAATTTCGGAGGTTTCAAAACAGCCACCTGTATCAATACTGACATCAATGATAATGGCACCCTTTTTCATGTGTTCCACCATCGTTTCGGTTACCATGACTGGGCAACGGTCTTTGCCGCGCATGGCACCAATAGCCACATCGCAGCGGCGCAAGGCTTTCAAAAGGCCCTTAGGTTGAATGGTGGAGGTGAAAACCCGGTGTTGCAAGGCGTTTTGCAAGCGCCGCAATTTTGTAATGGAATTGTCAAAAACTTTCACAGTAGCTCCCAAACCAAGTGCCGAACGAGCGGCAAATTCACCGACCGTGCCTGCCCCAATAATGACCACTTCGGTGGGGGCAACCCCAGTAATATTGCCAAATAACAAGCCTTTGCCCACTTGGGTATTAATCATGAGTTCGGAGGCGATTAAAATGGAAGCGGTTCCGGCAATTTCGCTCAAAGTTTTAACTGCTGGATACGAGCCGTCTTCATCTTTAATATATTCGAAAGCTAAGGCCGTGGCCTTCTTTTTAGACATCGCTTCAAAATATTCTTTTTTACGTGTTTTTATTTGTAAAGCCGATATAATCAATGTGTTGGGTGCAATTTTTTCAATCTCTTGCATGGTCAAAGGCTCTACTTTTAAGAGCATCGGACACTGAAGCACTTTGTCTGTGTCTGATTCCACTTCAGCACCAGCAGCCGAATACTCGGCGTCAGAATAACTGGCACTTTCACCAGCTCCGCGCTCAATCATGACACGGTGTCCATGACTGGTCAACGACATCACGGCATCGGGCGTTAAGCAGATGCGGCGTTCCTGATAAGAAGTTTCTTTGGGAATCCCAATAAACAAGGCGCTTTTGTCGCGCACAATTTCCAATTTTTCTTCTTGTGGAAGCAACTGGTCTTTTGAAAAAGGAGTCAATGACATGACAGCAAATTTAAACCCACTAAAATAATACTTTTAAATGCACCATCAACCATTTTGAACCGTTTTAAGTTCCAATCTCCGACGATCGGCATCAACTACCGTTAATTGAATAACGTGATACTGATCGGGTAATAAATTCGGTATGCGTTCGGCCCATTCAATCCAACATCTTTCACCCGAATAAAAGTAATCGTCCACACCAATGTCGATGGCTTCTTGCTCCTTTTTTATCCGGTAAAAATCAAAGTGATATACCCATTTTTGATCGGGCAATCGATAGGGGTTCAACAAAGAAAAAGTGGGGCTCGAAGGCAGGTCTAATCCGTCCAAGGCCCGCAATAACGCGGCAGAAAGGGTCGTTTTACCGGCCCCCATTTCACCATTTAAAATAAGGATTGGATGTGTTAAATGGCCAGTTAATTGTTGCGCCATTTGATCGATTTCGGCTAGTTGGTATTCAAAAATAAGCGTTTCCATGCGGCAAATATACAGGGTGTTGGCAAAGTAGGGAATCAAGACGGGGCAAATTTTAGGTAAAAGACCAGGCAATGCCATTTTAACAAATCAATCGTTTGGGCTTTCATTGCATAATTTGATAAAAACTCGGCAAAATATCCCCTCATTTTTAGTAGATAAACAATCAACCAAGCATCTTGTTCAAATATCGTAAAATGCGTGCTATTGACTTGGACAAAGCCACTGAATGCGCTATATTTACCAATATCAAAAATAAAACGTGAAAGAAACCCCCGTTAGCGTACAGAAGACCAATAAACTTGTTCAATCCATTTCATTGGTGGAGCCGCATTTGAATTTGGTTTTGACTACCGATGAAGATGATGATCGACCTGTTTATATAGCGGGTAATTTTAACCATTGGGTGACCCGCGACCAAAAATTCTTGATGGATCGGGTGGCGCATGGCTTGTATCATTTTACGTTTCCGGCCGATTTTTTGTACCCCGATGAATTACTATACAAATTTACGCGCGGCGATTGGAGCGAGGTGGAGATTGACCAATATGGCAACCGCACCGAAAACCGTTTGTGCATAGATCACCAAGGCGTCAGAAGTGAACATGTGTACAAATGGCGGCATAATTGGTTGCCTTATAAAAGCAAATTTCTACCCAAAGTGCATTTGATTTCGGACGAATTTGAAATTCCACAACTCAATAAAACGCGCCGTGTTTGGGCCCTTTTGCCTCATGATTACGACACGGCTACTGAAAGCTATCCGGTATTGTATTTGCAAGATGCCCAAAATTTATTCAACGAAAATGCCCAATATGGCAATTGGGAAATTGATAAAAAATTGGCAGTTTTATCAGAATACAACATTGGGAAAATTATTGTCGTAGCCATTGAACACGCCGAAAAAGAGCGCGTGATTGAATACAATGTAGGCGCTACTGTGTTGGGCCAAGGACAGGGCAAACAATATATTCGGTTTTTATCCGATACATTAAAACCATTTATTGACGCTCAATTCAGAACCAAGCCCCAACGTGAGTTTACTGGTATTGGCGGCAGTTCGATGGGAGGGCTGGTGAGCATTTTTAGCGGCATCATGTACCCCGAAGTTTTTGGGTTGTTAATGATTTTTTCCCCTTCATTGTGGGTGGTACCAAAAATAAAATTATCATTTTTAGATTTAGAAGAGCCCAAAGACACCCGCATTTATTTGTATGCTGGGGGCGATGAGAGTGCCACGATGGTTGATCATGTGCAGCATTTTAAAAAACGATTATTGAAAAAGAATTTTGCCAACCAATTGCACGTCCGATTGAGTATTAATGAAGAAGGCAAACACAATGAAATATATTGGAGCGATGAATTCCCGAAAGCCATAGAGTGGCTATTTTTTAGTACCAAAGAAGATTAATTCATGATTAAATATCAAATAACCGAACAAGTACCTGCCCAAATCACGTTGCATTTGGTGCCTCTTTTAGAATCTGAAAATGCCATTACATGGAATCAATTTCAGTTGTCAAGCGCTGTCTTTAGCGGTAAAAAACACCAATGGCATTGGGTCGAAACAACTGAGGCTATCTATTTGTTTTTTGGCTTAGGTCAAGCAACGGATTACCAAAGCATTAAAACAGCTTTTCGGACATTGAGCCACCAACTAAAAAAGTCGGTAACCCAACAACAAATTGCTTTGCATTGGCCTAATCAGTTATCGGTCGATTCGGTGGAAGCCGCTTGGAACGGATTTATTTTAGGGACTTACGAATTAGGCCTGTTTAAAAAGGAACCAGCCATTTCGCCGTTGTTGCAACTTGAAAATCCGGTGGTGATCATTGCCCCCGAACAAGCGCTTAAGGCCATAGAGATTGCCGAAAAATTGGCCTTTTCGCAATTGGAAACACTGCGTTTGGTAGATGCACCTGCACACCAAATTACCCCAGAATATTTGGCTGAATGGGCTAAAAAATTAGAAGAAATGCCACACGTGACCACCACCGTATTTGACGAACGGGAATGTGAACAATTGGGTTTACATGCTTTTTTAGCTGTTGGCAAAGGCAGTGTGCGCAAGCCCAGATTTATTACTGTGTCTTATGAACCACCAAGTTATGACCAGCACATTGGTATGGTAGGGAAGGGGGTCACCTTTGACACGGGCGGATTAAATATTAAAACGTCGGGCATGCACTTTATGAAAAGTGATATGGCTGGCGCGGCTGCAGTGCTTGGTGCTATTCAAGTTGCCGCTAAAATGGGGGTTTCAAAACGCATTACAGCGGTGGTGCCTGCTTGTGAAAATGCCATTGGTCCTGGGGCTTATTATCCAGGTGATGTCATTGATAGTTATGCCGGTTACCGCATTGAAATTACCGATACCGATGCCGAAGGCCGATTGATTTTGGCCGATGCATTGGCCTATATCATTAAAAACCACCAACCAGATTGTGTAATCGATTTGGCCACTTTGACAGGGAGTTGTGTCGGCACTTTTGGCTATGAGTGCGCGGGTATGTTTGGCTCCGATGACCAATGGATGCAACGGATAAAAGAACAAGCTGACTTCATTGGCGAACGGGTTTGGCCCATGCCATTGTGGGACGCGTACCAATCGCACATTGAAAGTGACATAGCCGATGTGAAAAATTATTCTGGAAAACCTGTAGCTGGGGCCATATCTGCCGCTAAATTCTTGGCGTTTTTCACCTCGAAACACCCCCATTGGGTACATTTGGACATTGCAGGCGTAGCCTTTGGCGATGATGCTTTTGGGCAATCAAAACATGCCACGGCATATGGTGTCCACTTATTATTAAAAATAATAGAAAACACAGATATTCAAAAACTTAATACCTAATATATGAATAAAACATTTATATGTATTTCGAACTATTTCAAGGGAAATGATTTTCTGATTCACTTGAAAAAAATGGGGAACAAAGTATATTTAGTAACCTCCGAAAAATTGCGCGACAAGCCATGGGCATTTGATTATATCGATGAATTGTTTTTTATGCCCGGCCAAGACGTCGATTGGAATTTAGACGACTTGTTGCAAGGCATTGCCGCGCTCATGCAAAACCACAAGGTGGATGCCATTATTGCCTTAGATGATTTTGACGTTGAAAAAGCCGCTTTTTTACGTGAAAACCTTCGGGTGGCGGGCATGGGTCAAACAACGGGGCGCTATTTTCGCGACAAATTGGCCATGCGCATGAAGGCGGAAAGTGATGGCATTCCCGTGCCTGCTTTTAGTTCGTTGTTTAACGACCAAGAAGTGAATTATTTTGCCGATAACGTGTCGCCGCCTTGGGTGTTAAAACCCCGATCAGAGGCTTCAGCGACTGGTATTATAAAAGTACATTCTAAAGATGACCTATGGAATCACATTCATGAATTGGGCAACAACCGCATCAAATATTTGGTGGAGCAGTTTAAGCCAGGTGCAGTTTATCATTGTGACGGCCTCAATTGGCAAGGCAAAGTGGTGTTCGATATTTCGTCACAATATTTGGCTACTCCTATGGAAATTTCGCAGGGTGGTGGCATTTTCAGAAGCAAAACAGTCGCGTATGATTCTGAAGATGACAAAGCCATTCGCGCTATGAATGCGCAAGTAATGCAAGCCTTTGGCATGCAACATGGTGCTACACATACCGAATTCATCAAGTGCAACGAAGACGGAAAATGGTACTTTTTAGAAACGGCATCACGGGTAGGTGGCGCACATTTGGCTGAAATGGTGGAAGGTGCTTCGGGTATTAATTTGTGGGGGGAATGGGCCAAAATTGAAGATGCGTTGGTGAAAAATATAGACTATACCGCACCCGGTCCGCACAAATTATATGGAGGCATTGTTTTGACGTTGTCACATACCCAACATCCAGATTTAGCTGATTTTAACGAAGAGGAAATTTGGTTCAGAGTACCTTTAGAATACCATGCTGGTTTGGTGGTAAAAAGTCCTTCAGAGGAACGCATTACCGCTTTGCTCAATGATTTTGCCGCGCGCCTGCATCAAAATTGGTCCACCACAGCCAAACAAGAAGGTGTTAAAAAATTGCATTAATGCATTAAAAACCTTTTTTAAACGTAAATTAAAAAAGGGACGTGCTTGAGTGCCCTATCAAATTGTTACATTTGTTCACGAAATTTTATATCTATATGGAAAACCAACCTTCACAATCAAAACTCAAAGGCATTTGCATTGCCCTGGCCATTTTACTTATTGGTAGTTTGATTTATAATTTTCAATTGCGTTCTGAAACGTCAGTTCAGAAAACGGAATTGTCAAAAATAAATGTTGAAAAAACTGCCATCTACAAAGATTTGGAAGAAGTAAAAGCAACGTATGATGCTTTGTTGGCCGAAAAAACGACCTTAAGCGATGAACTAGAAGCCGAACGGCAAAAAGTGATTCAATTGATGGAAGATTTAAAAAAGTCAAAAAGCGATGTAAAATCTTTGATCAAATACAAACACGATTGCGACGAAATGGAGCGAAAGTTAAAAAGTATTTTACAAGAAGTGGACGTACTGAAAAAGCAAAACAACTTGTTGACTACCAATTTAGATAGTACAAAAATCGTTTTAGAAGCCAGTAAAAAAGTCAATGACGAATTGAAAACGACCAACGATGAGATGACCAAAACCATAGAAAAAGCGAGTAAATTGGTGGTGACCAATTTAAACATCACTTCTTTTAAGTTGAAAAGTTCTGGAAAACAAATCATTACAGATAAAGCGCGTCGCGTAGATGGCTTAAAAATCAAGTTTACAGTGGCTGAAAATTCGGTAGCTAAATCTGGGGAGAAATTATATTATGTACAAGTTATTGATGCGGCAAATAATATTTTAGGTGCCAAAGAAACCGTTAAATTTGAAGGCAACACCTTAACATATAGTTTTACCACTACTGTTAAATATGACAACAAGACGGTTGATATTTCACAAGACTTACTAGGCAAAGATTTTGTTAAAGGCAGTTATTTTGTGAATATTTACGACAAAGGAGAATTAGTATCTAAATCGGAATTCAACCTCCGATAGATTCTTTGGACGCATTTAAGTAATAAAAAAAAGCAGTCTTTGTAGGCTGCTTTTTTTTATTACTAATCTTTTTAATTATGGGTACATTTCTTGGACATGTGCTACTGATCGTTTCACCATTTCAGCCAGTACTTCTTCGTTTATATCGTGGTCATTTTTGATGTAAACACAGGCTTTGGCTGATTTATGTGGACCAAGTTTTGACAACAGCAATTCGCGATCTGGAAAATTTGCTGATAAATATAAAGAAAAATCATTTTTTCGAGGAGCAAAGCCTGACAACGGCGCGTCCCCTTCGCGGCCACTTTCATATTTATAATGATACGAACCAAATCCGATAATAGAAGGCCCCCACATTTTTGGTTCAAACTTGGATGCCTTACTAAAAATGTGGATTAGTTTTTCGCAGGTTTTTCTGCGTGCATCATCGGTTTGTTGCGCAACAAATTCAGCTACTGACGCCGTTGTTTCTTGGGTTTTATTGGTTGACTTTGCCATGCTTTTTTTCCAAATCTATAAATATTATGATATTGATTGGAAAAAAATTGATTCTTAAAGCATTTAAAATAATTCTTTTTATCTAGCCTAATGGCCCAAATCAGCAGGTAGCGCCATTGGTTTTGATTTTTTAAGAATTAAAATGACAGGAATGCAGACCAAAAAAATCAAACCCAAAATTTGAAAAACATCCATGTATGACAGCACCATTCCTTGCATGGTTACGTTGTATTCCAACACTTGGTACGCCTTTGCGAGTGCCTCCGATTCACTAAATCCTTTGTTCATGAATCCAGCTTTAAGTTGAATAATGCGGTCATGCACCACTGGACTGTCAATTCTTATATTTCTCAATAAATCGACGCGGTGTTTTTGACCCCAACGTGCAATAAAAGTGGTAATAATGGCGATGCCAAATGACCCGCCCAATTGACGCATCATGCCTGTAAATGCGGCTCCTTCACCAATACTTTTTCCTTTAAGAGTCGATAATGACAAAGTGGTAATGGGCACAAATAGCAATCCCAAACCAATCCCTCGAAAAATAAGTGGCCAAAACATATGTTCACTGCCTGTATCGGGTGTCATTATATGTTGCATCCAAAAGGTAAAAACAAAAAAGACGGCAAAACCCACGGCAACCATGTAGGTTTGTGGTACCCCTCTCTGAATGAGTTTTCCTATAATGGGCATCATAAAAGCGGTAGTCAACGAACTAGGAATCAGTATTAGACCAGCATCTGTGGCTGTCCAACCAAGTACTGCTTGTGTATAAATGGGAATAATAAAAGTGGACCCATATAACCCAAATCCTAAAATAAAACACATAATTACGCCTGTTCGTAGGTTTGGATCTTTGAGCACCCGTAAATTAACAATCGGATAGGGGTACACCCATTGTCGCCAAATAAATAGGTAACCCGACAGCATACTAACAACGCTTAAAGCCACAATAGCCGTGTCATTAAACCAATCATCTTGTTGGCCATGTTCCAACACATATTGTAAGGAACCAATTCCAGCCGCTAATAATACGATGCCCCACCAATCGACTTCTTTGGCCGACCGTTTTTCACCATATTTTGGACTGCGTACATAAGTGAGGGTTAATAAGGTGGCTACCAAGCCAATCGGCAAGTTGATGTAAAAAATATAGGGCCACGAAAAATGATCAACCAGATACCCGCCTAAAGGAGGACCTAAAGTGGGACCAACAATGACGCCCATGCCATAAATAGCTTGGGCCATTCCGCGTTTTTCGAGCGGATAACTTTCTGTAATAATGGTTTGTGCCGTTACTAGCAAGGCACCGCCACCCAAACCTTGAATAAATCGGTACGTAACCAATTCCCATATGCCATCGGCATTGCCACATAAAAAGGAAGACACCGTAAAAATGATGATGGAAGCGGCAAAATAATTGCGACGGCCAAATTGTTGCGACAACCAACTCGTCATCGGAATCACGATGACATTGGCTATGGCATAGGCAGTAATCACCCAAGCTACATCATTTAACGTAGCTCCCAGACTTCCGCGCATGTCGTTGAGTGCCACATTGACAATGGTGGTGTCTACAATTTCAAGCAAGGCGCATAAAACGGCAGTAATGGTAATAATTACCCGCCGAAAGCCATATTCAACCAAATCATCTTGAACCATGAACTATTCGTTAAGGTGTACATCAACTTCTACATTCATACCTGCCCTCAGGGCGGTTAATGCTTGTTTGTCAGATGGGTCTAATTGTATTTTTACAGGTAAACGTTGTACAGTTTTAACAAAATTTCCAGTAGCATTATCTGGAGGCAATATGGAAAATTTAGCTCCCGTTGCTGGCGAAAAAGAATGTATATGACCAATCCACGTTTCACCTGGGTAGGCATCCAGCGTCATTTCTACCTTTTGCCCTATTTTCATTTTTCCTAGCTGGGTTTCTTTAAAATTGGCGACTACCCAAACTTCTTGGTTGTTGATTAATTGGAATAAAGTTTGTCCAGTTTGCACCCATTGGCCTGGTTGCAAAGCAATGCGCGACACTTGTCCATCGGTCGCGGCCCGAACTACCGTATAATTTAAATTGATTTGAGCTGCCTCTAACTGCACTTCAGCTTGTTTTAGTCGAGCTTGAGCAACTTGTATTTGTTTTTGAGCAACCACCGATCTCGATTCAGCGGCTTTGGTTTGTGAACCGGCAGCTTTCACTTGTTCTTCAATGGCTTTTAATTGGCTTTGGGCCTCAATTTTGGTTGATTGCGCTTGTTCCCATTGTTGTTTGGTAATGTGGTGCTTCTTGTACATTTCATCAAAGCGTTTGAAATCATTTTCGGCGCGCCAAACCCGTGATTTAGCCCCTTCGAGCGTTTGCGTCACCGACATCCGAGTGGCAGATGAAACTTGTACACCCGCAACGGATTGCCCAATGTCGGCGCGCGCTGCAGCCAAACCTTCTTTGGCGGCTTCTACATTTGAAATGGCTTCTTGCACTTTGATTCTATAATCGGTTGGGTCAATGCAAAAAAGCGTATCTCCTTTTTTTACCACCTGATTGTCAGTAACCTGAATGGAAGTTAGGTAGCCTGAAACCTTTGGAATTACAGGGGTTACATAACGCTCAATTTGGGCATCATCGGTGGTTTCGTGCTTCAAAGATTGTACATATTTATAGCTTCCGTATCCGATACCTAGTATTAGTATTACGAGAAAAATATATTTAAAACGATTTGATTTGGTGGGAGTTGTCATGTCTATTATTTTTTTGAAAGCGATTTCAATAAAGTTCCTTGGGTAAAATGTTGTTGGTAAAAACGTTGGGCTTCTTCGGCTGCAGCGAGCGAAACTTGAATGCGGGCTTCTAAAAGTTGGGCATCTGCTTCCAATAAATCGGTAGTGGTGGCCAAGCCATTTTCAAACTGGTCTTTCACTACTTCATTGTTTTCTTCGGCTTGCTTTAAACTTTCGCGAACCATTTTTTGGCGTTTTAAACTGTAGTCATAGTTGAGAGAGGCCTCGGTTTGCTGCTGCTGAATTTGCTCGTTGTGCCATTCTTTTTCTTGGTGTATCACTTGCGATTTGGCTTTGGCCAATTGAATGCTTTTGGGCGTTTTAAACCAATTACTCACATCATAAGAAAGACCCACTCCCACGTTCATAGCATTGGTCACTTCGAGTACATTCTTTAAATTAAAAGCTATGTACCCGCCGACCAATGAAATGGTTGGGTACAAAACACTTTGCGCTACTTTGACCTCTTTTTGAGCAGCCGATTCTTGTAATTCCAAAGCCAGTAAATCACTTCGAACCGATCCCTTTTCAATGGCAGGTGCCTGTAAACGTTCCGATTGGGTTTGATTGATGTCAATGTCGATCACCGTTTTTTTGTCTTGTTTCAATAATAAATTAAGTGCATGTTGCACCACCAAACGGTTTTTATCAATTTCAGCTTGTCGCAATTCCAACTTGGTCAGTGCCAATTTCACTTTCAATAAATCGTTTCGAGCAACCAATCCATTTACTTCTCGATTTTCAAAATCTCCTATTCGCTCACGGGCTGTTTTAATATCGTCATTAATAATCGCAAGCAACTGTTGGCATTTGTATAGTTCGGCAAATTGATTCACGACCTCAAGGGCAACTTGCTCCTTCACAAATTGCGTATTGCTTTGTTGTGATTGATAGCGCAATGAAGCAGCCTCAATTTGATTTTTAACGCGGTAACCCGCAAAAACAGGCGAATTCAAAGAAACTTGCCCTAGAAGCAATTGGCTCACTTGAGGGCTAGAACCATTGTTGGCATTTGAACCCGATCCAATGCCCAATCCAGAAACACGCGCATCACTCAAATAATAATATTGCCCCGAAACGCGCAATGACGGAATCTGTTGCGTACGTGTTTCTTGCCACTGCAACTTTGACACTTCTTCTTGTGAGGCGGCCAATGCTTGCCAATTGCTTTCGCGGGTTGCTTTGGCCACTGCCTCGCTAAGCGATATTTTTACATTGTTTTGGGCCAAAATACTTCCCCAAAACAAAGAGAACATAAAGAGTAAAACAATTGATTTATACATAATGATATACTGACATGAATAAAAAATTAAACGTTTTGAGGTGGGTGACATAATAGACCCATCAGGGTTTGTTGAATGTGTTTAACAAAATCAACTTGTAAATATTGGGCAAATGAATCGTCTGTTAACTGCATGATCTGCTGGTAATAAGACCGATTTGTGGTCAGGTGCATAAAACTGCCGACCATTAAATTGGGTAACAATTCCACTTTGACATTTTGCTGAAATGCGCCCTGTCTTTGTCCTTCTTCCACTATTTTTCGAATCAAGTCCATGTTGGCTGTTCGAACTTCATTAAATGCGTCGGAATTCAGCTGTCTTTTTCCGTGTGCCATTTCTTGTTGGACAATTTTGTACATGTCGCAATTAGCGGCCAATTTATGCAAGTATACTTCGGTAACTTTCAATATTTTATCTTTAGGACTTGCTTCTAATCCTACAATGTTTTCCAATTGTAAACTCATATCGGCTATCCGATGTAAAACAAGTGCCTCTAGTAATTTTTCTTTGGATCCAAAATAATACGAAACCATGGCCACGTTCACATCAGCCTTTGCTGAAATATCGCGGATGGACGTGCCGTCAAAACCCTTTTCAGCAAAAAGCGCTTCTGCGACTTGAATAATTTCGAGTTGTTTATCGGTAAATGCCATACATAAAAATACGCTGCAAAAATAAATTAAACATTTGTTTTAAACAGTTGTTTAATTGTTAATTTTATATAAATTTAAAATCACCGATAAATTAGTAGGCAGCTTGATTCCATTAAAAAAGGCTGTCTTTTCGGGACAGCCTTTAATTCAATGAGTTTCTAAATTATTTTAAGTGACTCATGCGTTCTTCAAGCAATTCAGGATGTTGAAGTATATCAAAACCTACGTAACTAATTGCTATAATCATAATTGCAATTACAAGTAAATTCAAAATTAAACCAATAATTGAAAGAATACGGCCAATACTGAGTGCTTGATAATTAGTATATGCATCCGGATTTTCACGGTATTTTTTCATATCTGATTTAGCTAAAACCAAGCCAACTATACCAAAAATAAATCCTGTACAATAACAAAAGCACATGAGTAATGACAAAATACCCATAATGAGTACCGCTGTGGCATTAGGTAATTTTTGATTCTTCATATTAAAAAAGTTTAAAAATTATAGATTGGTGGTAAATATAAGAAATTGCAATAATAAAACCCGTTACTTGCGCCCAAATAGCGGTAATCTTTCCTAAGCGAATCTGTGGCTTTATTATAAAACATCCCAGTAAGATTACCAAAAAAAGTAACGGAATTAAACCCGGATATTGTTGTATAGACCCAGATAAATCACCTTGTATTAACTTTAAAAATGAACGCTGAATACCACAGCCAGGACATTCGATTCCAAAATACTTTTTAACAAGGCAAGGTAACATATTAGTTTATCAGTTTAAAAAGGTCTCTATTTTTTCCTTGCCAAAACACGTTGAACTGCTTCTTGAATGGAAGCGCGATTGAGTTTGTATTTTTCCATTAATTCATCAGGAGTACCACTTTCTCCAAAAGAATCATTTACAGCCACAAACTCTTGCGGGGAGGGCAAATGTTTGGCTAAAACGCCAGAAACACTTTCGCCTAAACCACCTAAAATGTTGTGCTCTTCAGCAGTAACCACACAACCTGTTTTTTGGACAGAAGTTAAAATGGCTGCTTCATCAAGTGGTTTTATGGTGTGAATGTTTATAACTTCAGCAGAAATTCCTTGCGCTTCTAAGGATTCTGCGGCAACTAAAGCCTCCCACACTAAATGACCCGTAGCTATGATCGTCACATCGGTTCCTACATTCAATAAAATGGCTTTTCCTATTTCAAAAGGTTCATCTGCAGGTGTAAAGTTGGGGACGACGGGTCTGCCAAATCGGAGGTACGCTGGACCGTGGTGCGCTGCCAAAGCCAAAGTAGCTGCTTTTGTTTGGTTGTAATCGCATGTATTGATCACGGTCATGCCAGGCAACATTTTCATGAGGCCAATATCTTCTAAAATTTGATGCGTAGCGCCATCTTCACCTAAAGTTAAGCCAGCATGTGAGGCACAAATTTTCACGTTTTTATCTGAATAAGCCACCGATTGCCGAATCTGGTCATATACGCGCCCAGTCGAAAAATTGGCAAAAGTACCTGTAAATGGAATTTTTCCACCGATAGTCATTCCCGCTGCAATACCAATCATATTGGCTTCTGCAATACCTACTTGAACAAATCGATCGGGGTGGTTTTTTTTGAATTCATCGAATTTTAAAGAACCGATTAAATCGGCACACAACCCAACTACTTGGGGGTTTGTGTCTCCCAATTCGGCCATACCAGCACCAAAACCTGAACGGGTGTCTTTGCTTCCTGTATTGTTATATTTTTTCATGTCTAAACTAAATAAGTGAGGTGAAAACCTTTAATAATCTCCTAGTGTTTCTGGATTTTGAGCTAACCCTTTGGCCAATTGTTCGTCGTTGGGTGCTTTGCCGTGCCAAGCATGGGTGTGCATCATAAAATCGACGCCATTCCCCATCATCGTGTGGAGCAATACGCACACAGGTTTGCCCTTACCAGTAAGTGATTTTGCTTCTTGCATGCCTGCCAAAATGGCTTCAATTGAATTTCCTTCTTTGATGTCAATTACTTGCCAATCAAAAGCTTCAAATTTGGCCCGTAAATTACCTAAACTCAATACTTCTTCGGTGGAGCCGTCAATTTGTTGCCCGTTATAATCAATGGTAGCAATAAGCCGATCAACCTTATTAGCTGCGGCAAAAAGAATGGCTTCCCAATTTTGACCTTCTTGTAATTCACCATCACCGTGTAATGTATATACCAAATGGTCATCGCCATTTAATTTTTTCGACAAAGCAGCACCTATTGCCACAGAAAGACCTTGGCCTAATGATCCAGAAGCAATACGCACACCGGGTAAGCCTTCATGGGTGGTTGGATGTCCTTGCAAACGGGAATTTAACCTTCTGAATGTTGCTAATTCTTCAATGGGAAAATAGCCGCTTCGGGCCAATACACTGTAAAAAACTGGTGAAATATGTCCATTTGACAAAAAGAAAAGGTCTTCATTGCTGCCATCCATATCAAAACCAGGTTTGCGAACCATGATTTCTTGATATAAACAAGTTAAAAATTCGGTACAACCCAGTGAACCACCAGGATGACCAGAACTTACGGCATGTACCATGCGTAAGATGTCGCGGCGTACCTGCGTTGCAAATGAAGTAAGGTGCTCTATGTTTGCCATTTTGTAAAATTCAAAAATTTATAGGCTGCAAATATACTTTGAGCTGGGTAATTAAGCGATAACAAAAAGTATAAAATGATCGAAAACAAACAATGCAGATTTTTTTTCGTCGATTCGATCGATTATAATTTAAGTTATACCGAGCTCCAAAAATTTGTTTTAACATTGCTGTCAGATTCTTAACCGCCATGTATCACAATCTAATCATCATTTTACAATTATTATTCGCCATGTTTATCAAGATCAACAGTTGCGCCGTATTTGGCGTGGATGCCGCACCTATTATTATAGAAGTAAATATGGACAAGGGTGTCGGTTACCATTTGGTTGGATTGCCCGACAATGCTGTGAAAGAAAGCAGTTACCGCATTGCGGCTGCCCTTAAAAATACGGGCTATGAATTCCCTGTTCGCAAAATCACTATTAATTTATCACCTGCCGATGTGCGCAAAGAAGGGTCAGCGTATGACTTGCCTATTGCTATTGGGATTTTGGCTGCTTCGGGTCAATTGCCCAACGAAAAACTTGACCAATTTATGATTATGGGTGAATTGTCGCTTGATGGCAGCATTCAACCCGTAAGAGGTGCTTTATCCATTGCCATAAAAGCGCGTGAAATGGGGTACAAGGGTTTCTTCCTTCCATTTCAGAACGTAAAAGAAGCGGCAATAGTTTCTGAATTAGACGTTTACGGAGTCCAATCAATTGCTGAAGTGATCAACTTTTTTAAAGGCGCTCATTCGTTAACTCCTACGGTGATTGATACGCGCATTGAATTTGAAAAAAACCTCGATTTTCCTGAATTTGACTTTTCAGATGTAAAGGGTCAAGAGTCTATCAAAAGGTGCATGGAAATTGCCGCCGCAGGTGGGCACAATATTTTGTTAATTGGGCCTCCTGGGGCTGGAAAAACCATGTTGGCCAAACGGATGCCCAGTATTTTGCCTCCTATGACCATGCAAGAAGCATTAGAGACCACTAAAATTCACAGTGTGGCTGGTAAAATAAAGGAAACGGGCCTACTATGTCAAAGGCCTTTTAGAAGTCCACACCATACTGCTTCCTCGGTTGCCTTAGTAGGTGGGGGGAGTTACCCTCAACCCGGTGAAATTTCGCTAGCCCATAATGGCGTGCTGTTTTTAGATGAATTACCAGAATTTAAAAGAGAAGTACTCGAGGTCATGCGTCAACCGCTTGAGGACCGACAAGTAACTATTTCAAGAGCAAAATTCACCATCACTTATCCAGCCTCTTTTATGTTGGTGGCCAGTATGAACCCAAGTCCAGGTGGCTATTTCAAAGATACCAACGCACCAGTTACCAGTAGCAATCAAGAAATGCAGCGGTATTTAAATAAAATATCGGGGCCATTATTAGATCGGATTGATATTCATATTGAAGTGACGCCTGTCCCATTTGAAAAATTAACTGAATCGCGTCCAGCCGAAAGCAGTGCAGAAATTAGAGTGCGCGTTCGGACAGCGAGAGATAGGCAGTCAATGCGTTTTATGGAATCAGAATCGGTACATTACAATGCCCAAATGACCGTGAAGCAAATTCGAATGTACTGCAAACTTGACGAACCTTCAAAAGCCTTACTTAAAAATGCCATGGAACGTTTGAACTTATCGGCAAGAGCTTACGACCGCATTCTTAAAGTGTCAAGAACCATTGCCGATCTTGAAAATGCAGATTCGATTCAACCTGCACATATTGCGGAAGCTATACAATACCGCAGTCTAGATAGGGAAGGATGGTTGGGGTAAATTTTCGAAAATAGCGGTAACGAGCTTGTCTTTTAATTTTGTTTTATGCTTCAGGTTTAACGTTTGTTTTGGCGAGCTAAAGCTCGCGTACCTGAAGCCCACTGGGCTTAATCAAAAAGTCTTATCTGTTTGTATGCACAAGCTAAAGCTTGTGTACCTGACTGCCACTGGCAGTCCTCCTCTATATATCATATGCGCCATACAATTCGGCCTTTGGCCTCGGGTCTCCTCTATATATCATATGCTCCGTTCGCCCCTTCGGGTCTCGGGTCAGATTTAAAGTTTGTCAAATAAAATTGACATCGGATCAAAGCATCATAAGGTTCATGTCAACACAGAAGAAACCAATTGCTAGTTGCTGGTCTTTTTTTTAAACCATTGATGAAATTACCACACTTTACAGTCTAATTATTATAATATTTCCGTTGCCAAATTTCTTCATTGAAGTTTTTACCAAGCATGAAAAAATAATATGCCAATACAGCAAAAATAGATTTGAAGGTAAATAAAAATAGCAACACAGGTGCCAAAGGAACCGACTTGCTGATGTCATGGACGGGCATTACTCCTGTAAATAACGCGCTGATTAAGAGCGTAAAAATGGTGAAATTCATTAGGTTTTTAATGGGTAACACTTTCATTTTACGCCAAACATTAATTTCTTCTCCCCATTGGTGAATCAGATAATAGTAATTGTTTCCGATGGGTACAAACAACAACGGATCGTCATAATTAATTAAATGAAACGCTTTGCTGGGCGCCATGATCTTAAAACCTTCAAGTGTGGTTTGATGAGATTGCTCCATCAAGCGAATTTTGGTAATGGCTTCGGCAGGAATCTCATTTTTAAATAAGTTACTATCTAAAAACCGCAGTCGGTAGGCCACACTGATGGTCTTAATCTGGTCAATGTGAAATATTTTGTCTGTTTCTAATAAATCAACATCCAATTGATTCATTTTTGTTGAACCTTGGTGAGTGAGTTGAGTCAAAATCTGTTCAC
Source organism: Flavobacterium sp. BFFFF2 (assembly GCA_002256385.1). Lineage (GTDB taxonomy): Bacteria > Bacteroidota > Bacteroidia > Flavobacteriales > Flavobacteriaceae > Flavobacterium. Next base: position 86,265 of record NKJD01000009.1, read on the forward strand.
GAACTCGGGTATTTTCGCCAAGAATAGCACTCACCTCCGCCAAAATATCTTTTTCTGATTTGCTTTTATTCCTTTCGGCAAGCAATTCTCTTTCTAGTAATAACTTATTTTGAAGCATAAAATGTTGAATTAAATGAATAAGTCGATAACTGGTTTAAACCGAATTAAAAGTATAAAACCGCAACTTATTTATCCAATAAAAAACCATTATTTTACTCCCAACAGTTGTTAAATAAATCTGAAACAAAAGGAGGGTGTTTACCCTTTTAATTCCACATAATATTTGAAAAAAGACGGAATGGTTTCAATGCCTTTTAAATAATTATCAATCCCAAAATGCTCGTTGGGCGAGTGAATGGCGTCGCTGTCTAAACCAAATCCCATCAAGATTGATTTACTATTGAGTTCTTTTTCAAACAAAGCAACAATCGGGATGCTTCCGCCAGAACGAACTGGAATGGCTTGGACACCAAATGACTCAGAATAGGCACGTTGCGCAGCCTGGTAACCTATATGATCGATCGGGGTTACATAGCCTTGTCCTCCATGGTGGGGTGTCACTTTGACAGTAACGCCAGCAGGCGCAATGGATTCAAAATGTTTCGCAAACAATGCGGTGATGGTTTCCCAATCTTGGTGTGGTACCAAACGCATGGAAATTTTCGCATACGCCTTGCTGGCAATCACCGTTTTGGCCCCTTCGCCTGTGTAACCTCCCCAAATTCCATTGACATCGAGGGTAGGGCGAATGGATGTTCTTTCATTTGTACTGTAGCCCGTTTCACCATACACTTCATTAATGTTAAGTGACTTTTTGTAGGCATCAAGTGAAAATGGCGCTTTGGCCATTTCGGCTCGTTCTGCCGCGCTTAACTCTTCTACCATTTCATAGAACCCAGGAATGGTGATGTGGTTGTTTTCATCGTGCAAGGAGGCAATCATTTTGGCAAGTATATTAATTGGATTGGCCACTGCGCCGCCATATAATCCGGAATGCAAATCGCGGTTGGGGCCAGTCACTTCCACTTCCACATAACTCAATCCACGTAAACCGGTGGTGATGGAAGGTTGTTGCATAGAAATGATTCCAGTGTCTGAAATTAAAATCACGTCATTGGCTAATTTTTCTTGGTTTCGTTCAACAAACCAACCCAAACTTTTGGAACCCACTTCTTCTTCGCCCTCAATCATGAACTTGACATTGCACGGCAAACTGTTATTTTGCATCATATATTCAAATGCCTTCACATGCATGTACATTTGGCCTTTGTCATCGCAGGCACCACGGGCAAATATGGCCCCATTCGGGTGAATATCTGTTTTTTTAATAACCGGTTCAAATGGGGGAGAATCCCACAAATCGATCGGGTCTGGGGGTTGCACATCATAATGACCATAAACCAAAACTGTAGGCAAGTTTGGATCAATCATGGTTTCTCCATATACAATCGGATAGCCAGGTGTTTCGCAAAGTTCTGTATGCTTGCAACCAGCAGCCTCTAGGCTTTTGCGAACCGCTTCAGCCGTATTTATTACATCTTGTGAGTAAGCGCTATCGGCACTTACGGAGGGCATTTTCAGTAATTCAATTAATTCGTGAATCAAACGTTCGCGGTTTGTTTCAATATAATTAGTGATGGTATTCATAGAGTTCGTTTTGTTTGTGTCAAAAATAACGAAAAAAGGATTTTAATCATCAATTGAAACATATCAAAAAAAAGAAAATTAAAATTTTGGCACCTCATACAAAAGCTATATATTTGCACACGATTTTAAAACACGCGGGTGTGGTGAAATTGGTAGACACGCCAGACTTAGGATCTGGTGCCTTCGGTGTGTAGGTTCGAGTCCTATCACCCGCACGAAGAAAAACCCTTAAACACTTGATTTCAAGTTTTTAAGGGTTTTTTTAATTATGGAATGCTCCAACATTGCACGGGACATTTTTCTTTCATAATAAATCAAGGTTTTCCACTATAAGCGTTTGATTTCCAGGACACAAAATATTCTCTGTTTTCAATAATTGTCTTTCCAACACCTGATAATTCCTGCAACTTTTATGCGGTTATTTTTGAGAATCAGCTATTAAATTGAAGTCTTGGTTCTTCTAACAACCTTTTCGAATTTAACTTGGTGGATTCTATTTTGTCCAGCCCGACTGCTTGACTTCACTGAATAGGGGCTTTAAAGCCCCAAGTTTTCTTTCCTTTTATAAAATGAGCGTGTTTACAGACTACAGCTCCATGATCAATTATTAGTTCTTCCATAAATTCAGACTATTGCCATTTTGCACGAAATATTATAGATGTAGTTTTTGAAAAAATGGATTGTTTAAAAGTATAGATAGACCGCTAAATCCCAGTTTATAATTTTCCTGTTTTGTGCGATGGGGCACCCAAGGTTATTGACCTAATTTGAACAAGTTTACAATTTCAATCTGCTCTTGATTTTTGAGCAGTAATTTTGTGTGAACCTTATTTGAAAATGGCGTTTCAAAGCTCACTTGATAAATTGTTTTTAGAATATCAATTACTTTCTCTGGACTTTTATTACTTGCCTTTTCTTTCAATTGTCGTTCGAGTTCTTTGTAAATTTTACAGGCACAAAATGATATGCAAATATGCGATTCGATTCTTCTTTTTAGCTGATGATAAATTGGTCTTATTTCTAAATCTGTCTTTGATATTCTAAACGTTTTTTCAATAGCCCACAACTGATGATATTGTTCTATTACATCTTCTTTTACTAGGTTTGTATTGGTTCTATAACCTTTTAAACCATCCCACACAGCGTCTTGTTTGTGTTTTTCATAATCGATGCTGATTGTTGCATTTCCTTCTATTTTTAAGTATTTGTTATAGCCCTTATTATTTATGCTTTCTTTGGTGAGTTTGCCATTTTTTATCTTTTTTTCTAATCTTTCAAGCCCTTTCTCTCTGTTGTCTTTATCTTTCAACGCTCTTGCCTTTTTGTAACTCACAATCAATTTGCTGCCGTCTTCCTTGTCGAAAACAAGACTTTGAGTATCATTTAATTTTATTCTAGTAATTTGATTTTTCAATGTTTCATTCTCATTCTTGATTCTTGCTCCAAGAATGTATTGGTACTTTTTTTCAACCAATAAATCAATATTTTTCTTCGATAGTAATCCCGCGTCGGCAACTACAATAAGCTGTTCAGGTTGGTGTTTCTTTTCAAAATGTTCAATCACTGGAATTAATGTGTCACCTTCATATTTATTCCCTTCAAAAATATCATAGTCTAATGGATAACCATTTTGACTAACCAGTAGTCCCAAAACGATTTGAGGATTTTGATGTTTACCATCTTTGCTAAATCCTGTTTTTTTTAAATCATCTTCCTCTTTTGCTTCAAAATAAAGTGTGGTTACATCATAAAAGACAACAGCTATTTTGCCTCCAAACAACCTTAAAGTGTGTTTTAGACTAATCTCCTTTACTTTGTCTAATTGATAATTGTGAAATTTGTCTAAATACCTATAAATGCTATAAACACTGATTTTTACACCTTTATATTTGAATAGATAATCAGAAGTTTTCAACTTGCTAACTGGATAAACCAGACGGGTTATGACCAAATGTCGAAACAACTCGTCATCGATCTCATCAAACCCAATTTCATCAAATAACTTACCTAGCAATAACTCAGGTCCAACTAATTTTATCGAATCTATAAAATCCACAAAGCTATCTACAAATGCCATCTCTTCCTTTGCAAAAAATGGAAGTTCAGACTTTTTCTCAATCTCATTTATTTGCTTACGAGCTTTTTGAACCAGGAATTCAATTTCCATTAAGTCCCTTGAAGAACCAAGAGTCTGTATAATAGTATTCCGTCCATTACTCTTCTGAATAATTTGGACGCTAATACTCCCAGATTGGTTTCTTTTTTTGCGTATAAACATAATACACAAATGTAAAAAACACCCCGAGGCACCCAAATAAAAAAACACCGCTCAGTATTTACAGGCATTCACAAGGTTTTTTTAGCGTTTTTTAATCTACCCGCACAAAACAGGAGTAAGCCCGGAATATATCTTCATGCGTATCGCTTACAAACCCAGCAAAATGATGGGTTCAACGCTTTGAACAAAGTGCTTTGGCAGCCACAATGGAACTGTGAATATGCCATCAGCAAATCGGAAA
>NKJD01000010.1 GCA_002256385.1 Flavobacterium sp. BFFFF2
TTTCAGCTTTTTATTACTCCGTAGCGCTGCTATGCAGTGCAAAAAAGCTAAAATCTGGAACAAAAATCCTCATTTTTCGCTGCAATCAAAAAAGTTTAAACCACTTCATGTCATAGGTTTTTCAAGCCGGCAAAATTTTTGAAGCCTATGATATATAGAGGAGGACTTCCAGTGGAAGTCCGGTACTTTATTGCTTATGAATTGAATTTATGAAATTCAGAAAAGTAGTTTTTAGAAAAAGAAAATTTCGGCTTGCAACATCACCACTAAAAACCAGTTTGCGGAGCAAACACAATTAAAGAAATGGTGATTCAAGCTGACCAATAAAAAACAATAAACAAGCGCAGCTTAAACTGGTTTTGCCGAAGGCAAAAATGACCTTTTATGCGGGCCAAAAAAGGCCCTTTCTTTTGGTTCGTTTTCTTTGGGCCAGCAAAGAAAATGAACAAAATCGTGAATCAACAGAAAAACGTCAGGCAGAGAACAGAAAATCTTTTGAAAAGCAATATTAAAATAGATACAAGTTGTCTTTGGCTACCGCAGGCAAAAATGACCTTTTATGCGGGTCAAAAAAGGCCCTTTCTTTTGGTTCGTTTTCTTTGGGCCAGCAAAGAAAATGAACAAAATGATGAAACAACTGCAGTACGTCAAGCATAAAGCAAGAGGTCTTTTGAAATTCAATATTTATTTTCAATCAATGTTAACTGTTCTGATAAGCACCGCAAGAGCTGATTTTTCTCCCCTTTCCTCTTTCCTCTTTTCTCTTCCCTCTTTCCTCTTTTTTCTAATAAAAAAAACCGCCAACGGGCGGTTTTTTAGTTTTATACTTCACGATTCACATCCCAAGCTTCCAAAATCTCAGCAACCCTTTTTACAAAGCTACCGCCAAGCGCACCATCTACCACGCGGTGGTCGTAGCTGTGCGATAAATACATTTTTTGGCGGATGCCAATAAAATCACCTTCGGGGGTTTCAATCACTGCGGGCACCTTACGAATGGCACCTAAGGCCAAAATACCCACTTGTGGTTGGTTGATAATCGGCGTGCCAAAAACACTGCCGAATGTACCCACATTGGTCACAGTATAGGTCCCGCCTTGGGTATCATCTGGTTTTAGTTTGCCAGTTTTGGCGCGGTTGGCCAAATCATTGACCGCTTTGGCCATGCCCACTAAATTCAATTGGTCGGCATTTTTAATCACGGGAACAATGAGGTTGCCATTTGGTAAAGCTGCGGCCATACCCAAATTGATTGCTTTTTTCTTGATGATAAAATCGCCATCCACCGAAATATTCATCATTGGAAAGTCGCGGAGTGCTTTGGCAACTGCTTCCATGAAAATAGGAGTAAAGGTCAATTTTTCGCCTTCGCGTTTCTCGAAGGTGTTTTTCATTTTATCGCGCCATTTCACCACATTGGTCACATCTACTTCAACAAACGACTGCACGTGCGCCGAGGTGTTCAAGGATGCCTGCATGTGATGCACAATGAGCTTGCGCATGCGGTCCATTTCAACGCGTTCATCTTCGCCATTAAGGCTCACTGGCGCCGCACTTGGTGTGGCAACGGGCGCAGCTACAGGAGTGGCGGGTGCAACAGTTTGTGGTTTCGTTCCGCGGGTGGCAATATATTTTAAAAGGTCTTCTTTGTTGAGTCGGCCGTCTTTGCCACTGCCAACAATTTGGTCAAGCTCGGCAGCAGAAATGTTTTCTTGTTTGGCCATGTTTTTAACCAAAGGCGAATAAAAACGCCCTTCGCCAGCCTGACTTACATCAGTTGCCGAAACGGTTTCTTGCGCAGCTATTACCGTTTTTTCAACGTGTGCAACGGCTTCAGAAACAGGAGCTGCCGCAGTTGCGGTGGCTGCGTCTGTTTCAATATAGGCAATGGTTTGACCCACTTTCACCACATCATTTTCTTGAAACAAGACTTCGGTTAAAACCCCCGCTACTTCGCTAGGCACTTCACTATCAACCTTGTCTGTAGCTATTTCCAAAACGGCTTCATCCATTTCTATGGTGTCGCCTGGTTTTTTTAACCAATTAGTAATGGTAGCTTCTGCTACACTTTCTCCCATTTTCGGGAGTTTCAATTCAAATCTTGCCATGAGCATGAACTGGTTTAAACAGTTAAAAATCGGTGCAAAAATAGCAAACTTATTGGGTGTCGGGGCTATTTTTGCCTTTTTGCACGAGCGGAATATAATCCCCTCGGCTTTGCGAATCGTGACTTCCTAGTAAAAAATGGTCAAATGGGAGCAAAAAATAATGCCGCCATCCAGCCAAATTTTCTTGGTACATAAATGTCAAAATGTCACTAAATGCAAGGGTTTCCACATCCCAAACCAAAGCTGTTTGGTGAGGCCGCGAAAACGATTGCGAAATTACTATTTTTCCAGATTCAGGCTTTATGGTCGAGCACTTTTTTTTGAGATTTGATTCAATAAGCTGCATTTTGTCCATATCATCACTCACCAAAATATAATGTGCAATGTCGGTAAGGACGTTTGCTGATTGTTGTTGCTTAAAAAGTGAAAACAGGCGGCTGCCCAAGGTGATTACGGCGCTCATTAAGCCCGCGCTTTTAAAGTGTTTATGATAAAAATACCGCATGGCCTCTTCAAACCGTGCGCGGTAGGTGTGGTCTTTAATGGTGCTCTCTCCTTTAAAATGAATGGCCTGTAGCGAACCCAAATAATAATTTCCCGAACCAAGTTGGTCTGAACGGTAGCTGAGGTCAATGTCGTCGGCATACATAAAGCAAGCTTCGTCAAAACCATGTAATTCTTGGTACCATTCCTTGGTCATCCACATCAGCGCGCCTACTAAAATAGGCGCTTTTCCATTGCTTTCAGGTGCAATATGGGGTGCATAATAGGCGTTCCAAAAAGTTGAATGTGGAAAAAAACGATGGAACCCCAGCATTTTTGTTAAAGCGACCCAAGGGGTAGGAACCCCTCGTTTGCATTCGGGCAAAAATCGGCCGCGGCCATCAAAAAGGCGCACGCTACCGATGGCAGATCGGGCAGGTTGTTCTTGGACAAGTAAGTCTTTAAAAATATTTTCAGGAACTACTGTGTCTGGGTTTAAAATGCAAATCCATTCGCCTTTGGCCGCAGAAACACCGATGTTATTTCCTTTCGGAAAGCCTTCGTTTTCTTCGTTTTCAATCCAAATAACGGCTGGAAAGTGCTTTTTGTTATAGGCCACGCTGCCGTCGGTTGACGCATTGTCAACTACAATAATTTCGCCATCAATTCCTTGGAGCGCCCTTTGTACCGAATACAAACAAAGCGCCAAAAAAGGGCGTACATTGTAATTAAGTATAACGACAGAAAGCTGCATGGGGCAAATATAGCCCAAACATTGAATTTAAAACAAGGGTAAGCAGTGGCTAGTAGTAAAACAGAGGCTTGTATTGACGCCAGTATTTGTATATTAAGGTGAGGTTTAAAGCAAATACAACAGCCGCCACGCCGATGCCGGGTAAGTCTAAAAACAAATGGAAAAACAAAATATTAATTGAAATGGGGAACAGCACCAACAGCGAAAATGCCACCCAGCGTTTAATAAGCAGGTGAATACCCACTAACACCTCAATAACACCCACTACAGGCAGAATGTAGCCTGTACTGCCCAACGACTGCAAAAATTCGCCAGCAGCGCCTTGGGGCATGCCAAATGGTATAAAATGAAAAAATTTATTAGAACCAAAGACCACCAATAATAGGCCTAAAGCATAACGGATAATGCGGGTAAACGGTGAGTTCATAATTTAATTTTTTTGTTAAATTCAAAAATACCCATTAAAAAAACACAATAACACGGTTTGACTGTTAAAAAAACAACTGTGTTTTAAATTATTTGTTAAAATGCAGCATTTTGTCGACCAACAACCTCCTGCAGATTTTTTACCGCCTAAACAAACGGAAACAAGTATCTTTGTTTTTTGTTTTAAAAAATCATGAGCACACCTTCAACCGATCTAATGTGGCAATCGCTACCCGATCAACCGGGGGTATATCAATATTACGACCTAAACGGCAGACTGTTGTATGTTGGGAAGGCTAAAAACCTGAAAAAAAGAGTAGGTTCCTATTTTTCCAAAAACCACGATACCGCCAAAACCCGCGTATTGGTTCAAAAAATTGCCCGCATCGAACACATTGTGGTGCGCAATGAGTCGGAGGCGTTATTGCTTGAAAACAACCTGATTAAAAAGGAGCAACCGCCCTACAACATCCGCCTTAAAGACGACAAAACCTATCCATGGATTTGCATCCGCAAAGAACCATTTCCCCGTATTTTTACCACCCGCCGCCTCATCAAAGATGGCTCGGAATATTTTGGGCCCTACACCAATTTCAAGGTGGTGAACACCCTCATGGAACTCATTCGTACCTTGTATCCGTTGCGCACTTGCTCGCTTGATTTGAGCCAAGCGGCACTTCAACAAAAAAAACACAAAGTGTGTTTGGAATACCATATTGGCAATTGCATGGGGCCTTGCGAAGGACTCGAATCGCACGAAGATTATCAGGTGCAAGTGGAGGCCATTCGGCAATTGCTCAAAGGGAATTTAAATGAAAGCCTGCGCGATTTCAAAAAACAGATGACCGAATTGGCCGCCGATTTGCGTTTTGAAGAAGCCCAACAGGTGAAGGCAAAAATGGAAGCGCTTGAAAATTACCAAGCGCGTTCCACGGTGGTCAGTCCAAGTTTGACCAATTTGGAAGTGTTTGGTATTACTTCTGACGAAGGCACTGCTTTTGTCAATTTCTTGCAAATTATTAATGGCGCCATTATTCGCTCTCATACTTTAGAAATAAAGAAAAAACTCGACGAATCGGACGAAGAAATTTTGGAGTTGGCCATCGTGGAATTGCGCGAACGATTTAAATTGGTAGCCCGCGACATTTTGGTTCCTTTTCCGGTGTCGGTAGGCGAGCACATTCGGGTCACCGTGCCGCAAATGGGCGACAAAAAACAGTTGGTCGATCTGTCGACAAGGAATGCCCGTGCGCAGCGCATTGAGCAAATGAAACAACTGCAAATTACCGATCCAGAAAGGCACAGCGACCGCATCATGGCCCAAATGAAAAAAGACCTTCGGCTTTCAGTGGAGCCGCGCCACATTGAGTGTTTCGATAACTCAAACATTCAAGGAACCAACCCAGTGGCGGCTTGTGTCGTATTTAAAGATGGCAAGCCCAGCAAAAAAGACTACCGCCATTTTCATGTGAAAACCGTGGAAGGACCCAATGATTTTGCTTCCATGGAAGAAATTGTTTTTCGCCGCTACAAACGCTTGCTCGACGAGGGCCAACCCTTGCCGCAACTCATTTTGATTGATGGGGGCAAAGGCCAATTGAGTTCGGCTCTAAAAAGCTTGGATGAACTGGAATTGAGAGGAAAGATAGCCGTGATTGGTATTGCTAAACGGCTCGAAGAATTGTTTTACCCAGGCGATTCCATTCCGTTGTATTTGGACAAAAGATCAGAAACCCTCAAAGTTATTCAATATTTGCGGAACGAAGCACACCGTTTTGGCATCAGTTTTCACCGCGATGTACGCAGTAAATCGGCCATCAACAGCAGTTTGGAAGCCATCCCTGGGGTGGGTGAAAAAACCCAGCAAATGTTAATACAACATTTCAAAAGTGTTAAAAGATTGTCTCAAGCCCCCGAAATTGAAATTTCGAAGGTGGTCGGCCCTGCAAAAGCCAAAAAAATTTACGAATTTTACCAGCAAATTGCCACTTAATTTATACATGACGTATGTCATTGTTTTTCAAAGCTTTAATGTCTATTAGTGTCCCTCGCTCCTGGCGAATTCAAACAACAGCACCAACAATCTGGCCTTTCGTATTGTTTATTGGGGTATTTATGCTAGCTCAAGTCGGCTTGGCCCAAGATCAACCGCTGCCCAAGAAACTCAAAGTGGGTCTTATTTTGTCGGGTGGTGGCGCCAAAGGCTTGGCACACATTGGCGTATTAAGTGAATTGGAACGGCAAGGCATCAAGGTAGATATGATTGGAGGCACCAGCATGGGGGCCATCATTGGCGGCTTATACGCCTCTGGATATAATGCCCGCCAAATTGATTCTATATTTAGGGCTGCAGATGCTGAAGCTATTATTAAAGATAAATTGCCCCGCACCTCCAAGAATTTTTACGAAAAACGGAACCAGGAGCGTTATGCCCTGTCTCTGCCTTTTTCAAATTTCAAAATATCGGTGCCGATAGCACTTTCGAAAGGATTATACAATTACAATTTATTGGTCAAATTGCTGTATCACGTAAAGCACATCAGCCATTTTGATCAATTGCCGATTCCTTTCTTTTGTGTGGCAACCGACATCGAGCAAGGACGTTCTGTTGCATTTCGCGAGGGCTATTTACCAGAAGCTATTTTGGCCAGTTCCGCCTTTCCTTCGTTGTATTCGCCCGTCGAAATTGACGGTAAATTTTTAATTGACGGAGGCATTACCGATAATTTTCCAGCCGAAGAAATGCGCCGAATGGGCGCCGATGTAATCATTGGGGTTGATGTACAAGACGATTTAAAAACCCGTATTGATTTGCAAGATGCCTCCAAAATCTTGATGCAAGTAACCAACGTGCAAATGATGGAGAAAATGATTGAGAAGAAAAAGCAAACCGACATTTATATCCGCCCCGATATTTCAAAATACAGCGTCATTTCATTTGATAAAATAGATGACATTATCCAAAAAGGAATTGATGCAAGCCAAACCCCCGTAGTAAATGCGCAATTAGTAGCACTCAGAAACAAGCGCGAAATCTACCACAAGCCTGCTGGCCCTGCCCCAGCGAAACACTTGTTTGTGGAAAGTATTTTAACCAATGAGGTGCCAGGATATACCCGTTCGTATGTGCTTGGAAAGTTGCGATTTCGCCAAGGAGAACGCATTACGTTTGACGATTTACAACAAGGCATTACGAACTTGGATGCCTCTCAAAGTTTTAGCTCTTTAATGTGTCGGGTGGTGCCTTGTAGCGATGGCAAAGACCAACTATTGCTGACGTTGCGCGAAAACCCAAACCACATGAATGTGAAGCTAGGGTTGCATTTTGATCAATTATATAAGTCTGCCATTCTTGTTAATTTAACACGCAAAAAAAACATGTTCAAAAATGATGTGGTTTCATTTGATGCAGGGATCGGCGATAACTTACGATATGAGTTGGAATATTACATTGACAATGGTTTTTATTGGAGTTTTGGCGTTAAATCCAGATACAATACATTTAACCGAAACGTGCAAACCGACTTTACGGGCGGCAAGCTATTTAGCCAATATTCGTTGAGTTCCATGAATATTACCTACCAAGATTTTACCAACCAAGCGTACATACAAACCATTTTTGCCAACCGTTTTTTATTGGGCGGAGGCATCGAATATAAACAACTTAAAATAAAATCGGAAACCTTAGAATCCGTTGCACCAACCTTTGAAGACAGCAACTACATTAGTGTTTTTGCTTCCATGAAATATGACTCATTAAACGATTTGTATTTCCCTAAAAAGGGCATGTTTTTTCAGGGTGACATTCAATCTTATTTGTTGTCGTCCAATTTTACAGGCAATTTCAATCGGTTTTCCATTGCCAAACTCGAATACAAATTCGCACATTCGTTTAACAAAACCTTCTCGGCACAATTTCATGCCGAAGGCGGGGTGCCAATTGGCAACAGAAGCGTGTCCTTCTTAGACTTTGTATTTGGCGGATATGGGTTTCAACCGATCAACAACATCAAACCTTTTTACGGATATGATTTTTTAAGCTTCGGAGCCAATAGTTACCTAAAAACCACTTTTTTGGTCGATTGCGAACTATATAAAAAGCACCATTTAAATGTGGGCACTAATTTTGCCAATGCCGAGAACAATTTGTTTAATAACGGCACGGCATTTCAAAAACCAAGTTACACAGGCTATGCTTTGGGTTATGGTTTTGAATCTGTGATTGGCCCGTGTGAATTCAAGTATACCTGGTCGCCCGAAGTAGGCCGTACCACCGTGTTTTTTAGTGTGGGGTTTTGGTTTTAAGGACCGTGATCTAACAGAGAAAAATGTAAAAGCATAAAAAACCGCAAGAAAATAATATTGCTTCTTGCGGTTTTTTATGAAGTGATTTAAACTTTTTTCAATTGGCTGCAAAATGGTCTTTTCGCCCCATATTTCAGCTTTTTATTACTCCGTAGCGCTGCTATGCAGTGCAAAAAAGCTAAAATCTGGAACAAAAATCTTCATTTTTCGCTTCAATCAAAAAAGTTTAAACCACTTCTATGGTTATAAAATATATTTTACCTGTTAAATTTTAAAAGTAACAATCGGATGATGCGCGTGATTTACCAAATCTTCACTGATGCTTCCGTTAAAGAAGTGTGACAAACCTTTGCGTCCGTGTGTACTCATCCCGATGAGGTCGGCATTGATTTCTTTGGTAAAATTAAGTACGCCGCTTTCCACGTTCACGTCGTTGTAAATATGTGTGCTGTAGTTGTTGATGGTAAATTGCCCTACAAACTCAGCCATGTTGGCGCGTGCAATGTGCGTTGGTTTAAAGCTGCTTGGTGTGTTCACCATTAACAAATGCAAATGGGCGTTGAATTCGTTGGCAAATTGAACCACTTTGTTGAAGCTGCTTTTTGCTTCGGGTGTAAAATCAGACGCAAAGACAAAATGATCGACATTGAAAGTCTCGTAATCTTTTTTAATGATAAGTACCGGAACTTCTGAATTACGAACTACTTTTTCGGCATTTGATCCGATAAACATTTCTTTGTATCCGCTGGCCCCGTGCGAGCCCATCACCACCAAATCGATGTCATTTTTCTTGCTAATTTTAACGATGCCGTCAAAAGCCAATTCAAATTGAACCAATTCAGACACTTTTAATCCGTCCAACACTTCATCGTCCATTAAGTCGTCTAAACGTTGGATGGCTTTGTTTTTAAACAACATGATTTCTGGAATGTCTTTTCCAGACCCAAGTGCATCACTGCCTTCGTGGGGCAATTCAAGCATATGCAACAAAAAGATTTCGCCATCATTTTTGCGGGCAATTTCTGCAGCCACCTTTAAGGCGTAATAAGCGTGATCGGAAAAATCGGTCGGAACAAGTATTTTTTTCATAACGTGTAAATTTAAATTTGTGTGCTTTTCTAAACGGTATAAAGGTACAATTTATTTGCAGATTGGAAAAATGATATTTGTCAGTTCAGACCAAAATTTTGTCCTGCTGCAAAATTAAATAAGAGGAAAGAGGCACATTTGTTTTGCCATTTTATGCTTGTTTGTTAAAACGATTAAAAATGAATGGAGGGTGTTTTTACATGGCGCCTTACCAAGTGATTAACGAAATATTTTGCTCTTTTTTGCTGGAAACAATTGGCGGCAACTCAAAGTTAACTTTACATTAAAATGTACACACCTTTTTTTGGTTGAAAAAAAAGTGTATCTTTGCGCGGTTATTTTTGGAGTAATTCAAACATATGAGGGAAGCGCGGCTTCCCTCTTTTTATACAATGACATTTAAAGAACAAGTTATTCAATTACTAGAAAACGGTCTACAAGAACGGCCACATTTATTTGTGGTTGACCTCAAAGTTACCGATAAAAACGACATACTCGTAACCCTTGATGGGGATGTGGGTGTCAATTTGCAAGATTGCATTTTTATCAGCCGGGCTATTGAGCACAATTTAGACAAGGAAACCATCGATTTTGGTTTAGAAGTATCATCCGCGGGGGCAACTTCCCCATTGCGGTTTGCACGTCAATACTACAAAAACATTGGAAGAACCCTGAAGGTGGTCACACCTCAAATCACTTACGAAGCTGTTTTGGCTGCTGCCAACGAAGCTGAAATCCGATTGGAATGGTCTACACGTGAGCCCAAAAAAATTGGAAAAGGAAAAGAAACCATTCAACATCATATCAACTTAACCTACGACCAAATCACTGACGCAAAGGTGATTGTCGCATTCTAAACCACATGACATGGAAAATATCGCATTAATTGAATCATTTTCTGAGTTCAAAGATGATAAACTAATCGATCGAGTAACCTTGATGGCTATTTTGGAAGATGTATTCCGGAATGCCCTCAAAAAGAAATACGGTTCAGATGAGAATTTCGACATCATTATCAACCCAGATAAAGGTGACATGGAAATTTGGCGCAATCGAATTGTGGTGGCCGATGATGAAATCGAAGATGACAACCAAGAAATATCACTGACAGATGCCCGTAAAATTGAACCCGACTTTGAAGTAGGGGAGGACGTATCAGAAGAAGTAAAATTGATCGATTTGGGCCGTCGTGCCATTTTGGCTTTGCGTCAAAATTTGATTTCAAAAATACACGAACACGACAATACCAACCTATACAAACAATTCAAAGACTTAATTGGCGAAATTTACACAGCAGAAGTACACCATGTGCGTCCAAAAGTGGTGATTTTGGTTGATGATGACGGAAATGAAATTGTATTGCCAAAAGAAAAGCAGATTCCATCTGATTTTTTCAGAAAAGGCGACAACGTTCGCGGTATTATCGAAAATGTGGAGCTAAAAGGCAACAAACCACAAATTGTGATGTCGCGTACCTCTGAAAAGTTTTTAGAGAAATTATTTGAACAAGAAATTCCAGAAGTATTTGATGGCTTGATTTTGGTTAAAAAAGCCGTTCGAATTCCTGGTGACAAAGCAAAGGTAGCTGTAGATTCTTACGATGACCGCATTGATCCAGTGGGTGCTTGCGTGGGTATGAAAGGATCAAGGATTCATGGAATTGTACGTGAGTTGGGTAATGAAAATATTGATGTAATCAATTTTACAACCAATATTCAATTATTAATTACACGTGCATTAAGCCCAGCAAAAGTATCTTCTGTAAAAATAAACGAAGAAACCAAACATGCCGAAGTATATTTGCGTCCAGAAGAAGTTTCAAAAGCCATTGGCCGAGGCGGAAATAACATTAAATTAGCCAGCTTATTAACTGGTTATGAATTAGATGTCATTCGCGAAGGCGTTGGTGCCGAAGAAGATGATGTTGAGTTGACAGAGTTTGCAGATGAAATCGACGGATGGGTAATTGAAGAATTTGCCAAAATAGGTTTAGATACAGCCAAAAGTATTCTGAATCAAGACGTAAATGATTTAGTACGCCGTACAGATTTAGAAGAAGAAACCATTATGGAAGTAATGCGCATTCTTAAAGAAGAATTTGAAGAATAATTGCTGACAAACGAACCTGCACCACAACATAACAACAAAAAGAATAAACGAACCGCATTTTATGTCAGAAGAAAGAGTCATTCGAATAAATAAAGTACTCAGGGAACTTAACATTTCACTAGATAGGGCTGTTGATTTCCTCAAGGAAAAGGGTGTGACTATCGAAGCTAGTCCAAACACCAAGATATCCGACGATGTCTATGGCATCTTGTGTGGTCAGTTTGCTGGTGACAAGGGAAACAAGGAAGCTTCCAAAGAAATCAGCGAAGAAATTCGCAAAGAAAAAGAGGCACTGCGCGTTGTACGCGAAAAAGAAGCCGAAGAAAAACGCCGATTAGAAGAAGAGCGCGCACGTTTGGATGTAATTAAAGCGCGAGCTGTAGTTACAGGTCCAAAAGCTGTGGGCAAAATTGATTTGGACAGAAAGCCTGTAGCCAAAGCCGCAGAGCCTGTTGCTAAAGTGGCAGAGCCTGTATTAAAACCTGCAGCAGAACCAGCTCCGAAACCAGTACAAGAAAAACCAATACCTGCTCCAGTAGCAGAGGTAGTGCCTGAAAAACAAGCAGCAGCGCCTGTTGAAGTGCCAGCTAAACCTGCTGAGCCAAAAGTAGCAGCAGCGCCAGCACCGAAGGTGGTCGAAGCACCCGTTGCAGAAGCACCCGCCGCGGTTGTTGAAGCACCGGTTTCACCTGTTGTTGAAAGTGCGCCAGCTGTTGCAGCTGCCACCGAAACCACTAGTGATGATTCGGACAAACCTGTTGAGCATGCCACGCAATACCAAAAATTATCAGGCACGACGGCGACAGGTCAAGTAATTGACTTATCTCAGTTTAACCGTCCTAAAAAGAAAAAAGAAGAGCCTGCAAAACCGGGAGCCAACGCGGCCAGTGATGCAGCTAAAAATAAACGCAAACGCATTGCCTTAAACAAACCAGGCGGTGGACCAGGCGGAAACAACAACCGACCAGGCGGTAATAACCGTCCAGGCGGAGGACCTAACAAGCCTGACTTCAAAAAAGGTGGAAAACCTGTGGTTGCTCAAAAAGTAGAGCCAACTGAAGAAGAAGTAAAAAATCAAATTAAAGAAACGCTAGAGCGTTTGCAAGGAAAAGGCAACAAATCAAAAGCTGCCAAATACCGCCGTGACAAACGTGAAACGCACCGTCAACGTAATGAAGACGAAATGCAAGCGTTAGAAGAAGGCAGCAAAACCTTGAAGGTAACCGAATTTGTTACCGTTGGGGAAGTTGCCACCATGATGGATGTGCCAATTAATAAAGTGATTGGAACCTGCATGACTTTAGGTATCATGGTAACCATGAACCAACGTCTTGATGCGGAAACGTTAACTATTGTAGCGGAAGAATTCGGATTCCAAGTTGATTTTATTACCACCGACATTGAAGAAGCCCGAGAAGAAGTAGAAGAAAACGCAGAAGACCTCAAAGCGCGTGCGCCAATCGTAACAGTAATGGGTCACGTGGATCACGGTAAAACGTCTTTGCTCGATTACATTCGTAAAACCAATGTAATTGCAGGGGAATCTGGAGGAATCACACAACATATTGGTGCTTATGGGGTGGTGTTAGAAGGCGGTCAAAAAATCACTTTCTTAGATACACCAGGTCACGAGGCGTTTACAGCGATGCGTGCAAGGGGTGCTCAAGTTACCGACATTGCTATTATTGTGGTAGCGGCTGACGACGACATCATGCCTCAAACCAAAGAAGCCATTAGCCACGCACAAGCCGCTGGTGTACCGATGATTTTTGCCATCAATAAAGTGGATAAGCAGACTGCAAATCCAGAGAAAATCAAGGAACGTTTGGCTGGTATGAACTTGTTGGTTGAAGATTGGGGTGGTAAATTCCAATCGCACGATATTTCAGCCAAAACAGGTTTGGGCGTTAAAGAATTATTAGAAAAAGTATTGCTCGAAGCAGAAATGCTCGAACTGACAGCGAACCCGAACAAACCGGCCGTTGGAACAGTAGTAGAAGCCTTCCTTGACAAAGGACGCGGATACGTTTCAACCGTATTGGTGCAAGCAGGTACATTGCGCATTGGCGATTATGTATTGGCGGGTAAAAACCACGGTAAAATCAGGGCGATGCACGATGAGCGTGGACACAGCATTAAAGTGGCTGGGCCGTCAACTCCTATTTCCATTCTTGGTTTAGACGGGGCACCAACAGCTGGTGATAAGTTCAACGTATATGAAGATGAGCGCGAGGCAAAACAAATTGCAGCCAAACGTACCCAATTAATCCGCGAACAATCGGTTCGAACCCAGAAACACATTACGTTGGCCGAAATTGGTCGCCGTATTGCGTTGGGTCAATTTAAAGAATTGAACATTATCCTTAAAGGTGACGTGGATGGTTCTGTAGAAGCATTGGCCGATTCATTCTCTAAATTATCAACCGAAGAAATCCAAATCAAAATCATTCACAAAGGGGTGGGCGCCATCACAGAATCTGACGTATTGTTAGCTTCTGCCTCAGATGCCATCATTATCGGATTTAATGTGCGACCTTCAGGAAATGCCAAACAATTGGCCGATAAAGAAGAAATCGATATCCGTAACTACTCCATCATTTACGATGCCATTGATGACCTTAAAGACGCCATGGAAGGCATGTTGTCACCAGAACTTAAAGAAGAAGTTACTGGAACAGCCGAAATCCGTGAGACGTTTAAAATTTCAAAAGTGGGTACCATTGCAGGTTGTATGGTGATCGATGGAAAAATATTCCGAAATTCACGCATCCGCCTTATCCGCGAAGGAGTGGTTATTTACACAGGCGAGCTGACATCATTAAAACGATTCAAGGACGACGCCAAAGAGGTGTCAAAAGGCTACGATTGCGGTATTCAAATCAAGAATTACAACGACTTGAATTTATACGATACCATCGAAGCTTTCCAAGAAGTCGAGGTGAAAAAGAAATTGAAATAATAACACAAGCATCCCGATTCGTCGGGATGTTTTTTTTTTAGTTGCCTATGCGTTATTCGGTCGTAATCCCTGCTTACAATGAACATGCTTTTTTAGCCGATACCCTAAACAGTTTATTGGGTCAAAGTTGTCCGCCCCATCAGCTTATTGTGGTGGACGACCAATCAACCGACGGCACCTTTGAATTGGCGCAATCATTGGCACTGGAACACCCTTCGGTACAAGTATACCAAACCCAATCGGTTGGTGGTGGCCACCAGCCGGGCGCTAAGGTCATTCAAGCTTTTTTGTTGGGGTATGCGGCTGTTGATTCGTCAGCTGATTTTATCGTGAAAGCCGATGCCGATTTGATTTTTCCACCCCATTATTTTGAAACGTTGCAAAAATATTTCAGTGAAGATCCAAAATTGGGCATGGCCGGTGGCTGTGCTTACATTGAAAAAGAAGGCCAATGGGTATTGGAAAAACTCACCGATCCAGATCACATCCGAGGTGCATTTAAAACCTACCGCAAAGCGTGTTATGAGCAAATTGGCGGATTGCAACCGCAAATGGGTTGGGACACCGTAGACGAAATGTTGGCCCGTTACTTTGGCTGGGAACTCAAAGTCGATATGGCGCTTCACGTAAAACACCTAAAACCAACAGGAGCCAGTTACACCCAAGCGGCACGCTACAAGCAAGGGGCTGCGTTTTACGCTTTGGGCTATGGCTTTTTGTTAACTTCGATGGCCTCCCTAAAATTGGCAAGCCGTAAAGGGAAACCGCTGTTGGCCAAAGATTACGTAATTGGGTTTTTTAAGGCCAAATGGGGCGGCGTTCCGATGTTGGTTAATGCTGACCAAGCCCGTTTTATTAGAGGCTACCGCTATAAAAACCTTTGGCGAAAAGTGTTTGCAACAAAAAGCAAGCAGCAATAAGTTGACTTTTACTCTACAAAGGAACCGCAACCGAATACATCACCAATTTTTCAATTCGTTATTCAAAACAGGATCTTAGGTGTTCCAATTTGGAATGCCTATTTTTGCACCATAAAAATTATTTACCATGTCTTTGACGCCCAAACGTTATACCATCACAGCCGCTTTACCTTACACCAACGGCCCCATTCACATTGGCCATTTGGCTGGTGTCTATATTCCAGCCGACATTTATGCCCGATACTTGCGCCTTGCAGGCAAAGACGTCATTTACATATGTGGCAGTGACGAACATGGGGTAGCCATTTCAATGAAAGCGCGAAAAGAGGGGATTACGCCACAGCAAGTCATTGACAAATACCACACCATTATTAAGCAATCGTTTGCTGATTTTGGCATTTCGTTCGATCATTATTCTCGGACATCCGCAGCCATTCACCACCAAACGGCCTCAGATTTCTTTAAAAAATTATACAACGACGGTGCTTTTATAGAAGAAACCACCCAGCAATTATTTGACCCAGAAGCCAATCAGTTTTTGGCTGATCGTTTTGTAACGGGCACCTGTCCAAAATGCGACAATCCAGAAGCGTATGGCGACCAATGCGAAAAATGTGGCAGCACCTTAAACGCCACAGATTTAATCAATCCCAAATCGACCATTACCGGTAGCGAACCCATTTTAAGAGAAACCAAACATTGGTTTTTGCCCCTAAATAAATATGCCGATTTTTTAACTGATTGGATTATAAAAGGACACAAAAACGATTGGAAACCAAACGTATATGGCCAAGTAAAATCATGGATCGATGCTGGTTTAGAGCCACGCGCCGTGACCCGCGATTTGGACTGGGGCATTGATGTGCCAGTGCCTGGTGCCGAAGGGAAAAAATTATATGTCTGGTTTGATGCACCCATTGGCTATATTTCGGCCACCAAAGAATGGGCGCAAATCAAAGGAACCGACTGGGAGCCATATTGGAAGTCAGACGACACCAAATTGGTCCATTTTATTGGCAAAGACAATATTGTTTTTCATTGCATTATTTTCCCGGCCATGCTTAAGGCCGAAGGCAGTTATATTTTGCCTGACAATGTGCCAGCCAATGAGTTTTTAAACCTCGAAGGCAACAAATTGTCAACATCCAAAAACTGGGCCGTGTGGCTGCATGAATACCTGATCGATTTTCCAAACCAGCAAGATGCCTTGCGCTATGCGCTCACGGCCAATGCCCCTGAAACCAAAGACAACGATTTTACCTGGGCCGATTTTCAGGCGCGTAACAACAATGAGTTGTCAGCCGTACTTGGCAATTTTATTAATCGGGTGTTGGTGTTAACACAAAAATATTACAACGGAGTGGTGCCACAGTCGCAATCGCTTTTGCCGCAAGATGAAGAAGTTTTGGCTGCATTAAAAGCGTATCCAACCGTTATTGCCGATTCAATTGAACGCTATCGGTTTAGAGAAGCGATGGGCGAAGTCATGAACGTCGCCCGTTTGGGTAACAAATATTTGGCTGACGAAGAACCTTGGAAAACCATTAAAACAGATCCAGATCGGGTGCAGACACAACTTTTTATAGCCTTGCAAGTGGCGGCCGTATTACGCACACTCACCGAGCCGTTTTTGCCATTTACCGCTTCAAAATTGGCCGAAATGCTGCAGCTTCCTGTAACTGATTGGAACGCATTGCCTCATGCAAATGAATGGATTTCAGCTGGACACGTACTTGGCGCCTCCGAATTGTTGTTTCCACAGGTGGAAGACGCGGCTATTGAAGCGCAATTGGCCAAATTAGAAGCAACCAAAACAAGTAATCAGCAACAGGCTCCCGAAGCAGTAACCCCTCTTAAAGATACTTGTACTTTTGAAGATTTTGCCAAATTGGACATCCGTATTGGCACCATTTTAGAGGCCGAAAAAATGCCAAAAGCCAATAAATTGTTGGTTTTAAAAGTAGGTGTGGGCACCGATGTGCGCACCATTGTTTCTGGTATAGCGGCTCATTTTACCCCTGAGGAAGTCATTGGCAAAAGGGTGTCCGTCTTGGTCAATTTGGCACCGCGCGCCTTGCGCGGCGTGGAAAGCCAAGGTATGATTTTAATGACCGAAGATAGCCAAGGCAAATTGCATTTTGTGAATCCGGAAGGGGAAGGCGTTCCTGATGGGGCGGTTGTTAGTTAAAGTTTACTAAAGTTATTTTTTACTCAATTTTTATTTACACACAAGTTTCCAATATACTACTAGAAATGATTATGCCCTAAAAAATTAATTATCTTAGCCCAACTTGTAGAAGATTGTCTTGAAATAATGTTTTTTTTAGCTGCTATTCATAAGTGTTTCAAATTTGAAAAATATTTAATTTCTATTGAAACAAAATTGTTCATTTTCTTTGCTAGCCCAAAGAAAACGAACCAAAAGAAAGGGCTTTTTTGGCCCGCATAAAAGGTCATTTTTGCCTTCGGCAAAACCAGTTTAATCTGGGCTTTTTTATTGTATTTTAATTGGTCAGATTGAATCACTTTTCTTTAATTGTGTTTGCTGCGCAAACTGGTTTTTAGTGGTGATGTAAGCTCCCTTTTATATTGTTTTTTAATGGTGAGCTTGAATCACCTTTTCTTTAATTGTGTTTGCTTCGCAAACTCGCCTTTAGTGGTGATGTTTCAAGCCGAAATTTCCAGTTTCTAATAACTACTTTCAAAAAAACTAACAATTCCATTCAAAACTTATTTAGTACCGGACTTCCACTGGAAGTCCTCCTCTATATATCATAGGCTTCAGAAATTTTGCCGGCTTGAAAAACCTATGACATGAAGTGGTTTAAACTTTTTTGATTGCAGCGAAAAATGAGGATTTTTGTTCTAGATTTTAGCTTTTTAGCACTGCATAGCAGCGCTACGGAGTAAAAAAAAGGTGAAATATGGGGCGAAAAGACCATTTTGCAGCCAATTAAAAAAAGTTCAAAGCACTTCAAAATATGCGGGCCGCAGCAGTTAAGCTTCGCAGAAGATTCCACATTGATTTTAAATATAAGAAATCATTTTATAAAACTATAATTTAAAAACACGCGTAGTTTTTAGAGTGTTCAATTTTAATTTATAGTAACAGAACTTTTTTTGTTCTAAATAGGTTCTGCTGAAAAACTCAAGCAACAGTTAATTAATTGATGAATGTTTTTTTTAGCAGTTTAACAATCATAAAAAAAGCGCCATTTTTCAGTGGCGCTTTTTTTATCCCTCATTCCTTATTTCTTAAACAAACCATTCAATAAATTGGAAGCTTTGTTTTTCAAATTATCGGTATTGGTTTTGGTGGTGTCGCCTTCTTTTTTGTTTTTATTTAAAATGCCATCCAGCAACGATGCGCCTTTGTCAAGTAATTTGTCTTTTTGTTGTTTGGCCAATTGCGTTGCCAAAAGGGTGGCTGCCTCTTTGAGGTCGGTGCTTACTTTTGGGTTTTTAAAGGTCCCCGTAATGGTTGCATTGACGGGTAAAGTGCCTGCTTTGGCCAAATCGTTGGCCGATAATTTTGACGCCAAAGCACCTAGTTCGTTGCCTAAGTATTTGGCTGGCACGCCCATTTCCACGTTGTAATTCATGGTCTGATCAAAACCATGGGTGCCACTTACTTGGGCCTTTACATCTTGGTATTTAATGTTGATGGGTTTCACGGTGACGCGGCCTTTGTCAAAATGAAGCGCTGCTTTCACGTCGTTTAAACTGAGACTTTTGCCCTTTAAAAATGGAATTTTATTTGTCAACGATTGAAGCATGGCCGATTTGTCGCTCGTAACAGACGCACCTATTAATTGACCCGACAAATCACCAGTGAGTAAATCGGTGTTCGGTGCCATAGTCTTCGCATTTAATGGACCCGAAAGCGCAATCGTTGCATTTAAACGTCCAGTAATGGCATCGGCAACGGGGGCAATTTTTTTCAGCATCTTAAGTGTCGAAAAAGTCTTTGGAATATCAACCCCTTGCAATCCCAAATTCATATCAAAATCGGGCGTAGCTTTTTGGGTAGAAACCAGGCCATCAAACTTAATGAGGCCATCAAATACTTGCGTGCTGCCGTTTTTGAAGGAGGCTGTTTGGTTTTTAATTTCCAGCACCCCTTTTACATTTTGCAACCACAAATCATCGTACAATACCTTTTGGGCATTGGCCGTAATGGTGCAATTTAAAAAAGCGGGTATTTTTAATGCAGTTGGTTCAGTTGTTGTTTTGGTTGTAGTTGTTTTTGATTCAGTCATAAAATCAGACACAATGAGTTGCTTAGCATTCAATGCAAAATTCCCTTGTAATTCCTGATTTCGGAATAAAAACCCATATAAATTATCTAAGGTTCCCGACGCATTCAAGTCGCTTTTACCTGTCGTTGCCACCAACGTATTCAGCTGTATGCGGCTGGTGTTAAAATGCACCAATGCCCGTTCGATGCGCATTTTCTTGCCATCGGCGCTCGCGTAATTAAAGCCCGACAAATCAATCATCCCCGAATTGTTAATGGCTGCATAATCTTTCTTTTCTACCGCCATCATGGTAAATTGAGTTTTTACATCGGCTTTTAACATACCGGACAAGGGCTGTGCCAACTTAACAGGATATGCTTTGGCAAAATTGGCTAAATTCACCACGCCTTTCAATTCGGCAGCTACATGCGCATCCGTCGATAATTGACTGATTTTTGCTGATGCGCTAAATAGATCACGGTCAATTTGGAAGGCCAATTGTGCCAGATCAACGAAAGTGTCTTCTGGCTTGCCCGTTTCGTTTACTATGCGGGTGTCAATATTGATGTGATCAATAGATTTGGGTAAGTTTGGAAAATGAAAAGAAGCCTCTTTCGATATCAGTTCAATGTTCATTTTAGGCACTTCAACCTTTGAATAGGTTCCTTTTACCTTGCCATTTACGCTAAAGTTCCCTTTGGTTTCAACCCCTTCAATCGAAGCGGCATAAGCTTTTGGAATCAATGCCAAAAAGTTTTTAAAGGAGGCCGTCGGCGTTTTAAAGGTCAAATCGTATTGTTGTCCAGCGTCCAATAATTGAATAAATCCATTAAACTGCAAAGGCAAATCGTTGATTTTAAATTCATTTTCTTTAAAAGTATATTTTTGTTGACCCAAGTCCAAATCCATGGTCGCATCTAAACTGATGGGTGTTTTTTTAAGGTAATTGGCGCCTTTCATTGACATCGAAAGCTTTGCGGCTGTTTTCGTTTTTAAGTCGACACGTTGCTGCTCAAAATCACCCGTTCCTTCGTGAAACAAACTATCAATCTGGCAAGCCATACCCGATTTTTGGTCGGTATACCGAATGGCATAATTCCGAATGGCATACGATTGTATTTTTAAAGCCAAAGGCTTACCCGCTTCAGAAGGTTGCTCGGCTTCTTTTTTCAATGCAATGTCAAAATTGCCAACCCCGTCTTTGTTAAAGATGATATTCACCAACCCATTGTCCGTTTCAATAGATTGGATGTTCATAGGCTCTGATTCTCCGTGAAATAATTCGCCCAGCGACAATTTTAATTCCAAATTGTCAAAATGAACCAAGGTGTCACCCGCAAACGGAGCCTTGTTAATAATGGATAACTTGGTAATTTTTACATTGGCACGCGGAAAACTGCGCAACAAACTTAAGTCGACATCTTCAAACGAAAAGGTCGCATTCAGGTTGTCATTAATGGCTTTTTCGACCCGCGCTTTAATTTGGTCTTTAAATAAAACAGGCGCTGCAATCAGCAACACAATAAGGACTCCTAATGTGATTCCCGTAATTTTTAGTGCTTTTTTCATAAATTGATGGTGTTATCTTTTGAGAGCCAAGAAGCAAGAGCCAAGAACCAAGAAGCAAGATTTTTTATCGACCTCAAAGCTAGTCCTAAAAAATTCACTTAAACTACATTAAATCCTTATTACTTCTATCCTTTTACATTTCCAACTAAAAACCTTAAACCTTAAACCTTAAACCTTAAACCTTAAACCTGAAACCTGAAACCTGAAACAAAAATCTCGTGCACGAAGATAAATCAGTTCTCCACAATAAAAAATGTATTAACAATTTATTCTAATTATCCGTTGGCCAATGCGGCCAATTCTTGGCCCACCAAAGTGCCCAAGGCTACGCCCATTCCGCCCAAACGGACGCCACAATGGACGCGTGTTTCGAGGGTTTTTACAATCGGGTTTTTCTGATTACCCAAGCCCATAATGCCGCTCCAACGTTGGGCAATGGCTATGTTTTTGCCAGGTAAAATCACTTCGCGTAATAATTCTTCTAACTGATCTTGAATAAGCGGGGTCGTAGCTAGATCGGTAGTGGTTTCTCCTTCAAAATCCAAGTTGCGGCCGCCGCCCAACAAAATGCGGTTGTCAATGTTTCTAAAATAATAGTAACCTTTGTCTACATGAAAGGTTCCTTTAATGTCTAAATCTGGAATGGGCGCTGTAATAAGCACTTGTGCACGTCCTGGGCGCACTTCGTTTTTGGTTAATGTGCCAGCAAATCCGTTGGTGGCAAAAAACAATTGGTTGGTTTTAAAAGAAAATTCATTCGTTGCCACTTCAACCGAATCCGCTAGAGATGTGTATTGGCGCACCTCAATGCCATTCAATATTTTAATTGAAGCCTCATTTGCTTTCTGCAACAAAGTCATCATCATGGCGCCGGTGTCAATTTGTCCTTCAAATTGATTGAAAATCAAATACTCATGGCTATTTCCGAAAGCAAAACGATCAATTTCAACGGAAAAAACATCGCTTTTAAAAATAGGCCGCAACAAATCATTTAAATAAGGCAACTGCGATTTACATTGGTCAAAATTAGCCTTGTCTTCATTCAAAAATACTTCATAGCCCCCATGTGGTGCATATTGTATGGCTGCATCGCCCAATTGCTGCCGCAGCGTTTGCAACCCTTTCCAGCGTTTTTGAACCAAATCGAACACTTCTTCTTCGCGGTTCATGCGCAAATCGTCGAGTAATTCTGAAGGGCTCCCAAAGCAAGCAAAACCTGCATTTTTAGTGCTTGCCCCTTCGGGTAATTTGCCTTTTTCGAGTATTAAAATGCGTGCATTTGGGTGGTCTTTGCGGAGTTGCAAGGCGCATTGCAAGCCCACGATGCCACTGCCTACTACCGTAAAATCAATCTGCGATAACCACGTTTTTGTTTCCCAATAGCTTAAAGTCATAGGCTTTGTTATTCGTTGGGCAAAGGTCTGTATAAATTGGTGTGTCAAATCAATTTCAGACTAATTTTTGAACTTTTTTATTGAGTTTAAGGGTAATTTGATGGCAGATTAATGGTCGAAACAGCAGCCTATCTCCTTTTTTATATCTTTGTTAAAATATAAAACTAAAAAGTGCGCCATTCATGAGTACCAAAAAGCAACGCACCTATGACAAAGCCTATTTAAGAATGGCCGTTGAATGGGGCAAACTATCTCATTGTCAGCGCAAACAAGTGGGTGCACTCATTGTACGCGACCGCATGATTATTTCAGATGGCTACAATGGCACGCCATCAGGTTTTCCGAATCCATGCGAAGACGAAGAGGGCTACACGCATTGGTATGTGCTTCATGCAGAGGCAAATGCCATTTCAAAAGTAGCGCGCAGCACCCAAAGTTGCGAAAACGCCACCTTATACATCACCCTTTCTCCTTGCAAAGAATGCAGCAAATTAATTCACCAATCTGGGATTAAACGCGTCGTTTACCGCAGTGGCTACCGAGATACTTCTGGTTTAGATTTTTTGGTGAAGGCAGGCATACAAGTAGAACAAATCGAAGAAATTGACCAAGAATAATTTGAAATTCCCCCGAAAATTATGCAATCAAATAGCAACAACACGCCCTTAATACTTTTTGGTTGCATCGGTATAGGCGTCATTTTAGGCGGGTTGCTCAGTTTTCCGAACAATCCGTGGGCCAAAGAGAATCACGCCAAAAAGAAAATGACCCAACTCATTGACTACATCCAAAATGATTATGTCGAAGAAGTGAACACCGACTCTTTGGTTGACAATGCAGTAGATGAAATTTTACAACGTTTAGACCCTCACTCCGTGTACGTTAATGCCAAAGATCAAGGCGATTTGGCGGAGGTGATGAAAGGAGAATTTAGCGGAATTGGCGTACACTTTTTTCAATTACGCGACACATTGACCATTATAAATATCATTAAAGATGGGCCTTCAGCGCAAGCTGGTCTGCTGGCAGGTGACCGCATTATTAAAGCAGATGGTAAGTCTTTGACAGGTAAAAATTGGAACACAGACAAATTATTCAGCAAGCTCAAAGGCAACGAAGGATCGCAGGTCGCATTAACCATTTTCCGAAAAAGTACCCGGAAAAAATTTGAAGTGAGCCTTCAAAGAGAACTGTTACCCATCAAAAGTATTCCAGCGGCATTTATTGTCAAGTCTGGTATCGGCTACGTCAAAATTGAACGTTTTTCAGAATCAACGGCGCAAGAGTTTGACCATGCTTTAGAAGTGCTTAAAAGCAAGGGAATGCGTCAATTAATAGTCGATGTCAGAGGCAACGGCGGTGGTTATTTAGAGGCGGCAGTGCATGTCGCCGATCAATTTTTGCCAGCGGGAGCCGTTATTGTGAGTACCCGCAAAAAAAAGGGGGATGTTAAAATTCATAAAGCCACCAAAGAAGGCTTGTTTGAGCAGGGCAAAGTACATCTTCTAATTGACGAAAATTCGGCTTCGGCCAGTGAAATACTTGCAGGCGCCCTGCAAGACCATGACCGTGCCACACTGTATGGCCGCCGTTCATTTGGAAAAGGTTTGGTGCAAAATGAACTCAAATTCGACGACCAATCGGCTGTTCGATTAACCACTGCACGGTATTTTACCCCCTGTGGTCGATCTATTCAAAGGCCATACAAAAAAGGAGAATTGGACGATTATGATCAAGAAATGGAACGCAGGTTGGCGCGTGGCGAGTTTTACCAAGCCTCTGAAATTCCGAAACCCGATTCTTTAAAATTCCGTACCGATCATGGCCGCATTGTATACGGCGGTGGCGGCATCATCCCTGATGTCTTTGTCCCATTAGAAACAGGCGATGCCGTGCAGGATGTGTTTATTTTGATGGAGTCAGGATTGGTAGGTCAATTTGTTTTTGAATATTGGGAAAACCACCGTTATCCCAAACAATGGAACTGGGACCCGAATCAGACCATTACCGATTTTGAACAATTCATTCTCCGTCAAGGAATTGATTTTCCCTTAAAATCGTACCTACCGATCGTGATGAAGTATTTAGAAGCCGAAAAAGCTAGGTTTTTAGAAAATGAAACCGCTTACTTTCGGGTGTTGCTGCAAAAAGATCCTTATTTAATGATCATTAACCAGCATTAACCTTTTGGCAAGGCGTCATGTACTTGAACAGGGATTCCTTCGTTCCACAAAGTAAGTATGTCTGTAGCCACCGCCGCGCCACTACCCATTGCAATGGCCAATTGACTACGACTACCAGCCAAGGTGCCAGCCACGTACAAGCCCTCATCAACCAAGTGATCGGTGTTCCGCAATTGAATGCGTTGTTTGTCAGGGTGCGCTTTGCCATTCGGTTCGACATATTTTTCGAGGCCTTCAATTAACATGGGTTGCCCAGAACCAATTGCAACCACCACGTTTTGAGCGGTCAACATACCGTATGCAGTGGTGATAATAAAAAGATGTTCGTTTTTTTGAATCGATAAGGCACGGGTATTTTCCATGATTTCAACATCCGGATACCATTGTTTCAAGTGGTCAATGCTCGAAATTAGCAAGTCTGATCCAAGGGTTCCAGGTGCAATGCCAAATACATTATTAAATACAGCACGTTGCATGGAACTTGCTTTTTGATGGGCCAACATGCCTATTTTTTTACCCAAAGCAAACGGTTTTGACAAGCCTGAACCGAGGGTCAATGCACAAGAAATACCAGCCGCCCCGCCACCGATAATCAGCACATCAAAGTGCTTATCGGTTAACTTGGTCATTGATTTTTTTTGACAATTTAAAAAGCCAAAGTACCAGCAAAGCACAAGTGGCGGCTACAATTCCGATCATTGGAATAATGCTTTGTTTTTCAAAAAGATGATCCCATTTTAATTGCGTACAATTAAATATGATCAGGGCTAATGCCAATAGTAATAAAAAGTTAAGAAGCCATTTCATGGTCAAAAATCATTCAATAGATTAATAAAAACTGTTTCAAAACCAAAAAAATAAGTAGTAGCCTCTTATTGATTGGTCAAGTTTACGGCTGCAAAGATAATAGAACTTATTTTGAAGTGAGGGTATTCCATTCCGCTCTTAACACCGTTTTGTGTTTTAAAAGGAATCAAGGCACGCAGTTTATGTTTATGACCTGATAAATACCTATTTTTGTACCCCAATTTATCTTGCATCATGCAAACGCCGAAACGCATAGCAGTCGTAGGCTCCGGATTGGTCGGAACCTTATTGGCCATTTACTTAAAAAAACACGGGCACACCGTTCATGTTTTTGACCGAAGCCCCGATATTAGAAATGTTCAATTTTCGGGCCGATCCATTAACTTAGTGATGTCAGACCGTGGCTGGAAAACCTTAGCTGACATTGGTTTGGACGATGAAATCAAGCGCATTGGCATTCCCGTTGACAAGCGTGCCATTCATTTAGGTGATCGGTCCTTGCAATTTCAATCTTATGGCAAAGAGGGAGAGGCCATTTATTCCTTGTCTAGGGGCATTCTTAACCGTAAAATGATTGATTTGGCCGAAGCGGCTGGTGTTGTTTTTTACTTTGAGCAGCGCATCTGGGATGTCACTTTGGCCACCGCTACCTTACATATAGGCGAAACGGAGCGCAGCGAATGGCAAGAACATAAATACGATATGGTTTTTGGTGCTGATGGAGCCTTTTCGCGCATTCGCCACCGGATGCAGCGGCAAAGTATGTTTAATTATTCGCAAGATTTTATGGAATTGGGCTATAAAGAGCTCCACATTCCGGCCAATGCTGATGGCACACATAAAATTGACCCCCATTCATTACACATTTGGCCACGCGGCCACTACATGCTGATGGCGCTGGCCAATTTAGACGGCAGTTTTACGTGTACGCTGTTTATGCCGCACGAAGGAAAAGATTCCTTTGAGCAACTCACCAATAAAGAAGAGCTGGAAGCTTTTTTTGCCGAACATTTTCCAGACACCAAAGAAGTCATTCCCGATCTGGTTCACGATTTTTTCAAGAATCCGACCAGTTATTTGGCCATCATGAAATGTTATCCATGGACACATCAAGATAAAATCGCTTTAATTGGCGATGCAGCGCATGCCATAGTGCCGTTTTATGGTCATGGAATGAATGCCGGGTTTGAAGATATTACGGTGTTGTTTGAACTTATGGAAACCTATGGCGATGATTGGAATGGGCTGTTCAAGGCCTATGAAAAATCGCGCAAGCCCAATGCAGACGCCATTGCTGAATTGTCTCGACGCAATTTTGTTGAAATGAGTTCCAAAACGGCGGATGCCCAATTTTTGTTGCAGAAAAAAATCGAAAAATGGTTTTCAGACAAGCACCCAACGCTGTGGAAACCGCTTTACAGCCGCGTCACTTTCAGCTTGGAACCTTATTCTGAAGCATTGGCTTATGGCGATTTTCAGAATCACATTATGCACCAAGTCATGCAAATGCCCGACATTGAAAGCAATTGGAATAGTCCTGAAGTTGAAAATTGTATTATTTCATTGCTTCAAGAAGAAGCCGCATTTTTGTCGCAAGCTCGTAACAAATAACCTTATTCCTCTTCCCGATGCACAGTGTCAGGGTGAAAGGCAGGCATACAAACCGACACATAGCAACAAGGTTCGTCAAATGGGTTCGCATATTGCACCCGTACATTGGGTTCAATTTTGATGGATTGACCCGCCTCAAGCACCACCATTTCTCCAGCAATAGTAAATTGCTTTTTGCCTGAAATAACCAGCGTGTACTCTTCAAATTCTGGTGTTTGTGGCGGTTCACTCCAGCCAGCAGGCGCCACCATATAAGCAATAGATACATTTGCATTTCCAGAAGTCGCATGCCCAAAGTGCTCTAAAATGGTTTTCCCATCGGTGGTGGGCACTTTAAAGGGGTTGGTTTGTAAAATATAGTTTTTGGTCATTTTTATGAGATATAATTGTCGGGATTAAAAATAGCAAAGTAAATAAGCAAAAAAACAAAGTAACTGAAACGGATCTTAAATTCTTAGTTTTAAATAGTTAAAAAAAGTATATGAAATGTGCAACTTTATATTGAGTAGCTTAATTAATTTCAAATAAATGGGATCCGCTAAAAATATTTCAACCAAACGAGCGTTAAAAAATGACAATCGAATTTATTGGTGTTGATAAATATCAAATTGACAAAAAAACAGTGAAATTGCACGACAATTAAATATAATTTTCTACCGAATGCTTCTTTTGTTGAATTTTCCACAACAAAAGAGGTTGTTCATGCCAATCAAAGCGTGAAAGGTCAGAAGAAATGGCGGCTATCAAGAAAAAAATGTTTTTTTATATCAGTCAAACTTATAAATTTGCTCCTTACCAAATTTCACAATAATAAAATCGAACCTTTCAAAAAAAACTATTAAAATTAAGAAAAATGGCAAACGTTAAAAACGAAACAGGCTCTAAAGGCGGCGGAATGATTTCCGGTGTAATTATCGTAGTGTGCATCATATTCGGATGGATATTATGGAAATTTGTAATGGGTAACTCCAGCAACTTTCAAGGTGGAATAGTAGGAGGAGAGCCTCTAGACGGAAGTGTATTGGCAATTGTGTACAAAGGAGGTCCTATTGTACCTGTGTTAATGGGCTGTTTCCTTATGGTAGTTGTCTTTTCTATCGAGCGTTTTATGGTGATTTCAAAAGCTTCTGGTAAAGGAAGTTTAGACGCTTTTATGGCTTCTGTTCAATCAAGCATTAAACAAGGAAACATCGAAGATGCCATCATGGCTTGTGACAAACAACAAGGTTCTGTTGCAAATGCTGTAAAATCAGGTTTAGTAAAATACCAAGAAGTGAAAAAAGAAGGTTTCAACAGCGAAGAAGCAGCTGAAATGATCCACAAAGAAGTAGAAGAGTCTACGGCGCTAGAAATGCCGATGTTAGAAAAAAACATGACCATCATTTCTACTTTGGTTTCTTTAGGAACACTTGCTGGTCTTTTAGGTACAGTAACGGGGATGATTAAGTCGTTTGCGGCTTTGGCTTCTGCGGGTACGCCTGACCAATCTGCCCTGGCAAATGGTATTTCTGAAGCGTTGATCAATACCGCAACAGGGATCTCTACTTCAGCTTTGGCTATCATCATGTACAACTTGTTTACGTCAAAAATTGATACCTTAACGTATTCAATTGACGAAGCTGCCAACAGTATGGTGAACACTTACCGCAAAATGCGCGGCATCAGCAAATAATTTAACGCATAATCACCACAAAGAGGGAGTATGGCAAAAATTAAAATGTCCAAAAAAGCAACCGCCATCGACATGACAGCCATGTGCGATGTGGCGTTTCTTTTACTTACCTTTTTCATTTTGACTGCAACGGCCAAGTTACCAGAACCACTTCCGGTTGACACGCCATCATCTACAGTAAAAACCAAACTTCCCGAAACGGATTTGGCCACCATTGTAATTGGAAAATCAGATGAAAAAGAAAGAGTCTTTTTCGGCGTAAAAGGCCGAGATGTGCGTATGAAAACCTTAGAGTTCATGGCTCAGAAGTACAATGTTACTTTTACCCAAGCCGAATTGGAACAGTTTTCGCTCATCGATGAATTTGGCGTGCCTATTGAAGGAATGAAGCAATTGCTTGCTATGAAATCTTCAGAGCGCATTAAACCAGGCGTTCAATTAGGTATTCCATGTGACTCCTTAAACAACCAATTGAAAGAGTGGATCTACACAGCACGTCAAGCTAATATTGATGTAGCTCAAAAAGAACTTCACTTTGCAATTCGAGGAGATGCAAAACAGATGTATCCACAGATCAGAAAGATCATGGATATACTACAAGATCAGAAAATCAACAGTTTCAATTTGGTAACTGGTCTAAGAGGAAAAGATTTTTAATTCGTTAATGAATATATAATGGCAGAATTAAATACCGGCGACTCCGGTGGCAAAAAAGGCGGTAAAGTCCGCAGTAAAAAGGCCAATGCAAGGGTTGATTTAACCGCCATGGTTGATTTGGCTTTCTTGCTGATTACTTTCTTTATGTTGACCACCACTTTGTCTAAGCCCCAGTCTATGGATTTGGGTTTACCTGACAAAGAGAAAGATGATAAAAAGGAAGTGGACATCAAAGTGGACGAACGCCGAACTATGACGATTATTTTGGGAAAAAACAACCAAATGCAATGGTTTATGGGCTTGCCTAATGCACCTATTGATGGCCCCAAAGCCGATTCCTACGGTAAAGATGGCATTAGAAAAGCGATTTTAGACAAGGTGGTAAAGGTTCCCCAAATTACAGGCAATCCAAAACATGGACTGATTGTAATTATCAAACCAACCAAAGAATCAACGTACCGCAATTTGGTCGATATGCTTGACGAAATGGCCATTGCCAATGTGGCTACTTACGCGATAGTTAATGACTACCAACCTGAAGAAAATGCGCTAGCCGCAAAAATGAATAAAAAGTAAAAAAGTCAAATAACTTGATTTTTAACTTTTGATGATAACACAATAAAATGAAATGAGTCAGACAATGCGGATTCCCTTGTTTTTTGACGATTTCCATCTGATTAAATTATAACACAGCAAACAGATGAAACTAGATATATTTAACGGAAAATGGCTCGATTTGGTGTTCGAGGGTCGTAACAAAGCTTACGGTGCCTATGAATTGCGCAAAGAGACTAATAAAGTAACCACGCGGTCGTTGGTCATTGGTGTTGCCATTTTCGGATTGGCAGTTTGTACGCCCATGCTTATCAAAATGATTCCGAGTGGTTCAGACGATGATGCTTTGGATGTTAAAATCCAAACCATCAAGCTTCCTCCCAAAGATCAAGAACGACCAAAAGATTTACCACCTCCACCACCTCCACCACCAAAAGTGGATCAGGTGAAGTTTGTAAAGCCCGTTGTGGCCAAAACTGAGGAGATCGTCGAAGAAATTTTGGAAGTAAAAGACATCAAAGAAAAGAAAATCGGCGATGAAACCATCAAGGGTGACCCAGATGCACCGCTTCGTATAGAAGAAGAAGTAGGTAATGGACCAGCCCAACAAGTGGTAGAAGAAGATAATACACTTTACAACACCAATGGAATTGAGGTTAAACCAGAATTTCCTGGTGGTATTGAGAAGTTCTACAAATTTATTGCTTCCAATTTCAGATACCCTGAAGACGAATCTTTTCAAGGTGGACGTGTAATCGTTAGTTTTGTAGTTGAAAAAGACGGTTCACTTACTGATATTAAAATAGTAAGAGATCCTGGTTTTGATACTGGAAAAGAAGCCGAACGGGTACTTCGTAAATGTGGTAAATGGGTGGCTGGTGAGCAAAACGGAAAAAAAGTACGTTGTGCTTATGTCCTTCCAATTTCGTTACCTAAACCGGAATAATGCTTCAGAAATTAATACAAGTTTATATGAAGAAATCGCCTCAACAGCGGTTTCTTCTCATTATAGCAATGTTGTTTTTTTTGATTTATTTAACATTGGGGCTTTTATTGCTGTTTTGGAAATCATTACCATTGCAATTAAATCCCATGCAGCGCACCCTATTTGGCAGCCTTGTCGTTGTTTATGCTTTGTTTCGATTTTGGCGTTTTTATCAATCACACATACATGAACAAGAAGATTAAATTTTTGGTTGGACTTGGGTTGTTGGTTACTTTGTTCTTTTTAGCATGTCAAAAAAAGGAACCAAAAGTAAGAGACACGATCTTAACTGGCAGCATGACTGTCAGCGTTGATGAAAGCGTGTTTCCTATCATCGAAGATGAGCAAGCCGTATTTCAAAGTCAGTACAATGGCAGCCTTAAGTTAAAGCCTAGTTCTGAACGGGAAATTTTACAAGCACTTACCCTTAAAAAGGCATCTTTTGCTGTTTTAACCCGTGATTTAACCCAAACAGAAAGAAAGCAACTGATTGCACATAAAATCAGCCCCAAATCAACGCCATTTGCTTATGACGCATTGGCATTGGTTAGCAGCCGTACAAGTAACGATACTATTATCTATTGGAAAGAATTACATGATTTACTCAGCAAAGGATCGTCCAACAGGTTCAAAGGAATTGTTTTTGACAACATTAATTCAGGTACCGTTCGCGCTATCGCAGAGCAAGTAGGTGTTTCAGCAGAAAATCCCACTTTTTATTCGTTTACCAACCACGAAGAAGCACTTAAATTTATATCAACACACCAAGACTATTTGGGTGTTTTTGGCGTTAATTGGTTTTTACAACCTCCTTTACATTGGGATCAGTGGATGAAGCAACTCCAAATTTTACACCTAGAAAATCCTGACACACGCACCATGAGCTATCCAAGTCAGGATGAAATAGCTTCAGGAGAATATCCTTTGGCACGGCATTTGTACCTCATTAATGCGCAAGGGTATGCAGGTCTTGGAAAAGGTTTTGCTGCTTTTGTGGCAGGCGAACGTGGTCAGCGAATTATCCTTAAATCGGGCTTAGTTCCCGAAAAATTTCCGAGTCGACAGTTAGTGATTCGAAAACAGTTATTAAAAAAAACAGAGAATTAACCAATCCTAAATACTACTAGAATTCATGAAGACGATGTATTTGTTAGGCTTTGCCCTTATAGGCGCAACCGTTTGTGCTCAAGATATTGATGCCGCTAAGAAAGCAATGGATGCCGAACAATTTGAAAAGGCGAAACAGATTTTAAAACAAACCATACAGGCAAAACCCACTAATGGGAAAGCAGCCTATTTTTTAGGTACTGTTTATTTGAAGCAAGATTATGTCGATTCTGCAAAGGTTTGTTTTCAGCGTGGACTTACAGCCACTGAGTCGGGTAAATTGAACACGATTGGTTTGGCTCAAATTGACCTCGATCAAAACAAAGTGGCCGAGGCTCAACAAAAAATTGATGGGATCATTAAAGATCTGAAGAAAAGAGATATCGAAGAGTATATCTTTATTGCTCGGAGTTACATGAATATTTCACATCCAGATTATGCCACCGCGTTGACATATTTGGAAAAAGCCAAATTGGTAAATCCAAACGATCCACAACTGAACTTGGCGATGGGTGATGCTTATTATGGCGAAAAAAAGCAAAATGAAGCCTATGTTGCCTACCGTAGTGCTTATCAATTAGACAGCAGTTTGCTTCGTGCAAAAGTGCAGTTAGGTGTTTTGCTTAAAGGGGCAAAAGCTTTTAACGAAGCCATCAACGCTTACAACGAGGTAGTAGGCATCAATGCTAATTATGGACCCGTGTACCGTGAGTTGGCTGAAACCTATTATTTATGGGCGAACAACGATCCAAAGAAATATACGGAATACATTAAATTGGCACTTGATTATTATACCAAGTACATGAGTTTGACTGATTATTCAGTTACCTCTCGCATGCGTCATGCCGACTTTTTGATCTTAGCCCGTGACTACAAAACACTCGAGGAAGAAGCAAATAAAATTAAAGAATTAGACAAGATCAATCCGCGGATTTATCGCTATTTGGGCTATGCTGCCTACGAAAACGGAAATTTCGATGGGGCCGTTACTGCCTTATCAACCTTTGTAAATGGGGCAACCAATAAAATCATTGCACGTGATTACTTCTTTTTAGGACTCGCGCAATTGCGTAAAAGTTTAAATGCAGAAACCAAATCAGCCGACCAAGTGTTGTTAGATGCGAGTTTGGCTAATATTAAAAAAGCGCTCGAAATGGAGCCTGTATTAGCCGTTGAATTGAATGAAGTGGGTAAAAAAGTGTATGAAACCAAAATTTTCAATGCTGCTGCCGCTGTGTTTGAATTGGCTATTTCAAATACGAGTTCTAAGAATTATACCTTTGATAATTTATACCTAGGAAACGCCTTGTATTATTATAATACACGTAAAGACATAGCCAAACCGGACCCTATTATGCTGCAAAAAGCGGTACTTGCTTTTGAGACAGTTATTGAGCGTTCTCCATCTACAATAATTGCTTATTTATTTTGTGCCCGTACCTATCGATTGTTAGAAAACGATGAAAAGATGGCCGAATATTACAGAAAGTTTATCGAAGTCTCTTTAACAAAATTAAGGAATGATTTAAATCAAGCAAATCAAGCAAATCCAGCTACAACAAGCGAAGCTACGCCAAATCTGAACGTTCCTAAATTAGAAGAATTTAATACGCCTTTATATAAAGAAGCTTTGACGAAAATATCGAAGAATTTAATTGAAGCATACAATAATTTGGGCGCACATTTTGCAAACATAGACAAAACAAAAGCGGTGGATTCTTTTAATCAGACTTTATTATTAGACCCTACCAACGACTACGCTACGAAGTCGCTTGCGATGCTTAAATAACAAAAAAGAAACCGACTTAGTTCGGTTTCTTTTTTTATTTCCATTTCTGTTTTTGAATAATAATCATTTTTTATGAAATGGTTCTCCTACTTATTTCATCCCATTTTCATTCCTTTATTTGGAACGGCGCTTTATGCTTGGCTTGATTGTCATTCTTATAACCAGATTCAAATTTGGAAATTGTTCATACATGTAGCGGTGATGTTACAAGTGTTGCCTTTATTATTTTTTTGGTTATTGCATAAAACGGGTCAAGCTGCCAACCTGATGTTGCCTGATGTAAGCCAACGCAAACTGCCATTGCTACTGCAAGCGTTATTGCTTTCGTTGGTAATTGAACGCAGTGTCACTGCGGAGTTGTTTCCTTCTTTATATTTCTTTTTTTTGGCTGCTTTATTTAGTGTACTTGTGGCAACCATCGCCGCTTTTTTTAAACTAAAACCAAGTTTGCATGTATTGGGTGTTGCTGGTTTGCTTACTTACCTCATAGGTTTAGGTATTCACAACCAATTGAATGTAAGCTCATTGGTTGCCCTTTTATTGTTTATTATTGGAGGTGTAGCTAGTTCGCGTTTACAAATGAAAGCGCATACGCCCAAAGAACTGATTATGGGATTTGTAATTGGCTTTACACCTGGGCTTTTTTTCTATTATTTCTGGTTATAAAATATAGAACATTAGGCCAAAATGAAGACCGCCCATATTTAAAGAAGTACCTTGAATTTGCGCGTTTTTAAACAGTGGTGTCCAATCATAACCGCCATAAATATTCCAAGTATTAAAACCAGCCGATACATAACTACCTAAAACCCATTTGTTGGCATTGGACATTTGTACACGTATAAAATCGGTTGTACCCGAATAAATATATTCCTGATAAAAAACATAACTGGCTTTAAAACCAAGATGAATGCGCCAAAACTCATGGTTTTCAGCATTCGAATCGCGCCAACGAATTTCTATTGGAAATTCAAGGGTATGCAATTTTTGTTTGTTGGTCGAAAAATTATTCTGAATAGCATAAACGGCCTCATCACCAGTTCCTTGAATGACCACATTATGGCTGTATTGTTCATACCCATATCCGATTCCTGGTGCAATAGACCATGTTCGGTCATGATTAAACGGCATATCGCGTAAAAATCCAAATCCAAATCCAGGCGAAAATCGGGCTTGCGAAAACCCAGATGGCGTATGTGAAAAGCCATTATATGTAATTCGCATGTAGAATTGGTCTTCGCGGTACAAGCGATCAGAACTGTCAAAATCGACTTCTGATTGCGCTTTTTCAGGGTTTGATTGTGTAAAACCTACTGTTGGAAGACCTACAAGCACAATCAATAATAAACATCTAAAAAAACGCATGAATTGTTATTTACAGAGTGAGCATTCTTTTAACTGCTGAATGGTATGCTTCGGATTACTTGCGCCAAAAACCAAACTCCCGGCCACCAATACATCGGCTCCAGCAGCGATTAATTTTTGTGCGTTTGTCAAACTCACCCCGCCATCAATTTCAATGAGTGTTTGGGTGTTTCTTTGAACAATTAAATCTTTTAAACGACTCACTTTATTGTAGGTATGTTCAATAAACGATTGGCCACCAAAGCCCGGATTTACACTCATTACACACACCATATCAATTAAATCTAAACATTCATTGAGGTGTTCGATCGGCGTATGCGGATTCAATGCAACACCGGCTTGTATCCCTAATTTTTTAATCGCTTGTAACGTTCGATGCAAATGGACACAGGCTTCTGCATGTACCGTAATGGTTGCCGCTCCTAATTCGGCAAAAGTTTGAATGTACCGATCAGGCTCAACAATCATTAAATGTACATCTAATGGCTTCTTTGCACACCGTTGCAACGCTTCCATAATGGGCGTGCCAAATGAAATATTAGGCACGAATTGGCCATCCATTACATCAACGTGAAACCAATCGGCTTCACTCTGATTAATGAGGTCAATGGCCTGTCCCAATTCTTCGAAACGAGCGGCCAAAATAGAAGGAGCAATGATCGGCATAACAGCAAATTAAATTTTAACAAAAATACGTTTTAAATATTCACAAAGATCGAATACCGATTTTCAATTAAAATCCACTATCAATGGGTTCCCATAATTCAATTTTGTTTCCTTCTGGATCTAAAATCCAGGCAAACTTGCCATAATCGAAACTTTGCGGTTCGCCCACCAAAGTGATGCCTGCTCCTTGTAAATTTTCAAGTAACGCATCCAAATTGTCCACCCGGTAATTAATCATCATGGGTTTGTCAGAGGGGTCAAAATAAGTGGAGCGTTGTTCAAACAAGGACCATTGCGTCAAGCAATCTTTGCCCTCGGCGTCTTTCCAAAAAAAGGACCAGCCATAGGCATCAACGGGGATGCCCAACTGGGTTTGGTACCAGTTTTTTAATCCTTCGCAATCAGCAGCTTTAATAAAAACACCTCCGATTCCTGTTACTTTTCCAATTTTATCCATGATTTTTTCTATTACTTTACGTTGACCATTTGATGTTTGAACCATCAACTATTGGGTCGATTTTTGCTTCCAATCAATAATTTTTTCAGCCAATATATTGGCCATTTTAAAATGGCTTTCGTGCGTCCAGCCGGCAATATGAGGCGTCATTAACACCCGCTCATCGGCTATCAAGCGAGTTAAAAGTGGATGTTGAGTCAGGTTTTCAAACGATTTGGATTCAAATTCATGCACATCTAAACAGGCACCTAACACACCACCGCTATCCAAACCATCAATCAGCGCTTTGGTGTCAACCACAGCGCCTCTGGCCGTGTTCACGATCCAAAAGGGTTTTTTACATGCTGCAATAAATGCGGCATCAATTAAATGATATGTTTCGGGAGTCTGCGGCACATGTAAACTAATAATGTCAGCCTCATTTTGCAAGACTTCCAAGGGTACTTGTTGGGCCCATTGGTTGCCCAAGGCAGGAATAATATCAACTGCCAAAACTTTGCAATTGAATCCATTCAATTTTTTGGCAAACGAATTTCCCATGCGGCCATACCCAATAATGCCAATGGTTTTGCCTTCCAATTCAAACCCTCTGTTTTCGGCTCTTTTCCAAATGCCAGCTTGCATTTCACGGTGTGCAATTTCCAATCGATTTAACAGCGATAACAACATGCCCAAAGCATGCTCACCTACTGCGTTTTCATTGCCTTCTGGTACTGCAAACACTTGAATGCCTTGTTTTTTAGCGGTTTCAATATCAATGTTTTCCAAACCCGCACCAACGCGGCCGATAAATTGTAAACGGGTGGTTTTTTCTAACAGGTTTTTATCAATGGGCAATCGGCTCCTTAAAATGAGCCCATCAAATTGATTGATCTGATCAATTAATTCAGTGTAAGTACAATGGTAATCAGCCACATTTTCGAATCCGGCAGCAGCCAATTGTTCCCGTAAAATAGGATGATTGGTGTCAATATGTAAAATGCGCATACTCATCATGAACTAAGGCGATGGATCGGGGTGCAATTGGTGAATGAATCCGACTTCTTTGATTAATTCGGGCGTTAACACAACTGCGGCTGCGGCAATGTTTTCCTTTAATTGTTCCATGGTGGTAGCACCAATGATGGCGGCTGACACAAAGGGTTGGTGCATGACAAAAGCCAATGCCAACTGAGCAGGTGTCATCCCATTTTTTTGTGCCAATTGGGCATATTTTTTTGAAGCTATTCGGGCTTCAGGGCTGTTATATCGGGCCATTTGCGGAAAAGCATGAATCCGGTCGCTTGGCTTGGCGGTTCCCAATTCATATTTGTTGCTTAACACGCCAAAGGCCAAAGGTGAATAAGCCCAAAAATCGATTTTTTCGCGGAAACATACTTCTGCCAAACCAATTTCGGCTGTTCTATTTAATAAAGAATACGGGTTTTGAACCGTGGCAATTTTTGGCAATGATTGCCATCTGTTGGCTTCCACAAAACGCATGACGCCCCAAGGAGTTTCATTGGATATGCCAATATGTTTAATTTTACCTTCATTGACACAGTCACTTAAGCAGGTCAACACCGAATTAAAATTTTCTTCCCATGGGTCGTCGTACCCACTAAAGCCTCTTTGCCCAAACATATTTGATTGGCGCTCGGGCCAGTGAAGCTGGTATAAATCAATGTAATCTGTTTGAAGGCGTTGTAAACTTTTGTCAATTCCATGGCGAATGGAATCAGCAGAAAAGGTTAAGTCCTCACGAATATACGTCATACTTCGGTTGGGACCAGCCAATTTTGTGGCCAAAAAAACGTCTTCTCGACGGTTGGTTTCTTGAAACCATTTTCCAATAATACGCTCGGTGTCACCATAAGTTGCTTGTTGCGCAGGCACAGGGTACATTTCGGCGGTGTCCCAATAGGTAATTCCTTGGTCTAGGGCAAAATTCAGTTGGTCATTGGCTTCAGACACCGTGTTTTGGCGTCCAAAAGTCATGGTGCCCAACACCATTTTATTTGCGGGGCTTTTGAATGAATTAAGCAATGGATTAGACATCGTCATAATCAATCACTAAATGCGCGCTGGTAGGGTGTGCTTGGCAGGTTAAAATCAGGCCATCAGCCAATTCGCTATCTGTTAAAATGGCATTCTTCTTCATCTCCACACTGCCTTCTTTTACGCGGGCTAAGCAACTGCTGCAAATACCTCCTTGACAAGAGTAAGGGGCATCAACCCCATGTTTGAGGGCGGCTTCGAGCACGGTTTGTTTGGCTGACATGTCAAAGGCGCTTTCATCTCCGTCAAGTACAACGGTCACTTGCGTATGCCCATCGGATAACACCTTGGTGTCAGGT
Organism: Flavobacterium sp. BFFFF2; assembly: GCA_002256385.1. Classification (GTDB taxonomy): domain Bacteria; phylum Bacteroidota; class Bacteroidia; order Flavobacteriales; family Flavobacteriaceae; genus Flavobacterium. The sequence goes on from NKJD01000010.1 coordinate 38,545, forward strand.
GTGCTTTCGGTATTAAACAATTCAAAATGGATCTTTTTCTCAGGCACATTTTTTGATTTCAATGCGTCCGATACATTTTGAATCATGGATTCTGGCCCGCATAGGTAATAAGCGCTGATGTCTAAGTCGCCCTGTTTTTTAAAGAAAATTTCAAGTGCAGCTTCACCCGTAATACGACCAGCATGGCTGTCACCTTCTACGCTTTGGCTATAAAATGAATGCACCCAAAAACGCCCAACATACTGCTGGCTCAATTGTGCGAGTTCATTTTTAAATAAAGTACTTGAAGGGGTTTGGTTTCCGTATAGCAACACCACCGAACTATTTGGTTCTTGTGCTAAAATGGTTTTTACGATGGAAAGAATCGGGGTAATGCCACTTCCAGCAGCTACCGCGCCAATTATGCGTTGTTTTTCTGGATGCGGATTTAAAGTAAAACGGCCCTCTGGCAAGCTTACATCAAGCAAGTCGCCCACTTTCAGGTGTTTGTTGGCAAACACAGAAAACGTACCACCTTTCACTGCTTTAATGGCTATTTGCCAATGGCCACTTATCGGAGTTGAACATAGGGAATAAGCGCGGCGCAATTCTTGGCCATCAAGGGTGCATTTTATGGTAACATATTGCCCTGCCTGAAAAGCAAACAATGATTGCAGTTCAGCGGGGACGGCAAAAGTGACAACGACCGCATCGGCCGTTTCTTTTTGGATGTCTTGTATAATTAGTTTGTAAAATGTTGGCATTGATTCGTAAATTTTTGCAAAGGTAAGCATCCCGTGAAAAGTATTAAAAGGAACAGCAAAATGTTTGATCCAAAAGGCCATTTATTGCAAAATATAGATTGAATCCAACTATTCAACCCGGATTTGCGCTTGTTTTTTATTCTAAATAATTTATGATGTGTAATTTGGGTTTAAAAAATAGAGGAATGATTATTGGGGTGTAGTAAAACTAAAAGAGCTTTTAAAAAAAGCTCTTTTAGTTTGTCTAATAAATCCCCCGACAAATTAGACAAAAAGTAAGTTAGTATTTGGTTATCTTTTGATTGGTATTTTTTTGTTATGAATTATTTCGCTATTTCTATTTATTTTATTCTTCTGTATCTCCAGTATTTTCTTTTTCAAAAGCTGCAGCATCAACTACATCCCACGATAATATCGACGGCGCTTTATTAATGGAAAAATCAAAACTAAAATTATAGGTGAGTCCATAGCTATTTACGTATACTATATTGTCAAGCATAGGTTTTAATTCTTCATTCATTATGATCATTTAAAATAATAAAAACGGGACTTTAAACTAATTATGGATGGTGTGAAAAAGGATGAAATTAATTCAATAATCCCATTTACATGGCAAACATATAAATCAGAAACACAAGCAATGTGCTGAAAACTGACTTGGTGTATTGAAAAACATCATTATTTTTAATATTCATCAAAATACGGCTTTCAATATTTTGTAAAGCATTGATAAAAAAGTAATTATAAAACCCGTAAAAAATGCTACATGTTACTTTTTTTGTAGCAACCTGATTTGATGATCAAAATTTAGGCGTTTTTCACCCTTTACTATTCGTTTTAACTCCCATAATTTGCACCCAAAATTGTGATATGGAACTTTTGAATCAGTACTTCCCGGCGTTAACGGTCGAGCAACAGGCTAAATTTGCTTCGTTGGATGAACTTTATAAAGAATGGAATGCCCGCATCAATGTGATTTCACGCAAGGATATTGATCAATTGTCGGTAAATCATGTGTTGCATTCATTGGCCATTGCTAGGGTGCAAGAATTTTTACCTGGTTCTCAAATTCTTGATGTTGAAACGGGCGGTGGTTTTCCTGGAATCCCGTTGGCCATATTGTTTTCGGAAACTGAATTTTTTCTCATTGACGTGATTCTCAAAAAAACCAAAGTAGTTCAGGCGATTGCCGACGAATTAAGACTTAAAAATGTGGTGGTGCGCCAACAACAGTCGGAAGCGGTGAAGAAAACATTTGCATGTACCGTTACAGTAACTCCGAAGATTTTATTATCTGCCTGAAATTATATTTTTTTAAAAAAAAATTTCAGTTTTAGACGAAACGAGTATTAATGCGTTTTTTTAAAAACAAAAAAGAGCTTTTAAAAAAAGCTCTTTTGGTTTGTCTACTATATTCCCCAATAAGTTAGACAAAAAAGTAAGTTGGTGTTTGGTAACTAATTATGATTCTATTTTTGTTGTTAAACCGGAATAGATCTGTTCTTAACAACCGGATTAATTAATTTTTATTGATGGCATTTTTTTTGCAAAGTCATTGAAGGCATAATTTCTGTCCTTTGTATTTTTGATCATTCGGGTAAAATCTTTTGCTACATCAATATGATAGTGTGGGATCTGGTTTACTTTACAGGTACCATCTTTGAATTTAATGATAATTAGGGGCACTTGCTGTGCAATATCAACCAATGCAATCAATAGCGCGATAATAAATCCGCCATTAATTACCCAGTCAATTTGTGGAAATATATATACGTTAAATGCAATAGCAACAAGCGTAATAATCAGTAACAATCCTAATTTGTATATGTTTACTTTATTCTTTTTTTCGAAATACACCGTATCGACAACATTCCATGAGAAAAACAGGTAATCGTTATTAATTAATAACTCAAAGCCAAATTGGTAGATACGTCCACAGCTATTTGTGTATACTATGTCGTTTAAATTTGGTTTTATATTGTCAATTACAGAACTAATTTTCATTTAATAAAATGGGCCTATAAATTAATTATGGATGGAGTAAAAGGATCAAGTTAAATGAATAGACCCATTACTGCGGCAAACATATAAAGGACAAATCAAAATAGTGTTTTGAAAAAGGACTTGGTGTATTGAATAGGAACATTTTTTTTAGAATTCATCAAATTAAGGTTTTTGCTATGTTATAAAGTGTTGAAATAAAAGAAATTATAAAATCCGTAAAAAAGGTTACATGTTACTTTTTTTATAGCAACCTGATTTGAAGACCAAAATTTAGGTGTTTTTCACCCTTGACTATTCGTTTTAACTCCCGTAATTTGCACCCAAAATTGTGATATGGAACTTTTGAATCAGTACTTCCCTGCGTTAACGGTTGAGCAACAGGCTAAATTTGCTTCGTTGGATGAACTTTATAAAGAATGGAATGCCCGCATCAATGTGATTTCACGCAAGGATATTGATCAATTGTCGGTAAATCATGTGTTGCATTCATTGGCCATTGCTAGGGTGCAAGAATTTTTACCTGGTTCTCAAATTCTTGATGTTGGAACGGGCGGTGGTTTTCCTGGAATCCCGCTGGCCATATTGTTTCCAGAAACCGAATTTTTTCTCATTGACGTGATTCTCAAAAAAACCAAAGTAGTTCAGGCGATTGCCGACGAATTGGGTCTTAAAAATGTGGTGGTGCGCCAACAGCAAGCGCAAGCAGTAAAAGAATCGTTTGATTTTATTGTAAGTAGGGCCGTGACCAACATGCCCGATTTTGTCGATTGGGTTGGTAAAAAAGTAAAATTCAAATCGGATCACGAACGACGCAACGGCATCTTATACTTAAAAGGAGGTGACCTTAAAGAAGAATTGCGACCTTTTCCAAAAGCCCAATGTTTTCCCATATCTGACTGGTTTTCGGAACCATTCTTTGAAACCAAGCAAGTGGTTTATTTGGGGCTGTAAAATTGTTGAGCATGGCCATAAAAAAACCACCTCAAGGGTGGTTTGCTATTTTTAAGAAACAACTTCTTTTATTCGTTGGAGTGCTTCAGTGAGTTGATCTTCGCTGGTCGCAAAAGACAATCTGATGCAATCTGGATTGCCAAAAGCATCGCCGGTTACGGTAGCAATGCCCGCTTCGGCCAACAAATACATGGAGAAGTCGTCGGCATTCTGAATGGTTTTGCCGCGAAGGGTTTTGCCAAAGTAAAAAGAAATGTCTGGAAATACGTAGAATGCCCCGTCGGGTATGGTCGTTTTAAATCCGGGTATGTCTTTTAAAAGAGTTAATACCAAATCGCGTCGGCGGTGAAAAGCGTCAACCATATCTTTCAATACAATTGGGTCTGCATCAACGGCGGCAATGGTAGCGCGTTGTGCAATGGAATTGGCACCCGAGGTTACTTGTCCCTGCATTTTAGTACATGCCTTGGCAATAAAAGCAGGAGCACCCATATATCCAATGCGCCATCCGGTCATGGCAAAGGCTTTGGCCACCCCATTCACGGTGATGGTTCTGTCCATCATGCCAGGCAATGAAGCGATGCTGCAATAATCGGCTGTAAAATTAATGTGCTCATAAATTTCGTCCGACACTACATAAATAGCTGGAAAATCGGCCAATACGGTGGTTAAACCTGCCAATTCATCGCGCGAATACACCGAACCGCTTGGGTTACAAGGCGAGCTAAACCACATCATTTTGGTGCGTGGTGTACAAGCTTGACGCAGTTGTCCGGGTGTAATTTTAAAATTGCTTTCAACGGTCGTAGGTACCACCACTGGAATGCCACCCGCCATTTTGATGATTTCATAATACGACACCCAATAAGGAGCGGGTAAAATAACTTCGTCACCTTCGTCAATCATTGATTGGGCGATGTTGTAAAGTGCTTGTTTGGCACCAGTAGAAACAACAATGTTTTCGGGTTTATAATCGAGTTGATTGTCGCGTTTAAACTTTTTGCAAATGGCTTCTTTCAAATCCACGTACCCATCAACGGGGGGGTATTTGCTGTAATTTTCATCAATGGCTTTTTTGGCAGCTTCTTTGATAAAATCTGGGGTGTTAAAATCAGGTTCCCCCAAGCTAAGACTAATAATATCTTTCCCTTGTGCTTTTAATTCACGAGCCAAGGCAGCCATGGCTAAGGTTTGCGAAGTGGAGAGCGCTTCGATTCGTTGTGATAATGCAGACATATTTGATGGTAAATTAGCTAGCCAAAACCGGATTTTGACCTAGTTCTTTTAGATGCTTAAAGTGTGAAGCCATGGCCCCACGCATGGTTTTAAACTCATAATAAGGTAGTTCAAATTCCAGAGCTGTATTTTTTACAATTTCAGCAATTTGATTGTAATGAACATGGCTAATATGTGGAAATAAATGGTGTTCTATTTGGTGGTTTAATCCGCCTGTATAATAATTAACCAACCAGTTTTTTGGAGCAAAATTGGCGGTTGTAAACAATTGGTGAATGGCCCAAGTGTTTTCCATTTCACCTTGATCATTGGGTACCAAAGTATCTGTATCTTCGACCACATGCGCCAATTGAAATACTACACTCAATATGACACCCGCTGTATAATGCATAATGAAAAATCCCAACAATACTTTCCACCAAACAATGCCCAAAACAAGCGGAAGAACGATCCAGATGGAGAAATACATCGATTTTGTAAATAATAAGGTTGTCCAACGAATGGCTGGGTTTTTAAATTCACCGTATGACAATTGTCGTTTTAAATACCTTTTCATTTGAATGAAATCGGTGGTGATGGCCCAATTGAAGGTCAATAAACCATATAAAATAACGGAGTAAATATGTTGAAAACGGTGAAAGCGTCTCCATTCGGCTTGGTGCGAAAAGCGCATGATTCTTCCGGCCTCTAAATCTTCATCGTGGCCGTGGATATTGGTATATGTGTGGTGCAATACATTGTGTTGTACTTGCCAGTTATAAACATTTCCAGCTAAAATGTAGATACTGCCACCCATGATTTTGTTAACCCAACCTTTATTGGAATACGCACCATGATTGCCATCGTGCATCACATTCATACCCACGCCAGCCATGCCCACGCCGATTACGATGCTCAATAATAAGTAGGCCCAAATAGGTAAGGCTAGCGTTAAAATGAAAAAATAGGGCCCCAAGAAAAGCAAAAACATGATGGCTGTTTTCAAATGTAACTTCCAGTTACCTGTTTTATCTAGCTTGTTTTCTTTGAAATAATTGTTGACCCGTTGGTTTAAAGTTCTAAAAAACTTTAGGTGGTCGTTTTTTGAAAAAACAGGAGATTGCATAATGATCTATTAAAAACTGCGCAAAGGTAAACAATATAGCTGATTCAAAAACTGATATTTAACAGGGAGTAAATCAGAACGAGTTTTCTTTAGAAGCAAGAGAAAAGAGCCAAGAGAAAAGAGCCAAGAGAAAAGAAGCAAGAGCCAAGAGAAAAGATTTATACATTTCAGGATTTTTTTATTTTAAAACTTTTTGAATTAAATCGTTTTTACCTGTTGAATATCTTTGCCATCTGGGTGGGCGTCGGAGGGACCCTTTTTAAATTTTAAATGATGAATTTTGAATGATGAATTGGGAAACTTGTAAACATATGATATATGGAGAAGACCCGAGGCCAAAGGCCGAATTGTATGGAGCATATGATATATAGAGGAGGACTGCCAGTGGCAGTCAGGTACACAAGCTTTAGCTTTTGCATACAAACAGATAAGACTTTTTGATTAAGCCCAGTGGGCTTCAGGTGCGCGAGCTTCAGCTCGCTTCAACAAAGCAAAACTTTAAACCTTAAACCTTAAACTTTGAACAAAAAAACTGTCGTCTCATATCTCAAAAACCCAAACCAACATCCATTGATCCCATTGAGCAAATGACACGTTAAAATGTCGTTGCAGACCTAGATGTGTCCAAACCGCTTTGGTTTGGCCATCGGTGATTTCAAAGGTGGATACCAAGATGTCATTTTTGTAACTAATGCCCACTTGGTTGACAATTTTAAACAAAGCTTCTTTAACGCCCCAAACGACCGTGAGTTCGCTAATATAATTAGGGCTTAAGCGGCGTTCCAGTAAAAATGGTTCGGACGAAAATTTAAAATCGATGTTCGCAATTTTATCGCGGATTAATTCAATGTCAACCCCAATGGGCTGTTCACTAATGGCCAATGTGGCTGCCAAATGCGAATGCGAAATGGATACATAAAGTCCGTTTTTTAAGCTGGGTTTGCCGTTTTCGTCATAAATTAAATCGCCATCTTGAAACCCTTCAATAAGCAAGATTTGTCGAACTGCCAAAAAACACATTCGGTGCGATTCCGACTTCATTTGTTGAAGCCTTGAAAGGGAACGATCGGTTAATGTAAGCGCTTTTAGTAACTCATTTTCAGGTTCAATACAATGCCAAATGTGAATGCGGGTGTTAAAAGGCTGTGTAAAAGTAGCAACTATTGGCATAGTATTTTATTGTTTTTCAGGTATTTGAACATATAAACAAATCACAAAATGTCTTAAGCATTTTTTTAATACCATTTGAAAATTGTACATTTGCACCCTTGTTTTTTTCAACTATCAAATATACATCAATGAATACACAAACCATGCCTTACGTTGCTTACAAAGTTAAAGATATTTCTTTGGCCGAATTTGGTCGAAAAGAAATCGAGTTGGCCGAAGCAGAAATGCCAGGTTTAATGGCTTTACGCCACGAATACGGCCCATCGCAGCCTTTAAAAGGAGCGCGCATTGCTGGCTGTTTACACATGACCATTCAAACAGCGGTGCTGATTGAAACATTGGTTGCTTTGGGTGCTGAGGTAACTTGGAGCTCGTGCAATATTTTTTCAACACAAGACCATGCAGCAGCGGCTATTGCAGCGGCAGGTATTCAGGTGTATGCTTGGAAAGGATTGAACGAAGAAGACTTTGATTGGTGCATTGAACAAACTCTTTTCTTTGGAGAAGACCGCCAGCCATTGAACATGATTTTAGATGATGGAGGCGATTTAACCAATATGGTATTTGACCGTTTTCCAGAATTAATTGCAGGAATTCGTGGTTTGTCTGAAGAGACAACTACTGGCGTACACCGTTTGTATGAGCGCATGAAAAATGGAACTTTACACATTCCGGCAATCAACGTAAATGATTCAGTGACCAAATCAAAATTTGACAACAAATATGGTTGCAAAGAAAGTGCGGTTGACGCCATTCGTCGTGCAACTGACTTGATGTTGGCCGGAAAACGAGTGGTCGTTTGTGGTTACGGAGATGTAGGAAAAGGTACGGCTGCTTCATTTAGAGGAGCTGGTTCTATTGTAACAGTTACTGAAATTGATCCGATTTGTGCTTTACAAGCTGCCATGGACGGATTTGAAGTTAAAAAATTGGACACCGTAATTGGTACTGCCGACATCGTGATTACCACAACTGGTAACCGCGACATTGTAGTGGGCAGACATTTTGAACAAATGAAAGACAAAACCATCGTGTGTAACATTGGCCATTTTGACAATGAAATTGACATGTCTTGGTTAAATACCAATCATGGGGCTTCAAAAGTGGAAATCAAACCACAGGTGGACAAATACACCATCAATGGCAAAGACATTTTGATTTTGGCCGAAGGACGTTTGGTGAATTTAGGCTGTGCAACAGGCCACCCAAGTTTTGTAATGAGTAATTCATTTACAAACCAAACCTTGGCACAACTTGAATTGTGGAACCACACCGACCAGTACAAAAACGAAGTATATATGTTGCCTAAACATTTAGATGAAAAGGTAGCGGCTTTGCACTTGGCTAAATTAGGTGTTGAATTGGAAACCCTTTCAACAGGACAAGCTGAATACATCGGCGTGACGGTTGAAGGACCATACAAACCAGAGTACTACAGATACTAATCTGCGGATTTTATCTTTATAAAAAAACCCCCGAATTTCGGGGGTTTTTTGGTTTTAGTATCGTTGTGAAATTAATTTCAGCATTCGTGCATTTATTCCATTTGATCAGTCAATAAATGCCGTTTCCTTTTTTTCGGCGCGATTTGAACATTTATCGGAGGTAGAACAGCTCCAGCCCTCCTCTTTAAAAGAATATAACGGCGTCTCTTTCATGCCAATGCATTCAACCACTAAATATGATTCCTCAATGAAGCAAAATTGGCCTTTTTTTACGCCTACCAACATCGCATATTGGTTTTTTCCTTGCTTGGCATACAAGAAAAAGTAGGGTTTCTTTTTGACGGAGTCGTATTTTTTCTGAATGCAACAACGAACATTGATGTCTACTTTTGGCACTGAACTTGCCGTTGAATCCATGGTGTATATGCGGTCTTTAAATGTCGTTGACAATGCTTTTGGGAGTAAAATGGGTTTTGTTTGTTGGTTACAGCCAGAAAGGCAGACCACGGAAATCAATAGGATGAATGGCAAGATGTGCTTCATGTAAAAAGAATTAATAAATTATTTAAATCTTATTTTGAGCGAAAGATAAATAAATTAGTTTTCTTGGTTTGTAAAATTTTTTCAGATTCTTTTAGTAAGGTATGGTGTTATAAAAAGATTGCCTTTAATGATTAAAATGTTAAAGAGGGTCGATCATTATTTTAAAAAACAACATTTTTTGCCCCCCACCTGCCACAATTGCCGATTTTAAGTTTGGCAAGGCATTTGCTAAAAAGGGAGTATGAAGCAATCAACTCCTGAAGATACGTTTATTTATTCGCCATCAGTTTGGCTCTTGCCTTTGTTGGGTGTGCTCAGTTTTTGGTTGGTATTTGGGTTGCAAGATTTGTTAAACCTTCCTTTGAATGCTTGGGGCATTGAACCCCGAACAGTTGTTGGACTTCGGGGTGTTTTGATTAGTCCGTGGCTGCATGCCGATCTGAACCACCTTATTAACAACTCGGTGCCTTTCTTTATATTGACCATGGCGTTGGTGTACTTTTACCGCGAAGTGGCTTTGAAAGTGTTGGTGTACGGCATCTTTTTTTCGGGTTTACTTACGTGGGTCATTGGCCGAACAGGTAATCACATTGGGGCGAGTGGACTTATTTATGTGTTGTTTTCTTTTATCTTTTTCAAAGGTTTAATGTCCTCTTACTACCGTTTAACCGCCTTATCGATGACCACGATTTTGGTCTATGGCGGCATGATCTGGTTTGTTTTTCCACAACAAGATCCAACCCTGTCATGGGAGGGCCACCTGAGCGGACTCATTACAGGCTTGGGTCAGGCCATCTATTTTAAAACCAATAATTACACCGAAGCCACTCAATTTGACTGGCAAAAACCCGACTTTGACCCACAGGCCGATCCATTTATGAAGCATTTTGACGAGGAAGGCCACTTTGCGCCAGTTGAACCAGAAGAAGTGGTGGAGGAAGATCATACATCTGCGGCCATTACACCTCACGTACAGTATCACTACGTTTTTATTCCGCACCCAAAAACAGACGGATCAGCTCATACGCAAGAGCACAAAACTCAATCGTAATTGAGTTTTCCGATGTATTGCATGTGTCGTAAAATGGTGTTCTTCCGCCGCGTGATATACGTGGAAGAATTTTTGGCTTTAAACCGCAATGGACTGGGCAAAATGGCTGCAATCCCTGCTGCCTGACGTGGCCGCAAACCCGATGCTTCTTTTTGATACCAATAAATGGAAGCCGCCTGCGCACCATAAATGCCAGGTCCCATTTCAATGCTGTTTAAATAGACTTCCATGATGCGTTCTTTGCCCCAAATGCATTCAATAAGCACCGTAAAATAAGCTTCTAACGCTTTTCGGACGTAACTGCGGCCTTGCCACAAAAACACATTTTTGGCAGTTTGTTGGGTAATGGTACTGCCGCCTTTGATTTTTCGTCCACGGGCATTGTTTTTATATGCTTTGTGTAGTGCCTCAAAGTCGAAACCCCAATGGGTTAAAAAACGACCGTCTTCAGAGGCGATCACGGCTTTTTGAAGTTGGGGTGAAATGCTATCCAGCGGCACCCAATCGTGTTCTAAAACGACAGGCTTGCCATGCCATTTATTTTCAATGGACCGACTAATCATAAGCGGAGTTATGGGAACTGGAACCCACTTAAACAACACCACCGACCCCACCGAAAGCACGAAAAACCAAAATAACACCTTTCGCAGCAAACGAAAAACACGCCCAAGTAAAAGCATAAAACCAATTTTTGGCAAAAATCGCAAAGTTTTTGGATATGTTGGTGCTTAGTTGCAAAATTGCGTGAAGATGGAGTTGTTTCATCAATTTTTGATGGAGGAAAAATAAAGAATGCAAAACCAACCGTCACAGACCGTGGATTAGATGGAGCAATTTGATTTATTTCACCACATATTTCGTTTGGTTCAATTGGCCAACACGTTCAAACAGTTTTAATTCTATTCCTTTTTTCAAATCTCTACTGGCTGTTGCCGATGACAAATCTTTAAAGATATTCATGTATTCTTTTCTATTAAACACTTTAATTCCGAGGTTCAGAAAGAATTCCAGGCGGTCAGTTTCTTTTAAAATTCGGCTGTTGTAATTGAGTGTGCTTTGCAACGATTGATCAATTACACCAAGCATATATTCAATAAATGTAGTTGATTTACCCGTTTTATCACTTAAGGCCAATGACTTATAGTATTCTTCTTGTGACTCGATAATGAGCGTTTCAAATGGCAAAAACTCAAAAAATGGATATTCAGTCATTAAAATCAAAGTTTGCCATAAACGTCCCATTCTGCCGTTTCCATCTAAGAAAGGATGAATGAATTCCATTTCATAGTGAAACACACAGCTTTTTATTAATGTTAATTCATCCGCATTTTTCAAATATTGAAACAAATCATTCATTAAAAACGGCACATTTTCAAAAGGTGGCGCAATATGTTCAACAATGGTTCCTTTCATGATGCCAACGCTTTGTTTTCTGTATTTCCCAGCACTGTCAATTAAACCATTCATTAATTCAAAATGTGCTTTTAAAAAGCATTTGTCTGAATGATATTTATATGTTTTTACTTGTTCATATACCTTAATTGCATTGAGTACTTCGAGAATGTCTTTTTCAGGACCTATTACTCTTTTGTTTTCTATCAAAGCAGTAATTTGTTCTACAGTGAGCGTATTGCCTTCAATTTTTAAAGAAGAATGGATAGTTTTAATGCGATGCTGCTTCCGAACTTGCGGCGATTGTTTGGTTAAATAATTGGCATTGACAGCTCCTATTTTCTCTGATATGGAGCGGATTAACTGTAGAATTTTTGGCGTTATATCATATGGTGGTTTCATTGATGCCATTATTTGATAGTATCATTTGATAGCATCAAAAGTAATATATTCCAATGGACATTCAACTGCGGCAAATTTAATAGGCGGACTTTTGCATTCATTTCATCTCTAAATTGTACATTTGCCGCGTCTCAAAGGGGTGCTCAAATAACGAGCTGAGATCATACCCATCGAACTTAGAACAGGTAATGCTGTTTAAGGAGAGCAGATTCGCCAACATAGGTGCACCTATTGAAGCGGTCTATTTTTTCATGTTTAACCCAAGAATAATCGCCCCTTTTATTCGATAACTTATTATCGAATGAACCGATTCATTTTTTCTTTGGCGCCAATCAAAATCAAGACATTGGCCTTTAGTTTATTGCTTCTGGGAACTGCTGTGCAGGCCCAACAAACTCCCGACAGCCTTGCCACCCAACAACTCGACGATGTGTTGGTATCGGCTTTAAGGGTCAAATCAAAAACACCTGTTTCCTTTTCAAACGTAAGCAAAGCCGAATTGGCTCCGCGCAACTTGGGGCAAGATATTCCTGTTTTGCTGCAGTATTTGCCTTCGGTGGTCACCACTTCCGATGCAGGGACGGGTATCGGTTATACAGGCTTGCGGGTTCGAGGCAGCGATGCCACTCGCGTAAATGTCACCATTAACGGTGTTCCATATAATGACGCAGAAAGCCAAGGCGTGTATTGGGTCAATATGCCCGATTTTGCCTCATCGGTGCAAAATTTGCAGCTGCAACGAGGCGTAGGTTCATCAACCAATGGGTCGGGCGCTTTTGGTGCCAGCTTAAACGTGCTCACCGACACCCAATCGGCACCCATGACCGAAATCAGCAATTCGGCGGGTAGTTTTAACACACACAAACACACCCTCAAATTCAGCACGGGCTTGTTGCCCTCGGGCATTGAATTGGCTGGGCGGTTGTCAAGCATCAATTCGCAAGGCTATGTAGATCGGGCGTTTTCCAACTTGAAATCGTATTTTTTGCAAGCCACTTATGTGGGTAAAACTTCGCAAATCAAAGCATTGGCTTTTGGTGGCAAAGAGCAAACTTACCAAGCATGGTATGGGGTGGATGGCGCAACAATGGGTCAAACCCGTACCTATAATTTTGCAGGTATTTACACCGATGCCAATGGAAATACCCAGTTTTACGACAACCAAACCGATAATTATTTTCAGAATCACTATCAATTGCATTGGTCCGAATCGTGGTCAAAACGTTGGAAGTCGCATGTGGGCGTGCATTACACCAAAGGGAAAGGATTTTACGAAGAATACCAAGCAGCCGATGTGTTGGCCAATTATGGCATAGCCGATGTCAATTTGGGGGCTGGCAATACCATTACGCAATCTGATTTAATACGTCAAAAATGGCTCGACAATGATTTTTATGGCGCCATTTATTCTGCGCAATACCATGACAACCAAAATGATTTAACCATTGGCGGCGGGCACAATGTGTATGAGGGCGCGCATTATGGCAAGGTGAAATGGGTACAGGCAGCCGCCACCTTTGATTCGAATGGGCATTATTATGATTTTTTTGGCCGAAAAACCGACACCAATTTATATGCAAAATACAACCGAACGTTGTCAAATGGCCTGCAATTGTACGCAGACTTGCAGTTGCGCAAAGTGCATTACCTAACTGACGGGGTGTTTACTGGAACGGCCGATGATTCGTTTTTATTTTTTAACCCAAAAGCGGGTTTATCTTATTTGTTGACATCAAAATCGCTCCTATATGCTTCTTATGCCCATGCCAACCGCGAACCCAACCGCACCGATTATGAAAACGGCACCGCGAAACCCGAAATGATGGACGATTATGAATTGGGCTGGCGTTACGAAACAGCCAAAACCCGCCTCAACGTGAATGGTTATTTTATGTATTACCGCAACCAGCTTATTTTAACGGGTGCCTTAGACAACGTCGGAAATCCCATCAGAGCCAATAGTGACCGCAGTTACCGCTTAGGGTTGGAAGTGGAATTGACCACCAAAATATCCAATAAATGGACACTGCGGCCGAATTTTACGCTGAGCCGCAATGTGATTTTGGACAGCGCTCCTCAAGGAGGCTTGGAGGCCAACCAAATAACACAAATTGCTTATTCTCCTAGTGTGATTGCCGCCAATGCGGTCACTTATGCCCCAATTAAATCGTTGCAAATCAGTTGGATGGTAAAACATGTGGGTGCTCAATATTTGGACAACTTTGAAACGGAAGCTGCCAAATTAGCCGATTACACCACCAACGATGTAAACATCCGCTATGAGTGGAATCCAAAAAAATGGGTAAAATCGGTGGTAGTTACTGGTTTGTTAAACAATATTTTTGATAAAAAATACAGTTCCAACGGCTATATGTATGGAACGGCCTACTATTATCCGCAGGCGGGCATCAACGGTTTTGTTGGTTTGACGCTCTTGTTCTAGTTGCCATTTTACATCACAAAGGAACCACCTCAGAAATATTTTCGGGGTGGTTTTTTATATTTTTGAAGTGGACAGGAAGTGAAAATGACTTAGCAAAAATTTACCTTATTGATTCTTTTGATAGGATGGCTCTTGAATTCATAAATCCCACCCCACTTGTTTCAATTCCACCAGTTCGATGTTATCATCTTCATGGCGCAATTGCAGCATGCCACGTTCAGTGACACCTAACACAAACGCTATAAAAGGGGAGTGGTCGGGTCGGGTAAATGACATCCATTGGTTTTTTCCATAGAGCAATTGGTGGTACAAAGCCCAAATTTCGGATGAATTTGTTTTTGCTTTTTCAATAAACACGGCCATCTGGTCGACCAATTTTTGCAAAACAAGTTCCAAATCAAATGCGGTTTGGGTTTGGTTTGCCATGGAAGTCGCTTTTGGCAATTGCTCAAATTGGACTTGATTGACGTTTAATCCGATGCCTATAATGGACCACACCGTGCCGTCTGCTTTAAAAATGTTTTCAATGAGGATGCCTGCCACTTTCAATTTGTCTGACAAAATGTCGTTAGGCCATTTAATTTGAATGTCAGGGATTTCAAAATGTTGCAAGGTAGTTGCCGCAGCTAAAGCCACAGCGGCATTCCACACAAACAATTGATCGGCAGGTAGTTCGTATTTGTATAACGTGCTCATTATGATGTTTTTACCCGGCTCTGCTTGCCACGAGGTGCCCAATTGTCCACGGCCTGCTGTTTGGTAATTGGCGGTAACCACCAACTGATCAGTGGCTTTGCCCAATTGAATCAGTTCTTTTATAAAGGCATTGGTTGAGGTTGTGGCATCTAGTTTGATAAACTGCATAGAAGGGTTTAAACTTTTGTTAAGCCTCAAATGTAAAAACAAAAAATGATACCTTTGCAGGAATTAAAAAACGTACATGGTTAAGAAGAATATTGCATCTGATGTGCTGCTAACGAGCATCATTAAAGGAATTGAAGAAGTAAAAGGGAATGACATAAATATTCTTGACTTAAGAGCCATTGATACGGCGGTTTGTGATTATTTTATTTTGTGTAATGGTACTTCAAACACACAAGTCACCGCGATTGTGAATTCGGTTCAACGTCATGTTTCAAGGGAATTAAAAGATAAACCTTGGCATGTGGAAGGAAACGAAAATGGCGAGTGGGTGCTTATGGATTATGTTTCTATAGTGGTCCATGTTTTCCAAAAACACATTCGCGAGTTTTACAACATTGAAGGATTATGGGGCGATGCCGTAATCACAAGCATTCCAACCAATTATTAATCGAGAAATTGTCTTATGGCAAATGATAGTAAACCGTCCGGATTTCGGGCGAATTCATGGTGGATTACAGCCGCCATTTTTGTAATATTATTGGGGCTGAATTACTTCAGCACTGAGGGGATTGAAGATGCTTCTCAAATTTCGACTTCGCGCTTTTACCAGTTGCTTGATCAGGGCGACATTGATAAAGTGGTGGTGTACAATAAAACGGAAGGGGAAGCTTTTTTAACCAAAGCGGCACTTCAAAAACCTATGCACAAAGCAGTCACCAAAGATTTGCTTAAAAACACAAACAAGGGTCCGCATTACGTTTTTGAAATCGGGAATGAAGAAAGTTTTCAAAATCGCGTTGAAAAAGCGTCTCAAGCACATAAGATCCGGGAGTTTAATTTTATGCCCAAAAACAATTGGATGGAGTTGGCGCTTAACATCATTCTTCCGATCGCAATCTTCTTAATTATTTGGGTCATTCTCATGCGTCGTATGTCGGGTGGTGGCGCAGGTGGCGGTGGTCAAATATTTAACATTGGCAAATCAAAAGCCAAATTGTTTGACGAGAAAACCGATGTTAAAATCACGTTCAAAGACGTGGCCGGTCTTGAAGGAGCGAAAGAAGAAGTACAAGAAATTGTGGAGTTCTTAAAGAACCCAGAAAAATACACCAACCTTGGGGGTAAAATTCCAAAAGGCGCCTTACTAGTAGGCCCTCCGGGAACGGGTAAAACCTTGTTAGCCAAAGCCGTTGCTGGCGAAGCCAAAGTGCCTTTCTTTTCCTTATCGGGTTCCGATTTTGTGGAAATGTTTGTGGGTGTGGGCGCTTCCAGAGTGCGAGACTTATTTAAGCAAGCCAAAGACAAATCGCCAGCTATTATTTTTATTGATGAAATAGATGCAGTAGGTCGGGCACGTGGTAAAAATAATTTTTCAGGTTCAAACGATGAACGTGAAAACACGCTGAATCAGCTGTTGACTGAAATGGATGGTTTTGGCACCAATACACATGTGATTGTGTTGGCAGCTACCAACCGTGCAGATGTGCTTGACAAGGCATTAATGCGAGCGGGTCGTTTTGACCGTCAAATTTATGTTGACTTACCAGACGTACGCGAACGGAAAGAAATATTTGAAGTGCATTTAACGCCGCTTAAAAAAGTAGATGATTTAGATGTTGAATTTTTGGCCAAACAAACCCCTGGTTTTTCAGGTGCTGACATTGCCAATGTCTGCAACGAGGCTGCTTTAATTGCTGCCAGAAAAGAAAAATCCTTGGTTGACAAACAAGACTTCTTAGATGCAGTTGACCGCATTGTAGGTGGGTTGGAAAAGAAAAATAAAATTGTTTCTCCCACCGAGAAAAAAGCGATAGCGATTCACGAAGCAGGTCACGCAACAGTTAGTTGGATGCTGGAACATGCAGCCCCATTAATTAAAGTAACCATTGTTCCTCGTGGGCAAAGTTTAGGAGCGGCTTGGTATTTACCTGAAGAACGACTCATTGTGCGTCCCGACCAAATGCTCGACGAAATGTGTGCAACCATGGGTGGAAGAGCCGCTGAAAAAGTGATTTTCGACAAAATTTCAACGGGCGCATTGAGTGATTTAGAAAAAGTAACACGCCAAGCGCGCGCCATGGTCACTATTTACGGCTTAAACGATAAAATTGGCAACATTACCTATTACGATTCAAGTGGCCAATCAGAATACAATTTTTCAAAGCCTTATTCTGAAGAAACGGCCCGAATTATTGACCAAGAAATTTCGGCTTTGGTGGAGGCGCAATACCAACGGGCTATTCAATTATTAGTGGATAACAAAGATAAATTACTTAAATTGGCCGATATACTCATTGAACGTGAAGTGATTTTCAAAGACGATTTGGAACAAATTTTTGGTTCCCGACCCTTTGCAGCCGAACAAGAATGGGGTGGGCATATTGAAGTTTAATACCGACATTTAACCTTTTTAACAAAATCTTAATTCAAATTGAACGTTTGAATTAAGATTTTTTTATCTTTGGACTTACAACTTAGAATCATTTCAGGAGCGCTTGTTGCATGAGTTTGTTTAAAAAATTTTTTGGAAATGCCACAGATCCTTCGGAAGAAGGTGAAGTAGGTCAGTATGCGGCAACCACTGGAAACACGGTCTCTCTTGACGAGCGATTTATTGTCCATTTCCGCAAAAATGGGGGTAAGTTTATCTATTGTGAAAGTACCAACGAATTGCGTGAGCAATTTTTAAATATTTTGGAAGAAAACGACTGGTTTGAGTGCGAGACACTTTGCTTCGACCCCAGTCTCTTTTATTTACTCAACGAAAACAAGTTACAATTCAAGGAAGTAAATAATCCGGTGTTTTTCTTGTCGCCATGTGAAAACCTATTAGCAGACGACGGTTCTGTACTGTTTTCATCCAATCAAATTAAAAACATCAACCCGAAAGATTTACCTGCCAACATGATCGTGGTGGCAACTACACATCAAATTTTGGAATCAAAGAGTGACGGCCTTCGCGAAATCAAAAAGAAATACAACAAAGACTATCCTTCCAATATTACCACTATAAAATACTTTGAGAAAGCCAAAGAAGAGGATTTTCTCCAATACGGCAGTTGTGCCAAAAACCTCTACCTTTTGTTGTTGGAAGAATAATGAAAAACGAAACTTGGATTCGCGCGCTTTCTGGATCTGTATATGTTGCGTTACTAGTTGTTTCTGCTCATTTTCCATTAATTAACAATTTATTATTTTGCATTTTATGCATGGTTTGTGCCGCTGAATTTGCGCGCATGTCAAAACAACCGCAGCCTAGGTTGTGGGCTGTAATTATTGGTTTCTCCTTTCTGTTAATTGATAATTTTTTACCTCAAAAGTATTTTACAGGACTCGTTATTTCAAGTATGGTAATCTTGCTTTTTCTTGGGATCAATGTGTTTAAAGCCTCAAAGTCATCAAATTGGACTATGGGTCAGGGATTACTTCTCGTTTGGGGTTATATGCTGATTCCGGCGCTTTGTTTGGTGCATCTGCCTCAGCACAATGGTGCCTTTTTTCCAGAACGACTTATTAGTTTATTTGTACTCATTTGGACCAATGATACATTTGCCTATTTAACAGGTAAAAAATGGGGAAAACACAAATTATTGGAGCGGATTTCTCCCAAAAAAACGTGGGAAGGATTTGTTGGTGGAATCGTTGTTGCCATAGGAGCAGGGCTTATTTTGTCGAACTATTATTTGCACGAGCCTTGGTATATAGGCGTGTTGTTTGCAATGATGGCGGGCGCTATGGGAACCCTTGGCGATTTGGTTGAATCAAAGCTCAAAAGGCAGTGCGGCGTCAAAGATAGCGGGTCATTTATGCCCGGTCATGGAGGAGCTTTAGACCGTTTAGACAGTTTGTTGTTTGTAACTCCTTGGATTTATTTACTTTTGCAACATTAAATAAGGCTACATGTTTCATAAAGAAGGATCAAAAATCATATTAATAGCAACTACTTCAACGGTTTTCATCGTGTTGCTGAGTCATCAGTTTGTTTCAACTTTATGGATTGAAAAAGCCATTCAATTGCTAACATTGTTTTTTTTAATAATGATTTTGCAGTTTTTTCGCAATCCGAAAAGATTCGTTCAACTTAATGATCAACAAATTATTGCCCCCGTTGATGGAAAGGTAGTGGTCATTGAAGAAGTGTACGAAGGAGAATATTTTAAAGACAAGAGGCTTCAAGTTTCCATTTTTATGTCGCCTATTAATGTGCATGTTACCCGATATGCACTATCTGGCCGGGTCAATTTTAGCAAATATCACCCCGGGAAATACCTTGTGGCTTGGCACCCAAAAGCGAGTACTGAAAATGAAAGAACCACCGTGGTGGTTGAAAACAAAACATTTGGCGAAGTGTTATATCGGCAAATTGCAGGTGCTTTGGCCAAAAGAATCGTAAATTATGCCAAAGAAGGCATGCAGGTTGTGCAAGGCGAGGATGCTGGCTTTATTAAATTTGGCTCACGTGTAGATATATACTTGCCTATAGGTACTAATGTGCAAGTTGCATTGAACCAAAAAGCCATTGGTGGCAAAACCATCATTGCACAATTGAATGCGTAATGACCAAAAAAGATTTAGATACCCGATTTTGGGAAGCATTTGAAATTGCTTCGAACATGACAGAGTCACTACCTCAAGATGTCATGCTGCGTATTTATTCCTATTACAAACAAGCTACTTCAGGTTCCATCACACCCTTTAGTTCGATCAACTCTGACGACGTTCGAAATGCTTTTAAAATGAATGCTTGGATGCAAGTGGGGCATTTATCACCCGATCAGGCAAAAGAGTTGTACATTCAAACCATTGAATCAGTGACTAGTTCAAAAAAGGATTAGTTTTATATTATAACAATGAAAGGCAGGCTGTTTTTTTTACTCATTTTAAGCTCGACGGCTTTAATTAGTTGCAAAAAAAATCAACTAGAAGAAGTAGTTGAGGTGCCATTGCCTACTGTTGAACACAAAATGGTCATTGGGCATCCAGATGATGTACATGCCGAATCTGGCCCATTTCAGATGGTGTCTTTGCCTTACGATTATGATGCTTTGTTGCCTGGAATTGAGCCGATGACGATGGACATGCATTATTCTAAACATTATTTGACGTACACAAACAACCTGAATCGTTCTTTAGATTCATTGCAATCGGCAGCTGAACCCGATATTGAAAAGTTGCTAAGTGGTCTGAATATGAATGACCAAAACTTGCGTAACAATGCGGGTGCCTACTACAACCACAGCTTGTTTTTTGAAAGCATGGCCGCAAAAGGTAATCGTGCGATGTCCGATACATTGTCAAAGGCCATTACCCGTGATTTTGGTTCTTTTGATATTTTTAAAAACCAATTTGAAGACGAAGCTTCCAAAGTGTTTGGTTCTGGATGGGTTTGGTTAGTAACAAATCGTTCTGGCGCTTTAAGTGTTACGACAACGCCCAACCAAGACAACCCGCTCATGCCAGGCCAAGCAATAAAAGGCACGCCCATCTTGGCTTTAGATGTGTGGGAACACGCTTATTACTTGCAGTATCAGTATAAGCGGAAAAAATATATTGAGGCCTATTTTAAACTCATAAACTGGAAAAAAGTGTCGGAGCGCTACGAAGAAGCGTTGCAGCGGAAGTAATTTTTTTGCCAAACAGTAGTTTAGATTATAGATTTTTAATTACTTTTGCCATCCAAATGAGAGGAGGTGTCTAAATTATGTTGATTATACCCATTAAAGACGGAGAAAACATTGATCGCGCATTAAAGCGTTACAAACGTAAGTTTGATAAAACAGGCGTTATACGTCAGTTAAGATCACGTCAAGCGTTCACCAAACCTTCCATTGTGCGTAGAGCTCAAGTTCAAAAAGCAGCTTACATCCAACACATGAGAGACGATATCGAAGGATAGGTTCTTACCATATTAAACCGCTAGGCAACTGGCGGTTTTTTTTTGAATGTATTTCTATGAACAGCTAAAAACAAACCCAATTTTGGCTCAACTTGAGTGCTGTTTAAAAAAACTTTTTGCCACTTACTTTCTAATTGTTGCCCATTTCTAAAAAACGGCATTCAAAATTTCGAAATAATTTAAAAACATGTTAAATTTTTGGCAATCTATTAACACAAATTAAACTTCGTGCCCTTTCCCTTGAATCAAATGCAAGTTTTAGGCATAAGAATGCTAATTTTGTTATACTTTTGCAGCAAATTTTTAACTACAACGATTTTTTTGCTTTCCGATATATGGACCGTTTTTCGTTTCTCAACGCTGCACATACCCAATTTTTTGCTGATTTATATGATCAATATTTGGCCAATCCGGACCAAGTTGAACCCAGTTGGCGCGCCTTTTTTCAAGGATTTGATTTTGGCCGCGAGGCTTCATTCGATGAAGATTTAGGAGGCACCATTGCATCCAACGTGTTGCAAGCAGCTGATGCTGGGAAGTTATCTGAAAAAATAACCAAAGAGTTCAATGTCTTAAAATTAATTGACGGGTACCGCTCACGTGGACATTTGTTTACCAAAACAAATCCGGTCCGCGACCGCCGTACCTTTTCACCAAACTTAAGCATCGACAATTTTGGGCTGAGTCAAGCTGATTTGCCGACCGTGTTTGATGCCGCTCGGGTGTTAGGCATTGAACCTTGTAGCTTAAATGACATCATTAGCCACTTAGAATCCATCTATTGCCAACACATCGGCATCGAGTATATGTATATTCGAAAGCCCGAAGTCATCCAATGGATTCAAGCCAAAATTGGCCGGAATGACAACCAACCTCGTTTTTCGGACGATCAAAAAAAGCATATTCTTAAAAAATTAAACGAAGCTGTTTCGTTTGAAAACTTTTTACATACCAAATACGTAGGCCAAAAACGATTCTCATTAGAGGGTTGTGAGGCGGCCATCCCGGCATTGGATGCGCTCATTGAAGCCGCAGCTGACCGAGGTGTGGAACAATTTGTGATGGGAATGGCCCACCGAGGAAGGCTCAATGTATTGGCCAACATTTTTGGCAAATCGACCCAAGATATTTTCTCCGAATTTGACGGCAAAGACTACGATGATGACGCCCTTTTTGATGGCGATGTGAAGTATCATTTGGGGCTTACCGCCGATCGAACGACGCTTTCAGGCAAAAATATCAACCTTAATTTGGCGCCTAATCCGTCGCATTTGGAAACCGTTGGCGCTGTCATTGAAGGCATTGCACGTGCCAAACAAGACCGCTATTATGCCGATGATTTCTCCAAAGTATTGCCCATAGCCGTCCATGGTGATGCCGCCATTGCTGGACAAGGAATCATGTACGAAATTGTACAAATGGCCCAATTAGATGGGTACAAAACAGGTGGAACCATCCATGTAGTCATCAACAACCAAGTCGGATTTACCACCAATTACCTAGATGCCCGTTCGTCAACCTATTGTACCGACGTAGCCAAAGTAACTTTGTCGCCCGTGTTGCATGTGAA
This sequence comes from Flavobacterium sp. BFFFF2, assembly GCA_002256385.1. Lineage (GTDB taxonomy): Bacteria > Bacteroidota > Bacteroidia > Flavobacteriales > Flavobacteriaceae > Flavobacterium. Next base: position 61,360 of record NKJD01000010.1, read on the forward strand.
TGCCGACGACGCCGAGGCTGTGGTGCACGCCATGTTGTTTGCCCTTGATTACCGCATGACTTTTGGCAGCGATGTATTTATCGATTTGTTGGGGTACCGTAAATACGGTCACAACGAAGGCGATGAGCCTCGTTTTACACAGCCTAAACTATATAAAATCATTGCCAAGCATAAAAATCCACGCGATTTATATGCGGAAACTTTGCTATCAAAAGGAATTATTGATGCTACCTACGTGGCTCAATTAGAAACCGAATACAAAGCGCGCCTCGAAGAAAACCTAGAAGCCTCCAGAAAAAAAGCCCTGACTGTCATTACCCCATTTATGCAAAATGAATGGCAAGGATTTCAGCAAGGTAGCGAGGCCGATATGTTGCACCCGACTGATACGCGTTTCCCAAAACAACAATTAGATGCATTGGCCACGGTAATTACACAACTTCCGGCCAATAAAAAATTCATCAGCAAAATTACCAAGTTGGTTGGCGACCGCCACGACATGTATTTCACCAACAACACCCTCGATTGGGCCATGGGTGAATTATTAGCCTACGGCACTTTATTGTCCGAAGGTTTTGACGTGCGTTTGTCAGGACAAGATGTTGAAAGAGGTACTTTTTCGCACCGCCATGCCGTGATTAAGGTGGAGGAATCGGAAGAAGAAATTGTGTTGTTGAATCAATTACAAGACAAACAAGGTCAGTTCTATATTTACAATTCGTTATTGTCTGAATATGGTGTACTTGGCTTTGACTATGGCTATGCTTTGGCTAGTCCGAATACGTTAACCATTTGGGAAGCCCAGTTTGGCGATTTCTCCAATGGTGCCCAAATTATGATTGACCAATATATTTCGGCGGCAGAAGACAAATGGAACAACCAAAATGGGATTGTTATGTTGTTGCCGCATGGCTATGAAAACCAAGGGGCAGAGCATTCTTCGGCCCGCATGGAGCGCTTTTTGCAATTATGCGCCAAAGAAAATATGTTTGTTGTTGATTGTACCACGCCTGCCAACTTCTTTCACGTATTGCGCCGCCAATTAAAAATGACGTTCCGCAAGCCTTTGGTTGTCTTTTCGCCCAAAAGTTTATTGCGCCACCCGATGGCGGTTTCAACAGCTGAAGAATTAGCTACTGGCCATTTCCAAGAAGTCATTGATGACGCGAATGCTGATAAAAATAAAGTAAAAACAGTGGTGTTTTGTACAGGTAAATTTTACTACGACTTATACGCTGAACGCGAACAATTGCAACGCGACGATGTGGCTTTGGTGCGCATCGAGCAGTTATTCCCACTTCCTGTTGAACAATTAAAGGCCATTATTGCCTCTTATCCAAATGCCGATGATTTTGTGTGGGCACAAGAAGAACCAAAAAATATGGGTGCCTACAGCTTTATGTTGATGAACTTTAATTGGTTCACTTGGCGTCTGGCTTCTCCAAAAGCATACAGCGCGCCTGCAGCTGGAAGTTATGCCCGATCCAAAAAACGTCATGCTGGTGCGATAGCCATGGTATTTGACAAAACCTTATATAATTAATTTGACGCTCATTAAAAATACGGTTGTATGATTTTAGAAATGAAAGTACCCTCACCGGGAGAATCAATCAAAGAAGTTGAAATTGCCACTTGGTTGGTTCAAGATGGTGATTATGTTGAAAAAGACCAGGCGATAGCCGAAGTTGATTCAGATAAAGCCACCCTTGAATTGCCAGCGGAAGCCAGCGGAATTATTACGCTCAAAGCTTCTGAAGGTGATGCAGTGGCTGTGGGAGCAGTTGTTTGCCTCATAGATACCAGTGCAGCCAAACCTGAGGGAAGTGCTGCGCCAGCAGCAGCAGTTGCTGAAAAACCGAAGGCAGCTGAAGCGCCAAAGGCGGAAGCACCTAAACCAGCGCCAGTAACTACCACTTATGCAGCTCAAGCACCTTCGCCAGCTGCCCGTAAAATCTTAGACGAAAAAAGCATTGACCCTGCCACCATTCAAGGAACAGGCAAAGGGGGTCGCATTACCAAAGATGATGCCATTCAGGCGGTACCAGCTATGGGAACTCCTACTGGCAGTGCCCGCGGTAGTGAGCGCACCAAATTATCGATGTTGCGCCGCAAGGTAGCCGAACGTTTGGTTGCGGCGAAAAATGAAACAGCCATGTTGACTACTTTTAATGAAGTCGACATGACGGCCATTTATGCGTTGCGCGATCAATATAAAGAAGCCTTTAAAGCCAAACACAGTTTAGGTTTGGGCTTTATGTCATTCTTTACTAAAGCCGTAACCCGTGCTTTACAATTGTACCCAGATGTCAATTCAATGATTGATGGCCAAGAAAAAATCTCTTTTGATTTTTGCGATATTTCAGTAGCCGTTTCAGGGCCTAAAGGCTTGATGGTGCCAGTGATGCGCAATGCAGAATTACTTGGTTTTAGAGGTGTTGAAGCCGAAATCAAGCGGTTGGCGATTCGTGCCCGAGATGGGCAAATCACCGTGGATGAAATGACGGGTGGTACCTTTACCATTTCAAATGGTGGTGTTTTTGGCAGTATGTTAAGCACCCCAATTATTAACCCGCCACAGTCAGGTATTTTAGGTATGCACAATGTTGTAGAACGACCGATTGTAAAAAATGGCCAAATTGTGATTGCACCTGTGATGTTTGTGGCCTTGTCGTATGACCACCGCATCATTGATGGCCGAGAATCTGTCGGTTTCTTGGTAGCTGTGAAAGAAGCGCTTGAAAACCCAGTCGACATCTTAATGGGCGGCAATCCACAGAAAGCATTGGAATTGTAGTTTTCAATTTGATCTAGATAAAAAAGGCACCTTAATTGGTGCTTTTTTGCTTTTTATTAGATTTGTAAAACTTGTTGTTTTTCACGATAAAGCCCGCATTTATGCACTGAATTTTGTCAAGAATCAAATTTTGAATCGTCCCATTCCGCATCATCAGGAAACAAGGCGGCTTGTCTTTTTTTCATTTCATTGGCAATGGAGGCACTATCGCCTCCTTGCTCTTCTAGTTTTGAAATGATGTTCAAATAGCTTGTTTCGTCTCTGTTCTGACTGAGTTTAAACACATTTTCAAGTTGTTCCACTTTTATTTCGAATCCAGCAATGGCCGGCATCATTTTACTTAAAAAATTATCGGGCAGGTTGTCGAAAAATGTGTCCGATTGGGTGTTGCCTTTTTCAAATTGCAAAGTTAATTTTCGCATAAATACAACGAGCTCGTCATTGGTCATAAAATGAATGGGACCGCCAACATGAACACTCATGTAATTCCAGGTGGAACCAATATGTGGGTTGCTGTACCAAGAGGCGCTCACGTAACAACTGGGTCCAGTAAATACCAACAAAGCATTTGGGTTTTCAACAAGTGCTTTGTGATGATCGGTGTTGCGCATGAGGTGCCCTTGCAAAAACAGTTCTCCATTCCTTTCTTCAAGTAGAACGGGTAGCTGGGTGGCCACTTGTTTACCCGATAAAAAGCTGCCCGTTAAAAAAGCAAAAGGATTTTCTCCAATGAAGTCTGCAATGGTCTGTTTGTCTTTTTCTTTAAAATAAGCAAAGTTGTACATGGGTTTTTGTTTTCGACATTGTTAGATAACTGCTAATGGTGCATTTTATTATACACATCAAACATCCATTTCCCAACTTTTTAATTGTTGGATTGCCTGGTAGGCTGTTAAATCGTATTGCACAGGAACCACCGACACATAGCTTTGGTCTAAGGCCGCCAAGTCGGTGTCGGTGCCGTTGTCTAAATTGGTAAATGTGCCTGCCAGCCAGTAATAATCGCGGCCAAAAGGCGTTTGTCTTTTGTCAAATGTTTCTTCCCACACGGCACGGGCTTGCCTTTGTACCCGAATGCCTTTAATGTCATTTGTTTTAGGAAAGTTCACGTTTAAGATGACGCCTTCTGGCAGCCCTTCGGTGAGCACTTTTTGCGCCAATTCCCCGATAAACGGCCTCGTGGCTTCAAAATTGGCATCATGGCTAAAGTCGCAAAGTGAAAACCCAATGGACGGAATGCCCTCCATGCCGGCTTCTATGGCGGCGCTCATTGTGCCAGAATACAACACGTTGATGGAAGCGTTGGACCCATGATTAATGCCCGATACACACAAATCGGGTTTGCGCGTCATGAGTTCATGCACGGCCAATTTGACACAATCGGCGGGTGTGCCCGAGCAACTATACGCCACTACGCCTTCATAAGGAAGCGAAAATTTGTCTAAATACAAGGTGTTGTTTACCGTAATGGCATGGCCCATGCCGCTTTGTGGTTTGTCTGGAGCCACCACAATGACATTGCCAAGCGTCATCATTTCTTGAATCAGAACTTGAATGCCTGGCGCGGTAATGCCGTCGTCATTGGTAATTAAAATAAGGGGTCTTTGTGTCATCTTGAACTTTGCGGTTAGGTCTTTCTACTGAGTTGTATGCCGTCAAAATTAACGAATTTTAAACGTTCTCCGATTTGCATTTTAGTATCTTTGATGCCCGTGTTGATTGAACGGCGATCTCTGTTCCAGACACCAAACTATTTGTTCATGAAAATTATTTTACAATTTATGAAACGCAATTTTAAGATACTGCTCTTGGTTTTGGCTATTGCCATTGGTTTGTGGAGTTTTATGCCTAAATTTAATGAAGGTGACCCTGAAAAAGATAAGACATTAATTGAACTGCTCACTTTTGTTTTAGAAAAGGGACATTACAGCCCCGCTGTTTTTGATGACAAATTGTCAAAAGGGGTGTATGCCGATTATTTGAAAGGCCTCGATCCGTCAAAGCGATTCTTTTTGCAATCAGATTTGGACGAGTTTTCAAAATTTGAAACGGTTATTGACGACCAATTGCTGAAGAAAGATTTGTCTTTCTTTGATTTGACCTATGCCCGCTTTGAGCAAAGAACCCAAGAAACCAAAGCTTATTATACCGAAATATTGTCTGAACCTTTTGATTTTGACAAGCAAGAATCCATTAATACCGATTACGAAAAACAACCTTATGCCAAATCGGTCAATGATTTGAAAGACCGTTGGCGCAAGCAAATCAAATTATCTGTTTTATCGACCTTGGTTGAAAAACAAAAAGTAGAAGGGGAACTTGCCAAAAAAGCAAAAGAACAAGGTAAAACGCCAGAGGCGCCGAAAAGCTTTGCTGAATTGGAAAAAGCGGCTCGCGAAAGCACGCTAAAATCCTTGAACGAAACATTTTCAGTTATAAAAGACTTGAATCGAAATGATTGGTTTTCTGTGTTTGTTAATTCAATTACGGCTCAATTTGATCCGCATACCAATTATTTTGCCCCCGACGACAAAGAACGTTTTGATACCAGCATGAGCGGTACCCTCGAAGGAATCGGCGCCCGATTGCAAAAGAAAAATGATTTTGTCGAAATCACCGAACTGATTTCAGGTGGGCCAGCATGGCGCGGCAAACAATTGGAAGCAGGCGATTTAGTGCTAAAGGTAGCGCAAGGCGAAACGGAACCAGTAGATGTAGTGGGCATGAGGCTTGACGATGTGGTTCGTAAAATTAAAGGCCCAAAAGGAACCGAAGTACGTTTGACCGTTAAAAAAAGCGATGGAACTATTAAAGTGATATCCATTATTAGAGACCAAGTTGAAATTGAAGAAACCTATGCCAAATCGAGTGTTGTTCTCAAAAACGGCATCAAATATGGCTTGATCAATTTGCCTAAATTTTACATTGACTTTGAAAACAAAGACAAACGTGATGCGGCCAAAGATTTAACCTTAGAAGTAGACCGATTAAAAAATGAAGGAGTTGAAGGGCTCATTATCGATTTGCGCGATAATGGGGGCGGTTCATTAAAAACAGTGGTTGATATTGCTGGCTTATTTATTGATCAAGGACCTGTAGTGCAAGTTCGATCTTCTAATGGCAATAAAGAAGTGCTTTCAGATCGTGACCCAAAAATTCAATGGGATGGTCCATTGGTCCTTATGGTAAATAATTTTTCGGCTTCTGCCTCTGAAATTTTGGCAGCAGCTATGCAAGACTATAAGCGAGCGGTTATTATTGGTAGTCGCCAAACATTTGGCAAAGGAACCGTTCAGAATATTATTGATTTAAACCAATTTGTTCGTGGTAGTTCCATGGGTGATTTGGGTGCTTTAAAAACCACTACCCAAAAATTCTACCGCATTAATGGAGGTTCTACCCAGCTTGAAGGCGTGCACAGCGACGTGGCTGTGCCAGATAAATTCGCTTATGTTAAAATGGGCGAACGCGACTTAGAGCATCCAATGGCATGGGATAAAATTGATCCTGCCACCTTTACACCTTGGCATAAACAAGCCGAGTTATCTAAGGCAATTGCCAATTCAAAAAACAGGGTGATGAAAAGTACGCCATTTCAGTTGATGGATGATAATGCCCGCTGGTTAGAACAACGCGAAAAAGAAAATGTGATTTCTTTGAATTTGAATGCTTTCAAAAAGGAACAACAAGCGCTCGAAGATATGAGCAAAAAGTTTAAAAGCTTGGCGGAGTACAACAACCAATTGACTTTTAATTCATTGCCTTATGAAGTGGATGCCATGGACAAAGACAGTGTCCTTAAAGAAAAACGCAGCCGTTGGCACGAAGCACTCAAAAAAGACATTTATGTAGAAGAAGCTGTTCGTGTACTTGACGACTTAAGTGGTCACCCAATTGTTGAAACAACAGCTCCAAATCAGTCTTCAAAAGTGAAGTCATAATTGGAAATGGAATAGTTCGCATTGGAATTAACTCTTGTTAATTGCTTGAAATTGTGAACAATAAACAAACACCCCTAAGGATTCTTTAGGGGTGTTTGATTTTACGAACACTTCTATTTATCATTCCGCAATCGTGACGAAGTCCGAGCAGATGTTTTGTTCTAATAAATTTTATTATTTTTTTTACCGTAAAATCACGGGGAAAATTTAGTGGAAATCACGGTTTTTTTTAACAAATATACTTCCGAAATTTGTCTCAACGTTATTGTAAAGACTAAATGATTTGATGATTAAAAAATTTCTTGTCTTCATTTTATACGCCTTCATATATTTATTGCAGAAATTCAAAGCCTTTAAAAAGACAAGAATCAATGGCTGCCTCGTTTAATTTTGGTTTGGTATCAATACATTCGAGGCAGTTTTTTTAAAAAGGTAAAGTCTGATGGCCCCACAGCTAAAAAAATAGGTTATTTTTACCCTCAAATTATGTACTATGGGTTCATCGTTTGAAAAATTCCAAAAAAGGAGATTGATATCTTCTTACTTCTCTGTTGTGTTAAGTGTTTTTTTGGTTTTGTTCTTATTAGGTGCTTTGGGATTGTTTGTCATTCATTCTCGCAGACTTTCTGATACCTTTAAAGAAGAAATAGTACTTACTATATTTCTTAAAAAGGAGGCTACTGACAGCGTCAAATTGGCGTTGACTGACGAGTTGAAATCAGCTCGTTTTGCGAAAGATTTTAAATACATTTCAAAAGAACAAGCGGCGCTAAATCACAAACGTGATACAGGGGAAGATTTTATAACCTTTCTGGGAGCAAATCCGCTGGACGATTCTTTCGAAATACATTTAAAAAGTACCTATGCAAACCAAAAGGGATTTTATCAAGTTGAGCAAAGACTCAGAAAAAATCAGTTTATAGGAGATGTAGTCTACGACAAACAATTGGTGAGTTTGGTTGATGATAACATCCGTCAAATTAGCTTTATTCTATTAATTGTTAGTGGCATTTTTGTTGTTATTTCAATTTTAATCATCAACAGTTCTTTGCGTTTGTCTTTGTTTGCGCACCGATTTATAATTAAAACCATGCAAATGGTAGGTGCTACCAAAGCTTTTATTCGTACGCCGTTTATTTGGAGAAATATCATTTTGGGATTAATAGGCAGTTTATTGGCTGTTGGCATTCTTGTTGGATTGCTTTTTTATGTAGATGCAATTTATGCGGAGCTTCACATTTTTGATGATCTGTTATTGAGCATTTTGTTATTAACTGCTATTCCTGTTTTGGGTTTGTTAATAACAGGCTTTGGTACATTTATAGCTACCCAACGCTTTTTAAACTTACGCACCGACGATTTATATTAAAGTGTTTTCTTTTGTGAATCACCGGTAATACATCGGTTTAAAAGTAAATACCATAAATAAAACAATATCGCTTTTTGGACCGCCAAAGCACTACAAATAACCTTTAGAATTAAAATATTTTTAGCATATGAAATCAAAGCATGAAATTTTATTTGATAAACCGCAATATACCAGACTGATTATAGGTGTTTTATTAGTTGCTATCGGATTTGTTTTCATGTCTGGCGGTGGAAGTGACGACCCAAAAGTGTTCCATGAAGATGTCTTTAATTTTCAGAGAATTGGATTGGCCCCAGCTGTCATATTGATTGGTTTTGGTGTGGTTATTTATTCGATTTTTAAAAAATAGTCAACAGATGGATTTTTTTCAAGCACTGATTTTGGCTGTTATAGAAGGCATTACAGAATTTCTACCTGTTTCGTCGACAGGTCATATGATTTTAGCATCTTCTGCTTTTGGCATAGCTGCCGACGATTTCACTAAATTGTTTACTGTCGTAATTCAACTTGGCACGATACTTTCGGTAGTGGTGTTGTATTTTAAACGGTTTTTCCAAACTTTTGACTTCTATTTTAAACTTTTTGTTGGATTTATCCCCGCGGTAATTTTCGGTGTTTTATTTAACGATGCTATTGATGCCCTACTTGAAAGTCCGGTAACTGTTGCTGTTTCATTGGTGGTTGGCGGATTTGTTTTATTGAAAGTGGACCAGTGGTTTGGTCAATCAACGCAGGAAGAAGTCACTTATTTAAGTGCTTTGAAAATTGGGTTGTTTCAATGTTTAGCCATGATACCTGGTGTTTCGCGCAGTGGCGCTAGTATAGTTGGCGGTATGTCGCAAGGTTTGAGTCGAAAGACGGCAGCCGAGTTTTCCTTTTTTTTAGCCATACCCACCATGTTTGGAGCAACGGCCAAAAAATGTTTCGATTATCACCAAACGGGCGTAGCGCTTAACACAGAACAATTGCAGTTGTTGGTTTTAGGAAGTGTCATTGGGTTTATAGTTGCTTTAATTGCCATTAAATCATTTATCGGTTTTCTGCAAAGAAATGGATTCAAAATTTTTGGTTATTATCGAATCGTTTTAGGATCCATTGTACTTATTGTGCATTACTTTATTCACCCATTAACCAATTTTTAATGACTCCTGAAGAATTACTTCAAGGCCAAGTACTATTGGTTGATAAACCATTAGGTTGGTCCTCTTTTCAGGCGGTCAATAAATTGAAATACACCTTGAAAAATCAGACAGGTGTGTCAAAATTTAAAATTGGTCATGCAGGAACCTTAGATCCATTAGCAACAGGTTTGTTGGTGGTTTGTACTGGAAAAATGACTAAGAGAATCCACGAATTTCAAGATGCAGTTAAAGAGTATACTGGCACCATCGTAGTAGGCTCCACGACCCCTTCATTTGATCTTGAAACAGCGGTCAATGAACATTTTCCCATTGAGCATATTAACGAAGCGTCCATTATTGAAACCACCAAACAATTTATTGGAGAAATTCAGCAAGTACCTCCTGTTTTTTCGGCCATAAAAAAAGAGGGTGTTCGGCTGTATGAGCATGCCCGAGCAGGCGAAACCGTTCACATCGAGCCAAGAACCGTTACTATTTATGAGTTTGAAATAACCGCATGTAGTCTTCCTGACATACAATTTCGAGTAGTTTGCAGCAAAGGAACTTACATCCGATCATTAGCTAATGATTTGGGAAGAGCCCTGGAAAGCGGCGCCCATTTATCTGTTTTAAGAAGAACAGCTATTGGAAGTTTAAAAGCAGCTGATGCACATGATCCAACTTGGTTTGAGCAAGAAATAAGTATGTAAAATATCTGATTGATTATACTGAAGCAATGCTAAAATTTGAATTCAAATACAGAAGAAGTATTAATGTAGCAACTTCTTTTTAGATGTTTAATTGATACATTTTAGAAAAAAACAAATCCAATAATAAAAACAGGAATGTTTAAATTATTGGATGTTTTTAAATGAGATGATTTGAATTTATTCTACTTTTCTTCGTCCAAACGAATCAACAAATGATCCTTTTGGGGTGTTTCTTTCTTTATCTCTATAGTTTGGTACACCATCACCATCAGAGTCTAGTTTCAATTTCTCTTCTGCCTCCATCAATAAATCGTGACATTCATCTTGCATGGTCATCCAATCAATGTGCTTTCTTTTGGTATCTAAAATATATGATAACCCTAATGCGATAGAAGACGATCTGCCTGATAAGTTTATCCTGGTGTCTTTTGATTGTCCGTCAAATGTAAGATGTTGTCTAAAGTAAAAAGTTTGAGAATAATCGATACGTGCCACCCATTGGTTTGATAATTTAAGCTGAGGGGTAAAACCAAATAATGCGCCGCCCAAAAAATCATTTTGATTGGCGTAAATCCCCGTTTTTGGCGATTGTACGCCCAAAGATAGACCAGTGTGAAATAAGATATTCATGCGTTCAGAAAGTTCTTCAATTCTAAAAATCCGACCAACATTGCAAACCGCTTCTAATTGAAGCATGTATTGTTCTGACTTATAATCTGGCGAACCTGAAGTAGGTTTAAATACATTGTACAATAATGAGGGCCGAACGCCGAAATATTTTGAAAACATATAACGCACCCCCAATTCAAAGTGTCCAACGATCGGCAAAGCGAATTGTTTACTAGGGTCAGAAGAATAATAACCAGGAGTATAAGGTGTTGATTCTAAATTGTATCCTGAAAATGCTTCAATGGTCAGGTGACTGTATTCGCTTTTTTGTTGAGCGAAACCAAAAAAACTGTCTTGGACGCAAAACAACGTAAAAACCATAAAAATTTTAAAATAAAGTAATTTCATAAAGCATTTCTTCTGAATTATACAAATTGACACAAGTCTAACCTATAAAATTGTAAGAAATGATTTATTAGAAAATCAAAACAAACAAATTAGACCCTTTTACACGTTACAAATCTAATTTATTATTTGTAATGCCAATGCCAATAATCGATAAAAATGGCAAAAAATCGATTTTTTTTCGCAATGATAGCGTATGATGGGTAGTAGGTCATGAACGGGCTTATGCGCAATCGGTCTCTTTCAAAACGAAAGGAAAAATATGTACGACAATTAAATCAAGTGTTCCGCAAATTGGCCTCATGTGCCAATTTGCAGCTTAATTTATCTACAATAATGGGAGAGCGAAATCATCACAAATGGCCTCATTTGGTCTGTCCAGTTTATTAGCAAAAAAAAGCCATTCATGTTGTTAACATAAATGGCTTTTTTGCTTTTGATCAGTCTGTTTCAGCCTTTAATTTGCTTTCAAGATGCTGCTAATTTGTTCCGCCAATTCGGTGCCAATTCTGTCTTGTGCTTCCAGCGTGGCAGCGCCAATATGTGGCGTCAAAGAAATTTTTGGGTGCATCAGCAATTGAATGGCCGGAGTTGGTTCGTTTTCAAATACATCGAGGCCAGCAAATGACACTTTATCATTGTCAAGTGCTTCCACCAAAGCCACTTCGTCAATCACACCACCACGGGCACAATTCACAATGCCTACACCTGGTTTCAATTGCTCAAATTCAGCCGTGCCAATCACATAACCTTCTTGCGCAGGCACATGCAACGTAATAAAATCGGCATGTTTAAATAAATCTTCGAGCGGTTCGGTTTCAATTTCCACATTAATGAATTGGCCATTGTAAAAATCAACGCGTATGTCGGCTTTGCCCACAAATTTATCGGCAGCAATCACGCGCATACCCAAGCCCAAAGCCATTTTGGCCACGGCTTGTCCAATGCGACCAAACCCAATAATACCTATTGTTTTACCACGCAATTCAATGCCATTGGCGTATGCTTTTTTCAGGGCATCAAAACGGGTGTCGCCTTCAAGAGGCATGTTTCGGTTTGAATCATACAAAAAGCGGACGCCACTAAAAAGGTGGGCAAACACCAATTCAGCCACCGATTCTGAAGATGATGCAGGCGTGTTAATCACATGAATGCCTTTTTCGCGTGCGTATTCCACGTCAATATTGTCCATGCCAACGCCACCGCGCCCAATAATTTTTAGCGAAGGGCAACTGTCAATAATGTCTTTCCGAATTTTGGTGGCCGAACGCACCAACACCACTTCAATTTGGTTCGCCTGAATATAATTGGCCACCTGCTCTTGGGCCACTTTTGTGGTAATCACTTCAAAACCAGCGTGCGTCAACGCATGAATGCCGCTTTGAGATAGTCCGTCGTTTGCCAATACTTTCATCTGCAACTATGTTTTTTGTTACTAATTAAATGGATCCTAACGGAAATAGTTTTGCTGTATTAGCTTCTATTTCAGGTTTATGATCTCTTTTTCACTCATTTATTTTTTGGTCTTTCAGCTTCATGATTAGGCAAGAATTGGCATGTATACATTTCTATTAAAACCACCAACTTTCCAACTTTAAACATGCAACTTTATAAACTAGTGTTTATTTATGGATCCTTATCCCGCTGGAGCCAGTCGCTCTGCAAGCAGGAGCTCCAACAATGGCACCATCGGGGGCTCGGCTTAGGCGCGTTGTTCAAGCAACTGCATGGCATCAACAAGTGTTTGAACACTTTCAATGGGCAATGCATTGTACATCGAAGCGCGGTATCCGCCTACGGAACGGTGTCCGTTTAGCCCAACAATGCCAGCGCCTTTCCACAAAGAATCGAACAATGCCTGGTGGGCACTTTCATCTTGCAACAAAAACGTCGCATTCATCGTGGAACGATCTGCAACAGCCGTGGTTCCTCTGAACAAGGGGTTGCGGTCAATTTCGGCATAAATCAAAGCGGCTTTGGCCTCATTTTGTTTTTCAATGGCCGCAATGCCGCCCATTTCTTGTAACCAACGCAAGGTGAGTAATGATGTATATACGGCAAATACGGCTGGCGTATTGTACATGCTTTCTTTGTCAATATGCACTTTATAATCCATCATCGGTGGAATGGCCCGGCCTGTTTTTCCAAGCACGTCTTCTTTTACAACAATCAATGTAGTACCTGCTGGGCCCATGTTTTTTTGTGCGCCTGCATAAATCAAATCAAAAGCTGAAAAATCCAATTGGCGCGAAAAAATATCCGAACTCATATCGCACACAACAGGAATGTCAGTGGTTGGAAACGATTTCATTTGCGTGCCAAAAATGGTGTTGTTTGAGGTGCAATGAAAATAATCGGCATCTGCGGGCACTGTAAAGTCTTTTGGGATGTGGGTGTAATTGTCCGCTTTTGAAGAGGCAACCACCACCGTTTCACCAAATGCTTTGGCTTCTTTCAGCGCGTTATTTGCCCAAGTTCCCGTGTCCAAATAAGCCGCTTTGCCATTTAATTTCATCATGTTATATGGCACTCTTAAGAATTCCAAACTTGCACCGCCATGCAAAAATATGGCCTGATACCCTTTTCCTTCTAAACCAAGTAACGACAATGAAAGTGCACGTACTTCATCCATCACCGCCACAAAGTCTTTGCTTCGGTGCGATATTTCAAGAATGGACAAGCCTGAATCATTAAAATTCAACACGGCTTGTGCTGCTTGTTGAAACACAGTGGTTGGCAGAATACAAGGCCCAGCGCTAAAATTATGCTTGTGGCCTGTGGCAAAATGAGAGGTCATTTGATCCATGATCGGGGCTTTTTATTTGAGCCACGAAGGTCTGTAACTCCGACGGATATACCAAAAAAATTAATGAACGAAACCATTTAATTTTTGCACAATATCGATTTCGTTTTTAAAAATGCAATTAGGTTCCAATTGCATAAACTCCAAATCTTGTTCCTTTAACAGTTGTTGAATCTCTTATCTTTGGCGGCTATTCCCTTTCATTATGGCAAAATCAGAAAAACAGGCCGCTTTAGGTTTCATTTTTATTACCTTACTCATTGACATAACGGGTTGGGGAATCATTATTCCAGTGATACCCAAACTCATTGAACAACTGATCCACGGCTCGTTGAGTGAAGCCGCAAGGGTAGGGGGGTGGTTGGCTTTTGCCTATTCCATTACCCAATTTATCTGCGCGCCGCTGCTGGGCAATTTAAGTGACAAGTACGGCCGACGCCCCATCATTTTATTTTCGTTGCTTGGTTTTTCGTTGGATTATGTCTTTTTGTCGGTGGCACCCACCATTGAATGGCTTTTTGTTGGCCGCATCATTGCTGGCATCACAGGAGCCAGCATCACCACGGCCACCGCTTATATCGCCGACATCAGCACACCCGAAAACCGCACCAAAAATTTTGGCATGGTCGGGGCAGCCTTTGGTTTGGGTTTCATCATTGGGCCCGTCATTGGTGGTTTGTTGGGTCAATATGGGGCTCGGGTGCCTTTTTATGCGGCTGCCATTTTATGTATGCTCAATTTTTTATATGGCTTATTTATACTGCCAGAATCATTGAAACCCGAAAACAGACGCCCCTTTTCATGGAAACGCGCGAATCCATTCGGTGCTTATAAACAACTAAAAAAATATCCTTTGCTGGTGCCGATGATCTTGGCCCTTTTTATCTTGTATGTGGGGTCGCATGCGGTACAAAGCAACTGGAGCTTCTTTACCATGTACCGTTTTAACTGGGACGAAAAGCAAGTGGGCCTTTCATTGGGTGCCATTGGCGTGTTAATTGCCATTGTGCAAGGCGGATTGGTTCGGGTAATCAACCCAAAATTGGGCAATGTAAACAGCATTTATTTGGGCTTGACGCTTTATACGTTGGGCATGTTTTTGTTTGCTTTTGCCTATCAAGGATGGCAAATGTATGCGATCCTCATTCCTTATTGTTTGGGCGGCATTGCTGGTCCCGCCTTGCAATCGATGGTGAGCGGCCAGGTACCCGCCAATGAACAAGGTGAAATTCAAGGCATTTTAACCAGCCTCATGAGTGCCTCGTCCATTATTGGGCCACCCCTGATGTCAGGGTTGTTTTATCATTTTACCCAACCGACCGCAGCCATGCTGTTTCCGGGTGCCCCCTTCATTTTAGGTGGCATACTGATGGGCATTAGCACTTTGTTGGTCTTTAGGGCTTTGCGCGGATAAATTTTAAAACATATCAAATACTTCCTTGGCACTAATCATAATGAGCCCTTGTTTTCAATAACAAAAATTGCCGTAATCCTTATATTTACGCCATGCAAGCACCCTTAGCCGAACGGATTCGTCCACGCACTTTAGCGGAATACATTAGCCAAAGCCATTTGGTGGGTCCCGATGGCGCTTTAACCCGTCAATTGGCAACGGGTTTCATTCCATCCATGTTGTTTTGGGGGCCACCAGGCACGGGAAAAACGACCTTGGCACAAGTGATCGCCGAGCAAATTGGCAGGCCATTTCACGAACTCAGTGCCATTAATTCGGGCGTTAAAGATGTCCGCGAAGTGTTGGATTTGGCCAAGCAGCGCACCGGTTTATTTGGCGGCGCACAACCCATTTTGTTTATTGATGAAATTCATCGGTTTAGCAAATCGCAGCAAGATTCACTGTTAGGCGCGGTTGAAAAAGGCTGGGTAACACTGATTGGCGCAACCACCGAAAACCCCAGTTTTGAAGTGATTCCCGCTTTGTTGTCAAGGTGTCAGGTGTATGTGCTGGAGGCATTTTCAAAAGAAGATTTAGAAGCACTATTGCAACGGGCCCTGCAACACGATGCGTGGTTGTCAAAACAATCGGTGCAGCTCGAAGAAACGGAAGCGCTGTTGCGGCTTTCTGGCGGCGATGGCCGCAAATTATTGAACTTATTTGAAATGGTGGTGCAGGGTACGCCTGGTTCGCCGAAAATAATTACCAACGAGGGTGTCATGGCGGTTGCGCAGCAGCACACTGTTTTATACGACAAATCGGGTGAGCAGCATTATGACATTATTTCGGCCTTTATTAAATCAATTCGGGGCAGCGACCCCAATGCGGCGGTGTATTGGTTGGCACGGATGTTGGCAGGGGGCGAAGACGTCAAATTTATTGCACGGCGCCTTTTAATTTTAGCCAGCGAAGACATAGGCAACGCCAATCCGACGGCTTTGATTATGGCCCAATCTACTTTTCAGGCAGTATCCATGATCGGGATGCCCGAAAGCCGCATTGTATTGAGCCAATGTGCGGTGTATTTGGCTTGTTCGGCCAAAAGCAATGCCAGTTATATGGCCATAGACGAAGCACTCAAACTAGTGAAAGAACAAGGCGACTTGCCTGTTCCGTTGCATTTGCGCAATGCGCCCACCAAGCTCATGAAAGAATTGGGCTATGGCCAAGAATATCTGTACGCACACAGCTTTGACAATCATTTTGTGGAACAAGAATACCTGCCTCAAGGCCTCGAAAACACCAAGATTTATGAGCCAGGCCCCAATGTCCGAGAAGATGAATTGCGCAAGTTTTTAAAAAACCGTTGGAAAGATAAATACAACTACTAATGGCCATGGAATAATTATATCTAAAACAGTACAGATGCCACACCCCCACATTGAAAAAACGTATCAAACCATTATAAATACTTCCGTTTCTAAGCTTTGGAATGCGTTGATTGACCCAGATCAGGTAAAACAGTATTTTTTTGGCACCCAACAAGCAAGCAGCTTTGCGGTGGGCTCGCCCATTACTTGGCAAGGTGAATTTGATGGCAAAACCTATTTGGACAAAGGGGTCATATTGGACTTTCAACCCGAAAAACGGTTGGCCTATTCCTATATAAGTTCGTGGATTGTAATGGAAGATATACCCGAGAATTATTTAACAGTATGCTTTTCTATTCAGCCAACGGAAGATCATGTCGTTTTATTGATCCGTTTTACAAGTTATGATGAAGCGCGTGCCGAACAGTCCGAAAAAAGTTGGGAAATGATTGTAAATCAACTCAAAGCGCTCGTCGAATAATAGGCCGACCAAATGGTTTTAAAACCCATGGTTGTTGAGGTCTGCTTCAAAACCCTTATTAATGTCTTCAATGTAGGCCAACACCTCGTCGCGCCCCGTGGCGTTTTCGGCTGAGGTAATAAAGTAGGGCGGCATTTCGGCCCAAACCCCTTGTAACAATGACTTTTTATAGGCTGCCACCGCCGCTTGCGCTTGGTTTTTGCCCAATTTGTCGGCTTTGGTAAATAAGATGCAGAAAGGCACCTCTGTTTCGCCCAAATATGTGAGAAATTCGAGGTCTATTTTTTGCGCTTCCAAACGGATGTCAATCAGGACAAAAGCACAAACCAACTGTTCGCGTGCTTCAAAATAATCGGTAATGAGCGCCTGAAATGCAGCCTTGGTTTGCTTGGAAACCCGTGCATACCCATAGCCAGGTAAATCGACCAAAAACCAGTGGTTATTTATTTTAAAATGATTGATCAATTGGGTTTTACCCGGACGCCCCGACGTTTTAGCCAAGCTTTTGTGGTTGGTCAGGCAATTGATCAGCGATGATTTGCCCACATTCGATCGGCCAATAAAAGCATATTCAGGAACCCGTTCGGTAGGGCATTTGGCGGGGTCTGTATTGCTAATTACGAATTCAGCTTGGGTGATTTTCATTTGGGTTTATTTGAAGTGGCAAAACTACAAATTTAAATGGGGGAAAAGGGGGTTTTAGAAACGGCATGATTGCCGTTTCTTTTTGTTTCAGGTTTCAAGTAGGGGCGGGGCTTGCCTCCGCCCAATTTTTAAACGGGTGTTTATTTTGAAAACCTTGTAGGGGCGGGGCTTGCCTCCGCCCTGTTTTTAAAGAGGTATTAATTATGAATACCCTGTAGGGGCGGGGCTGTATTTTTGTATTGTAAACACAATATGATGATTACTCACTAGAGTTTGCTATCCCGAGCTTGGAATTTGACGTTTAGAGCTTGGTCGACGAGGCTTTTAGCTTGGTCGAAGAGGTTCAGAGCTTGGTTTTTGATGCTTTTAGCTTGGTCGACGAGGCTTTTAGCTTGGTTTTTGATATTCCGAACTTGGAATTTGAGGTTCTCATTGTGTCCATTCTCACTTTGAAAGTTGCTTTGTTCACCTCACCCCCAAACCCCCTCTCCCAAGGAGATGGGGCTTAAATGCTGCCTTAAATGTATTGGCTGATACCTTAAATGTTTCGACTGATGTCATAAATAATTTGACTGATGCCAAAAATGAACAAAGGTCTTTCAACAGAAAGACGTCTGGCAGAAAACAAAAGGTCTTATGAATATCATGTCATGCTAACTTATGAACCATCGCGTGATCTAAGCACCATGATGATGAGATTTAGCTTCGCTGAACTTACGTTTCTCCTTCGTCGAAATGACAAAATAAGGTTTTTAATCAATGTCTACTGTTCTGCGAAGCCACACAAGTGCCGGCCCGCATATGTAGTCATAGCTTTTTCAAGCCGCAAAAAATCGCGAAGCCTTGGAGGGATTTTCGGCTTGAAACATCACCACTAAAAACCAGTTTGCGAAGCAAACACAATTAAAGAAAAGGTGATTCAAGCTGACCTTTAAAAAAGCAATACAAAAGGCAGCTTAAAGTGGTTTTGCCAAAGGCAAAAATGACCTTTTATGCGGGCCAAAAAGGCCCTTTCTTTTGGTTCGTTTTCTTTGGGCCAGCAAAGAAAATGAACAAAATCGTGAATCAACAGAAAGACGTCTGGCAGAAACCAGAAAGTCCTTATGAAATGCACTTTTTACTCTCAACCAATGTTTAGTGTTCTGCGATGCTGTGCAAGACTGCCTTTTTCACCTCACCCCCAAATCCCGATAGCGCGGATTTACAATCCGTGCTAAAACAAAGTTGCCTTGTTCACTTTGGAAGTTGTCTTGTTCACTTTGACTGATGCCTTGTTCACTTTGACTGATGTCTTGTTTACTTTTACTGATGTCTTGTTCACTTTGACTGATGTCTTGGTCTCCTCACCCCCAAACCCCGTCTCCCAATCACCATAGCAATCGGGAGGGACTTAAATGCTGTCATAAATGTTTGGACTGATGTCATAAATGTTTTGACAGTAGCCATAAATGTTTTCCCTGATGCCATAAATGTTTTCCCTGATGCCATAAATGTTTTGACAGTTGCCATAAATGTTTTGACAGTTGCCTTCTTGAGACTGGACAGCATTTTTTGAAACACTGCCAACTATTGCCTAATGGTTATTGCCTATTGCCATCTTTCAACTTTCCCACTTTCAACTTTCGACTTTGGACTTTCGACTTTGGACTTTGGCCTATCGTCATTTACCATCACCACGGGGCCATGCTGCTGCGGCATTGTTAACACACCTTTTTTCATTTAAGTCGATTTTGGACAAGCCATGTCGATTTTGCGCTAATGAAACTTTGGGTGGGTAAATACCTTTGCCCCAAGGTAAAAGGAATTTGGAATTAACTAGTTAAACGATTGACCCATGAAACATAACTGCATTTCATTGAAAATGAAAAAGGTATTAGTCAAATAAATAGGATTAAGACTGATGAGCATTTGGATGAAAATGCCGATGTAGTGTATACAAAAGCACTGATCTGAACAGCCATAAATGAATGGGAACACGAATAACGATGATGCCAAAAACCTTTTCAACTTCAAAAGAAAAGTGTACTAACCAGAAAATAAATTCCCCCACAAAAACGAGTTACCTCTTAGTATTAAACCAAATGAAAATAAAATTCAGGCATTTTATTGGTATGGTGGCCGCGTATTTAAATGCTGATATTCTTGATTAAAAATAGATGTTGAACCCCTTAATATATTCCTATGAAATGAAAAAAACACCTTTCAAACAACTGATGTTATTGGCACTGATCGTGCTTATAAATACAGCTGGATTAGCCCAACCAGTAGGTGATGATGGCCCAGATCCACCCCCATTTTTTGAAGAGGATGGTCCAGACCCTCCTCCAACTGCTCCGATTTCAGATGCCATTTATTTATTCCTTATTGGTGGTAGTTATTTTGCCTTTAAGCAATTGAATAAACCGCAGAAAAATTTTAATCAATCCTAACACAAAAACTATGAGTAAACCATTACTTCGCCTTGGCCTTTGTGCTTCGTTGTTTTTTAGCCTTGCTGGATACAGCCAGGTCAAGCACACGGAGCCTATGTACATTGGTGACGAGGGTCTTTTGTATATAGGTAATCAATTATTTGAATTTGCCAACGCCAGTCCGCAGGCGCTCACCTCCCGAACAGCCAACGTGGCTGGTAAGTTGGTGGTTGAAGGCGGTAGTTTTACCGGCGCCGATGCAACTCATTTTGTTGATGGCTATATACAATTAAAAGGCAACACGGCCACCAACTTGCCGTTGGGTGCTGCAGGCATCTATGCCCCTATTCGGGTGGTTCCGGCTACTTCAGGCAGTACCGATTTTGCCTATTACCATGACTATCCAGGATCGTTAGGAAGTGCTATCGATACTGGAATTGATGGCATTTCACCCAATGAATATTGGGAAATCCGTGGTACCCATACAGCCAAATTAACATTGACGTGGAATACCACTAGCTACCTAAACAACACTGCCAATTCATTGAACGAATTGATCATGGTAGGTTTTAATGGGGCCTTGTGGGTAGAAATACCCGCTACTGTTGACGCTACTTCCTTTTTTGGTTCGGCAAGTAGTTTGTCAACAGGCTCCATGACTACCAATGCTGATATTGATTTGAGTCAGTACTATTATGTTACTTTTGGTGGCAAAGGAAACAGTTGCTACCCAGAGGTAGCCAGCTCTGGCAACACCAAAACCTACAACGGGGTTTGGACTCCGGGTTTGCCTAACATTACTGACCCTGTCATCATTAACGCGCCTTATTCAGGTGGGTCTTTTGCATGTAATTCATTGGTGTTAAATGCCGATGTTACCTTGTTAAACGGCCAGCATATTGAAGTGGCCAATGACATTAGTGGGTCGGGTAAAATCATCATGGACAGCGAAGCAAGTGTAATGCAACGCAATGCCAATGCCACGCCACCAAACATTGCATTAACCAAACGCACCCGTTCGGTGATGCGTCAGTACGACTACATCTACTGGGGAACGCCAATTTCAGGCAACTTCTTTAGCCAAATTGCCAATGCCAGAGCCGGAAGTGGCACTGCTGCAGGCGCCTTTGATTTAATGTACAAATATGTAACGGGTACAGATGGGGGTTGGCAGCCATTAACGGCTACGCAAACCGGTAAAGGTTTTATCAGCCGCATCAAAAACCAAGCGCCTTTTACCACATCAACGGCCACAGATTACATTGATTTACCGCTTACAGGTACTGCCAACAACGGAACGGTTACGGTGAACATCACCAACAATTTAACGTCGCCAAATGGCGGAACAAGTTATGAGTTATTGGCCAACCCGTATCCGAGTGCCATTGATGCCAACAAGTTTTTGATGGACAATGCCACGGTTGATGGTGCCATTTACATTTGGACTTCGGCCACCGCCAATAGCGGAAGTGGGCAATTGTACACCCAAGCCGATTACCTTGCTTATAACCTGACTGGCGTCGTGGTTCCGAACAACATTCCGAACATATTTACTGGTAAAATTGCCTCAGGACAAAGCTTCCGTGTAAAGTCGTTGGTGAATGGCGGTACCGCCCAGTTTACCAACTGTATGCGGATTAAAGACCAAAATAACCAGTTCTACAAATCAAGCATTGCGCCTAGCGCTTCTCAAAACAGCACCCGTGATCGCTTTAAGTTGAATATGGTCGGAAATAATGCCGTGTTTAGCCAAATTCTGATCGCTTATTTGCCTGAGGCTACCATGGGCTACGACCGCTTGTATGACGCAGGCCGAAATTCGGTGTCAACAGCGCAATTATTCAGTGTGTTTGAAGGCGATGGCCGCAAATTAGCCATCAATGCGCGCCCGGTGTTTTTTGATACCGACCGCGTGCCATTGGGACTTAGCAAGGCTGATGCAACCAATGAAAGTTTTACCATTAGCTTAAATGAGACAGAAGGTGTCTTTGCTGATCCGAACCTGTCCATATTTATTCATGACAAAACCAATGATACATTCTTCAATTTAAAAGAAGGCGACTTCATACTAACCAGTAATGTGACTTCATTGTTAAACCGTTATGAAATCGTGTATCATAATGCGGCATTAAACAACCCAGATTTCACAAAAGTGTATGCCACCGCTTTTATCAACAATGACCAGTTTTTTGTTTCTGCCGGTGCTTCCATACAAAAAGTGGTGTTGTACGATTTGATGGGCCGATTGGTGGAAACCTATTCGCTCAATGACCAACGACAAGCCGTCAAACCTTTCCAACACGCTGAATCGGTGTACATCGCAAAAATTTATTTCACCAATGGCGAGGTAGTCAACCGAAAAGTACAATCGACGCATTAATCAACAGCTTTTATACATTAAAACCTTTACTAATAAAAATCATTTAACAATGAATACATTAAAACTCACTGTGTTTGCCCTGCTTGTAGCAGGTTTTGCACAAGCTCAAACCGGGATTGGCACCACCACCCCCGATGCCTCGGCGGTATTGGATGTGTCATCGGCCACCAAAGGTTTGTTGGTCCCCCGACACACCAACACCACCCGCGATGCCATTGCTTCGCCAGCCAAAGGCTTAATTATTTTTAACACCACCGCCAACGAATTGCAAACCAATACAGGAACGCCTAGTGCACCGATTTGGACAGCATCGGGCGTGGGTGCCACTGGGCCGCAAGGTCCTGCAGGAGCCACCGGTGCAACGGGAGCTACAGGGCCACAAGGACCTATTGGCTTAACAGGTGCAAATGGGGCTCAAGGACCAGCAGGTGCCAATGGTACTGACGGATTAAGTGCCTACCAAGTTTGGCTTAATGCTGGAAATACGGGAACCCAAGCGCAATTTTTGGCTTCTTTAGTGGGTGCAACGGGCGCAACTGGAGCTACTGGCGCAACAGGAGCTACTGGCCCTCAAGGTCCTGCTGGAGCAACGGGTGCGCAAGGACCACAAGGAATTCAAGGTGCTACGGGAGCAACCGGCCCACAAGGTCCTGCTGGTTCCAACGCTACTGTAACAGGAACAGCGCCAATTGATGTGACTGCTGGGGTAGTGAGCTTAAATGATGCTGGAGTTACAACCGTTAAACTTACAGACGCTGCTGTAACTACTGCTAAAATTGCTGACGGTGCAGTTACAACAGTTGACATTGCTGATAGTGCAGTAACGATGGCAAAAATCAATCAATCAAGTGCTACAAATGGGCAAGTTATTAAATGGAATGGTACTTCATGGGCACCAGCTGATGCCAATGGTATGATCATCAAAAGAGTATCATGTGCAGGAGTACTTTCACAAACCATTACCGACCCAGATGTGCCTGCAACAGATGCTATTATCGTTTCTTATGAAGATGAATCAGGTGCTATAATTTCAACCAAAGTAAAATCAAGAATTGCAGGAACATCATTTACCGTTGACTTTGCATCAATTCCTGCCACTACGGCTTATATCAATTATGCTTATCCGGCAGCAGGTACTGTAATTGCAACAGGTCCACAAGGACCAACAGGTCTTACGGGTCCACAAGGGCCAGCAGGTCTTGACGGAGCAACTGGTCCACAAGGACCTCAGGGTTTAAATGGTGCAACAGGCGCTACAGGTGCAACAGGACCTCAAGGGATTCAAGGTGTAGCTGGTGCAGACGGAGCACAAGGGCCAACTGGGTTAACAGGTGCAACTGGTCCAGCAGGAACAACAGGACCTCAAGGAGCAACAGGGCCTCAGGGACCACAAGGTATTCAAGGTTTAACAGGTGCAACTGGACCTGCTGGTGCAACTGGACCTCAAGGTCCACAAGGAATAGCTGGTACAAACGGTGCAGATGGTATTAGTGCCTACCAAGTTTGGTTGAATGCTGGTAACACAGGAACAGAAGCACAATTTATAGCTTCTTTAGTAGGTGCTCAAGGACCTCAAGGTATTCAAGGTTTAACTGGAGCTACTGGCGCAACAGGACCACAAGGAGCAACAGGCGCTAGCGGTGCAGACGGTATCAGTGCCTACCAAGTTTGGTTGAACGCAGGAAATACTGGTACTGAAACACAGTTTTTAGCTTCTTTAGTAGGTGCTCAAGGACCTCAAGGTGTGGCTGGAGCAACTGGAGCAACAGGCCCTCAAGGTGCTGCGGGTACTGACGCAACAGTTACTGGAACGGCTCCAATTAATGTAACTGCTGGTGTTGTAAGTATAAACGATGCAGGAGTAACCACTGTTAAAATAGCCGATACAGCAGTAACTACGGCAAAAATTGCGGATGCTGCTGTAGCAACTAATACTATTGCTGACAATGCCGTTACAGTGGCAAAACTACCTGCGGGTGCTACGTCAACTTCTTATCTGAAAGGTGATGGCACGTGGGCAAGTCCTTCTTTTAAAGGTTTAGTAACTTGTGATGGTACACTATCGCAAACTATTACGGACGCTAATGTGACTGCTACCTCTAGCATTTATGTTTCTTATGAAGATAATAGTGGTGACGTTATTCTTACTACCATCAAAAACCGAATTGCAGGTACAGGATTTACAGTTCAATTTGGAGCCATTCCTTCTACAACAGCAACAATTAATTACATTATTGTACCCTAATAAAACTTAATACATTTCAAAATCATGAAAAACAACAATATTTTTTTAGCATCACTTTTTATTTTAGTGACAGCCCTTTCATTTGGTCAAGTGCAAAAAGCACAGACGTTACAAATTGGTAGTACTTCTACCAATACGCAAGATGCCTCAGCAGCATTACAAATTGATGATAACACTAGAGGGTTCTTAATGCCAAGAATGACAACTATTCAAAGAACCGCAATTTTAAATCCAGCAAAAGGTTTGCAAGTGTATGACACTGATACCAATACGATTTGGTACTACAGTGGAACTATTTGGATAAACGGTACGGTAAATAACAGTATATTCTCTAGATATCCAAGCGAAGGACTTATCAAATTAAACCAACTCTCAGATGGAATAACAACTAGACCTTACGCAGCACAATGGGCTATTTCTGACAACGGTGCTTTTATCATTGGGGGTACCCTTGCTCAATATGATGCGAAGCTTTATGTACTTGGTACTACTCAAACTAAAGATTTAAGAATTTTTAATCCTGATGACACTGGCACTGCAAAATTAGAATTTAAATCAGGAACATGGGGTGTTAATTATATTTCTAGTACAGGTTCTGATTTATACTTTAGAAATGGTAATAATTTTGCGTCTATGAGATTTGATTTGGGCTCGGGAGTGTTTAGTTCAGGTTTTTATTTTACTGGCGGAAATGTAGGAATTAACACCACAGGAGCTCCAACAGAAAGATTAGATGTAGTAGGGAATGTGAAATTTTCGGGGGCTTTGATGCCTAATAATACGGCGGGCACAGCAGGGCAAGTGTTGACCTCTGCAGGTGCAGGCGTAGTGCCAACCTGGTCTAACTTTCAATCTTTTTATACATCTGATGGTACTTTAACAGGTAATAGAACCGTAACACAAGGAACCAATACGTTGGCATTTACAAGTACTGCCACCACAGGAACGAGTCATTTTACGGTGGATGGTACTACATTAAATGTTGATGCTGTAAACAATAGAATTGGGATTGGTACGGCTGCACCATCAGGGGTTCTACATGCCAATGGTATTTCAAACACTAGTTTTGATGCCACAAGTGCCCCGCAATCCTATGCACCCAATTCAACCGTTACTATTGCGAACAACAATTCTACAGCTGCAGTAAACCCAGTATCGGCAATTCAATTTCAGACCTTGCATAATAATGGCGCAAATCAAAGAGTTGCCTACATTGCTGCTGTAGGAGGAACTGATAATTTTGCCAACGATTTAGTTTTTGGTAGTAGAAATACTTCATCTTATTCAGAAAAAATGCGTCTTTCGGCTGCGGGTAATTTAGGAATTGGCAACAGCACACCCACAGAAAAATTAGACGTTACAGGAAATATCCGATTTTCAGGTGCTTTGATGCCTAATAATGCGGCGGGTACAGCTGGACAAGTGTTAACCTCGGCAGGTGCAGGAGTGGCTCCAACTTGGACTACATTACCAAGCACTTTCTATGCTACCAACGGTTCGCTAACAGGGAACAGAACGGTAACACAAGGTGCCAATACCTTGGCTTTTACTGCAACAGCGGTGAACGGATTTTCAATAGATGGGACTACTTTTTCAGTAGATGCTGCCAATAATAGAATCGGGCTTGGAACGGCTGCACCTACCAGTACTTTGCAAACTACAGGTACTTTAGCTTTAACAACAGCCACTTCAGGTACTGCCAATTCAGTTATTTTGTTGGCTTCAGGAACTTTTACACCTCCGACGGCAAGCACTGTTTCTGGACGTATATATGTAATCAGAAATACGGCTACGGCTACCAACGTTAGTGTAGATAGTGTTATCGATTATGGGGCTACTACGGCAGCCACTTTTACCTTAACGCCTGCTATTGGAACGGTAATGATCATTAGTGATGGTAGCAGTTGGTTTAGAATACGATAATATTAGTCGATAAAAATTATTTTAAAGACTATCAAAATTATAAACAAATGAAAAAATATATTTATTTTATATCCGGTGCCTTCTTTTTAGTTAGCACTTCGATTTTTGCGCAAGTGCAAAAAGCACAAACCGTTCAAGTAGGTAGTACTCCTACCAATACAGTTGCTGCTTCCGCCGCACTTCAGGTGGATGATACGACGAGAGGTTTTTTGCTGCCACGAATGACCACAGCAAGAAGATTGGCGCTACCTTCACCAGCAACAGGATTGCAGGTTTTTGATACTGATTCAAAAACAGCTTGGTATTATAATGGAACCGTTTGGGTGAATAATGACACCGTGGAAGATGGTGACATTGGAAGTATGTTTACTAAAGACCCTGTAAACGGTTTGATTTATTTAAACCAGCTATCAGATGGAACAACAGCAAGGGGTGCAGGAAAAGAATTCGTCATAAGAGATGATAGTTGTTTTGGTATAGGGACTAGTACCATGGCAGCTGACGCTTTATGTGATGTTAATGGATTACTCTTAACTAATGGAGGGTTCCTAAATAACCCCAATACTTCTGGGGGAACGACTTCAACAATATCCTTTAAAACTGGTAGTAGTACGAATAATTCAATAATAAATTCAAATTCTACTTTAGGTTTTTACAATAATAACCCAAATGCTTCTATGACTTTTAGCCTTGCGGATGATGGGTCTGGGTCTAGTTATTATTCTTTTTTGAGGGGAAAAATGGCTATTGGTGGCACTGTTGCCCCAACGCAACAATTGGATGTGACGGGGAATGTGAAATTTTCAGGAACATTGCTGCCTAACAGCACTGCTGGAACTTCAGGTCAAGTGTTAACAACTTCTGGTGCAAATTTAGCGCCAACCTGGGGTAATCCACGTTTGTTGTATTCGTTAGACAGCAGTCTTTCTGCAAACAGAACGGTTGCTTTAGGAAGTAATACTTTAGCTTTCAATTCCTCTGTGGCAAACAGTTTTTCAGTGGACAGTGGTAGTTTTTCTGTAGATGGCGCTAATAATCGAGTGGGGATAGGAACTACTGCACCACAAAGTATAGTGCATGTGCAAGCTACAGATGACACAAGTTATAATTCAGCTGCTGCAGCAAACGCAAAATCAACCTTTGTAATACAAAACTCAAATACAGCTGCAACGGTAAATCCAGTGGCTGGTTTGCAATTACAAACCAACCATAATGATGGCGTCAACACAAGAACTTCCTACATAGCTGCCGTGGGTGGTTTGAACAATTTTGCTAATGATTTGGTTTTTGGAAGTAATGTTGATGCAACAACCTTTTCTGAAAAAATGCGTCTTTCGGCTGCGGGTAATTTAGGTATTGGTACAGCTGCTCCAAGTCAAAAAGTAGAGGTTACAGGTAATGTGAAATTTTCGGGTGCCTTAATGCCCAATAACAATGCGGGTACTGCTGGTCAGATATTAACATCGGCTGCAACCGCAGTTCCAACATGGACTACCCGAAATACACTATACGAAAATGATGCTACTTTAACTTCTGCTAGAACAGTAACACAAGCAGCCAACACATTGGCATTTACTGCCACGTCAACAAATGCCTTTTCTGTTGCGGGTAGTACCTTTTCAGTAGATGCTGCTAACAAAAGAGTAGGTATTGGAACAACAGCACCTACTAGCACCTTGCATGACAATGGTACTTTTGCTTTAAATACAGCTACTTCGGGTACAGCTACTTCTGTAGTATTGTTGTCAACAGGAACGTTTACGCCACCAACAGCAAGCACAGTGCCTGGTAGGGTTTATATTGTTAGAAATACTTCTGCAGCAACTAACGTAAGTGTAGCTACTTTAGTGAATTTCGGAGCAACTACTAGTTCAACAGTTTCATTAACGCCTGCCATTGGTTCAGTAATGATGGTAAGTAATGGTACTAGTTGGTTTAGAATTAATTAAATACCTCAATTTAAAATGAGCGCAAAGTCAATTGATTTTGCGCTTTTTTTTGTTTAATAGCAATTTAAAAGTTTACAAGTTTAATATCTTAACCCGTTGGGTGAAATTAATTGATTTGAATTTTGATATTATTAATTGGTCTGTCAAATATGAATTTGTTGATATATTGAACCAATGTTAATGCTGTAATTTTTGCCAATATTCTGGTTTTAAAGCCCTCGAAAGATTTTGCATAATTGTTTCTTATTTTGAATTGATCACATAATTGTGAGAACAATGTTTCAATTCTTTTTCTTGCCTTTCTAAAGATATATGGCTGTTTTACATACCCTTTTTGATTCATTCTCATTGGTGTCTCCAAAATGATATTTGCCGATTGAAATAAATCTATTTGTTGAGTGGAAGACAGATAACCTTTATCCC
>NKJD01000076.1 GCA_002256385.1 Flavobacterium sp. BFFFF2
ATTCCATCGGTTGTAGACAAAGTAACCGCTGTGGAGCCCACGGCTGTGCCACTTAAATTAATCACTGGATTTGGACTGCTGCTTGCGGTAAAACTATACGCTTTAGTTTGATAGTTGTAGCTCACATTCCAAAAGCCTGGGGTGGCCGCAATATTTGAACCTGAAACTGAAGCGGTACCTGTTGGGAAACCTGAACCTGCTAATGAGGAACTATTCCCCAATGCACTGGCCCACGTACCTTCGGTAAATTTTACCTCCGATGAAGCGCCGCCGGAACCAAGAATTTCAACTCTTGATTTAGTGAAAGAAATACCATCTGTTGAGCTCAAAGCAACCATGCCCGCTTCAACCCAACCACCAACGCCAGCGCCGGTCAGTAAAATGTTTGGAATGGTCGTAATGGAAAGTGTGGTGCTTCCACTACCAAACTCATTGTATCCTGTTACGGTATACGTCGTGCTTGCTTTTGCCGCAGTAGGCGTGCCACTAATTTGAGCATTCGTGCTGTTAAAACTTAACCCGCTTGGCAAAGCAGGGCTTATGCTATAACCGCCATTGGGCTGAGCTATTTTACGGATTTTATTGTTAAAATAATCGGCCACATACACAGTCAAATCGCTATCAACCGTAAGGTTAATTGGAAGGGAAAGACGCGCACTGGTTCCAGCTGCTTCTTCGGCTCCAGCAATGCCAGAACCCGCCAAGGTGCTTACCACACCAGAGGTTGAAATTTTACGGATCAAATTATTGGATCCATCAGCCACATATATTTGACCCAATCGGTCAATGGCCACTCCTTGAGGGTAGTTAAAACTGGCCACGTTGCTTGCGCCATTGGCTGCTCCAATAGCGCCCGAACCCGCAAAGGTGCTAACGACACCTGCCGCTGTGATTTTACGAATCTTTTGATTGCTTTTATCAGCGATGTATAAATTACCCGCAGCATCCATTTCAATGCCCACGGGGTCAAAGAAACTGGCCGCCGTGCCTGTACCGTCTGCTGAACCAGTAGATCCAGAGCCTGCAAAAGTACTCGTATCGCCTGTTGGTGAAATTTTACGAATTTTATGGTTGCTAAAATCTGCCACAAACAAATTACCCGAAGTATCCAATTTGACACCCGTTGGGAAATAGAAACTGGCAGCTGTGGCAGGACCGTCAGCTGCGCCTTGAGCACCCGAACCGGCAAAAGTACTCACCACCCCAGCTGGGGTAATTTTACGAATTTTATTATTCCCGCTATCGGCCACAAACACATTGCCTGCGGCATCAACGGTTAATCCAAACGGCAAATTGAAACTCGCAGCGGTTCCCGTGCCATCGGCTGACCCAACCGAGCCAGAACCAGCAAAAGTACTGACAACTCCCGCAGGCGTTATCTTTCTAATTTTATGATTATACTGATCGGCCACATACGTATTTCCAGCGGCATCTAAAGCAACACCAGTTGGACGTGAAAAACTGGCTGCAGCTCCTGTTCCATCTGCCGATGCAGCTGCACCAGATCCAGCCAAAGTGCTGGTTTGACCAAAGACAATCGCTGGTACTGCCCCGCCCGTATTATTGGGCGAAATAGCTGTAATGGCCGATCCTACATTATAGGTTTGCGTATTGTTTAAGTAACTAATTGCTGGTACGTTTCCAACCAAAATACTCATCGCCGTTGTGGTGGCACATTGCCCCGCCGTCGGTGTAAAAGTGTACGTCGTAGTGGCTAAATTATTTAAATCAGGACTCCACGTTCCTGTAAAACCATTGTTAGAAGTGGTTGGCAAAGCAGACAAAGTCGTTCCCGTTGCGATCGGGGACACTTGGGTGAAAGTGGGGGTGGTGTAAGGATTAACAGTCAAGTCTACTGTTGCCGAGCCAGCTGCAATGGTACAACCTGTTGCAGTACTGGTTAACGAAAGGGAATAGGTAGTGGTAGCTGATGGTGCTACTGGCAAAGTGAAATGATTGGCTTGGGCTACTTCGCCTGCAACATCAACCCCATTGGCTTTCCAAGTGGTGGTGAAATCTGTATTTGGAGAAAAACGGAAAGCAAACGAATTGCTGATTGGATTTTGTGTAACTGACGACACGGCAATACCCGATTGATATGCCAAAACACCTATCGTTCCATTGCTATTATTAACACCAACTAATTTATTTTGATTTTGGTTGGTTGATGACGTAATGTGTGGTTCAATCACCCCTGTCGTTTCATAAAAAACGGCTTGTGCCGTTGAAAATTTTGGAACGGTATTATTAACATAAAAATCTGATACATTTTCATAAGTGACTACAAATTTTCTGTTGGGTGCCACTCCTTCGGTCCAATATTTAAGGGCACCACCTGTCGCTGTGCGCAAATCGTTGTCCTTGGCTAAAACAGCCACCATGTTTAATGGTTCGGCAGCACTTGGTAATGTCGTAAACGAATAATCGCGAATGCTTGAAAGGCTGTAAGCACCAAACATCACGGTGCCATTGGTGCTGATATTGATGGTAGAATAAGTGGTGCCAAAGAAATTAAAATCGAATCCAATGGGTACGGCTCCCCAACCACCATCGTCTAAATCTCCAGATGACAGAGGCACTAAAGCAACACCACCATCAGCTAGAGACACCGCATTGGTTGGGGCAGTTAATGGTGCAAATGAAATAGCTTGACTTGAAAACACACCTACATTAACATTTGCCGTAATAGACGCACTGCTTCCAGGACAAATTCCAGAGGCTGTGGTGAGGGTAGCGGTTGGAAGTGGGTGAACCGTAATGGTAAGCGGCGTTGAAACCGAACATTGTTGCCCGGCCGTTGGCGTAAATAAATAGGTCTTTGTAACAGTATTGTTTATAGCTGGCGACCAAGTACCTGTAAAACCACTACTTGACGTGGTAGGCAAAGCAGCCAAACTGGCTCCTGCACAAATCGGAGCCACTGGCGGAAAAGTGATTGTCACACTCGGATTCACCACGATGGTCATGCTCGTAGATGTTTGACACAAACCTGTAAAAGTATAGGTTGTTGTAGCCGTATTATTCATGGCTGGCGACCAAGTTCCTGTGACGCCATTGTTTGAAGTGGTGGGCAAATCGGCTAAATATACTCCTGCGCAAATAGGAGCTACTTGAGTAAATGTGGGTGTTGACGTTGGATTCACCGTAATGGTCATGGTGTTATTTATAGCGCACAGCCCAGCCGTTGGTGTAAAGGTATAAGTGGTAGTCGTCGTGTTATTTGGGGCTGGAGACCAAGTTCCAGTGATGCCATTATCTGAAATGGTTGGTAAAGACGATAAGCTTGCTCCTGCACAAATGGGAGCAACTTGGGTAAAAGTGGGCGCTATTTTGGAGGTACAAACAGCTAAGCGGATGTTCGTGCTGCTGCTTCCTCCGGTATTATATGCTGTAATGGTATAAGTAGTTAAAGGACTTGAAACGGTTGGTGTTCCAGTAATGGTGCCCGTTCCATCGATACTTAAACCAGCAGGTAAACTAGGCGAAATGCTATACCCATATTGCGAAAGTTTTCGGATGGTATGTCTGTAATTTTCTGTTGCATATACATTGCCAAATTGATCAGTTGTGATTCCCATTGGATACGTAATTCTCACATAAGGAGCAATGCCTTCATAGATCGTTGAAGACAATCCTGCCATGGTGGTAACCACGCCAGCTGGCGTAATTTTCCGGATGAAATGATTACCTGTATCTGCCACATAGATATTGCCATAAACGTCTACTGCTACCCCATTTGGGGAGCTGAAACTTGCATTAGTCCCTGTGCCATCTGAATTACCAGCAACATCATTTCCTGCAATGGTTGTAACGACACCCGCAGGCGTAATTTTTCGGATTTTATTACCATATGTATCAGCTACATACACATTTCCTGAACGATCAACAGCAATGCCATTTGGTGCTTTAAAGGTGGCGGCAGCGCCTGTTCCATCGGTTGACGCATAGGTGCCCGAACCGGCGAAAGTGCTCACCACCCCCGCTGAAGTTATTTTTTTAATTTTATTGTTATTCGAATCTGCCACATACACATTGCCCGAAGCATCAACGGCCACGCCTGAGGGACGGGTCAGTCCGGCATTTGCATCGGCGAAGGTACTTACAACACCATCGGGCGTTACTTTCCGGATTGAATTATTGTATCGATCGGCCACAAAAACATTGCTTGAAGCATCTACGGAAACGCCCGTTGGTTCACTAAAAGTAGCTGCTGTGCCAATCCCATCTGTGGCACCAGAAGCCAATGAGCCTGCAAGGGTGCTAACTACGCCCGATGACGTGATTTCCCTTATTTTATAGTTGTTTTTATCGCCAACAAATAAATTTCCTAAGGCATCAATGGCTAAACCAGTGGGTTGAGAAAAACTGGCAGCTATGCCCGTTCCATCGGCATCGCCAGTCACGTTTGCCGAGCCCGCAAAAGTGCTGACATATTGATAAATTGCATCGGGAACAGCCCCTCCTGTATTGGCTGGTGTTAATTGTGAAATACCCAAACCTACCGTGAAAGCTTGGGTTGAAGCTGCATAGCTAA
Organism: Flavobacterium sp. BFFFF2; assembly: GCA_002256385.1. Lineage (GTDB taxonomy): Bacteria > Bacteroidota > Bacteroidia > Flavobacteriales > Flavobacteriaceae > Flavobacterium. Next base: position 4,535 of record NKJD01000076.1, read on the forward strand.
TGTTTGGCGCAACACTATTGACCACGATAGTTAAATAGGCAGGGTATGCACAAGTACCAGCTGTTGGGTTAAAAGTATAGGTCGTGGTTGCAGTATTATTTAAAGCCGCGCTCCACGTACCTGTAATGCTATTGGTAGAGGTGGTTGGTAAAGCGCTTAAACTGCCCCCCGAATTAATGGGGGCCACTTGGGCAAAAGTAGGCGTTGACTTTGGATTTACAGTGATTGTCATTGTGGTGGTCGTTGCACAACCTCCAGAAGCTGGCGTAAATGTATAGGTTGTGGTTTGCAAATTATTAATAGCTGGCGACCATGTTCCTGAAATGTAATTAGTGGATGTAATTGGAAGTGCCGCTAAGCTGGCTCCCGAACAAATGGCAGCTACTTGTGTAAAAGTAGGTGTTACTAAAGCTGAAACATTGACATATACACCATACACATAGCTTTCACACGTAGTGGTTTGGGTTACAAAATAAGTACCCGTTGTTAGTGCCGTTGTCGAGGCCAAAGCGGTTCCGCCGTACGACACATCATACCATTTTACATTTGTTCCAGTGGCTACCAAATTGGCGATCGTGGCTCCTGTGCAAACAGTTTGATCAACAGCATCGGGTGCAGGCGTTGAACAAGGCGCGGAAATATACCTGATATATCTGGTTCTGTTTGAATTTTGGGTAGTACAAAAAACACTGGTGTGTATGTAATAACGAAGGGTACCGCTATTTGTACCTGATGACCATGCTAACGGCGATTTGCCATAAGCGTAAATGGCGGTTCCGGTTGCATCGGTTATGGTAATGTAATCAGAAGCAATACTGCTGGTAAACATATAAGTTTTACCAGACTGAATGGTCACATTTGAATACTCTCCTGCCCAAGTTTGGGTTGTTATGGTTTCTTGAGCGCCTGTTAATGCAGGGGTAAATGTAGTAGTTGGATACAAGGTACCTGAGGTACATCCGCCTGCTAGTGTGGTAAAACTACCCGCGGAAACCCACGCACTATTGCCAAATCCACAAGCAGAACGCACCCACGAATAATAAGTGGTGGTAGGGGTTAGCCCATACGTTGTAAAGGAGTTGGTAGTTGTATAATTATCGGTGGTTCCTGCCGTGTCTAAAGGGGGCGTGTTGGTAGGTGATAGATAGCATTGATAACCTGACGCCAATGACGCCCAAGAAAAGGAAGCTGACCGCGAACCAATATTTGAAACACTAATGCCTGTTGGTGCGTTGCATAAAGAAACACATTTTACATATTTTGACCGCGCTGAAGTAGAAGATCCACAAGCCACTTGCGAGTGAATATAGTAGCGGTACCTACCTAAAGTGGCGTTAGAATTCCATGTTAAGGGCGACGAGCCTTTGGTAATTACGGTGGTTCCTGCCTCATTGGTTATGGTGATGTAATCGGTGCCTATATCGCTTTGAAAAGTATACGTTTTATCAGCCGAAATCGTAATGTAAGAAAACTGACTGGCTGCACTTGCATTGGTAATCAACTCCAAATTTCCTGTGCCCGCTGGGGTGAAAACAGTACTCGGATTTAACCCATAAGTGGCGCCATTACAACTCGAAGAAATAGTTGCCAATGTAGTGAAAGCACCCCCTGCAACCCAAGCACTCGATGAACCGCTACAACTTGAACTTACCCAATAGAAGTAGGGTGTATTTGCTTGCAGTCCACTTAAAAAGATTGATGTGGTGGTAGAAGTAGCTGTCGGTTGAGTCGATGATATTGGTGTATTCCCAGTTGTGTTAATGTATACATAATATTGACTTACTGTAAGTGAAGGTGAAGGTGCAGTAACTTGCACATAAGCCGAATTGGAGGTAATGTGAGCTGCGGTCAAACCTGTCGGCGCGCCACAACTAAGCGGCGTGGAACTGGTAATGGATTTAGTTCGGTTGGTGTTACTAGAACTACAACTTGAGTCAAAGTGAATATAATACCGAATAATCCCCGTATTGGTGCCTGAAGTCCAAGTTACAGGAGTGGTTCCAGAAGCATAAACCGTACTACCCGCCTCATTGGTGATGGTGATATAATCGGTTGAAGCAGAGCTTCTAAAAACATATTGTTTGCCAGCTAAAATGTTCACATTAGAATATTGTGCTGCAAAACAATCGGTCGCAATTTGCTCTTCAACACCCGAATAATTAGGCGTAAATGTGGTGGTAGGGTATAAGCCGTAAGTGGCCGTATTACAAGTTAATGCCAATAAAGTTCTAAAGGTTCCGCCTGCTACCCAAGGGCTTTTGGCGGTTCCACATTTTGATCGCACCCAATAATAATAGGTGGTGTTGCTATTTAAACTGCTCAAATTGCCGATAAAATAGGAATTTGCTGTGGTAAAATTACCAGCAGTGGTGTTGGTTGGTGCGGTAGAAGCGACTGCATAATACACCTCATATCCACTGCTTGGCGCGTTAGCAGGAGCAGTCCAAGAAATAAGTGCCGAATTAGACGTAATATTAATGGCTGTAGGTGAAGAAGGCGAGCTACAAGCGGTTGAAACCGTTTGAATATAGCGTGATCTGGTAGTGCTATTGAAAGTACAATTAGAACTCAAATGAATGTAATATCTGATGGTGCTTGCTACAGTTGATGTCCAGGTTAAAGGGGTTACGCCACTAGCATAAATGGTGCTTCCATTTGAACTGGTGATGGTGATGAAATCTGTAGAAACTGAAGTCGAAAAACGATAAACATTATCGGTCGATGGAATATCAATGACTGAATATTCGCCAGTAGCTGCGCCATTAGTAATGGTTTCGGCGGTTCCATTGTTTAAAGGCGTATAAGTAGCCGATGGATATAATGCACCTGTGTTACAGCCTGCAATGGTAGTGCTTGCTGAGCTGGTGTTTTCTGTTAAATTGTAAATGATGGAAGTACCCGAACAATTGTATTCGTAAATGGCAAAATAGTAAGTTGTTGAACTGCTCAAATTGGTGACTGCCACCGAAGTGCCCGAGGTATTTGCGTAGACCACTTGTTGCCCACTTCCTGCATAAGTCGCATTTGCGGTGTAGGCAGTTCCATTGCTTGGGTCAGTGAAACTATTGGTGGTGTTGATGAGCACCAAACGTCCAGTCCCGTTTCCCACGTTGAATGAAGGAGTTAATGAAGTTGAATTTACGGTGGTCGTACCAAAAGTAGCTTGTGTCGTTGGGGCGTTACAAGCAGCAACTCCGTTAATAGAAATGTCATCTATACCCAAGCCGATGGTGCCTGTGGCACTTAAACTTTCAAATTTAATTTTGATTTGCGAACCCGTATAACTTGATAACGAAAACTGAGTAACCGCTGTTAACGTTGAATTGGCCGCTGTTCGGGTGCCTAAAGAAGTATAGGTTGATCCATTGTTGGTTGAAACGGACACGGTGACCACATTGGAACTGCCAAATGTGCCTCCAAAAGTTCGAATTTTAAAATCTAAGGTTTCAGCGCTATAACTCGTAAAATCTAACGTTGGCGTGATGATTTTTGACGCAGCCGAAAGCAATTGCAAATAGGTGGTTCCGGTAACAGCCGTATCTGTCCATGAAGAAAAACCGCTTACATCGGTCCGAATGGGGGTGATGGCCGCTGTTTGGGCAAAAATGCTTGAGACACTAAACAACAAAGCCAATAGGCTGAATAAAGTAATTTTCTTAATCATAAAATTCGGGTTTTTTTTAGAGCATTTTTTTAAAAAAGCTGATCGAAAAATGTAGGCAGTTTTTTAAAAAAAAGTAGTGTGTAAAAGTAAAACATAAAACAGACATGTTTATGGTATTTTAAATATAATAAATAAATGTAAAATGGGAAATGTTTAATCTAAAAAACATTGGTAACATTTTAAAAATAAACTAATTAATAAGAATCAATATGAAATGAATTCCACTTTGATGTATGCTCATTTTTTATGACATTATTTCAATATAAATTTCAGAAATATATCAAACATAGCACACGATTTTAAACAATGTTCATTCGCTTAATTTCAAAAAATGGGTTGAATTTTTTGCGGTGCTTTTTGGCGCTATGTTGCAATAAACTCTTTATTATATTTTATAAAGTACAGCAAAATAATTTGATTAGTATGCAGTCCTCTGATAAACGAGTTAAAGAATTCCTCTATTCACAAATGGCCATGCTACTTTTCATTTCAAACAAAAAAACCCTCCAGCGTTTGGAGGGTTTTTTGTTTGGTAATACAGAAGTTATTATCGTTTCACTACACGTACAATTTGGGTGTTTTCGTCTTGCGTAACGGCAACGTTGTATACACCCGAGGCGTAATTGGTTCCAATGTTCAAAT
>NKJD01000077.1 GCA_002256385.1 Flavobacterium sp. BFFFF2
AGTTTTGCCGCCAGCTTCCTTCAGATTCCACCTCACAGTGGACACCCTTGCTATTGGCTAGTGGTTGGCGATTACAAACCCCCACAGTGGACTTACACCACCTAGTTGGTTACCATGCACGGCGCACAAAAAACAAGGACAGCCGATGAGCTGTCCTTACTGTTGCATTGTGGCTATTGCCTTGATTCGCCTTTTGACAAACTTGAAACTTGACCCGAGGCCAAAGGCCGAACGGTGCATTTGATATATAGAGGAGGAAGCCCAGTGGGCTTCAGATTTGATATTAAGAGGAGGAAGTCCAGTGGACTTCCGGAAAGCGAACTTCAGTTCGCAAATCAAAAAACAATTAATCCGATCGAGCTTTAGCTCGCAAAATTAAACCTGAAACCTGACCCGAGGCCGTAGGCCGAACGGAGCGAAGCTAAACCTGAAACAAATATCATTTCACCACCTTCAAACTCCCAAGGGTCTTGCCTTGGCTGTTTACTTGCAACAAGTACAGGCCTTGGGGCCAGCTTTCGGTGGGGATTTGTAGGGTGCCGCCGCTGGGCAGCAGGCTGCTGCGGCTGAGTAGGCGACCGGTGTTGTCGTAGAGCAGCAGCTCGGCTTGGTCCATGGGGGCGTATTGCAGGTTGAGGCTGTCGTTAAAGGGGTTAACCACCTGCAACAGCTGGTCTATGCCAAAGTGGGGCTTGTCCAAATACGGACAACCCGGCACATTTATGGCATACATATTTGGATAGAACTCCTCGGGACCAGTAGTGTTAAAGGTGCCATTACCCAATTGCCCAAAGTAGTTAACTCCCCCAAAGGTAAATATGCGCCCATCGGTTTTGACGGCCATGGCAAAATCGGTACCCGCATACACCCGGTCCCAGTCGGTGTCAGTGCCAATTTGTATGGGCACCCAGGAGTTTTGGCCCGAAGCATTGCCCAGTTGGCCATATCCGTTGTCACCCCAGCCCCAGAGCGTGCCGTTGTTTTTAACCGCATAAGAGGTGTGACTAAGCGTTGAGAAGTCTTTCCAATCGGTGTCGGTGTTGATGGGTGCCGGGTTAAAGCGAATGCTGGCAGAGGCTGTGGCACTCGCTCGGCCTATGCCACCATGGTCGTCCCCCCCCCAACTCCACAACACGCCGCTAGTCTTTTGTGCAAGGGCAATGTTTGTCCCAACGGCCACTTTGGCCCAATCAGTATCGCTGCTCAACAGGCTGGGAATTTTGACAAAGCCGCCGTCCGAGATAGAAACATTATTGGTCAATATGCCTGATAGGCGTTCGCCCCAGCCCCACAACTGCCCATTGTTTTTTTGGGCAATCACAGCCGCTGCGCCATAATATAAGCCCTTCCAGTCGGTGGCGGTGCCAATGCGCACGGGGTTCAGCCGCGTAAAGTTGGTGCCATCGCCGATCTGATAATGGGTGTTTTCGCCCCAGGTCCATAGGCTGCCATCGGCCTTAATCATGGCCCCGTAATTATCATCCAACACCAACGATTTCATGCCGCTATAATTGCCGCTTAAAGCCACATAGCTGCTATAGGTATTGGTGTTGCCGATGCCAAAGGCCCCTTGCCCATTGTAGCCCCCCGCCCACAAGGTACCCTGGGTGTCAAGCAGAAAGCAAACCTTTCCACCTAAGTAAATATTTTGGAAGCTCCCCGTGCGCAATACGGTAGGTGTAGCTTTGTTGGCACCCAATGGATTTACGCCCCAAAACATAGCCTCTTGGCTGGGGGTAATATAGTACACGCCTTCAAACATAGCAATTTTACGCATGCATTGGCTAAAGGCTATGAAGTGAAGACTAAGACAGAGGCTCAGGGTTAATAAAGAGATTGTTTTTTTCATGATTCAAGTGGGTTTTAAACCTCACCCCCCAACCCCCTCTCCCAATCCCGATAGTGATCGGGAGGGGTGGGTAGGTGCTGTTTTTTTTGTTATTTATTTATTCTTTTTATTGTTTAATCCAGCGGTGCTGGTAGGCAATTTGTCCTTCGGCAATAACTACTACAATGTAGGTGCCACTAGGCCAAGCTGCTGCACTCAGGTGGTATTGGCCATTGGTTTCAGACAAGTCGTTGACACTCAACTGTCGGCCCATGAGGTCGAACACCTTGAGTTGGCTGTTGGCGGGTAATTGCGCATAATTCAAATCGAAGCCCTCGGCACCTGGGTTGGGGAACAAGGTCACTTGAGGCATAGCCGCTGTACTTTGTTGTTTATGAGCAATTGGACTGCTTGGCAATGGGGGTATATTTTCATTTCTGTTACAATATTGCAAGATGTCATCGGCCATGTACGAGCCTTCAATGTGAATGGCACCCGGTTGATTGGGGTCAAAACCCAATATGGGAATAATCGTAAATGAGTAATTCTCTAGCACCTCACCTGGTTCGAGCGACAAGGAGGAGGGAATGACCACAAAAGTAGCGCCACTGAACGAGTAATTGGTGGTAACAGAAGATAAGTTGATCACTGTGGCAAACAATTGATACGACTCGAAGTCGCCTGCGTGGTATTTCTTATCAGTAATAAAAAATTTCATTTCGCAATTGTCGCAGCGGCGCGTGTTGTAATCAAAGCCCGCCGAGGTATAATCACAAAACTCATTATGAAGTGCTAGTTGATATAAGCCCGATTCTGTCAATGGCAGGGGCACAACCGCTGAGTCATCGCCATAATGGTCATTGTACGTTTGCTGCGTCTGTTGCCATTCCCAATGGGTAAAACCCACGGCTGATGGCGGGCCATTTAAGGTGATTTGCGGGTCATTCGCCTCATCGGTGCTGGCACAGTTGGCGAAACACAAACCCGTCCAATTAGAATAGTAAAAAGGCTCCATACGCAAAAAAATAAGATTACTTCTAGTAAACACTTTTTCAATAAAATTCAAAGGGGGTTTGAACTTCAAACTTAGTGAATTTATTTACACAAAAATAAAAAAACCTAATTTTAGCATTTAACCAAGCAGAAATCAAAAAATATTATAAGTTTATAAGCACAAAAAACATGCAATAAGCGTGTGTTATTTAGCAAACAACCATAATTAGTTTGTCAGATACTTTATGCTATTAAGGAGTTTGAAATTGGCGAGCAGACTTCGTCAGTTCTCATTTTGAAATTACTCCTGCTGGCATCCCACCATTCAACTTACATCAAGAATTTTATGATTTGTCTAATAGAAAGCAGAAAAAACGATAACCGCTAATGCAATAAAAAGAGAACAGGGTTGCGCAAACAACATAAAGTAAGTGGCCTTTTTAAAGTGATCAGACCAATTGGGTGCGGCATCATTACAGACTGATAAAAACCAAAAAAACCCAAAGTTTTCACTCCGGGTTTTCATGCTATTAACCAACCAAAAAACTATAAATTATGAAATAATTTATCCAAAAATACTAAGGATACCACTCCTCCTCTTTTTGCTTGGCAAAGATAGTATGTGTTATTGAAAGATTCCAAATGAAAAACCGACTTTAACACTAATATAGCAAAAATCACATGGTAATAAGCCGTGAAATTGCATAATAATTAGTTATTGTGTGTTTTTGTGAAATAATATTCAATAAAAAACCTCCAAACAGTCATGAAGTAACCTGCTGATTACCTGATTGTTTGGAGGTTTAATTATTTTGTATTTTACTACAAAGTACCGCGCAATGCCTGCTCGCGTTCAATAGATTCGAACAATGCCTTGAAGTTACCGGCACCAAAGCCACGAGCCCCCATTCGTTGAATGATTTCAAAGAACAAAGTAGGTCGATCTTCGACAGGTTTGGTAAAAATTTGCAACAAATAGCCTTCTTCATCGGCATCCACCATAATGGAAAGCTCCTGCAATTCGCGCAAATCTTCTTTCATCATGTCCATGTGTTTGCCTAAACGACCTGGAATTTCGTCATAATAAGCTTGCGGAGGCGGTGGTAAAAATTCCACGCCACGCGCTTTTAATGCACGAACCGTTGAAATAATGTGATCCGTGGCCACCGCGATATGCTGACAGCCCGAGCCTTCATAAAACTCCAAATACTCTTCGATTTGCGATTTTTTCTTACCCTCGGCTGGCTCATTGATTGGAAACTTTATGCGGCCATTGCCGTTGCTCATTACTTTACTCATCAAAGCCGAATATTCCGTGTGAATCTGGGTATCGTCAAATGACAAGAAGTTTTCAAACCCCATCACATCTTCGTACCATTTCACCCACTGGTTCATTTCGCCCCAGCCCACATTGCCCACCATGTGATCGACAAATTTTAAGCCCGTTGGCTCAGGGTTGTAGTCTGATTTCCACTCAACAAAGCCTGGCAAAAACAACCCATTGTAATTTTTGCGTTCCACAAAAACATGCACCGTATCGCCATAAGTGTAAATGCCCGAACGAATCACTTCGCCATGTGCATCTTGTTCAACAGTGGGTTCCATAAAAGGTTTGGCCCCACGCTTGGTGGTTTCTTCAAAAGCCGAACGGGCATCGTCTACCCACAAAGCAATCACTTTGACGCCATCGCCGTGTTTGGCCAAGTGTTCATTAATAGGTGATGAACTGTTCAATGGCGTCGTCAACACCAACCGAATTTTATCTTGTTTTAACACATAACTCACTTCACTGCGTGAGCCCGTTTCCAAACCTTTGTAAGCATGCGACTGAAAACCAAACGCCGTTTTGTAAAAATGCGCCGATTGCTTGGCATTGCCCACATAAAATTCAATATAATCGGTTCCTAACAAAGGCAAGAAATCTTGTGCGCCTTCAAATATTTTCTCGAGACCATACTCGACTGATTTTACTTCTTTACTCATAAATGATTGTTTTATAATCAAGTACCCAAAATATTGAACCCTATTAATTTGATTCCAAATCTATTCTGAACCTGCTGTTTCTTGTTATTTTTCTTTCTTCTTGCCTCTTTTCTCTTTTCTCTTTTCTACTAATTAAAGCCAGCTTTGAAAATACTGCTCATCTGCAATTTTCATGGCTTCGGCAGTGACCATCAAGGGCTTAAACGTATCGACCATGACCGCTAGTTCTTGGGTTTCTGTTTTGCCAATACTGCGTTCCATAGCGCCTGGGTGCGGTCCGTGTGGAATACCTGCGGGGTGCAATGAAATATGACCCGCTTCCACGTCGTTTCGGCTCATAAAGTCGCCATCGACATAATACAATACTTCGTCTGAATCAATGTTGCTGTGGTTGTATGGCGCTGGAATCGATTGTGGGTGGTAATCATATAAACGAGGTACAAACGAACACACCACAAAGGCATCTGTTTCAAAAGTTTGATGCACTGGGGGCGGCTGGTGAATGCGGCCTGTAATCGGTTCAAAATCGTGAATCGAAAAGGCATACGGATAATTGTACCCATCATAACCCACCACGTCAAACGGATGGGTGGCGTAAATCATGTCGAAGATTTCGTCCTTCTTTTTTACTTTGACTAAAAATTCCCCTTTTTCATCATGCGTTTCCAAGGCTTCCGGTCGGCGGATGTCGCGTTCGCAAAAAGGCGAATGTTCCAACAATTGGCCAAACCAATTGCGGTAGCGCTTGGGTGTGTAAATGGGCCGGTGCGACTCAACAATAAACAACCGGTTGTTTTCGTCGTCAAATTGCATCTGATAAATCATGCCGCGAGGCACAATCAGGTAATCGCCATATTGGAATGTTAAATTGCCCAACTGGGTGCGCAAAGTGCCCGTTCCTTTGTGGATGAAAATTAGTTCATCAGAATCGGTATTTTTATAAAAATAGTCGGTGGTTGATTTTTTAGGCCCTGCCAACACTATGTGACAATCGGAGTTGGTGAGTACAATTTTACGGCTTTTCAAATAATCGTCTTCGGCCGGCACTTGAAAACCCCTTAACCGATACGATTGGATGTTGTTTTCACGGGCTATTTCGGGTGCCACACTGTAAGAACCTCGGATTTCTTTGACCTGGGTTGGCCGGTGAACGTGGTACATGTTGGTGTACATGCCGTCAAAACCGACGGTACCAAACAATTGTTCATAATAGAAATCGCCTTTGTCGTTCTGAAATACCGTATGACGTTTGTGGGGTATTTTCCCCATTTGATGGTATAATGGCATAGTTTGTTAGTTTGTTATGGAAAAATAAGAAATACACACTTGCCCGCCCTCATTCTGGATTGCGTTTGATAAGGAATTTTAAATGACCCAACAGGCCAAACCAATGGTGTATTTGTGTCATGTGCTTGTGATCGCTACAGTGTAGTGGTTTAAAACAAAATGATTCTTTTACAAAATTCGTAAAAAAAAAGATAGCAAACATGATAATTGTCAAGGTGTTGAATATTATTCAACAAAAATGCAACAATGACGGGTTAAGAGGTGAAAGTAGTGTTGTTTAACGGCTACAAAAGTGTTGCATTCCAAGCGGAAATACACGTGCCGAAGCTGTTTGTTTTGCAATCAATTTTTATTTGCAATCAGGAACATTTACCGCAGGCCCATATACGCCACTTTTTTGGCAAAATGCTGGTTGTTGCTTTGAATATCAACCACATACAGTCCGGTGTTTAACAAAGGCAACTCAAAATTGGTGCTCAGTTCAGTTGGAAGCGTCGCATAACTTGAGACTAATTGCCCCAAACTGTCATATACCGAAACTTGAACGCTCTCATTTACCACATTTCCCCAATAAATTGTGAGTTGTTGGTTGTTCATAAAAGCTGTTGGCTTCAGCACTTGCTCGGGGTTCGGATTCTGCAAATACGCAATGCTGGCAACCGCAAAATGCAACATGGCACCGGTGGTTCCTTTGGCAATATTGTAGACATATACCGGATCCATGTTCACTAATAAATCATTAGCCGTGTGTCGGTAGGGAGTTTCATTTGTTTCAAACAAGCCCGTTATAACTTCATTGTTTGACTGAAACGACATATAATCAGATGAATAGGCACTAGCTAATAAGGTTTGCAAAGGCGAATACCACTGTATGTATTGAACTAGCTGTTGAGTGAATGCATCAGAAGCCGCATTGTTGGTGGTGGGATTGCTGGTGTCGCGTTCGCAAGTTACGGTATCGTTGGTCATGCCCGCAATGCCGCCCACTTCATCGATATTAAACAATAACCTAATGTTCATTTTAGGGTTTGTATTGTTTACAACATTGCTTACATACGCTTGGCTACCCATAAGGCCATCTTCTTCGCCGCTAAAATGAATGAACTTAATGGAATAATCGGTTGGAATGGTCCGAAGCAATCGGGCAACTTCTAGTAAAATAGCGGTTCCGCTGCCGTTGTCATTGGTACCCGTTCCAGTAATAGAATCATAATGCCCACAAATAATGACATAGGTATTTGGGTATAAAGTACCCGTTTTGGTCACAATGAGGTTTTTGCAGGTAGCCCCAGCATACGAATAACTTTGTTCTTGAAATTGGGTGGAGGTGTAACCCATGCCTGTGTATTTTCCTTTGAGCCAAGTAAGCGCATTGGCAAGGGCTGGGGTGCCTCTTCGTTTTACACCTAAGCCTTCAAAATCAGACAAATGGGTGTTAATGTTATTCTGTAAAACTAAATTTGAAACATCGGCATATCGAGGTACTTGCGCCCATATTGTGACACTCATGGCCAAGGCAATTAAGCAAACGAGTTGTTTTTTCATTTGAAAAAATAATTTGGCCAAAGATAAATTTTGGAAAGGGGTTTGCGGCTTAATTTTCACTAAAAGTCTCGGCGTTTTTTTCAGCCAACATTTGCGCCAAATTGTTTTTCTCTTCTTTGGAAACCACCCAGGTAGAAGCCCAGCAGTCGTGCCAACTCCGACTACCCGATCCGTTGTTGTCACTTAAGCAACTAAACACATTAAAAGGAACAATTCGCCCATAACTTCGGCCTAGAAGCTGCGCAAAAGTTGGTTTTTCGGCATATTCATCAATCACATAAAACCCAAAAATGAGTTTTGCAGGGGTCGATTGCAGCAGACTTTCAAAGATCAGGTAATAGAATGGATAAATAAGCAACCGACTGATCCAATCCATTTGTGTTTCACTTAGCGCAGAAATAATGGGCGTATTTATCAGATTTTCCAACAACGCTGCGGCAATTCCAATAAGAAATAGAAAGATAACAAAAAAGACAGTGTCAAGTAGAAAATAACCAAAACGAATACCCACTGAAACCGTTTTAACGGGCCGCAACCTGTCATAATCTTCTGTACTTGATTCTCGTTCACCGTCTTCATTTGTTTCGTAAACAGTCCGCCAGCGCAATTCGTAAAGTTCGGTAATTTTAGTCATTTAAAATGGGTTAAAATGGTAGTTCCAGTGAATAAAGGAGTCGTTTTATGGGTAAATGAAGTGATTTAAACTTTTTCAATAATTAAAAAAGTTCTCCATATTTGCTTTGCAAATAAAATAAAAAAAAGGGAATTTTTTTCATTTCATTGTAGCCTGCAACTCAATGCAATTGGCGCCAAATTTCCTCCCATCGAGTAGGAAGATAGGGATTATTTCCCTATCTGTCCTCTCACACCACCCTGCGTACCGTTCGGTACAGGGCGGTTCTTTAAGTTTTGATTCTAACTTTTTGGTAGTAATCAGACAAGAATAAATACCCAGCGAGTTTTAAGCGTTCGTTTGTCAGGGTTGTACTAAGTATTGGACTATTTGCGGTGTGCCAATAGCCTTTCCTTGTGTTTGCCCATGCAAACGCTTTGGATTTCTTGACGCCTAGTTTCATAAGATTTTGATGTTTGGTTTTGATCCGTTTCCATTGTTTCCAAATAACCATTCGCAATCTTCTGCGATACCATTCGTCAATTTTTGCCAGTAGCTTTCCCATATCTGCCAATTTGAAGTACTGTACCC
>NKJD01000117.1 GCA_002256385.1 Flavobacterium sp. BFFFF2
GGAGCATCAATCAGTTGTTCTACAGTAGCTATTGGCAAATACACGTAATTGTCATATTGTTGTTCTAAAGCAAAAACTCCTGCAACTTCTACATTGACTTGATTGATGTTATCGTCGGGCGTCAGAACATTTAATTTTTGACTTTTTGGGTACAAAATACCCAAAGGACTGAGGTAATCTTCTACGTTGAGGTCAAGAACTGAATATACGCCTCCACCAATGTAGGCTACAGGTCTATTTCCATTGTATATGGCCATTTTACCTTCAATGAGAGATTTTTTCATCTCCACATTTTGAGTAAAAGTGCTATCCACACCTTTCAAAACCACTATCATTTGAGCATCTTTGCTTCTGGCCAAAGCCTTGTCTTGATATACCTCCATGGTATAAGCCACCCCATTAAATTTATTGATTTTTCTGATAAGATCTTTTGAAGGATAGAATCCTTTTTTGACTGTGGAGGTGACTTTCAAATCTGGATCAAATGCTTTAAAAATCTGCCTGTTGAGGTCTTCCAAGCCATTAAAAAC
>NKJD01000078.1 GCA_002256385.1 Flavobacterium sp. BFFFF2
GGGATAAAGGTTATCTGTCTTCCACTCAACAAATAGATTTATTTCAATCGGCAAATATCATTTTGGAGACACCAATGAGAATGAATCAAAAAGGGTATGTAAAACAGCCATATATCTTTAGAAAGGCAAGAAAAAGAATTGAAACATTGTTCTCACAATTATGTGATCAATTCAAAATAAGAAACAATTATGCAAAATCTTTCGAGGGCTTTAAAACCAGAATATTGGCAAAAATTACAGCATTAACATTGGTTCAATATATCAACAAATTCATATTTGACAGACCAATTAATAATATCAAAATTCAAATCAATTAATTTCACCCAACGGGTTGTCTTAATATTGCGGAATATTCACCGCTTTGTATTGGGTTTAAGTTTTTATTAAGTTGTTCCAAGTACCTTTGTGCGTCGATAAATTTGTAGTTACTTTCGACCTTTTTTAACTCCTATATTGCATGACCCGAAATTCCGTTCCATTTTCAGCCATTTTCTCTTTATTTTTTATATTTACTGGCTTCACCGTTCAAGGACAAAATGAACTGAGTTTGCAGCAAGCCTTGCAACAGGCCCGTCAATCAAACCCGACACTGAAAGCGGAAACATTTTCGGTGTCAAAGGCACAAACATTGATTACCACCGCCAAGTTGCGACCCAATCCGGTGCTAAACAACCAGTCGCTTCAATTAATGCAAAATGGGGCCATGGCCCCCAACACCAATTGGTATAACACACAAAATCAACAGCTTTGGTGGCAGTTAACCAAACCCATTCAACTACCCGTTCAACGAAAATCAAAAATAAATTTGGCTGAAAAGTCGGCCCAGTTTGGGCAAAACAATTTTGCCGAAACCCAACGCAACGTGTTTCAACAAGTCGCTTACAAATGGCTCGATACGTGGACTGCCCGCAAGCACCTTGACTTACTTAAATTGGCAAAATCGAATGTGGATTCCTTGGTACTCACCAATCAATACCGACTTAAAAATCAGGTCATTACCAAAACAGAATTGGAACGAACCGAATTATTATCGAGGCAATATGAAGTACAAATCATGAGTTTACAACGCCTGTACGACAACCGCCTGAACGAATTGACTTTCTTAACTGGTTCTGAAGCACCTGTTCAGCCCAGTGAGGCCGACGTGATGTTGGGGGATCTGCCTCAAAATTTACAAACACTCCTTGACCAATCATTGCAAAACCGCAGCGACATCAAGACGCAGCAAACAGCCGTTGAAGTTTCGGAGGCCAATGGCAAACTTCAAAAGGCAATGGCCTACCCCATTCCTGAATTGGGGATGATTTACAATCCGCAAAACGGCATTCCTTATTTAGGCTTTTATGGCACCATTGCATTGCCTGTTTTTTCGCGCAATCAGGGTGAAATCCAAAAGGCCAAATTAGACCGACAACAGGCCGATCAGGTCTTGGGATCGTTGAAAACACAGATAAAAACTGAAGTAACTAACGCGTTTCGCAGTTTTGTAACCCAACAGCAAAATGTGGAGCGGTACAAAAAATTGCTTCAACAATCAAATGCCATTCTGGCCAGTGTCAAATATGCCTATTTAAAGGGCGGCACCACCATCATCGACTTTTTAGAAGCGCAAAGAAGCTGGCTCGACACCCAACAAAATTATTACGATACCTTGCAAAATTACCGCATGAGCTATATTGACCTATTATATTACACCGGAACCATCAATCAAATTGCCCAATAAAATATGCTACGAAACGCCCTTAAAATTGGTTTGCTAACCGCTCTGTTGGTGGGTTGCCAAAAAGAAGAAAAGAAGAACAACGATGCCGATTTTTCGCCAGTTGTGACGGAAAACGGGACTAAAATTGCCTTTCCAGAGGCCCAAAGTACTACCTTCTTTGAAACCGAAACCATCGGAAGTGGACAAGTAGTAGCATCGATGAATGCGCCTGCCAAAGTAGCCGCCACGGTGGTGGTGTCACATGAGGGGGCTTCGCGCAATTTGATATTATTTGACAATCCAGAATTGTCGGGGAATTATACGTTATTAATCCAACACCAATCCAATATTAATCAATTGGAAACGGTGACCGTAAAACAACGCCGTATTGAGTTGGATCGGGCCAAAGACTTGCAAGCGCATGGGGCTGCATCGGGCCGCGAATTGCTTGAAGCGCAGACTGCCTTGGCTATGGAATTGACCAATTTGGCCAATGAACGCGCCGCTATCATTGAACATGAAACCAAACTGAAAGCAGGCGGTTTTGAACCAGATGCACTCCGCAAAGCCCAATCGGGTCAGGCTTATATCATTTGTGACATTCCTGAAAATGAAATCAGCCGAATTCCCGAAAACAGCATTTGTCAATTACATTTTACGGCTTATCCAAACGAAACATTTCAGGGTCGCATTGAAGATGTCGCCGACATGGTCGACCAAACCACCCGCATGATTAAATTACGTGTTGGAGTAAACAATGCTTCTGGCAAATTAAAAGCGGGCATGTTCGCTACCGTTGACTTTGGGATTAAAGAAGGGAAAAATATGACCGTCAATAAATCGGCGATGATTACCATTCAGGCTAAAAATTATGTGTTTGTTAAAACCGACAACAAACATTTTGAATTACGTGAAATAAATGCGGGTGACCAAGTGAACGATCGGATGATCATTTACACAGGCATTAAACCTGGTGAACAGGTGGTAGTTAAAGGAGTGATGCAACTTAAAGGCCTGTCGTTCGGCTATTAATTATGATGATACAAGCCCAATTTTTTATCGATAAAGACGAGTTGTTTCACGATGAACTGCTCTCTGATTTTGTCTTGCGTTTTCTGCTCGATCACAACATTGATGGCGCTACGGTTTTTATAGGCCGCAATGGGTTTGGAAAACATCAAAAGGTGAACCGCCCCAATGATTTATTCAGTTTCGACGAAACGCCGTTATTGATCACATTTGTTGATGAAGCAGAGAAAATGGAACACACCATTAAAGCCTTGCGTCAAGTAATTACTTCTGGTTTTCTTTTTACACACCCTGTAACCATCTGGTAACATGATCAAAAACCTATTGATATTTAGTTTGCGCAATCGCTGGACCGTGATTGCCATTAGTGTGCTGGTTATGGGCGTTGGCCTGTGGTGCTTTACCCAGTTAAAAATTGAAGCCTATCCAGACATAGCCGATACCAATGTAATTGTCGTTTCACAATACCCAGGACGTGCTGCCGAAGAAGTGGAGCAACAAGTGACAGTACCTGTTGAACGCGCCTTACAAAATACTCCCAATGTATTAGACAGACGCAGCCGCACCATCTTTGGTTTAAGTGTGGTGCAATTAACTTTTAAAGACGGCACCGACGATTATTTTGCCCGCCAACAAGTCATTGAACGCTTGGCCGCTGCCGAATTGCCCGATGGGGTAAACCCAGAATTGGCGCCGCTTTCCACCGCGGTAGGTGAGATTTTTAGGTATGTGGTGGAGGCACCGCCTACCATGAGCCAAACAGAATTGCGCGACTTGCAAGATTGGGTCATTAAACCTGCTTTATTACAAGTGCCTGGTATAGCCGATGTGACCACTTTTGGCGGCCCATTAAAGCAATTTCACGTCATTACCTCGCCCGATAAATTGCGCAAATATGGCTTGACCTTGGGTGAAGTCATGGAAGCCGTGACATCCAATAACAAAAACACCGGCGGAAACATCATTTCTCGCGGTGGCCAAGGATTTGCGGTACGAGGGTTGGGTGCCTTGAAAAATGAATCGGACATTGAAAACATCGTCATTAAATCGGTGAGTGGGGTGCCTATTTTTGTAAAAAATGTGGCGACCATTGAAATTACACCACCGCCGCCAAGTGGCGTTTTTGGATACACCGTCAATGAACGACACGTCAATGTAAATAGTGGCGTGGAGGGAATTATTTTATTGCGTCGCTATGAAAATCCCAGCGAAGTACTGAAGGTGCTCAAAGCACGAATGGCCGAACTGCAAGAAACGGAATTGCCAGCGGGTGTTAAACTTCGGCCGTTGTATGACCGTAGCTTTTTGATTGACCATTCCTTAGAAACTGTTGCGCATACGTTGCTTGAAGGCATCTCCATTGTGATCATCTTATTGGTGCTCTTTTTAGGAAGTTTCCGCAGTGCCTTGGTGGTGGCTTTGACTATTCCGTTCTCGTTGTTGTTTGCCTTTATTTTAATGAAATTAACGGGCATTCCAGCCAACTTACTGTCCTTG
The DNA here is from genome assembly GCA_002256385.1 of Flavobacterium sp. BFFFF2. Lineage (GTDB taxonomy): Bacteria > Bacteroidota > Bacteroidia > Flavobacteriales > Flavobacteriaceae > Flavobacterium. Next base: position 4,229 of record NKJD01000078.1, read on the forward strand.
GGTGCCATTGATTTTGGTATTATCGTTGATGGCGCTTGCGTCATGGCCGAGCACCTCATTCGGAAATACAGGAATGCCTCTGAAGAAGACAAAAAACAAGGAATTATCCGCATTACATTGATGTCGGCACAAGAAGTCGGACGAGAAATTTTCTTTTCGGTCACCATTATTATTTTGGCTTATTTGCCCATTTTATTAATGACCCGTGTCGAAGGTAAATTGTTTTCGCCGATGGCCCTTACGTTGGCATTTGCCGTGATTGGATCGATGTTGGCAGCACTTACCTTTATCCCAGTGCTGATTTCATTTGCCTACAACAAAGCGTTGACCAGTTCGGACCATTCCATGAAAGAACACAAGAACCCTGTGTTGGATGGGTTGTCAAGATGGTATGCTTCGTTTTTGGATATTTTGCTCCATAATTACAAGAAATCAGTGCTCGTTGGTTTTGCAGTCGTCGCTATTTTTATCGGATTTGGGCTAAAATTGGGTACCGAATTTTTACCCGCGCTTGACGAAGGATCTATTTTTATCCGGGCCAATTTTCCGTCGGGAATTACCATCCAAGAAAACACGACTTATGCCCCAAAAATCAGGAGCATTATTGCCAAATACCCACAAATTGCCTTTGTGATTTCGCAAACAGGCCGCAACGACGAAGGAACCGACCCGTTTCCGGCCAACCGAAACGAAATTTTAATCGGGCTTAAAGAATACAAATTGTGGAGCGACACCATTACCAAAAAAGAATTGGTAGAACGCATTAAAACCGATTTGAAAAAACAATTGCCGGCAGTGGCCATTTCATCGGGACAGCCCATTATTGACCAAGTCATGGAAATTGTAACGGGTAGTGCTGCCGATTTGGCCATTTCGGTGGTGGGGAATGATTTAAAAATGATGCGTCAAAAAGGCGACAGCATTGCAGCCATTGTCAAAGCGACCCAAGGGGCCGACAATGTGAATATTGAACAAGAAGGGCCACAAGAACAATTGGCCATCAATATTGACCGACAAGCCGCAGCCCGATTTGGCATCAACGTGTCGGACATCGAAAACATGATTGAAGCGGCCATTGGCGGCAAAACCATTTCCACCTTATACGACGGCACCAAACGCTATGACATTGTCGTGCGGTTTTTACCCGAGTTCAGAAATTCGATCGATGTCATTAGAAGCTTGCAAGTGCCCTCGTCTAATGGCGCGCTGATTCCCATGAGTCAATTGGCCGACATCCATTTTGTGGAAGGCCAAACCAATATTTACCGCTACAGCAGCAAACGAATGATTACTGTGCGGACCAACATCCGTGGCCGTGACCAAGGTGGATTTGTGAAAGAGTTAAAAGGTAAACTAGACAAACAAATTCACGTGCCCAAAGGCTACCGCGTGATTTATGGCGGCCAATATGAAAATTTAGAACGGGCTGGCAAACAATTGTTGTTTACCATTCCGCTTACCATCGTGGTGGTCTTCATGTTCTTATACCTGTTATTCAAAAATTTCCAAGACACCTTGGTGACCATGAGCTGCATCTTATTTGCTTTGGGTGGCGGTATCGTTGCCTTGTTGCTCAGGGGATATTATTTTAATGTATCGGCGGGAGTTGGTTTTGTGAGTATTTTTGGGATTTCAGTCATGGCGGGCGTTTTATTGGTTTCAGCCATTAATCGGGCGCAACAAAACACAGCCCATTTACCCCTTGTCAACATCCGCGAAGCGTCAAAAGAACAACTTCGTGCGCTGCTGTCTATTTTGGTAGTAGCCATCATCGGATTGGTCCCAGCCGCCATTTCATCAGGCATAGGTTCCGATGTGCAACGGCCTTTGGCAACGGTGATCATCGGTGGACTAACCTCCACCCTACTATTTTCCCCGATTGTGATTCCCCCACTCTATTTGTGGATTGAAGAACGGAAAAGGCGGAAGAAACAGTAAGTTTTTGTTTCAGGTTTCAGGTTTTCCTTCGGACCGTTCGCCCCTTCGGGTCTCGGGTCAGGTTTCAGGTTTTGTTGAGGCGAGCTAAAACTCGCGTACCTGACTGCCACTGGCAGTCTTCCACTATATCTCATATGCACCGTTCGTACCTGCGGCCTTCGGGTCAAAATTTGACATTCTTTCTTCTTGGTTCTTGGTCTTGCTTCTAAACAAAAAAAACCGGTCATCTCTGATCGGTTTTTTTCTTATATAGATTAAAATTTCTGTTGATCTCTGATCAGGACTTACTCGAGGTTGGCAATGATTTGCGCAATTTGGGTTTTAAGAACAGGTATGTTTTCAATGGCTGTTTGCCAAATAGTCTCCAGCGTAGTACTAAAATATTCATGTGACACAAAATTTCGCATGCCTCTTATTTTATGCCACTCAATAGATGGATAATTTTGTTTGGTCAAATCCGAAATATGGTTTGAAGCTTCACCGATCATGAAGTGTTTTAAACTTTTTTCAATTGGCTGCAAAATGGTCTTTTTACCCCATATTGTCCCTTTTTATTACTCCGTAGCGCTGCTATGCAGTGCAAAAAAGTCGCAATCTGGAACAAAAATCTTCATTTTTCGCTTCAATCAAAAAAGTTAAAACACTTCAATTTCAAAGTTTCTAAGCATGGCATCTTGCACGATCCATTTACTTTTAAAATCGTCAACTGTTTTACAGGAATCCACTAAAAAAGTGATTTTATCGACACACTCTAGTATATGTCCCAACCTAAACAAATCATTTTCTACACTATTCTTCATAAACAATTTTTGCATCCGTTAAAATTCGATCTTTCAGTTTAGGGTGTATCGAATTAAATTCTACTAAGTCAATTTCTTTACTTAGTTTATTTTGTAATTCATTTTGTAAACCAATCAGATCAAATAAACTGTAAATTGAATTAAAAGAATATAAAATATCAATATCACTTTCGTCGGTGTTTTCACCACGGGCATACGAACCAAAAATGCCAATTTTACTTGGTTTAAATGGCTTTAAGGTGTTGATAATGATACTAATTTGTTGCTCCGAAATCATGATGTAAATGTATTAAAATATTACATCAGTTAAAAGTTGGAAAGTTAAAAGTCAAAAGTCGACCCGAGAACCATCGGAACGAATGGTTCGAACGGAGCGAAGCTAAAGTCGAAAGTCAAAAGTCAAAAGTCGACCCGAGAACCATCGGAACGAATGGTTCGAACGGAGCGAAGCTAAAGTCAAAAGTCGAAAGTAAAAAGTTGACTCGAGCTCCATTGGAACGAAAGGGGCGAACGGAGCGAAGCTTAAGTTGAAAGCCTAAAGTCCTTTTCCGGAGGTCAATATCTAAATCCAGGTTTTCAGTTCCCGCAAGGCGCCTCCAAAGCCCACCCTGCTGGCAAAGGTATTCATCTACTCAATAGCCTTTAATTCCTAAAGTTATAAAATGAGTTTTAATCAGAATATCTCAAAATTTCATTTCAAAATTTAATAATCCCCACTCTTTCTCTTTGCTCTTTCTCTTTGCTCTTTCTTGTTGGCTCTTTTTAAGAAAAAGACCCTTGTGCTAGTAGTTCAGATTCTTTAGGTCAAATTGAATCGTTCAGACCAATTTAATTCATTTGGCAGTTCTAAACTTGAAAATTCAATATGAATGACTCTTCTTTGTTTATTGTTTGTTGTCCTGCTTGAACTATGCAATAACAAAGGTTTCATTAACATAATGCCACCTTTCTGAACATGGCAACTTACTTCTTGTGCTGCGGTCCAATCAATTGTTTCAGGTCTGTAGATTCCTCGATTATGAGATTTCAAAACAACTTTTAAAGCACCATTATTTTCGTCCGTGTCATCAAGATGAATTCTGATTGTGACCACATTATCCAAAATATCCAATGGTGGCTGAACAGAAAACTGATCTTGCTTTTTTGTCCAAAAACCAAAGCCATCCACCTCACGTTTTTTGTCTACTGAAATTGTTAAGTCTTGGTGATAGGAAACATACCAATTTGAAAGGGCCGGTTTGTCGAAGTAAAGACTTTTAACCACAAAGTAATTATCGCCAAACAATTCAGCTAAAATTGAAACCAAGTTGTCATTGAAAACAAGTGTTGAAATAGAGGGAACTTCTTTCAGGAATTGTCGAATGGCAAACAAGTCATTTGTTTTTCGAAATGTGTCTTTGTCCGAATTTGTATTTTCAATGATACTTAAAATCTTTTCAACTTCGACCGAAGAATAGATACCGTTCATTATGGCAAAACCACCTTCCTTAAGCTCGTCGATCTGTTTCATGAAGTGATTTTTTTATACTTACGTACAACGGAGAAATAAACACTAAATAGGGTCTGCTGAAAAACTCAAGCAACATTTAATTGATTGATGAATGCTTCTTTGCTGAGATATTTTCCGCTGTTTAGTTCTAGGTTAGCTTTTATAAAAACTGATTTTAGTTGTTTGATCATAAAT
>NKJD01000011.1 GCA_002256385.1 Flavobacterium sp. BFFFF2
AAGAAAACGAACCAAAAGAAAGGGCCTTTTTGGCCCGCATAAAAGGTCATTTTTGCCTTCGGCAAAACCAGTTTCGCTTGGCCGAAAATCCCTCCAAGGCTTCGCGATTTTTTGCGGCTAGCGAAACTTATGACTACATATGCGGGCCGGTACCTGTTAAGCTTCGCAGAAAAGTAAACATTGATTTAAAACCTTATTTTGTCATTTCGACGAAGGAGAAACGTAAGTTCAGCGAAGCTAAATCTCATCATCATGGTTCATGAGTTAGCATGACATGATTTTCATAAGACCTTTTAGTTTCTACTTGACCTCTTGCTGTTGTTTCACGTCTTTGTTCATTTTCTTTGCTGGGAAAAGTCAGAAGAAAGAAAAAAGAGGCAAGAGAAAAGATTGCTCATAAATCTAATAATACACAATAATTACTTAAAATTAAAGCCCCATCTCCTTGGGAGAGGGGGTTTGGGGGTGAGGTTAATAAGTCACACTTGCACAGCTTCGCAGAACAGTTATCATTGATTGAAAATCTAAAAGAACCCAATCCTCCAATTCTAGTAATATATCACCAAAATTACACAAAACAACAAAGGACAGCCGTTGAGCTGTCCTTACTGTTGCATTGTGGCTATTGCCTTGATTCGCCTTTTGACAAACTTGAAACCTGACCCGAGGCCAAAGGCCGAACGGTGCATATGAGTTATAGAGGAGGACTGCCAGTGGCAGTCAGGTCCACGAGCTTTAGCTCGCCTCAACAAACTTGAAACCTGAAACCTGAAACTCAATGTGTTTACAATAGTTTAATGGCTAAAAATTTGGCTATGGATTATTTAATTTCTTTTTTTGTAATTGATTCAATTTATTGGGTTTACAACACTATTTTAAACATTAAATATCTTTATTATGAAACAATTCAAACTTAGCCTGCTGCTCCTGTTTGGAATGGCATTTATGGGCGTGCATGCCCAAAACATGTATGTAATGCCTAATGCAGGAACCCAAAGTGTGTATTCCGTGGCCAATATTCAGAAAATTACTTTTTCGGGAGGCAATATGTTGGTGACCAACACCACGGGTGGCTATGGCACTTTTGCCTTGGCGGACAACCGCTATGTGAAATTCGCTGATTTTCCGTTAGAAGTTGCCTCGAATGAAATGGCAAACAACCGCTTTTTGGTGTACCCAAACCCCGTAGGTTCGGTGCTAAACATTGCCAACTACAATACCACCCAAACCATCAGCCAATTGGCCATTTACAGCATAGATGGCCGCTTGCTCCTTGCCCAAAACGCTTTTACAGGCAACAACCCCCAAGTGGAAGTAAGTCACTTGCCAGCCGGGAGTTATTTGTGTAAAATAGTGGCAGGCACGCAAACCCAAACGATTCAATTCTTAAAACAATAAACCATGAGACAGTTTTATTTCGTCATTTCGCTATTAAGCATTTCATTAACGCAGGCCCAAAACGACTCCATTTACTTTTGGAAATCAGGGGCTTTATTGGAAAAACGTTCCATTAAAACCGCCGATTTGGACAGTATTACGTTTAAGCGGCCAACAGCGACTCCCTCTCCCTGCGGTGACACCACTGCACCCTACCCAACAGTAACCATTGGCTCACAAGTATGGATGCAAAAAAACCTCAATGTGTGCAAATACCGCAACGGTGATGATATTCCCCAAGTTCAAGACCCCACCGCTTGGGCAGCCCTGACCACTGGCGCATGGTGTTATAACAACAACGACACAGCCAATGGACCAGTTTATGGCAAGTTATACAATTGGTATGCAGTGAACGACCCACGTGGTTTAGCCCCCACAGGCTACCACATTCCTTCTGATGCTGAATGGACTACTTTAACCACCTTTTTAGGTGGCGAATCAGTTGCAGGTAATAAGATGAAAGCCACTACCTTGTGGGCGCCATTTAGCGGAATTACCAACACCAACAGCAGCGGTTTTACAGGTCTTCCAGGCGGTTACCGCAACTACGATGGAACATTCTACAGCGTTGGCACCAGCGGCAGTTGGTGGAGTTCGTCTGAGAATTCTACAACGCCTGGTTGGTACCGCGGCCTGAACTATAACTACAGCAGAGCCAGCCGCAACAACTACATTGAGACAGACGGTTTTTCGGTCCGTTGCCTCAGGGATTAATTTATTTGATTCATTTGATTATTTGGGGTTTGGGGCGGAGCCCCAACAAATTTCAAAAAATGATATATAGCCTATTGTCAAAGTTTTGAGTTTTACGAAGGTTATAAGTCTGAAAGTCCCGTTAGCTTTGGTTAGCGGGATTTTTTTACGATTTTTGAGGTTACACAAAATTCTGTCCAGTCTCCTAAAAGCCTCTTCAACCAAGCTCTGAACATCAAATTCAAAGCTAAAAACCTCTTCGACCAAGCTCTGAATATCAAATTCCAAGCTAAATGCCTCTTCGACCAAGCTCTGAACATCAAATTCCAAGCTAAAAACCTCGTCGACCAAGCTAAATACCTCTTCGACCAAGCTCTGAACATCAAATTCGAAGTTCGAGAACAAGTAGTGAACATTAGATTGTTCTGCCTCATCTCGGCAGACACGCAGGTCGACCCCAACGTGATATTCATAACTACTACCTATTCAAAAACAGGGCGACCACAAGGGTCGCCCCTACAAGGTATTCATAATTACTACCTATTCAAAAACAAGGCAGCCGCAAGCACCGCCCCAACAGATCTATTGAAACAACGTTCAACTTTTGGCTTCCCGCTATTGCCTTCGATTGATTGAAAGAAACCTAAAACCTAAAACCTAAAACCTAAAACTTGAAACTTGAAACTTGAAACTTGAAACTTGAAACTTGAAACTTGAAGCTTGAAACTAAAACTTAAAACCTTGAAACCCGTTCACCATCGTAAAAAGTGCTTCTCCTCATTTGCAAATGATATAAATTTTCACAAAAATTCTGTAATACTTAATAGTAATATAATGTGGACTTTTACTCATTGAAAATGTGACAATTAGAATGCCAATTTGTAAAACCCCTTAACTAGATGAGCGAATTAAAAAATACAATCAAACTGCTGAGGTTGCCGTTTTCAATATTTTTATTGCCCGTTTCGTTGTTTTCATTTTTCTATATTCAGCCTGCTTTCAGTTTTCAGTTATTTTTAGTAATCGCTATTTGGCATCTTTTAGTTTTTCCGTCTAGCAACGGCTATAACAGCTACCAAGATCAAGATGAAGGGCCCATTGGCGGCTTGGCGGCTCCACCAAAACCGACCAAACTGCTGCTGCATGTGTCAAATGTGATGGACGCGAGCGCGATAGTGCTTTCCTTTTTGGTCAACACGTATTTTGCATTTTTTGTGGCCGTTTATATTATTGCCTCCCGGCTTTACAGCAATAGAACCATCCGGTTCAAAAAATTGCCAATCGTAGGCTTTCTCATTGTATTCATTTTTCAAGGTGCTTGGATTTTCTGCGGAAACATATTTGCCTTGTCTTCGGTGCAATTATTTTCGAACCCAGCGGTCGTATGTTCGGCCATCGCGTCCTCTTTTTTTATTGCAACAATCTATCCGCTTACGCAAATTTACCAGCACGAAGCAGATCAAAACGATGGGGTAACAACGCTGAGCATGTTACTTGGCATTAAGGGAACATTCCTTTTTTCAATGGGGATGTTTTTGATAGCGACGCTGTTTATTTATTTTTCTTTTAATGAAAAAACGACCATCAACAATTTTTGGCTCTTTAACATGGTGATGCTCCCATCGACTATTTATTTTTTTTGGTGGGCCCTCAAATCGTTTAAAGATGCCACGCATGTTAACTTTAAAAACACCATGATGATGCTGGTGCTTTCATCGTTACTCAATAACCTGTTTTTCTTTATGCTACTCCTTAAATAATTCGTCATGTCGTACATACTCAACATATCAACTGCTGTTCCCGAGTACCAAATTGGAAAAGAGGACCTCACCCGATTTTATTTGCAAGCCTTTCATCCAGATCAAGCAAACCACTTTATAAAAAAACTATACGTTTTAAATAGAAAAACAAAAATAGAGCGCCGCTATAGTTGCATTCCTGACTACCAAGGGAATAACTACGAGTTATATACCAACGGCGATTTTATGCAACCCATCGAAAAAAGGATGCAATTGTATAAAGTAAAAATAATGCCTTTGGCCAGTCAAGCAATTGATAAAGTTTTGCGTCAAAGTACTATTAAACCTGCTGATTTTACGCACCTCATCACGGTGAGTTGCACGGGTTTAATGGCGCCGGGCTTGGAGTTTATGATTGCAGAAAAGTACGGTCTTGAACACACCGAAAAGTCGGCAGTGAATTTCTTAGGTTGTTATGCCGGACTAAAAGCGCTGAAACAGGCCCACTATATTGCACAGTCAACGCCGCACGCCTGCATTCTGATTGTCAGCGCCGAACTTTGTTCGCTGCACTTTTACCCTTCAGATGTCAACGAAGACATTATTGCCAATTTATTATTTGCTGATGGCGCAGCAGCAGTCATTGTCTGTGGCAACAAAAGCGAACATGCGCAGCATAAAGTGGTGTTGCAAATGGACCACATTGGCAGCGCGTCCGTGCCAAATACAGCCGATCTGATGAAGTGGGATATTTCCTCAACGGCTTTCAGGATGCATTTAAGCGCCCAGGTAGTGGGTGCCATCAAAGCACACATTCATGACGTGGTGGCGCATTTTCTAGGAAATGAAAAAGCGGACATCGACTATTGGGCCATTCATCCGGGTGGTGTTAAAATCGTGGAAGCGGTACAACAAAGTTTGCACCTGCAAGACGATCAGGTAGCCGAGTCGATGCAGATCATGCAGCAATACGGCAATATGTCGTCGCCCACCATTCTTTTTATTTTAAGTAGCATTTTCAATAAAATAAAAAATGCCGACGAAATGGAAAGTAAAAAGATATTTTCTTGCGCTTTCGGACCGGGCTTGAACATGGAAATGGTAAGCCTTTCATCGGTCAATACCAGTCATTTGAACCTGTCAAATCCAATCCATCAAAATCATGCTGTTGAAGTATAGATCCACCGAAAAGGAATACCTCGATGGCAACCAAATTGAAACCAAAGACCTGTATCAAAATCTCATCGAATTGGATGTAATCAACAGCCGTTTGGGCGGATATCACGCCACACGAAAAGGATTGGCGGCCATTTTAAAAACGGAAACGCCCGTTCGTACAGTGTTAGATATTGGATTTGGTGGGGGAGATGCTATTAAGCAGATGCAAAAATATGCTGAGCAGCATGGACTGAACCTGTTTTTTTATGGCGTTGATTTAAAGGATGACTGTGTTCAATATGCCAAGAAAAATTTGGCTGCTTACAACAACACCCAACTCATTTGCGATGATTACCGGAATATATCGGCCGAGCTGCTGCAACAAATAGATGTGATCCATTGCAGCTTATTCTTGCACCACCTTACCGATGAAGAAATCGTTGATTTGTTAAAATTTGGCAAATCCAATCACTGCATCATCCTCGCTAATGACTTGCAAAGGCATTGGTTTGCCTATTACAGCATTCGATGGCTGACCACCCTCTTCTCCAAATCGTATTTGGTCAGGAACGATGCGCCCATTTCTGTTAAACGGGGTTTTAAAAGAAATGAACTGATTTCATTACTTGAAAAAGCGGGCTACACAAACTATTCTGTCACTTGGAGTTGGGCATTTCGGTACATTTTAATTGCTACCGAATGAGCTATGATGTCGCAATTATTGGCGGAGGCATAGCTGGTCTTTCTTTGTCAATCGACCTAAAAAAACGCGGGCACCAAGTCATCGTCATTGAAAAAGGGACCTATCCCCGCCACAAAGTATGCGGGGAATATATATCGATGGAATCGCACCACTACTTACAACAACTTTGTCCTGCTTTGGCTGCCATTCATTTGCCGATGATCAATCAATTCAAATTGACTACGGGCAGCAGCAAGGCCTTTACTACGGCGCTTGATCTGGGGGGCTTCGGCATCAGTCGGTACCTCTTGGAGGAACTGCTGTTTCATGAAGCGAAAAATCAAGGGGTCGTATTCATGCTCAACAAGAAAGCGCTCGACATTCACTTTGATGTCCATCAAAATAAGTATGCGATTCAAACAAGTAGCAGTGCGGTTCATGCTGCTTTGGTGTGCAATGCAACGGGCCGAAAATCAAATTTGAAAACGGCAGGCGCTAAGCGAATTGACACCAATTACGTGGGGATTAAGTATCATATTAAAATGCCAAGAAACCCAAATTTAATTGAGATTCATAATTTTCCGGGGGGCTATTGCGGCATTTCAAATATAGAAGAAGACAAATCGTGCTTGTGCTATATGGTGAATGCCAAATACCTGCAAAAAGGGCAGCATGCCATTACAGAATTAGAGAAGACTAATTTATTTAAAAACAGCCACTTAGAAGAAGTATTTACCACCGCTGACTTTTTATTTAAACAACCGGTAACCGTCAGTGGCATCAATTTTCTCATTAAACAACCCGTTTCAGACGAGTGCTTTTTTTTGGGCGATGCAGCCGGCAGCATGGCGCCCATTACGGGCAATGGCATGAGCATGGCGCTCAGATCTGCCTCTGTATTGGCACAGCATTTTGACCAATTCTTTTTAAAAGAAATTTCCAAACAACAATTGGTGGCCAAGTACACGCAGTTTTGGAATCAAGAATTCTCGACCCGGATTAATTTAAGCCGGCACTTACAACGCCTGTCCGAATCGTCATTTTTAGCAAATCGAACCATTGAATTATGTAACGCATTCCCTTCATTAGCAAAAGGACTTATCAATCAAACGCATGGAAAACCATTTTAACAATCAACATTTTTTATTCTGGCAAAAATGGCTCTACTACACGAGTTTACTCTTTGCTTTATTCGGCATTGTTTTTGCCTTGTATGGCAACAATATATTATTCGCACCTTACAATCAAATGCTTACCCGCGTTTTTTGGCACACGACGCAATTTCCGCCTGAGGTCGCGCCATTCCGCGCTTTTATTTATGGACCTTTGGGTGGTACCATTTGTTGCTGTTACATTTTATTGGCTTTTATAGCCAAGTATGCTTTCAAAGAAAAACAAAAATGGGCCCGAACTGCCATTATTGTGGCATTCAGTTTTTGGGTGGGCATCGATTCTTCGGTGTGCCTGTATTTTGGTGCCTATCCGCAGATCTATATGGTGAATGCTTTTTCGATTATTGTCAAGGCGTTGCCAATCATTTATACGTGGAACGATTTTAGTCAAACACGGACTGGGGAAACAAGTATATAAGGGCGATAAACGCCTTGAATTTTAAAACGTGTTGATTGGCGGCCATTGTGCACTGTACGATGACAATTTTAATATTGCGATGGCATAATAATAAGTGATCACCTACTATTGAAATGGAATTGTTTCTTGAAGTAGGAGGGGGATTTTAGCTGGTCGAACGCGTTTTACGGCCTGTTGAGGTGAGGCATTTTGCAACTATTTGTGTTTTTTAAAATGATGTTTATTGCAAAACCTGAACTTGAATGTCCGCCAAGATTTCCCATTGTTTGAAACGGCTGTTTGTGAATTCAGCTTTTTACTGTTTAATAAACTTTGCTTGGCATTTTTGTTCGCCCGAATACACATCAATCAGGTACATGCCCGCTGCCAATTGCTCTATGTTACATTGGTTGTTGGCCATCGGAATTTGGGTGATTATTGTTTTGCCGCTCAAATCGCTGATGGTTATTTTATCAATGGTCAAATGAGTGGGGGTTTGAATGGATAGGGAAGTGGTTGCTGGATTTGGCATTATCTTTAAAGTGAAGTCTGCAAAGCTACTGCTCGATAGGTTGATATGTACAGTAACAGCCAATGGATCGCTGGGACAATTTCCAGCAGTGTTCACCGCGTAATAGAGGGCGCCGTCCACCAAAGGAGTGTTAGCAGGTAAAGCGTTTGTCGCAGCGGAAGCATTTGACAAGCTACTGTACCAAACGACATTGGAAGGTAATACATCTACATTTGCTAAGGTTGCATTGGCCATGGTCAGTGTTTGATCGGCTGCGCCTTGTGGCATGGTGCTTTGAGGAAGTATTGTTAGTACAGTGGAGTACATTCCGCCAGCACTACAAGTGGCCGAATTTGGCGCAACGTTGTAAGTAACCACGTAAGTGCCAGGAAGTGAATTGTTTGTTTGGATTTCACCAGTAACTGGATTAACGTATAGGCCAATTGGCGACATAAAAGTGCCACCGTATGTGAAATCAGGGAAAGTCTGCGGAACAAGCACAAAATTACTGTTCTGACAAACTGGCGTTTGATAAGAGAAATCGGTGAAGGGTAAAGACGGTGGTAAAATTGTTAACGCAAAATCACTCATTCCTCCTGCCGTACAAGTGGCGGGATTTGCAGCAACGTGATATGTAATCGAATAAATCCCAGCACTTGAACTATTTGTATCTATTGCGCCAGTTGTTGGGTTTATGCTAAGGCTGTTGGGTGTAGCCGTAAAGGTGCCACCATAGGTGAAATTGGGCAAAGGGATTGGAACAATGACGGCATTACAATTTTGATATACAGGCGATGTATAAGAGAAATTGGTGACAGGTACGGTTGGCGCGTTTATTGTAAAATTAAACGAACTCATTCCGCCAAGCATGCAAAGGGCAGGATTGAAGGGTACTGTGTAGGTAATAGTATAATTACCTATATTTGAAGCGTTTATGTCAATCACCCCGGTAGAAGGATTGATAATGAGTCCAGCTGGAACAGACGTAAAAGTGCCACCAGTTGTAAAATTAGAGCTTAGGACTGGCGAGATCGAAAAAAATGACAGTTGACACAATGGCGTAGGATAAGCAAAATAGATAGTAGGGGTAGTTTCAACTGGTGCTGAATGAATATCAAAAGGTGTTTGTGCGGTGGCACTAGTTGCCATATTTTTTGCCGTAATGGTGTGTGTTCCAGGTAAAATTTGACCAAAAAAAGGGCTTGTCTGAAAAGCACCTCCATCCAAGCTGTATTGGTAGTTAATGACCGTTGAATAACTGCCCACATTTGAATAATCTTCTGGGTCAAGTACATCCCAATCGTTTGGGTTCCACGTTAAACTTGGAACCGCCGCATTTATATGGCGTCTGTACGTGTAGCCAGGTTGTCCTTGAGGTGTAAATACAGTTCCATTTGTATCACCCCACAAGTCAATGGCTACGTTGCTGCTTGTAGTTAGCATTACGGCGTCATTGGTGTTAAAGCCAGCGCAGGCCACAAAAGTTTGGTTTGGCGTGACGCCGCCAAGATTAGTGGAGCTTCCAACTGCTACAATAAACACGTTGCTTGTCTGCAACGTGCCTGATAAGGGCAAATCACAACTGGCGCTTGTAGAGCCGTTTAAAAATGTTTTTAGTTTATAATTGACAAGGTTTACGGTGGCCCCCGTGCCGTTATAAATTTCAATATACGAAAGTCCACTCAAATTTGCATCCGTCACTTCTGAAATATATAAGTTTGATGCAACAGTTCCTGTGCTGCTTAATGGGCTGCTCACTTGAACAGATCCAAAAGGCGAGGCGCAAGTTGGTTGCGTAATTGTAAGTGCCGGTGTTTGTGAAAAACTGAGCAGGTTGCAAGCAAGTATGGCAAAAAGTAGGATTGTTTTTTTCATAAAATTACTTTTGGTAAATGTGGAATTGGAAGATGAATATAGTGGATTTTATTTGCAATAATAACCGAGGTTTCAAAACTTTGGTTTTGGTTGCAATGTACTATTTTGTTGTGAAAATCACTGATTCGATGCCAGATAATTTTGGGCTTATTGAAATAATAACTGCCTTTTTAAAACGAGCGTTTGCCCTGCAACAGCATACCAATCACCAATTGCAATTAACAATAGCGTACACCTACTTGTAGATTAGAATCGACCCATCAAAAAAATGCCTTGTTCTTCATTGAGGCCCGACTAAAAGTGCTACAGCTTTTGCTAGCATTAAAGAAGTTAACGTATTCATGAATCTATATTGCTCACAGTCGCTACACCTCACTTTTGCGGTATTGCGATTAAACCAATTAATGCCATGTTTTGGTTTCCAGCTATACGTAGCGCAAAATGAAGATCGAGTTTGGGTCAGTGTTTTAAGCGCCTGTTCGTTTGAATATGGCGATTATTGTTAGGCAAAGTATATAGGCGTCTAAACAAATATTTTGATTTTGGATGTAAATCCGATCATAAAAAATCATTTGCCTGATGCTTGCATTTCTGAACTTAACTTGCACTAATCCAGTAATGCCAGGCAGTACTTTGTGTCGAAACATTCTCGTTTTTGGGTTTAAGGCTTCTACTGATGGAATCTCCAATGGTCTTGGTCCAATAAATGCCATTTCGCCCTTCAAAATATTAATCAATTGAGGAAGCTCATCAATGCTTAATTGGCGTGAAATCCGTCCCAAGGCACCAGCAATTCTCGGATCATTTTTGACTACCCCGGTTTCTTTCCATGATGCGGCCAATGCGGCATCGCTTTTAAGTAACTGATTTAAAATTACAGTTGCATTGTCCACCATTGTCCGCATTTTAATAATTTTAAATGGTTTGCCATTTTTACCTTCTCGGACCTGCGAATAAAACAGTGGCCCAGGGTATTTTACTTTAATGAGCAAAGCAATCACGATAACGACCGGAAAAGTAACAACAATAAGAACCGCAGCGGTGATTTTGTTCATTTGAAATACTATGTTATGAAATACCGGGCAATAACGAACGCTTCTGCATATTCAGACCCAGATTGACTGCCGCGATAGCGCATTTGATTTTCTAAGTCGGTGGGGGTTCTCCCTTGGAAAATTTCTGAATTATACTGTTCCATCGCTATTTTTTTGTTGTTCACATCAGTTTCGTCTAAAAACACAAAACAATTGGGAGAAAAGCTGTTTTCAAAACCTTGGTCCGTTGACGTGGCCACTTCAAAGCACAACACTGTTTTGGCATTTCTAAAGGGCCGTGTAGCGAGCTCTACTGCGTTTGCAATTGCTTTGTGTGCGTGATGGAGGTCATTTTTCCAATGGCATAAAACAACATCTGCCCAATTGATATGTTCACTGATGGAGGCGGCAATTTTTTGAATGCTAATGGTTGCCACGTCGTCTTGTACCAATTCATCCAACACCACAGGTGTAACGCCGAGTTTATTACACGCAAGGTGGAAATGGCTTATCTGATCTATCCAATTATTTACTTCTCGTTGATTGGTGCGCTTAAGGGGTAAAATCACCTTGCAAGTTGCACCTTGTCTGGCTGCTTTTGATAAAAATCCGCCACAGCCAATTGTCTCATCATCAGGGTGTGCAATGATGGCTACAATTTTTTTGTTTTTTAATTCCAATTCATTTTATTTAGGTGTAGACTAGTTCATTTTGTTGGTCTAAAGATAATCGTTTTTTGCATCGTGCAACCCATTGAATTCATGATCCGTCCCTACTTCCAAGTTCGAAAGATAACCATTTTCAGGACCTTTCTGCTGCAGTTCAATGGCTTTTGCTACAACTTTAATTCAAACAATTACATGATCTAGACTTCAAGGTTTGTGCCTGTATAAGTGCTGAATTGTCAGTAGTCAATATTATTTTGCTTAAAATCATCTATATCTTTGTAGTATGACAGGAAAAGATTTATTTGATCGCTTGATCTCAAAAAGAGATCATTCGGGCTCAAAAGCTGATGAATATGCGCAATTTTTAACGACGCTATTTCTTCATTTGGGCACTGATTTATTTTCTTTACTAGAATCTGCTGAAAAAGATTCAAAAGTCCTTTCGATAAAAGATGAAATTTTATTTAGTCATGTTATCATTGATGACTATTCAATTAATGACATTGTTTTTGTTTCATCTGATCCTATTTAAAATGTAAAGTTGCTAAAATTCCACTTTCTTTGATGGATGTTTGAGGCACAAAATTATTTTGGTTCCCTTTTATTGAACGCTAAAAGAATCACAAGTTAATTACTTTTGGATGTAATAATCAAAAGTTAATTGACTAGAGAACAATTGTTTAAGGTACCAATCGCAGTTGTTTTTTTTCAACAATAAGTTAACATCCGTTATCCTTGTTGATGCGGTTGGCAAAATTTACTAGGGCCACAAAAAACCAAATCCCACCAACAATGCCAAAAATAATGGGAGATAGTAAAGCAGAAACTATGACACTGATAGCCATAACATAAAATAGGGGTTTTGGTTTGTAAGGAAATCTTTTCATGGTTCATCAGCTTTGCTAACGCAAATATAGGGAAATGCAGCGCCGGTCATTTTGTAGCTAAGTCTTGAATGCACTGCTCCCTAATGGCCCATATTTCAGCGGGCGAGTACATTATTTCACGGTTTTCACGAAGCCATTGAACCAAATATTTTTTGTGATAAGCCACTTTATAGCTGGTAATTTGATGCGGTTGAATCTCCATTTCTTCGATCAAATCAGGCATAAAATGGTCGGGGTTTGCATCCTTTTTTGTAACATCGATGATTTCATTACCTAATTTCAAATAGCAATGTGCCTCGGGTATGTATGTCAATTTGTATTTTTCGGGTGTCAATTTGATTGCAGGCGTATTTTGGCTATGAAGTGGTTTAAACTTTTTTCAATTGGCTGCAAAATGGTCTTTTCGCCCCATATTGCCTCTTTTTATTACTCCGTAGCGCTGCTATGCAGTGCAAAAAAGTGACAATCTGGAACAAAAATCCTCATTTTTCGCTTCAATCAAAAAAGTATAAACCACTTCTATTCATTTTAAAAAGCCCCATACATAATTTCAGCGATTCAAATTGATTTTCAATGGCCAATTGCTTGATTAAAGCATGTTTGCTGCTGCACGTTCCGCAGCCATCACTCAAAACACTGACCAGATTTTCTTTGTCAAGATTTCTACCATAAGGCAACTGCTTGACAAAATCGGCTGCTTGCTGGAAATGAGAAATGTTCATTTCAAGAAATCCTTTTGAAATGTTCCCATCAGATTTTATATCAAAATGTACTGGTGGTCATTGAGTAGCTTTGAGCCACTCCTCGTGCGAAATCACGCCTAGTTCAGGCCTGGCTTCGCCTTCGAGTATTGAAATAAATTCCAAATAATGGCCATCAGGGTCATTAAAATAGATGGCAATGGCTGGCATCCAAGCAAATACCATTGGTTTTTCAGTCCCGTCTTTTAAAAAGTTATACGGTGTCAAATTTTTTGACTTTAAAAATGCCTCCGATTTCTCTAAGATAAATTCGGCCTCGCACCGAAAAGCGAAATGTCGTTTGTCAATGTCCGATTTTGGCTTTTCCCAAAGGCCCAACATGGCCTCTTTTGGTTTGCCAATCCAAAAAAAAGCGGCCCTTCTTTCGGCTTCAAAATAACATTGCTCCAAACCGAGTATGTTTTTATAAAACCCAATTGAACGTTCTACATTCTCAACAAAAAGGTGCGTTTCGTATAGTCCCTGAATCATAAATGAGGTGCGTTATTTTACATGTTTGGTTTCAGATATCCTTCGCATGAGTGTTTCCAGCGGCCCATTTTTATATTTCTTGCGCCAAAAATAGCCAGCCGTTACACTCAATGCAAAAAAGAAAACGGCATATAACAAAATCAAACTTGTTTCAATGGGTGCTTCAGTTTGTGGCAAACCGGTGTATTTTTTATGGGTTAAAACCGAAAAAATAAGCACACCAACAGTCATGTGAAAGACATAAAGTGACAACGTCATCTTGCCCGTTTGTGCAAGTAGTGTCACAAATTTGCTCGACGAAAATTGACGGCCGATATACATGCAAGTTGTAATCACCATGAATGCCCAACCTGCAGTAATCACCATAAATGGAATATTTGCTGGGAAATAATCCTCCATCAAATAATTCCATGAATCAATGTAAAATTGATGCCGCAACGGATTTTCAAAATCGCATAAGATGAAAAGCCGCATCGCTTTACACACAAAGAGCATGCAAAAGCCAATCAAGAACAATTTCCTCCAAGTTCGTTGGTCTTGCCAGTTTAATTTCCCCAAATACATCCCCACTAAAAAATACGCAAACCACGGAAAAATGGCGTTCCAACCGTTGTAGCAGGTGTTTCTTAAAAAACCAATAGGTGTCCAAAAGTCAGCGTATTTGGTAGTTTCTAGGTTCCAACTTGTAAAAATGGGAATGAAAAATTGCAACAGTTGAAAAATCAAAACAAAGCCAAGTGCCATCCACAAATAATACCGTTTTGGAATAAATAATAAAAAGGCGGCAATATGCATATAGGCACCATAAAAGTGGAGGATGTCGCCAGGCCACCAATTGTAAAGTCCAATCCCTAAAACGGTTAAGAACAGTGCCCGTTTGGCAATCATTGACTTTAGGTCGCTTTTTTCTTCGGCACTGTTAGAAAACCGATTCGTTAAAAATACCATGCCCATTCCCGCACAAATAATAAAAATGGACGTTGAATTGCCAATAAAAAGATGGGTGAACTTGCCAATCCATGTTTGATCCCTGAAGGTGCCGAAACAAAAAACAAAATTCACAATATACATGCCAAATATGGCGTAAGCTCTAGCTAGGTCAAAACCGGTGATTCGTTGATTCATGTTGTTTCGCTTTTACGGCTATTTACTGTCATTTTTTTGCGTTTAATGGTGTTTAAACAAGGTCTTGATGAAGAATATATTGCCTGCCTAGGATAAAAAAACAGCAATCATTTTAAATTACATCGTTTATTATTTGCTTTAAATGATGTTCCAAATGCAACACATAATCATCCATGATATATTGGATTGTTACCATTTCACCATTTCCAACTTGGCATTCTTTTCCTAGATGCGCTTGGGGCATTCTTTTAATAATTTCTAACACATGTTGGTTGTAAATTGTCCAGAATTGAATAAGATGGTTGGCAGTCAACTGCTGATAATGGTTTAATTCATTCCATTTGTTTTGGTCGTAAAATAGGACTGGTACGTTTTCATACTGTGTGCGAATCAACCGTTGGTGGTTGTTAGCCGCGCTATCAATCAGGTGTCCGAGTATTTCTTTCTTGCTCCATTTGTTTGGACTTGGTTTCTGTGAAAATTCTTCTTCAGAAAACGCCAACAGCAAGGTAGGAATGGTTTCCAAGAGTACAGCTAATCGGGTGGCAACATTGTTTTTCATTGTACTTTATTTGCAGAATTACAAGTCGTTTTAGAAATAAACAGCGTTGGCAATATAACAATTTTCATCTGCTTTCTATTGCGGTTCGATGGCTTTCCCAGACAGGTACATCAATTAAACCCTAAAACCCTGTAACTGTTAGTTTATACTGTAGTTTGCGTATCTATAATTTCACTTTGAAATAATCTTCCTCCAAAATGGCATATTCAAAATTGTCAACCCATTGCCCGCGGATGGGTAAAATCTTTCGGCACCGGCCTTCTCTTGTAAACCCGCACTTCTCCAAAACCCTGATCGATGCCATATTTTCTGTCGCGCAACCAGCCGTTATTCTGTGAAGCTTCAATTCGGTAAAACAAAAGTGTAATATGGTTTGGACCACTTCGGTAGCAAACCCTTTAGTCCAATGGGTTGGATGTATTTTATACCAGATTTCGGACGATTCATATTTCTGTTTTCCCATGACGACACCAACTAGCCCTACAAATTCATTGTCAGCATCGGTCAAGTACCAAACATACCGAGGCCTCGGCTGTACCAATTGATCGTGAATAATTGGGATAATTAATTGTTCGGTTTCTTTGATATCTGCCGGAATTCCCGCTGTGTTGTATTGATCAATCTCAGCCAAAGAGTTGAGCGCATGAATACTAGGAATATCATCGATTGTAATTTCTCTCAAAAGCAGTCGGTTCGTTTTTAAATTCATGGGGTTGCTAAGTCTTGAATGCATTGTTCTCTAATGGCCCACATTTCATCGGGCGTGTACATTATTTCACGGTTTTCACGAAGCCAATGAGCCATATAATTTTTATGGTAATCCACCTTAAAGCTGGTAATTTGATGCGGTTGAATCTCCATTTCTTCGATCAAATCAGGCATAAAATGGTCGGGGTTTGCATCCGTTTTTGTAACATCGATGATTTCATTACCTAGTTTCAAATAGCAATGTGCCTCGGGTATGTATGCCAATTTATATTTTTCAAGAGTCGCTGCAATGGCAGGTCTATTTTTACTTCCCATTTTAAAAAGCCCAACAAATAATTTTACGGTATAAAATTGATTTTCAATGGCTAATTGCTTCAGCAACGCATGTTTGCTGCTGCACGTTCCGCAGCCATCACTCAAAACACTGACCAGATTTTCTTTGTCAACATTTCTACCATAAGGCAACTGTTTGATAAAATCGGTTGCTTGTTGGAAATTGAAAATGTTCATTTCAAGAAGTGCCTTTGAAATGGCACCCATTGGTTTGATGCTGAAGTTTTCTATTAGTGCCATTGGTTCATAGCGTAAAGTGCGTTTCAAGCGGTGAATTATATTTTTTCAACCCTAAAAATATGTACCGGATCGCCATGACTCATCACGGTTTTCTCTAATGTCATGCCATTGGCAATCGCCACTTGAATAGAGGCTTGATTCTCGACGTGTATGGTTGAAATAAGCGAATCGCAGAAATGGTTTTCAAAAGCAAATTCTTTGCATTTTATTGCTGCTTCAATGGCAAATCCATGGCCCCTCCACTGGGGCAGCAATGAATACCCAATTTCCAATTCTTCTACGCCATCCATTGTTTGAAGCAGCAACCCACATTGGCCAACATAGTCGCCTGTATCTTTAGCAATCAAGGCGTTCATGCCGCCTAAGTTATTTTTGTAGCGATTAAAAATGCGTTCAAACCAGATTTGACAGCGCACTTTTGGGTCATCATGGGCCATTTCTTCAGCTGAAAAAATGTATTTTAACGAATAAGCATCGCTGCAAAATGGCAACCACAGGTCAAAATCTTGTTCGGTTATTTTCCGAAACAGCAGTCGTTCCGATTCTTGCCCTTCTAACGAATATTTATAAGTTGATATCATACTCAATTTATTATGCAGTACTATATTTGATTAAAACCGCCCTGATCATGTCATTGTCTATTCTGCAGTCATGTAAAATCTCAAATCCATGTTTTACATAAAAGGGCATGGGCGTTTGATAGGGTTGCCCATTTCTTTTCAGATCGGCGTTGTGGTCAATGACCCAGCCGTACAATGTTTTATTTCCGGCCTTTATCCCAGATTACGCATTAGAAATTTATTACAAGAAAAAATGACTGCAAATCTGGAAATGTACTGAGAATTGATCTAAACTTTTTTCAATTGGCTGCAAAATGGTCTTTTCGCCCCATATTGCCCCTTTTTATTACTCCGTAGCCCTGCTATGCAGTGCAAAAAAGTGAAAATCTGGAACCAAAATCCTCATTTTTCGCTTCAATTAAAAAAGTCTAAATCAATTCAGTTTTTTGTCCTCAATGTAGCTCTGCTACATCTGTGGTAAAAAAAGTCCGTGCACTCCCAGATTTATTGTCCTTTTCCCTTTTTAATGGCGTTAATATTTGTTTTTTTAAGGTCATTAAGAACCAATTTTTTTTATTGGAGTTTGCAAATGCAAACTTTTTGTGTGTCTTGGTTTCATTGCAAAGTCTAATGCGTAATCTGGGTTTAATTGATTAATGAGCAAGGCGCCGATTCCTTTGCCTTGGTGCTTTGCAGCCACAATAATCGAAAACCGAACTTGCTGGTCTTTTTCAAAATCAACGGCCCAAGCCATGACCTGTTGTTGGGCATCTTCTACTAGGTAATGCGAATAATTTTCAACGCCCTCCAACAAAATCGGAAACCGATCGGCCAATTTTACAGGAAATTCCTCATTCCACAATTGGTTGATTTGCGCGAATTGCCTGTCCGTTAATTGCTTGGTTTTAAATATGTTCATTTTGTTGTCTTAAAATCCATTGCTCCTTTGTGATTTTCAACCAATCGCAATATTGGTGATGCCATTTTTCAAACACAAATTTTTCAACAAACTGTAAACCACATTTCTCCAAAGCATGCCGCGAGTTTACATTGTCAACGTTGGCAATGCCAATAATTTCAGTAGCCTGCAATTCCGTAAAACCGTAAGCTATTGCCGCTTTTGCCGATTCGGTAGCATAGCCTTTGCCCCAATGTTTTTGGGCTAGCCGGTAGCCAACATCATAAAAATTAATTTGGTTATTGGTAGGCTCGGTCATTAGTTTCAATCCCGTCCAACCGATAAATTCACCCGTTTCTTTTTCAATGGCAGCCCAGCGCCCAATGCCGTTTTCAGCGTATTGTTGCTGAATAAATTGAAAATTTTGTTCAATTTCTGCCATTTTTTTTACGGGCTTATTGCCCAAAAAGGTATGCACCGCTGGGTCTGAATCCATGGCAAACCAAGCCGGCAAATCGGCCAGTTGTAGCTCTCGTAAAATTAACCGTTCGGTTTCTATGTGGTAGGTCATGAGTATGCCAATTTTAAATCTGACCAAAGTTTCACTAACTCTAAAGGATTGAAGTTGTATTTTTTTGTTTCAAGTTTCAAGTTTCAGGTTTCAAGTTACTACTATTGATAGGTTACTGCGATTTTTTAAACGCAAAAATTTGTAAAATTTTAATAAAGAATCAATTGGTACCAGTATTCAAAAGGAATGCTTGGTTTTTTTAGGTTAAAATAAATCGTTTTAACGAGTCATTAATTTTATGATTGAATTTGAAAAATTATTGTGGACTTTCTTTTCCTTTGTGGTAGAAGCGTATGCTGAGAATTCATGGTATTGATTTTTCCCTATTAAATTGGGCCTTATCCATTAATAATATTTCACTTTCAAAAATACGTTCATTTATACTGTCTCTTTCAGTATATCTTTCTAAAAAAACAAGTTCCCAATAATTGTTAATTATTTTATTTATGAAATTATACAAGATCTTTTCTTCAGTACTGACTTTGTTGTTGCATGTCTGATCATATCGAATGTTAAAATTATGTTCAGGCGTTTTTAAAATTATCCCGGTTTGTCCACCATCTGCGCAATTAGTAACTTTTCGGGAATTTAATTTTCCTTCACAAATTAGCTCAATGAGTTGATTAACAACTTCTATTTCTTTCTTACTTAATTTGATATGTTCGCTTTTATACATTGTAGTATAGACAGTATACTTGTAATCGCTACCTACTATTATAGTAGTTCTGTCTGTCCAACCAGTTTTATAGCTCACGGCTAATTGATTAAATTTGGGATTGTTATCGCATCCAAATGCAAAAAATATAAAAATAAAAACTAGGTATTTCATTAGATAAATTCACTTACAATTAGAATGTTAAAATATTCTTTACCAAGTACAAGAAGCCCTAATTAATTGATTTTAAAACTCATACCTGAAACTTGAAACTTGAAACTTGAAACATTTCCACTTTCCCACTAATATATTGACTCAAACCTAATCTTCGTCAACCGAAACAAGCCATTGCCATAATCTTCGATGAATTCAAATTTATGGCGGCCTTTTTGGTGAAAATGACAGAGCCGCGAGGCCGATAATTCAAAATAAAAGCCCGGGCCTTCCATCATGAGTCGATCACCGCGGTGTCGGTAGGCAGCACGGGCCAATTCAAAAGTCGCAATCATCCAAGTGGCGTCGTGCAGTTCGGTTTGCGATGGATCGTCGCACAACGTAATCGACACTTCTGTTTGGCAACCATAATATTCGGGAATGGTTTCAAAAAAGGACAAGATGGTTTCTTCAAATGCAGGCATCCCCAAAAATAAGCAAAGTCGGCTTACAATGGGAATCACTTTTTTAATAGTCGGTTAAAGTTTGATGCCGACGGGAAGTAAATTCTTGAATTTGGGGTTTTTTCGAAAAAAAGCGGCGATCTTTGGTGAAGAAGGAAACACCCGCAGCTTGCGTTCTTCGGCCAATTGCAACACTTGGGTTAAAAAATGTTCCACAAAAGCGTCGTCCGTAAAGCCTTCGGGGGTGGTTACACGCGTCAAGAACAAGTTGCGTTCTTGCAAGGCATATTCAATATAAACACGGCCATTTTCGTGATCCACTTCAAATTGGCGGGCAAATGTATTGTCTCTTAGTTCCATAATCACTGAACAAGTAGCGAAAGTGAAAAACTATGTTTTTCTTTGCGCAAAGATAATACAATGAAGTGATTTTCAAACTTTTTTGATTGAAGCGAAAAGACCATTTTGCAGCCAGTTGAAAAAAGTATACATCACTTCAATAAATTGACCGTCAAAAAGCATGACCGAAAAACACCTTTATTTATTGCCGGGCTTAGGCGCCCAATCGGCTATCTATGAGCGCATTCGCTGGCCCGAATCGTGGCAGGTGACCCATTTGGAGTGGATGGAGCCACTGCCCAATGAGTCATTATCAAGTTATGCAAAAAGGTGGTTGCAACAAATTGACTGCCCAAACCCGATATTGATGGGCGTGTCATTGGGCGGCATGGTGGCCCAAGAAATGGCCTTACATTGCCAAGCCGACTGCGTCATTCTCCTGTCCAGCGTGCAAGATCCAGCCCACATGGGCCGCTGGTTGAAGACATTGAAATATACCCAATTCTATCGGTTTGCTCCGTATCTGATTGCTTTATTGCCACATGCCTTTTTGCAAATCCTCATGGCGGGCCGCATGAAGTTGAGTCACCAAAAATGGTTCAATCGGTATATGCGGCAGCGTTCCTTTCGGTATTTATCATGGGCACTCAACGTGGTTTTTACTTGGCAGCAAAAAGATGTGAACTGCCCCGTGTATGCCATCAAAGGCGATCAGGATATCATTTTTCCGTTGCAACCGCACGAAATGGTACTGCCCAAAGCCGGGCATTTGGCCATATTGACCCATGCCCATTTGATTTCTTCACTTTTACCTAAATTAATGACCGACCATGAAAAGAGCCAAAATGCATAGTACCTTTACAATTGTACTTATTTATTTTAGTTCAACCGCAAAAATTATAAAATTACCATGCAAACGCCCAAAAAACTGTTATTCATTGTTGGTATCATTGCCGTATCGGGTTTGTTCATTCGCGCCCTGATTCCGAATTCCTATAAAAGTGAAATGCGGGTTGGAACCGCCAATTATTTTCCGGAATCCATTGATTTTTCAGAAGAAAAAGCCCCATTACAAATCACCGATGTCCGCGAACGCTTAGATCGGGAATTGCTGATTAATGCCAATTTGCATTCGACCACTACGTTAATATTAAAAAGAGCCAACCGCATTTTCCCAGTGATTGAGCCTATTTTGGCGGCAAATGGCGTACCCGACGACATGAAATACTTAGCGGTGATTGAAAGTGGTTTGGCGCATGTGTCTTCATCGGCTGGCGCGCGAGGCATTTGGCAATTTATGCCCGATACTGCCAAAGAAAAAGGGATGGAAGTAACGGACGCCGTGGACGAACGCTATCATTTGCAAAAATCGACCGAAGCTGCTTGCCGCTACTTGAAAACGGCCAAAGAAAAGTTGGGTTCTTGGACCTTGGCAGCCGCCTCCTACAACGTGGGCATGACAGGCATTCAAAAACAAATTGATGCCCAAAAGGTGAACAATTATTACGACTTGGCGCTTAATGAAGAAACCTCGCGGTATGTTTTTAGAATTTTGGCTCTTAAAGCGATAATGAAAAATCCGAAGCAATTTGGGTTCAATTTGTACCCAAATGATTTGTATGCCCCCATCCCAATACGCATTGTTTCAGTAGATTCCACCATTACCGATTTGCCTTCTTTTGCCTTAGGTCAAGGCATCAATTATAAAATTTTGAAGTTGCACAATCCGTGGTTGCGTGACAAAAAACTACCCAATCCGACTCGGAAAAAGTATGAGCTTGAAATTCCAACTGCAGGGTATTAATCAGCTGGTTGTAACCTTACAGTGACTTGGTTTTTTGTTCAATAAAATGGTCTGTTCTTGCAAAAGAATAGCCCTTTTTTTTGCCCCATACAATAAATTTTTCCAAGCGATCAGCCATCGCAGCCCCCGTATTTTTGCAGACATAGCTGGGAAAATTGTATTTTTTGGGTTCTAAAGTAACAAACTCCCAAGGGTGAAAATAGGTGTTTAAGTATCCGTCGTTTTTGAGGGTCCATTGGGCCAACAGCTGGTACAGTTTTAATGGCAAGTTGTGAAAACTGATCCAAAACAACGGAAAGCGCACCCAAGGTGTCACCGAAGCGGGCAATTGCCATAAACCACCTGCTTTAAAAAGCGTCCGGGGCTTGGTGAAGTGGTTGTATCTGCCAGGAAGCCAAGTGGGGTTCATAGAAGAATTGTACTGGTAACCCGCTGCCACCAAGGCTTCGTTGGACACGGGTTGCAAACGGGGCATCCGAAACCCTTTGATGGTGGTGGATGAAATGCGATCTAATAGGGCTTTTGATTCGGCCAAATGGTGGTCGTGGTGTTCGCTGTGGAAATAATCGTGCGAGGCAATTTCGTGCCCTTGTGCCACCATGCGCTTGATGAGGTCAGGCGCCGATTCGGCAAAACGCGCGGTCGTATAAAATGTGGCCAATACCCCTTGTTGTTCTAGCACCGCCAACAAACGCTCGGTTCCCTCAATGGAAACGGCCATTTGATCTTCAAATGGAATGGCTACGCCGTATTCAAGCGGCATGTCAAATTCTTCGATGTCAAAACTGAGTAAAATCATTTGGGAAAATTGGTCGAACGAATAATGTAATTGGGTCGTTGTTTTGATTGCATGAATAATTTGCCGATATAAATACCAATGATGCCCATCACGATTAAATTGAGCCCACCAAAAAACACGATGGTACTAATCACCGAAGCCCAACCCGAAATGATGTGCCCGTAATACATGCTGTAAATTACATATACCATGTACAACACAAAGGCCACCAACGATAGGCTCAGTCCCAAGTAAATGGCCAAATACAAAGGCCGCGTACTAAATGAAGTGATGCCTTGTAGCGCAAACCGCAACATGCGGCGCACCGTGTATTTGCTAGAGCCCGAGAACCGTTCATTGGGCGTGTAATCAAGGGCAAATTGTTTAAAACCAAGCCAATTGACCAGGCCTCGAATAAACAAATCATTTTCAGAGAATCGAATAAAAACATCCACTACGGCCTTGTCCATCAGCCTAAAATCGGCGGTGCCCGGTTCAAATTTCACTTCGGACAATTGATTCATCAGGGCATAAAATGCATTGGAAGTACCATTTTTAAACCGCGACAGGTTTTTGGTTTCGGCGCGTCGGGTGTACACAATGTCGTAGCCTTCTTCCCATTTGGCCAGCAATTCGGGCAACAAATCGGGTGGGTGTTGCAAATCGCCATCCATGGTAATCACCGCATCGGCTTCGGCAGCCAAATCGACACCTGCTTTCAGCGCATTTTGGTGGCCAAAATTCCGAGATAATTCTACATAAAACACCTGCGGGTCGGTCTTCGCCAGTTCTTGCAACACCTTGAGGGTGTTGTCTTTGCTGCCATCATCGACAAAAATGAATTGATAGTGGTAGGGGACATTTTTCAACACTTGGTGCAAGGCGTTGACCATGACCTGTATGTTGCCTTCTTCGTTAAAGGAAGGAATTACTATGGCTATGTTTTTTTGACTTTTCATCGGGGTAAAAATACCGATTTATTGCCAAAAACGAAGCCGTTTTTTCCAGCGTTTTTTTCGGTAAAATGCTTCCTGAAATTGGGACGTGAACTGCCAAAGAATCTGGAATAATTCATCGGCGTCTTCGCCCGATTGCTGGGCATAAGCATTGCAAATGGCCCGAACCATGAATTCATGTGGGGTTAACCGGCACAAATTTTTCATGCGGCATGCCAAACTCATGTGTTGGTGAAATTTCATGCGGTTTAAATCGACCAAATAAAAATCAAAACCGCTCGCTGATTTTTTTATCAACGTATTACCAGGCGAATGATCTAAGAATTCAACGCCTTTTTGGTGCAATTCATGGCAAAAAACGCCAAATTGTGCCAAGATTTGATCCATCTCTGCAAACTCATTGGGTCGTTCCACCAAGTCGCGAAACATAAAGTCAAAATGCAAATGTTCACTGATGTAATAGCTTTCTGCTAAGCCCAACCAATTGAAATCTTCAGCAAATGCAATGGGTTCGGGCGTCCCGATGCCTTGTTGTTTTAAGTATTGTCCAAATTCAAATGAGCGTTTGGCCTTTGATTTTCGGATGTATTTATAGGTAAATGCATTAAATAAATTGGGGATTTTAAAAGCCTTCACCGACAATTCAATGGTTTCAAATGGAATCACTTTGATGTTGTTTCTAGATCCTTTCACCCACCAGCTACCAAGCTGATCCCACTGCTTCATCAGCGCCTGTAAAGCAGCCGCTTTTGATTGAAATGCCGGTGAAAATACCCAGTTCGTCATCTTACTATCAACTTATTGAATTGTCTTTTTGTTCATGATGGCATTCCAGATCAAGGTGCCTAAAATAAGTAACACGCCAATATAAAATGCCGAATGCATATGTTCTTCTTTTCCCAAAAATAATACGGCCAAAATAATGCCGTAAATGGGTTCCAAATTGATGGTAAGCATCACGGTGTACGGACTCAAATATTTCATTACATCAACAGAACCGATAAACGCATAAGCCGTGCAAACCGAACTTAACAAGGCCAAATAACACCAATCAGACATCGAAAGGTGCCAAAAGCTGGGTTGAAAAGCCCCATCAAACGCCAAAAAAACAGAAAAAAGGATCACGCCGCCCAACAATTCATAAAAGGTAATGGCCACCGGATGGTGTTTTTGAACAAAATTGCTGTTGAGCACCGAGAAGAAGGCCGACAAAATAGCTGAAATGATGGCAAGTGTCATGCCTAACCAATAGTGAAATTCAACGCTGAAAATTAAACAAAACCCCAATATACCAATGGTGCTCAAACCCAATTCTTTCCAGTTGATTCGTTTTTTTTGCATGAGCGGATTCAACAGCGACACGAAAAAAGCCCCTGATGACAAACAAGCCAAGGTAATGGACACATTTGATACTTTAATGGCTTTAAAGAAGGTATACCAATGTAGCGCAATAACAAATCCGGCAATTAGTAAACGAAGAATTTGCTTGCGGGTAAGCAACAGTGATTTTTTGGTAAATAGGGCATAAGCTCCGACCATGACACAAGCCAACACCATCCGATACCACACCAAGCTCATGGCTTGCAATGACACCAAGGCACCCAGCAAGGCGGTAAACCCCCAAATAAAAACAATGAGGTGAAGTTTTAAGTAGCTTTTCTGACTACCGCTTTGCATGTTTCAACAAATAATAGGCTAAAATGCCAAAAATAACATTGGGTATCCAAACTGCCGTAAAGGGCGGGATACTCGATTTTTCGGCCAAAACGCCAAATATTTTATCAAAAAAGACATAAGAAAATGCAATGAGTATGCCCAAGGCCAAATTCATCCCCATGCCACCACGGCGTTTCATGGACGAAACGGCCACCGCAATGATGGTCAAAATAAAGGCCGAAACCGGGATGCTGAATTTTTTGTACAACACCACTTCATAGACACTGATGTTGGCCGAACCACGTTGCCGCTCTTTTTCGATAAAATCGCGTAAGTCGCCCACGGTCAAGGTTTCTGCTTTAAAAATAACAGGCGACAAATCGTTGATGTCCAGCGGAATGACAGTGTCTTTTTGGGTGGATTTCTCTAAAATATCGTTGCCCTTTCTAATTTTGCGTTTCACACAATCAAATAGGGTATAGGTGCTGTCTTTTTGGTTCCAGCGAATCCGATCGGCGGTTACTTTGGTGGTGAGTTTGTTGCCATCAAATCGTTCCATGCAAAATTTAAAAGCAAATTTGGTATCCCCATTAAACGTACTCACATAAATGTATTCATTGGGGCTGATTTGTCGGTAAATGTCTTTGTATTCACGCATTTCATTAATCCCGTTTCCAATCAAATAGGTGTATCTAAAGGTTTTAAACCCGTCGCTTGCTTTGGGCACCAAGTAAAATCCCATGAGTAAAGAAACCACCGAAACAATACTGGCACCAAAAATATACGGCCTCAAAAAGCGTTGAAAGGAGATTCCCGAACTTAAAATGGCAATGATTTCGGTGTTGTTGGCCAATTTGGAGGTAAACCAAATAATAGACAGAAACAGAAAAATCGGAAACAATAAATTAGCAAAATAGATCGTAAAATCGATGTAATACAACGCAATTTTATCAAGCGGTGCCTGATTTTCGACCATTTTATTGATCTTCTCCGACACGTCAATGATAATCCCGATAGGTACAAAAAGCAGCAGCATGGTACTGAAAGTAACCAAGTAGCGTTTTAAAATGTACAAATCGATTTTTTTGAGCATGCTAAACTTATAAACGGTGACTGAGTTTTTGGACCATCACCTCTTTCCAAGGTCTAAAAGTGCCTGCAATAATCTGTTTACGCGCTTCGCGGACAAGCCACAAATAAAAACCAAGGTTGTGAATAGTAGCAATTTGCTTGCCCAAATATTCGTTGGCAGCAAACAAATGCCGCAGATACGCTTTGCTATATTCGGTGTCTACAAACGTAATTCCCATCGGATCTACAGGCGAAAAGTCATCTTCCCATTTTTTGTTTTTAATGTTGATGATGCCTTCTGAGGTAAACAACATCCCATTTCGGGCATTCCGCGTCGGCATCACACAGTCAAACATATCGATGCCTAACGCGATATTTTCTAAAATATTGACGGGGGTGCCAACGCCCATCAAATAACGGGGTTTGTCTTTGGGTAAAATGGCACAAACCACATCGGTCATGGCATACATTTCTTCGGCGGGTTCCCCCACTGATAAGCCACCAATGGCATTGCCCAAAGCGCCTGCATTGGCAATGTATTCGGCCGATTCTTGCCGAAGGTCTTTGTAGGTGCTACCCTGAACAATCGGAAATAATGTTTGTTGATAATCGTATTTTAACGGTACTTTATCTAAGTGCGCAATGCACCGATCGAGCCAGCGGTGCGTCATATGCATCGAGCGTTTTGCATAGCGGTAATCGCAGGGGTAGGGCGTACATTCGTCAAAAGCCATGATGATGTCGGCCCCAATGCTGCGCTGGATTTCCATCACATTTTCGGGCGTAAAAAAATGATACGACCCATCAATATGCGATTTGAATTTAACCCCTTCTTCTTTAATTTTACGGTTGGCCGACAACGAATACACTTGATAGCCACCGCTGTCAGTTAAAATGGGTCGGTCCCAATTCATAAATTTGTGCAAGCCACCCGCTTGTTCCAAAATGGGCGTTTGTGGCCTTAAATACAAATGGTAGGTATTGCCTAAAATGATATCCGGATTGATGTCATTTTTTAGTTCTCTTTGGTGTACGCCCTTGACACTTGCGACGGTTCCAACGGGCATAAATATAGGGGTTTCAATAATTCCGTGATCGGTAACTATTTGACCAGCACGTGCTTGTGATTGCGGATCGGTGTGTAATAAATCAAATTTCATGAATGCGCATAAGTCGGCAAATATAACAGAAATCAACTGAACTTTGAACCCTTTTTTCCTTGCTCAAAATTGGTTACTTTTGCCGCAAAAAATGGCCGTTTTGCTTACCAATACTCAGATAGAAGAACTGCAACAACTCATTGGATCTGAATGGGTTTTTACCGATCGTGAAACGTGTGTGCAATATGGACATGACGAAACGGAAGATTTGCAATTTCCGCCTCAGGTGGTGGTCAAACCTGGTTCAACCGCCGATATTTCTTTAATAATGGCTTGGGCCAATGCCCATCAAATTCCTGTAACACCTATTGGCGCCCAAACGGGTTTGAGTGGCGGCGCCTTGTCGGTTCATGGCGGCATCGGCTTGTCGTTGGCGCGATTCAATCGGATTATTCAAATAGACGAGCAAAATTTGCAAGTGACGGTGGAACCCGCCGTAATTACACAAGTTTTGCGCGAGGCAGTGGCCGAAAAAGGGTTGTTGTATCCGGTTGATCCAAGCAGCCAAGGCAGTTGTTGGATTGGCGGCAACGTAGCCGAAAATTCTGGTGGCGCAAGAGCTGTCAAATATGGCGTGACCAAAGATTATGTTTTGAATTTAGAAGTGGTTTTGGCCGACGGCTCCGTGATTTGGACGGGTGCCAATACCCTCAAAAATTCAACTGGCTATAATTTAACCCAATTAATGGTCGGCAGCGAAGGCACTTTGGGCATTATCACCAAAATTGTGTTGAAACTCATTCCAAACAACCCATACAATATATTAATGTTGGTCCCATTTCACGAGGCCAACGAAGCGTGCCAAGCCGTTTCTGCCATTTTTAGGGCGGGCATTGTGCCGAGTGCGCTTGAATTTATGGAACGCGACGCCCTTACATGGACTTTGCGCTATGTGGATGGCATTGCTTTGCAAGTACCCGATCACATCCAAGCACATTTACTCATTGAAGTCGACGGCCAATATCCAGAATGGCTAATGAGTGATGCAGAAAAAATTATGCAGGTCGTTGAAAATTACACCATCGATGAGGTGCTTTTTGCCGATACCACCGATCAGAAAAATGCACTTTGGAAAATGCGCCGTGCCGTGGGCGAAGCGGTCAAGTCCAATTCTATTTACCGAGAAGTGGATACGGTGGTTCCCCGTTTTGAATTACCCAACTTAATGCAGCAGATTAAGCAAATTGGCGACAAGTATGGTTTTCAATCGGTTTGTTATGGCCATGCTGGCGATGGCAATTTGCACGTAAATATTATAAAAGGATCGCTTTCCGATGAACAGTGGCAGCATGAAGTTCCGAAGGGAATCGCCGAAATTTTCACGTACACGGTTTCTTTAGGCGGTACCCTTTCGGGCGAACATGGCATTGGCTTGGTGCAAAAAGAATACATGCCGCTGACTTTTTCGCCAACGAGCTTACAATTGATGATGGGCATCAAACAGCTGTTTGATCCCAATGGCATTGTGAATCCAGGGAAAATTTTCCCCCAAAAGAGTTAAAACAACGATTATTCACGGTTTCCGTGGGTTTTATTTTGTCCTTCAACAAGGCTTTTATATATTACACCCGAAATTAAACACTCACACATTATTATGTCAGTAACAGAAAATGATAACCTGCCGTTGGCAGATGGACACGAAAATCAGCATGAAGCTGTTCAAAGTCAAGAAAACCATGATTCAGTAGCTGAAGAAAGCACGCCAGTGGCGGCTGAAATCCATGAAGAACCCATTGCAGCACCTGCAGCAGCGGTTGAGCAAGAGGCTGTGGCAGAAGCCATTGAGCCAGATGCCATTATTGAAACAGCAGCAGCTCCAGAAGCGGTTGAGCCAGAGGCTGTGGCAGAAGCCATTGAGCCAGAAGCCGTTGTTGAAACAGCAGCAGCTCCAGAAGCTGTGGCAGAAGACATTGAGCCAGAAGCCGTTGTTGAAACAGTAGCAGCGCCTGTAGCAATGGAAACTGAAGCAGTTGAACCAGCAGCAGTTGCGGCCGAAACCAACACCGATGCGGGCACTTCTGAAACGGAGGAAGCAATGGAAGCGATTCAAGAGGCCAATGCTGAGGCAGGCGAAACCGAATCGGCTTCTAACAATGAAGCGGTTCCTATGAAGGAATATGCCGACATGAGCATGGAAGCGTTGGTAGAAGAGTTGCAAACCTTGGTTCATGACCATGCGGTGATGCGCATTCGCACCCATGCGGAAGAAATCCGCAAGGCTTTTATGACGCAGTTTCACGCATTAATTGACGAAAAACGCAAAGCATTTTATGCTGAGAATCCGGAAACCACCGATGATTTTCAATATCATTTGCCCATCAAAGGCACTTTTGACCAGTTGTATTCAACATACCGTGATGCCAAAACCAGTCATTTAAAGTCGATTGAATCGGCCTTAAAAAACAATTTGACCGAACGCATGGCCATTGTTGATTCGTTGAAAGCGTTGGTTACTTCGTCTGAACCGATGCCTGTTATTTTAAAACAATTTAACGGATTGCGCGACCGCTGGAAGGTGGCTGGCCCAATCCCTAAAGATAAATACAACCATGTGTGGAATAATTACCATTTCCATGTGGAGAATTTTTACGATGTATTGCATTTGGACCGCGAAGCCCGCGATTTAGATTTCAAACACAATTTGGTGCAAAAGCTTAAAATCATTGAGCGCGCCGAAGAATTGGCCAAACAAGCCGATATTCATGATGCGTTTAGAGAGCTTCAGAATTTACACCGCGTGTGGAAAGAAGAGATCGGGCCTGTTTCACAAGACAAACGCGAAGAAATTTGGGTTCGTTTTAGCGACATCACCCGTCATTTGCACGACCGCCGCGAAGCCCATTATGCTACATTACGCGAAGGCGAATTGGCCAATTTAAAAGCCAAAAAAGAAATCATTGAGCACATTGAACAACTGAGTGCTTCTACCCAATTGTCACACAATGATTGGCAAAAATTGGGTCAAGAAGTGGAGCAATTGCGCAAAACCTATTTTACTATAGGACGTGTGCCGAACGAGTTGAATGAAGAAACGTGGGCTGCCTACAAACATGCCGTTCGCAACTTCAACAACCAAAAGAATAATTTTTACAAAGATTTAAAGAAGGAACAAAATCAGAATTTGAACCGCAAAAAAGAAATCATTGCCCAAGCTGAATCGCTCAAAGACAGTGAAGATTTTGCTACGACTTCTAATTTGTTAAAAGCTTTGCAAGAAGAGTGGAAACACATTGGTCATGTACCGCGTAAATTATCGGACGAATTGTGGAAAGAATTCCGCGCTGCTTGCAACCATTTCTTTGACCGCATGAAGGAAGTGCGCAATGCCGCTAGTGAAGAAGAACAACAAGCCTTTGATAAGAAAAGAGAATACTTGGAGCAATTGAATACGCTAGAGTTGTCAGGCGACCACAAAACCGATTTGGAAGCCATTAAGGCCCATATTGAAATGTGGAAATCGTTTGGTCGTGTGCCTGTTTCAAAACGCCACGTTGAAGGGAAATTCAATAAAATATTGGATAAATTGTTTGGTCAATTGTCTTCGAGCAAAAAAGACAATGAAATGGCCCGTTTCACGTCGAGAGTGGAAATGTTGGCGGGTGCCGATGACAGCCGCAAACTGGACAATGAAATGGTATTTATTCAACGTAAAATTGAAGAAATCAAACATGAAATTTTCCAATTGGAAAACAACATTCAGTTTTTCAATTCATCAAACGACGACAACCCATTGGTGAAAGAAGTGCGTAAAAACATTGAAAAACACCGCGAAGAATGGCAACTTTGGAAAGATAAGTTGGCCCAGCTTCGAACCATTAAAAAAGCCTAAATCATTTGAACGCCTCTATTTGAGGCGTTCCTTTTTACTATTCAGTACATGAAATCATTTCAGATTGACATTCGTTGGGCCTGCTACTTTGGTTTGCTAACTATTGTTTGGAGCATTTTTGAAAAAGAAATGGGTTGGTACAACGAACACATAGCCGATTATGGATTTTGTTCCATGCTTTTTGCCATTCCAGCCGTTGTATTTTACAATTTGGCCATGCGCCAAAAACGAGATGCTTTGTATCCAACAGGCGCATTTACTTGGACCCAAGGATTTGTGGCGGGCATTTACCTGTCATTTTTTGTGGCCATTTTTATGCCAGGTGCTTTGTTTTTGAGTTACAAGTACATTTGCCCCGATTTTTTTGACAACATTATTGCGTACAAAGTAAACAATCATTGGCTGAAACAAGCCGAAGCTGAAAAAATTTTTAACCTCCGTTCAACACTCTTAGAAGGCTCTTTTTCAGCACTTTCAAAGGGAAGTATTACGGGGGCATTCGTGGCCATTTTTTTAAGGCGAAAAGCTTAGCACAGTTTTTGACATAAGCATCTTTAATCTATTGTTTCACCTTAAATTAAATGTTATGATACGCTTTCGTTTTTTTGGCGGATTGGCCTTGTTTTTTTTGGCATTGGTCAGTTGTGTAAGTACCAAATCGACACTTAAAAATGTGGATCCGTATGCGCCCATTCCCAAATTGATTAAACCCAATCAGTTTATCGTTACAGATTACAGCAAAGACCCAAAATACGGTTTTGACCCCGACTATCCAGTCAATGTCTTTTATCAATCGACTAAAAATGATACCATTAATGCCGTTCGGTATTTGAATGCATTGGCGGGGCCTAAAGGCGAAAAATTGACTTTTAAAAAGGTAAACACCTGTTGCCCATTTCCAACCAAAAACACGGGCATGGGTGCTGGTATGCTCGATATTTACGAGCTGCAATGGGCAGGTAACTCAAAACCCATTCAATTGTATGTAAACAGTTATGAGCGCGGATTTTTGCTCATTCCCATCGGATTGACAGTCAAAAAATAATTAAGTGAAGTATAAGCAATAGCTCCTTGGACCGCAGGGGGCTGTTGTAATTTTGTAACCGTCTTATAGGTTGTTTTTTTCAACAGCCATATTTAATTTTCATTTTATGAATTTACACCACATTCCAAAAATAAAACACCTGAATTCGGGGCAGTTTTTTCTGTTGGCCGGTCCTTGTGCCATCGAAGGCGAAGACATGGCGATGCGTATTGCTGAACGCTTGGTTCAGATTACAGATTTACTGTCAATTCCCTTGGTTTTTAAGGGTTCATTTAAAAAAGCAAACCGCTCGCGCATTGATAGTTTCTCAGGCATAGGCGATGAAAAAGCCTTGAAGATTTTACGAAAAGTAAGCGAAACATTTTCCGTTCCCACCGTAACCGACATTCACAAAGAAGAAGACGCTGTCATGGCGGCCGAATATGTTGATGTATTGCAAATTCCAGCCTTTTTGGTTCGGCAAACCGATTTGTTGATCGCTGCGGCCAATACCGGTAAAACGGTGAATTTAAAAAAAGGCCAATTTATGAGCCCTGAAAGCATGCATCATGCCGTTCAAAAAGTGCTTGATTGCCACAACGAAAACATCATGGTCACCGACCGCGGTTCCATGTTTGGCTACCAAGACTTGGTAGTCGATTTTCGTGGGATTCCCACCATGCAGCAATATGCGACGACTGTTTTAGATGTCACCCATTCCTTGCAACAACCCAATCAATCGAGTGGCGTAACAGGTGGCCGTCCCGACCGCATTGAAACCATCGCTAAGGCGGGAATTGCCGTGGGCGTTGATGGTATTTTCATTGAAACCCATTTTGATCCAGCTACTGCCAAAAGTGATGGCGCCAATATGTTGCACCTCGATTATTTTGAACCATTAATGCAGCGGTTGGTCGCCATTAGACAAACCATCAATCAATTTTAAATGAAGAAAATGCATTTTAAAATTTTACTTTTCGCCATTGGCAGTCTCTTTATTTCAAATTTCCTACTAGCCCAAGATGTGGTTCCAGGTCGTTATACAGCCCACAACAAAGGGAAATTTTACATTTATTGGGGTGGAAACCGCGATTCGTATTCGCAATCAGATATCCATTTTTGGGGCAAAGATTACGATTTTAACTTGTATAATGTAAGTGCTGAAGACAGGCCTAAGGGCTGGAACATCGATTATGTGAATCCGAGCCGAATGACCATTCCACAATACAATTTCAGGATTGGTTATTTTATTCAGGACCATTATAACATATCATTCGGCATTGACCACATGAAATATGTGATGATTCAATCGCAGCAAGTGCAAATGACAGGGGTAGTAGGGCCAGGCTATGGCGTGCCCGAATCGGGAAATAGTTATTTGAATTTGGACAACCACCAAATCGATTTGACCAACGAAAAGTTCCTAACCTTTGAACATACAGACGGCCTCAATTACGTGAATACCGAATTTTGCCGGGTGGATGATATTTCAAAATTGTTCCGCATTTGGAACACCGACAAAATTCAAGTGAATGTTACTGAAGGGGTAGGCGTTGGATTTTTATACCCCAAAACCAATGTTAAGATATTGGAAAAAGAGCGGCACGACGATTTTCACGTAGCGGGCTATGGGGTGTCGGGTAAAGTTGGTTTGAACTTAACGTTTTTTAAATATTTCTTTGT
Organism: Flavobacterium sp. BFFFF2; assembly: GCA_002256385.1. Taxonomy (GTDB): domain Bacteria; phylum Bacteroidota; class Bacteroidia; order Flavobacteriales; family Flavobacteriaceae; genus Flavobacterium. Next base: position 34,055 of record NKJD01000011.1, read on the forward strand.
GCAAGGCGAATTAAAATACGGCTACATCAATATGCCAGATATTCGCACCACCGACGACCCGGCTGATCGTGCTTCACAGCATTTTACCTTCGTGCAACGTGTGATTGTTTTTGGCGGGATTTTTAAATTGTAATCTATTGTAAAATAGACTTTTGTTCTTAAAAAATGAAACAAACCCAATTCAGTAATGAGTTGGGTTTTGTTTGTTTTATTGAAAAAAATTAAAGACGAATGATCTATTCTAAATAAGCGAATTCACACATCACTTCTTCAGCGATTCCCACTTTTTAATTTGGTCGCGGTATTGGGCCGCTTCCATAAAGTTCAACTCTTTGGCCGCTTTTTCCATCAATTTGCGTAATTCTTTGATTTTTTTGTCCATATCAGCCCCCGATAAATAAGCCGCCTCAGGTTCAGCCAACACATTGATTTCGGGCTCTTCCACTTGGTAAGTCGTTTTGGTTAAGGCACTTTCAATGCTTTTGTTCAACGCTTTGGGCACCAACCCGTGCTTTACATTATATTGATGTTGTTTGTCACGCCGATACAAGGTTTCGTCCATGGTGCGCTGCATACTTTTGGTGATCACGTCGGCATATAAAATGGCTTTGCCATTGATGTTTCGTGCTGCCCGACCCACTGTTTGCGTAAGGGAGCGGTGGCTGCGCAGAAAGCCTTCTTTGTCGGCATCTAAAATCGCTACTAAAGACACTTCGGGCAAGTCCAAGCCTTCGCGTAGTAAATTCACACCGATGAGTACGTCAAACAAGCCTTTGCGCAAATCTTGCATAATCTCTACCCGTTCCAAGGTGTCCACATCGCTGTGAATATACCGACACCGAATAGATACTTTGGTCAAATATTTGGTCAGTTCTTCGGCCATTCGCTTGGTGAGGGTGGTAATTAATACCCGCTCGTCGGCCTCACAACGCAATTGGATTTCTTCAATGAGGTCATCAATCTGATTTTGGGTGGGCCGCACTTCAATAACGGGGTCCAGCAACCCAGTTGGCCGAATCACTTGTTCAACCACAATGCCGTCCGATTGTCCCAGTTCGTAATCAGCTGGGGTGGCCGACACATAAATGACTTGGTTTTGCAGCTGTTCAAATTCCTCAAATTTAAGAGGTCGGTTGTCCATGGCCGCTGGCAAGCGAAATCCGTATTCCACCAAGTTTTCTTTGCGGCTGCGGTCCCCACCATACATGGCATGCACTTGCGACAAGGTCACGTGGCTTTCATCGACCACCATTAAAAAATCTTCGGGAAAATAATCGAGCAAGCAGAAAGGTCTAGTGCCCGGTGCGCGTCCATCCAAATACCGCGAATAATTTTCAATACCCGAACAATAGCCCAATTCTTTAATCATTTCCAAATCGAATAAGGTGCGTTCTTCCAAGCGTTTGGCTTCTAAATGTTTGCCTATTTCCTTGAAATAGTCCACTTGTTTAACCATGTCTTGTTGGATTTCCCAAATGGCATTTTGCAACACATCGGGTGAGGTGACAAATAAATTAGCAGGATAAATGTTCAGCAAAGGAAAGCGTTCAATCACTCGCCCGGTTTTGAGGTCAAAGGACTCCAGTTCTTCGATTTCATCGCCAAAAAAATGCACCCGATAAGGCTCGTCGGCATAGCTTGGGTAAATTTCGACGGTATCGCCTTTTATTCTAAAATTTCCAGGTAAAAATTCCGCCTCAGTGCGGGCATATAAACTTTGCACCAAGCGGTGCAACAATTGCGTCCGGCTGATGGTTTGGTCGCGCTTCAGGCTTACAATGTTTTTTTGAAATTCCACCGGATTTCCAATCCCATACAAACAAGAAACGGAAGCGACCACCAATACATCGCGCCTGCCCGAAAGCAAGGCCGAAGTAGTACTGAGTCGCAGTTTTTCCAATTCTTCATTGATCGAAAGGTCTTTTTCAATGTACGTTCCAGTGACAGGTATATAAGCCTCGGGTTGGTAATAGTCGTAATACGAAACAAAATATTGCACCGAATTATTCGGAAAAAACTGTTTGAATTCTGAATATAACTGGGCCGCCAGCGTCTTGTTGTGTGCCAAAACCAAAGTAGGTTTTTGCACCTCTTGAATCACATGGGCAACGGTAAATGTTTTACCAGAACCGGTTACACCAAGCAAGGTTTGGTATTTTTCACCGGCCTCAATGCCTTTGGTGAGGGCAGCAATGGCCAACGGCTGATCGCCTGTGGGTTCAAAGGGGGCAACAACTTCAAATGGCATAATTTAGGAGGCTGAACAGGTCGTGGTTAAGGGAAGGGCTGTTTGTTTAAGGGCTGCAAATCCGCCCAAAATGTCCACCACTTGATGGTATCCTTTTGCTTTTAAAATAGAAGCTGCAATTACAGATCTGTATCCGCCGGCGCAATGCACATAAAACGGCTCATTTTTAGGAAATGCTGCCAAATGCTCATCGATAAAATCCAATGGGGTAGAAGGAACCCCTTCAATATGTGATGCCTCATATTCGCCGGGTTTGCGCACATCAAAAATGGCAGCATGGCTGTGCAATAAATCCAATACGGCTGTCGCTTCCACTGCACGAAGGTGATCAATTTGTTTGTTGGCTTCCATCCACGTGTGTATGCCACCTTTCAAGTAGCCAATGGTGTTGTCAAAACCGACCCTTGACAACCGAATGATGGTTTCCTCCTCGCGGCCTTCGGGCGTTACCAACAAAATAGGCTGGCCATTCGTTGGAAGAAGGGCACCTACCCAAGGCGCAAAAGTGCCATCGAGGCCAATAAAAATGGAACCTGGAATATGGGCTGCCGAAAAATCAGCTTGGTGGCGAACATCCAAAATAATCGCTTGGGTTTGTTGGGCCATTTGTTCAAATTGCGCCGCATCAAGTGGCTGCACTTTGCTGATGATGTCTTCGGTGTTTGGATAGCCCACTTTGTTCAAATGCACATTCATCGGGAAATAAGCGGGTGAAGGCAACAAGCCGTCGGTTACTTCTTGAATAAATTCTTCCCGACTCATGTTCACGCGCAAGGCATAATTGGTCTTTTTTTGATCGCCCAACAAGCCAAAGGTTTCTTTACTCAAGTTTTTGCCACAGGCACTTCCAGCTCCATGCGCCGGATATACTACCACATCATCAGGTAGCGGCATGATTTTGTTTCGCAGACTGTCAAATAGCAAACCAGCCAACTCTTCTTGGGTCATGTTGGCGGCTTTCTGAGCCAAATCAGGCCGGCCGACATCGCCTAAAAATAGGGTATCGCCACTGAATAAAGCTTTTGGCACGTCATGCTCATCGCGCAGCAAATAACAACTGCTCTCCATGGTATGTCCAGGGGTGTGTAACACTTCAATACTACAAGCTCCCAGTTTAAACCGCTCTCCATCTTGGGCGATGTAAGCGGTATAGCTCGGATTGGCCAATGGCCCAAAAATGATGGGTGCCCCTGTTTTTTCCGATAAAGTAACATGCCCACTGACAAAGTCCGCATGAAAATGGGTTTCAAATATAAATGCGAGATTCAATTGTTGCGCCTTCAATTGCGCTAAGTAAGGTTCCACCTCGCGCAACGGATCAATAATGGCCGCGACACCTTCCGATTCAATCAAATAAGCACCTTGTGCCAAACAGCTTGTATACAATTGTTTAATAGTCATAACAATCAATTATTTTATAAATTCTTACTTTGCGTTCACTTAAAATGGTTGAAAAAATGGGGTTATAAGCCTTTAACCCAACCATGACTTAATAAAAATAAAACTGGCAACAACCAACATAAACCAACCAAATCCTTTTTGCAAGGGTTGCGCTTTTATTCGGCGACTTACTTTTAATCCCACAAACATGCCAACCAATGCGCAAGCAATGATGCCTGCCAACATGGTCCAATGTAGGTGTTGGGGAGTGGATGCGTTGGCCAAAAAACCAGTTAATGATTGGAGCGCCACCAATGCCAATGAGGTGCCAATGGCTTGTTTCATATTTAACCTGACCCAAAAAACCAAGCCAGGTACCATTAAAAAACCACCACCAGCGCCCACAAAACCTGCCAATAACCCGATCCCTAATCCAGCAAGGGAGGCTTTCCAATGGCTGGCTGCTGCAGTTGCATTTGGCGCGGATTTAACCGCAATCATATTGTAGGCGGCCAGCAACATGACCAAGCAGAAGACAGTCAAAATGAGCAAATCCTTTGTAATACTCCCCAAATTTCCGATCACTATTTCAGTTGGAATGCTAGGGATGGCCCACTTTCGAACCACAAAGGCCCCCAACATGGCTGGAATGCCCACCCAAATCAATTCCTTGTAAACAATCTCTTTTTGTTGGGCTTTAAAAAAACTACCTATACTTGCGCAGATGCCCACGATGAGCAATGAATTGCCAGTAGCCTCGGTGGGTGTTTGTCCAAAACAGTACATCAGTAGCGGAACGGCTAAAATGGAGCCTCCACTGCCTAATAAGCCCAGTGTGCCCCCTATGAAAACAGAAAAGATATACCCTACAATCACCATATTGACAACAAAAATACGGGCTTTGATGTAAACTAATTTACCAACTCACATAAATTTATGTTATTTGTTTCACCCTAAGCAGGCTACACCATAAATCGATTGATATTTTTTAACATTCATTTAAATATGATGTTATTTTAAATCAAGAAACCACCCTAAGGTGGTTTCTGGCCTTCATAAAAATTAGATTGCAGAATCCAATAATCGTTTAATCTGAGTGATGCTGTTTCAAATCTTGTGAAAACATTTGATGAAATTTGGAGATCATTTCTTCTCGGTGTGTAATAATGATTGTCATGGCTTGAATGGCTAAGCTATCGTTGCGCAAAAAGCGCATTTTGGCAGCGTCCGGATTAATGGCAAGCATTAAACCCAACGTGCTGTAATCGCCATAGCGAATTTTCTTTTTTATTTGTTCTAATGTCATAACATCAGAAAATTTATATATTTGTGAATAACCATAACAAATATAAACACTGTTCTAATATTCGCAAGCAAAATGCAATAATTTTTAGTATAATGTTTAGATTATTTACAATATTCGATGAAACCAATTGAGCGTGTCAAATTGTTAATTGAAAAAAAAGGGCTTTCAATCAGTGCTTTTGAACGACAAACGGGCATGTCAAATAACTCCATTCAAACTGCTATAAAACGAAAAGCCAATTTAAAAGATGATACGCTCAATCATATTATTGAAGCTTTCCCGGATGTTTCTGTTGAATGGTTGCTGTTGGGAAAAGGGAATATGTTTAAAAACGAGCAGGCTGTTATGCAAGTGCAAGAAACGGAGATTGCATACGATAGCACTTATATCATTAATTTGCAAAAAGAATACATTGAAAAACTCAAAGCGGAGATCAATTTACTCAAAAACGAAGACACTTTTTAATCCCAGATTTCGCATTAGACTTTGTAATGAAACCAACACTTACAAAAAGTTTGCATTTGCAAACTCAAATTAAAAAAGTTGGTTCTTAATGACCATTTAAAAACAAATATTAACGCCATTAAAATGGGAAAAGGACAAAAAAACTGGGAGTGCACGGACTTTTTTTACCGCAGGTGTAGCAGCGCTACATCGAGGATACAAAAAGGAGTACATTACCAGATTTACAGTCATTTTTCCATGTAATAAATTTCTAATGCGTAACCTGGGTTACTTGTATTTTTAGTTCAACAAATCAAGTACATTTGCTGCAAAATTGCACTTATGTCTACCGATTCTTCCAATACCTTTCCAATTGCCGCAGCCAAACCACATCTTTTAACGGCGCATGGCGAAACCCGCATCGATCCCTATTATTGGCTCAATAACCCAGACGATCCGGAGGTTATCAACTATTTAGAAGCCGAAAACAGCTATTACAAAGCCTCAAGCCAGCACTTGGATTCTTTTAAAGAACAATTGTTTCTAGAATTAAAGAGCCGCATCAAAGAACAGGACGAATCGGTGCCCTATCATTCCAATGGGTACACCTATTTGGTGCGCATGGAAACGGGTAAAGAATACCCCATTTATTTGAGAAAACCACAGCATTCCAACGAAGAGCCTACTCTTATTATTGATGTAAACGAACGGGCCGTTGGGCATGCGTATTACCAACTGAGCGGGTTAACCATTTCCGATGACAACCAGTGGCTTGCCTTTTCCGTCGATACCCAATCGAGGCGTCAATATACCATTTGGATCAAGAATTTGATCGATGGCACCGAAATAGAGACGCCATTTAAAGATGCAACGGGCGAAATAGCGTGGGCTGCCGACAATGAAACCTTGTATTATGTCCGAAAAGATCGGAAAACATTGCGGGCTTATCAGGTTTGGCAATTTAAAAAATCAGATCCGAAAGGCACCGCCCAGTTGGTGTACGAAGAAGATGATGATACATTCGATGTCACTATATATAGGAGTAAGTCAAAAAAATATTTGATGTTGAGCGCCGAAAGTACAATGACCACCGAATACCGCATGGCTTTGGCAAACGATCCAAATCCAACCTTTGAGGTGTTTCACGCGCGTGAACGCGGATTGGAGTATTCGGTTTCTCATTTTAATGAGCAATTTTATATTTTGACAAATGCCGATGGCGCGACCAATTTTAAATTGATGACAGCAGCAGAGGGGGCTACTGATAGATCAAATTGGACGGAGGTTTTGCCACACCGCGAAGATGTGTTGTTGGAAGGACTCGATGTTTTTGCCGCATTTTTGGTCGTATCTGAGCGGGCCAATGGTTTAGAACAAATTCATATTTACCCCAAAGATGGCGAAGCTTATTATTTGCCATTTCCCAACGAAACCTATACCACCTACACCACCACCAACCTCGATTTTGACACAGATTGGTTGCGTTATGCCTTTCAGTCATTGGCAACGCCGACTTCTGTTTTAGAGTACAATATGAAAACAAGGGAAACGGTTTTGCTAAAAGAGCAAATGGTGATGGGCGGTGATTTTGACAAATCAAATTACCTGGAAAAACGTTGTTGGGCTACTGCCCGTGATGGGGTACAAGTGCCTATTTCCATGGTTTATCACAAAAATACAGTGCCAAATGAACATACGCCCGTAATGCTTTATGGGTATGGCTCGTATGGTTTATCCATGGAATGCCATTTTTCAACGGTGCGGCTTTCCTTGCTTAATCGTGGTTTTATTTTTGCTATTGCGCATGTGCGCGGGGGCGAAGAAATGGGACGCGAATGGTATGAAGATGGTAAATTATTTAAAAAGTGGCACACTTTTCACGATTTTATTGATTGTGGGCAATATTTGGTCGATCAGCAATATACGTGCCCAAATCATTTGTACGCCGAAGGTGGATCGGCAGGTGGGTTATTGATGGGCGTCGTCATCAATGAACGTCCCGATTTGTTTCATGGGGTCATTGCCCAAGTGCCTTTTGTGGATGTAGTTACTACCATGTTAGACGAAAGCATTCCATTAACTACGGGCGAATATGATGAATGGGGCAATCCAAACGAAAAAGCGTATTACGATTATATGCTTTCTTATTCTCCCTACGACCAAGTGAAGGCCCAGTCGTATCCACATTTGATGGTGACGACCGGTTTGCATGATTCACAAGTACAATATTGGGAACCAGCGAAATGGGTGGCAAAATTGAGGACTGTGAAAGCCAATTCAACCCAATTATACTTAATTACACAGATGGAAGCAGGGCATGGTGGAAAATCAGGAAGGTTCGAAGCACTGCGCGAAATAGCACAAGAATATGTTTTCTTATTAGATTTAGAAGGAATCGGCCTGTAGAAATATTTTTTTTTTTACCTTTGCGGCGTTTAGACATTTGCAGCATTGATTGACTGCCTTGACTATGCGCGTATGAAAGAAGATATAAAAGCACATGATAATGTTTTGGGTCTCATTGGGAATACCCCGTTGATACGCCTGAATGCGGTCACGGAGTCTCTGGATGGACATTTTTATGCCAAAGTAGAAGCGTTCAACCCAGGACACTCAACGAAAGACCGTATTGCCCTATACATCATAGAAAAAGCAGAGCGTGATGGCCTGCTTTCTCCTGGTGATACCATCATTGAAACAACCTCTGGAAACACAGGGTTTAGTTTGGCAATGGTGAGTATCATTAAGGGCTATCAATGTATTTTGGCAGTAAGTTCCAAGTCGTCAACTGATAAAATAGATATGCTGCGAAGCATGGGTGCAAAGGTATATGTATGCCCGGCCAATGTGAGCGCAGACGATCCGAGGTCTTATTACAGTGTAGCCAAACGCTTGCACGAAGAAACCAAAGGTTCCATTTATATCAATCAATATTTTAACCAGCTCAATGTAGATGCCCATTATGCATCAACTGGCCCCGAAATTTGGGATCAAACGGCGGGAAAAATTACGCACCTCATTGCTTGTTGTGGCACGGGGGGCACGCTTTCAGGGGCTGCTCGATATATTAAAGAACAAAACCCAGGCGTTCGTATTTTAGGCGTGGATGCTTATGGTTCTGTCCTAAAGAAATACCACGAAACCAAAGAGTTTGATGCCGAAGAAATTTATCCTTACCGCATTGAAGGATTGGGTAAAAATCTAATTCCTACAGCTACTGACTTTGATTTGATTGACCAGTTTGTAAAAGTGACCGACGAAGAAAGTGCCCATGCAGCACGTGAAATTGCCAAAAGAGAAGGCTTGTTTGTTGGATACACTTCTGGCGCTGTTTTGCAAGCCATCAGGCATTTTGCCGAACAAGGCGAATTCAACGAACAGAGTAGGGTAGTGGCTATATTCCCAGACCACGGTTCACGGTATATGAGTAAAGTTTTCAGCGATGATTGGATGAGCCAACAAGGTTTTTTTGACAGCATCAATGAAGAAACTTCACAAAAAATAGAAATCATTAAATAAGTATATTTATTGCTCATACAAAGCTGTCTTCGGGCAGCTTTTTTTTATGCAGTTAACTTTTTAGGCAAACCAAATCCATATTATTTTTGGCACATTTCCAATAAATCATCCATGAAAACACCCAAATATATTTTTGTTACCGGAGGCGTGACCTCCTCGCTCGGCAAAGGCATTATTGCCGCTTCATTGGCCAAATTGTTGCAAGCGCGTGGCTATCGCGTCACCATTCAAAAATTTGACCCCTATATTAATGTCGATCCTGGCACCCTGAATCCGTACGAACATGGCGAATGTTATATAACCAATGACGGGGCCGAAACAGATCTGGATTTGGGCCACTACGAGCGCTTTTTAAATGTGCCTACTTCGCAAGCCAATAACGTCACTACAGGCCGCATCTATTTGTCGGTGATTGAAAAAGAACGGCGGGGTGAATTTTTAGGTAAAACGGTGCAAGTCGTGCCGCACATTACCAATGAGATCAAAGAACGGATGCAGTGTTTGGGTCAGACGGGTTCGTATGACCTCATTTTAACTGAAATTGGCGGTACTATAGGCGACATAGAGTCATTGCCATACATTGAATCGGTGCGTCAGTTGATTTGGGAATTGGGCAATGAACACTGTTTGGTGATTCATTTAACGTTGGTGCCCTACTTGGCAGCGGCAGGCGAATTAAAAACCAAACCTACCCAGCATTCGGTTAAAATGCTCATGGAAAGCGGCATCAAGGCTGATATTTTGGTATGCCGAACCGAACATGAAATTTCAGCTGAGTTGAAACGTAAATTGGCTTTGTTTTGCAGCGTTGCAACGGAAGCTGTCATTCAGTCAAAAGATGCATCGACCATTTATGAAGTACCCATGCTCATGTTGGAAGAGAAATTGGATCAGGTGGTGCTCAAAAAGTTAAACCTGCCCGAATTGCAAGAACCCGATTTGGATTCATGGCGCCAATTTTTAACGCGCTACCAAAATCCGAAACATCAAGTTACCGTTGGCTTGGTCGGTAAATACGTGGAATTACAAGATTCCTATAAATCCATTTTAGAAGCGTTTATCCATGCAGGTACGGCACAAGAAACGCAGGTAATTATTGAATCGATCCATTCAGAACAACTCAATCCAGACTCGGTAGCCGAGCGATTGGGGCATTTAGACGGCATATTGGTGGCCCCAGGTTTTGGGGAACGGGGCATTGAAGGCAAAATTGAAACCGTTCGGTATGCGCGCGAAAATGGCATTCCCTTTTTTGGCATTTGCCTAGGCATGCAAATGGCGGTCATTGAGTTTGCCCGAAATGTGGTCAAATTGGCCGATGCGAATTCAACTGAAATGAATCCAAATACGCCGCATCCTGTAATTGCCCTGATGGAAGAACAGAAAACAATTACCAAAAAAGGCGGAACCATGCGCCTCGGTGCGTGGGATTGCCACATTAAGCCAGATTCTTTGGCGGCTGCTATTTACCAAACCAACAGCATTCGCGAACGCCACCGCCACCGCTACGAATACAATGGCATGTATCGGGAAGTGCTGGAACAGAATGGTTTAATTACTTCTGGTGTGAATCCAGACACCAATTTGGTGGAAATGGTTGAAATGCCAAGCCATCCTTTTTTTATTGGCGTACAGTTTCACCCCGAATATACCAGCACGGTTGTGAATCCGCACCCAATTTTTGTTAGCTTTGTCGCCGCTATGCGCGAACGCTTGATCCTAAGTAAAAACGCAGCCGTTTAACCAATTTTTTTTGCATAATACGCAGCACATGGAAGAAAAAAAAATAGATTATAATTCGATTATTGGGTTTGTATTGATCTTCATCATTTTTGCTTATATGATGTATCGAAGTGAATCGAATCCATCAAAAAAGACAGCCGAAAAAGCCACAACCGAACAAACGGTTGCTCCAAAAGCAGCGCCCATAAATGCGGAAACACCCAAAGATTCGGCCACACTGGCCAAGCAAAAAACTACTTTAGGTGCATTTGCTTTTGGCATGCCGGCCCAAGTTTCTGGCCCCACTTATACGGTTTTAGAAAATGACAAGGTTATTTTAAAAATTGCCAACCAAGGAGGTCAAGTCATTGAAGCCCAGTTAAAAGGTTTTGAAAAATTCAAGAAAAATTCAGGAAAGCCAGTGTATTTGGTGAAAGATCAGAATGCTGATTTCGGCATTCAATTTACCACCACCGACAACCGCACTTTAAATACCCGCGAATTGTATTTTCAGCCTAGTTTGCAAAAATCGGGCAACAACCAAGTGCTTAGTTTGCGTGCGGCTACTGGACCCAATCAAGGTTTAACCTTTGAATATACCTTGAAACCAAACGATTACATGCTTGATTTTGATGTGTCGTCAACAGGTTTGAAATCGGTGATTGCCGATAAAAAGCCAGTTGAATTGCAGTGGAATATGAAAACCTACCGCAACGAAATCAGCATTCCTTACGAAAACCGCTATGCGGAAATTGTATATGAATACGAAGAGGGCAAAGACAATTATGTAGGGCAAGGTTCCGACAAAGAAGAAACACCAGACCAAGTGACTTACGTTGCTTTTAAACAGCATTTTTTCACTTCGATTCTGTTAACCCGCACCCCGTTTGATAAAGCGGTTTTGCATTCAGACGACTTGGTGAAAGACGAAAAAAAGGACACCCTGTTCACCAAACAATTTAGGGCTACTGCGCCCTTGGCCTTGCACAATGGCGAACTCGATTACAAACTCAATTGGTATTTTGGGCCATCAGATTATAACTTACTGAGTTCGTACGACCGCAATTTAGACGAAATCATTCCGTTGGGTTGGGGTATTTTTGGTTGGATCAACAAGTACATTTTCTTCAACCTATTTGGCATCTTGGGCATGTTTTTAAGCTACGGAATTGCCATCATTTTATTCACTTTTATTATCAAATTGGCGATGTCGCCATTTACCTTCAAATCATTTATGTCGCAAGCCAAAATGAAGGTACTGCGGCCCGAAATCAACGCGTTGAACGAGAAATTCTCGAAAGACCCGATGAAGCGCCAACAAGAAACCATGAAGTTGTACAGCCAAGCGGGTGTAAACCCCATGGCGGGTTGCGTGCCAGCGCTGATCCAATTGCCTTTTGTGTATGCTTCCTTCCAGTTTTTTCCTTCGGCCATCGAATTGCGTCAAAAGGGATTCTTGTGGGCAGACGATTTATCGTCGTTTGATGAGGTGGTTCATTTGCCTTTCCACATTCCAGTATATGGCGATCACATCAGTTTATTCCCGATTTTGGCGGCCATAGCCATCTTCTTTTACATGAAAATGACTTCAGGCGATCAGGCCATGGCGGCGCCACAACAAGAAGGCATGCCCGACATGACCAAAATGATGAAGGCCATGATTTATATTTCGCCAGTCATGATGTTGTTGTTCTTTAACAATTATGGATCTGGTTTGAGTTTGTACAATTTTATGTCAAACTTGATTACCATTGGCATTATGTTGGTCATTAAAAAATATTTTATTGACAGCGATAAAATTCACGCCAAAATTCAAGACAACAAAACCAAACCCAAAAGCGAATCTAAGTTTCAGCGCCGCATGCGCGAAATGATGGAGCAAGCAGAGAATCAGAAAAATAAAAATAAGAAATAGTAAAAAGCCCTTCGGGGCTTTTTTTTATTCATGTTAAACATCATTTTTTTTTTTTCAATTAAGATAAAATTATCCCATTTACAGATTGTTAAACCCATCCATTAGCCGACCAAAAAAATGTACCTTTGCCCGTTCTAAATGACCTATGGCGCGCTACTTTATTACATTGACATATAAAGGAACTAACTACTGTGGATGGCAACGCCAACCGCATGCGCCGTCGGTACAACAAACCTTGGAAGAAGCCATTCAAACGGTGTTTCGACAATCGGTGAGTCTGACGGCAGCTGGCCGCACAGATACTGGGGTTCACGCCCAATTTATGACTGCGCATTTTGATTGGGCGGAGCCCATTGATCCGCTTGTTTGGGTCAGTAGATTGAATGCGTATTTGCCCAGCGACATTTCCCTTTTTGACATTTGTCCAGTTCAAGCGGAAGCGCATGCCCGTTTTGATGCCCTTTCACGGACGTACCACTATTTTATCCACACGCACAAAAACCCATTTTTAAACGACCGCAGTTGGTACTGCTCGCATCCTTTGCAGTTAGCCCCCATGCAACAGGCAGCGGATTTATTGCTTACACACGATGATTTTCAGTGTTTTTCAAAAGTGAATACTGACGTAACGCACTTTAAATGCAATGTGATGGCAGCCACTTGGCAGCAAAACGACGAGCAACTGGTTTTTGAAATTACAGCCAATCGGTTTTTGCGAAACATGGTCCGGGCCATTGTTGGCACCTTGTATGAGGTGGGTCGCGGTAAACTGACGCCCGAGCAATTTCAAGACATTTTAGTTAGCAAAAACCGATCGGAAGCCGGATTTTCAGCCCCTGCGCAAGGCTTGTTTTTAACGCAAATTGAGTATCCTTATCCTATTTTTAACCCACAAATCTCCGTAGTTTTATAACCGATGAAAGCCAAAGCCTTTGATATTCGATTATTTCGTAAAATACTCCGATACACCAAACCTTTTAAAGTGAGGTTTTACAGTGTCATCGCCTTTGCTATATCCTTGTCGGTATTTGCTGCCCTTCGGCCGTATTTGTTAAAACTCACCGTCGACAAGTACATTGCACCCAAAGACGAACAAGGCTTGGTTTTATACATCAGCCTGATGGGGATTGTGCTGCTGTTAGAGGTTTTCTCGCAATTTTACTTTGTGTATTGGGCCAATTGGTTGGGCCAAGATATTATTCGGGTGATTCGATTGCAGCTGTTTAAACACTTTTTACAATTTAAAACGACCTACTTTGACACCAGTCCAGTGGGCCAATTGGTGACCCGTTCGGTTTCGGATATTGAGCAAATTGCCCGCATTTTCAGCCAAGGACTTTTTATGATTTTGTCCGATTTGATGAAGATGGCGGTCGTTCTTATTTTTATGTTTTACATGAACTGGCGCCTCACTTGGATCGTAATCATTGCCATGCCTTTTTTGGTGTACATCACCCGTATTTTTCAACGTAAAATGCAAGTGGCCTTCGAAGAAGTCCGCAACCAGGTGGCCATGATGAATACCTTTGTGCAAGAACGGGTAACAGGCATGAAAATTGTGCAATTATTTAACCGTGAAGACATTGAGTACAACAAATTTAAGGACATCAACGAGCGCCACAATACGGCTTGGTTGAAAACCATTTTGTACAACTCCATTTTTTTTCCCATTGCCGACATTATTTCGTCCTTTTGTTTGGGCGCAGTCGTCATTTATGGTGGTTTTCACATTTTAGATGGCGATAAAATGACCACGTTCGGCGATTTGTTTTCCTACACCATGTTTATTGGTCTGTTGTTTAATCCATTGCGTCAAATTGCCGATAAATTCAATGAAATGCAAATGGGCATGATTGCCGCCAACAGGGTATTTGACATTTTAGAAACCGATGAATGGTCTGAGATCGATGGCACCGAAGAAGTACCCAATTTGAAAGGAAAAATCACTTTTCAAGAGGTGGTTTTTGGCTACAATGCAATTGAACCAGTTTTGCATGGCTTGTCCTTTGAGGTGATGCCTGGTGAAACCATTGCCATTGTGGGGGCAACGGGTGCAGGTAAATCGACTATCATCAATTTGATGAATCGGTTTTATGACATCCAAGCGGGGCATATCTTGCTGGATGACATGGATGTAAAAAGGTTTAAGTTGCATGAACTGCGACGTAAAATGGCGGTGGTACTGCAAGATGTCTTTCTGTTTTCGGACACCATTTACCAAAATATTACATTAGGCGACCCTACTATTAGCCGTGAAACGGTACAATTGGCTGCGCAACAAATTGGCATCCATGACTTTATTATGTCATTACCTGGCGGCTACGATTTTGATGTAAAAGAACGCGGCAGCGTGTTGTCGTCCGGACAACGCCAATTGTTGGCCTTTTTGCGCGCCTATGTGTGCAATCCGCAAATTCTAATTTTAGACGAAGCCACCTCATCAATTGACACCCACAGTGAAGAATTGATTCAAAAAGCTACGCTTACCATTACCAAAGGCCGCACTTCCATTGTCATTGCACACCGGTTGGCCACCGTGGTGAATGCCGACCGCATATTGGTGTTAGACAAAGGCAAATTGGTAGAGCAAGGCACGCATGACCAATTGGTTGCCATTGAAAATGGGTGGTACCGAAAATTGTATATGTCGCAGTTTACCGACGAAGTGGTGGGGGAGTAGTTAATTGGCAGAAATCTAAATTTTTAATTTAGAGCTTAGTCAATAAAATGACGCTGTAAAAGTTTATTATTTTTTTTGTTAATGGAAACAATTTTTTATCTAGCGATTTACGCGCTAAAGGCTGGAAAAATATCTTTTACTCTACTGTAATTATTTGTTCAAATTTTATTAATCCTTGAATGCTTTTAATTTGTGTAATATAGTTTCCAAAGCATAAATTAATTTTGAGATAGCTTTGGTTTTTTTCTATTGATTTAACGAATACAGGAATTGGGTCTTCTACTGCCTCGAATTCATTTTTATTGTAGACCAACAATACGTTATTATCACTATTGTATGCGGGGAAATTAAATCCTATTTCTTTACTATCTCTTAGTCCAAAACAATTATTTTTTATTTGAATATTGTTGTTTACGAATAAATCATTTTTAAAATTTATTTTTTCTGGTTCCACAAATTCTAATTGATCAATACTTTCTAGGTCATAATAGTAATATGCGGTTTGGTTAATAGTATATGGATTCATATTGAATTTTAAGTGAAATTGATCTGCCATCCATCCGTCTTTTTCATCAATATGGCTGTAACCACTTAATATAAGAACTTTTGCATTTACGTCATTTTTAAAGGTCTTATTATAGATTTTCTCCGCCTGCTCATATTCCCGATTATTGTTTTGAGAATCAAACTCAAAAACTGTAAAACCAATTCTTTTTGCTTCGCGAATCAGATTCCCCATTGTCTGTTCCCTAAAATAGAAGCCATTTGAAAGCGTTGGAAAACCAATGTTAGTAAGTTTTTCATCATCTGAAAACGCTTCTAAACCAAAGTACCTAAATCCTGCATTATAAAGAGTATTCAAAATAGTACCAACAAGGTAGCGATGTCTTGGTATATGGTGAGCCTCGTTAAATATGACTAGTTGCTGCGATTTAATGCTGTCGATTAGCGTTTGTGTTTCTATTTCTGTACTATTAAAGTTCTTTTTATTGTCTGTAGTGATCTTATTTTTTTGCAGTTTATTAAATTCTTGTTCGGCTGCGGCATTTTCTTGTGCAAAACTGAGGTAAGTTGATAATATTTGTCTATAAATACTTTCTTCTGTTGTGTTTGTATAATTTAATTCATCTTTTTTTATTTTTTTATATGCTAAATAATTTCCTTTTGAATCAACATTGAAATATTCATTAGCGGCTTTTATTATATCTTCTTTTCCGCAATATTTATTTTTTAAAGACTCAAATGTCATATCTCGCATCCTTTCATAGTCAACAATATTTTTCAAGATATTTTCATTAGCAATATTCCTTTCATAAAAAATGATACTTAGCGTCTTATTTTGAACAGGATATAATACTTCATAAGCATTATATTTTCCAAAATATGTTTTGTAATATGTAGGTGCATTAGCATTTAAGTTTATCGAATAGCTAGAGAGGTCTACTTTGGCTCTTAAAACCCCTAAAACGTTATAAATTGGTTCCATTGTTGTAAAGGAATGAAACAGAATTAAATCTTGTTTTTTTACATAACAAGTTTTGCTTAAAATGTATTTGTCTCCTTTGAATAAAGGGTTCTTTAGAAACTCATTTTGATTAAAATCACCAAAAAATTGTGTGTAGATGTTTAAACTATCGTTGCAATAATATAAGCACATATTCGATTTTACTTCTCCATTTATAATATAAAGTTTATTGCTGTTGCAATTTGTTAGAAATATAATAATGAGTAAACATGAAAATCCTCGCATAAAAAGCATTTTAATATTTTAATAAATAACTGTAAATGTGATTTAAAATAATTTTGGGGTCACATTAACGGTTTTAACCTTCTTAATTTTGCAAAATAACAGTATAATAAAACCAAAAAATACAAATTAGGTACTTGGCGTCACTTCCGCGCGAAAAAAGGAGCAAAATTGACTTTTACAACCCCCATGCTTTAAATTAGCAAAACGCGCAAATTACAATAGATTTAAGGAATTGTTTTTTTAAAATTCACCTTTCTTGGCTATGCATTTCTCAGTTTACCGACGAAGTGGTGGGGGAGTAATCCAGTAACTATTCTCTGGGAATTTGGCTGGGATCTTCCATGTTTTCCCCTAGAAAGTAGTCGTCCATCGTGAAGCAATGGTTGGTCCATTGTGCAGAAATGATTCCTTCTTCTTCCTTTTTTGGCTTATATTTTCCATAGGAAAGCGTCTTAGTTTTTTCGTCAAATTTCATTTCATATTTTTCGATAAACCCTGGTCCATAGCCATTTATGATCGATTTGGATTCGGCAAATCGGGCATATGTTCGCAGCCCAACATCCGCTTTTTGTGCATATTCCTTGTCGTCAAACTTAAATGCCATGCCTTTGAAAGCGGGGATAATATGCCATTTTTTCACCGTATTGATCACGAAGGCACGTTGTCCTAAAGACCCCATATCTTCCACCAGTAACAAGTGGTTTTTATCTAATTTATTGAAAATGACAACCGGACAATTTGAAGTGAGTGCAGGGCTTTCAAAAATGATTTTGTTGGAAATTACTTCTTTAATGTAATAGGTTCCCACACCATTTAAATGATAATAATATATCACAAATTCAATGTTGTCGATGGTAAATGGTTGAATTTGAATACTCACAAAGTCAGGTAGCTTGTAATCATAGAAGCCATAAAAACCGATGCTGTAATTCACATTGTTTTCCAATTCCTTTTTGTATCGATTGCGACGTAGATTCGAAAAAAAGTAATTCATTTTGCCAATAATGTAGCTGGATTTGTTGTCAATGCTGTTTTTACGCAAATTGTCTAAATTCTTGCTGTCCTTGTGTTTGATAAAATCAAAAAAAGCGGTTTCAACTGATTTTTTAAGCGCAATGGTGGTTGCATCGGTTTTGGGCAATGAATCAATTTTTCCTTGATCGTATTGCACAAAAAGGGTCGTTTTCTTTCTTAAATTGACCAATTCATTCACCTGAGCAGAAAGCGTGCAATGGCTAAAAATTAAAAGTGTGGTTGCTAGAAAATACCTTTTCATTTGTAGTGTTTTCATCGTTTTTGGACTAAAAAAAAGCAGCCCATCTTTTGAATGAATCTGCTTTTCTAAATTATATATACTGTTAAAAATTAATTGGCAACTTCACTGATAAACTTAATGCGCATAAGGCGCAGTTCTTCAATGTCGTAATCGCCGTCAAATTCTTTGAGGGCATCCTCTATGCGGTCTGATTCTGATTCCATGAAGTAATCGTGGATTTCTGCTTGTTGGTCTTCATCGAGTAGGTCATTCACCCAATATTCAATGTTTAGTTTGGTGCCTGCATACACAATTTGCTCCATTTCTTTAAGCAATGCATCCATCGTCATTCCTTTGGCCGAAGCAATGTCAACCAATGACAATTTGCGGTCAATATTCTGAATGATGTACAATTTGCTCGACGAATTGGCCCCGATTGATTTAACTACCAAATCATCAGGTCGAATAATGTCGTTTTCTTCTACATATTGTTTAATTAACGACACAAATTCTTGGCCATATTTTTTGGCTTTGCCTTCGCCCACACCATGTACATTGCTCAATTCATCAATGTTAATGGGGTATTTCAGCGCCATGTCTTCTAATGAAGGGTCTTGAAATACTACAAAAGGAGGCACGCCCAATTTTTTGGACACTTTTTTGCGCAAGTCTTTCAGCATGCCCATTAAGGTCTCGTCAGCAGTACCTGATGATTTGGAAGCCACCACCAAAGCTTCGTCGTCTTGCTCTGGGTATTCGTGGTCTTCGGTCATCATAAATGAAACCGGATTTTTAAGGTAATCCAATCCTTTTTCGGATACTTTTAAAATGCCGTAGGTTTCAATGTCTTTGTGTAAATATCCGGCCACCAACACTTGTCGAATGAGGGCCATCCAATACCGCTCTTCTTGGTCACTGCCCGAGCCGAAGAATTTCTGCGTATCGGTTCTGTGTGCTTTGATTGTGGCATTCACTTTCCCAATTAAGGTGTACACAATTTCTTTGGACTTGTATAGATGCTTGGTGTCGCGTACCACTTCAATCAATTTGACCGCATTCTTTTGCGCTTCAATCTTTTGTTTTGGATTGCGCACATTGTCGTCCATGTCGGCACCTTCACCCGTTTCATCATCAAATGATTCCCCAAAATAATGCAATAAAAATTTACGACGCGACATAGAAGTTTCGGCATAAGCCACCACTTCTTGCAACAAAGCAAAACCTATTTCTTGTTCAGCAACTGGTTTGCCAGACATGAACTTCTCTAATTTTTCTACATCTTTATAGGCATAGTAAGCCAAGCAATGTCCTTCGCCACCGTCGCGACCTGCGCGTCCGGTTTCTTGATAGTAACTTTCTAAGGATTTTGGAATATCATGGTGGATTACAAAACGAACGTCTGGTTTGTCAATTCCCATCCCAAATGCAATGGTAGCGACCACGACATCTACGTCTTCCATCAAAAACATGTCTTGGTGTTTGGCGCGCGTTTTGGCATCGAGCCCCGCATGGTAAGGAACCGCACTGATGCCATTAACTTGAAGCAATTCAGCTATTTCTTCCACTTTTTTACGGCTCAAACAATAAATGATGCCCGATTTACCTTTATTCTGTTTTATAAAACGAATGATGTCGCCATCAATGTTTTTGGTTTTCGTTCGTATTTCGTAATACAAATTGGGGCGGTTAAATGACGCTTTGAATACTTCGGCCTCCACCATGTCTAAGTTTTTCAAGATGTCTTCTTGCACTTTGGGCGTGGCAGTAGCTGTTAGCCCAATCATAGGTACGTCGCCCAGCTGCTTGATGATATTCCGTAAATTGCGGTATTCTGGTCGAAAATCATGTCCCCATTCAGAAATACAATGCGCTTCGTCTATGGCCACAAATGAAATGGGCACACTTTGCAAAAATTCGACATATTCTTCTTTGGTTAGCGATTCGGGCGCCACATACAATAGCTTGGTTAAACCCGAAACGATGTCTTTTTTTACCTGTGCAATTTCTGTTTTATTTAAAGACGAGTTTAAAACGTGGGCAACGCCATTTTCCGATGACACACTTCGTATGGCATCGACCTGGTTTTTCATCAGGGCAATCAGTGGCGAAACAACAATGGCTGTTCCCGCTTGAATGAGTGCAGGCAATTGATAACACAGTGACTTGCCACCTCCAGTTGGCATAATAACAAAGGTGTTTTTTTGAGCAACAATGTTTTTAATCACTTGCTCTTGAAGGCCTTTAAATTGCTCAAATCCAAAATAACGTTTGAGTTCTTTGTGAATGTCAATTTCGTTTGATTTCATTATCTTATTCGGCTATTTTACTAAATTTGCAATTCTAAAGGTATGACCTTTTTTTTACATGGCCAATTAATCTTTTTTGAATTTTGAATACCACTATAAACATTATCAATAGCTTCAAGAATACCTTTACAACAGAGATACAGAACCTTGAACTTATCGCTCAAAAATTAGATGCCACTGCCGAGCAAGCCATCGCTATTTTATTTCAAACAAAAGGACGCGTCATTGTTACAGGTATCGGGAAGAGTGCTTTGATTGCCCAAAAAATGGTGGCGACGTTTAATTCAACCGGTACGCCTTCACAATTTTTGCATGCTGCCGAAGCCATGCATGGCGATTTGGGTTTAATTCAACCCGAAGATGTGGTTATTTGTTTGTCAAAAAGCGGCAACAGCCCCGAAATTAAAGCTTTGGTTCCTCTGCTTCAAGAACGAAGCGCAGGGCTCATTGCTATTACTGCTGATGTGCATTCTTTTTTAGCAAAAGCAGCGCGGGTCGTTTTACATACGCCGATTACGCAAGAAGCATGCCCCTTAAATTTAGCACCTACTAGCAGCACTACGGCGCAGTTGGTGATGGGCGATGCATTGGCCGTTTGCCTCATGCAGTTACGCAATTTTAAAGCGGATGATTTTAGTCGGTATCACCCAGGTGGGGCTTTGGGTAAAAAATTATTGCTTCGGGTACATGACCTTATTGATCAATCTAAAAAACCAACGGTTCATTTAGCTACTCCTATTAAAGATGTCATTTTTGAAATATCTGAAAAACGATTGGGTGTGGCAGCCGTAGTAGAACAAAATCACATTATTGGCATCATTACCGATGGCGACATTCGCCGCATGTTGAATACAGTAGAAAGTATACAAGGCTTAAAGGCTGCTGACATGATGTCAAAAAATCCGAAAACCATTTCATCATCGATGTTGGTGCAAGAAGCGCTGGACATCATGGAAGATTTTTCCATTACTCAATTACTGGTGCAAGAGCACGAAACATATATAGGTGTGTTACATTTGCATGACATTTTAAAAGAAGGGATTGTTTGATGAAAGAAAAGAAAGAAATGTCATTTTTGGGCCACTTAGAAGAACTTCGGTGGCTATTGGTTCGCAGCACCATTGCGGTGCTCATTGCGGGCACAGCCACTTTCTTTGTCAGTGATTTTGTTTTTGACCAAATCATATTTGGCCCCACCGATGTAAACTTTGTGACCTATCATTATTTTTGTGAATTGGCACAATATTTTCAGCTTGGTGACGATTTATGCATCAAAGAAATGCCGTTTATCATTCAGAATACCGAAATGGAAGGGCAGGTCAATATATTGGTTTGGACTTGTGTCACCTCCGGTTTCATTTTGGCCTTTCCTTATATTTTATGGCAGGTGTGGAAGTTTGTTCGGCCGGCTTTGTATGAAAAAGAACGACGTGGGGCAGTCGGATTTATGATTGCTTCTACCTTGTTGTTTTTCTTAGGAGTCTTGTTCGGATATTACATTGTGGTTCCAATGTCGGTGAATTTCTTTGCCACCTTTCAAGTGAGCGACAAAGTGGTGAATCACTTTAGTTTAGACTCCTACATTTCCATGATTAAAACGTCGGTTATTGCCAGCGGTTTGTTTTTTGAACTGCCTATCGTGATTTTCTTTTTAACCAAATTGGGATTGGTCAGTGCCGATATGCTGCGCAAATACCGAAAATATGCCATCGTCATTGTACTAATTGTGGCTGCGATTGTGACGCCACCCGATGTGGTAACACAAGTGATTGTCTCCATTCCGATGTTGCTTATTTATGAAGCCAGCATCTTCATTGCCGCTTCGGTGGAACGCCGAGCCCAAAAAACAGCCTTATGAGTCAACTAGTTGAAGAGTTTAACCAGTACCGATCGCAGATGAACGACAAATTGTTGGCCCATGACAATTTGGTCATCAAGCGCATTTTTAATTTAGATACGCAAGCCTATGCGGCTGGTGCTTTGGATGTAAAAACCAAAGAATTATTGGGCTTGGTTGCTTCGGCCGTGTTGCGTTGCGACGATTGCATCAAATATCATTTAGAACGCAGCCACCAAGAAGGGTTGAACCGCGCAGAAGTGATGGAAGCCTTAAGCATTGCTACTTTGGTGGGCGGAACCATCGTGATTCCGCATTTGCGCCGTGCCTACGAATTTTGGGATGCGTTGGAATCAAACACCACAACTGAACAATAATCCTTACGTTTACAACATGAAACTACGTGCCGAAAATTTGGTAAAAACCTATAAAAAAAGAAGTGTTGTTAAAGGCGTTTCTGTCGAAGTAAACCAAGGGGAAATTGTGGGATTATTAGGTCCGAATGGCGCTGGTAAAACCACTTCTTTTTATATGATTGTTGGATTGGTGAAACCCAACAGCGGCCGCATTTTTTTAGACGACATGGACATTACCGACTATCCGATGTATAAACGTGCCCAGTATGGCATCGGGTATTTGGCGCAAGAAGCTTCTGTGTTTAGGAAGATGACTGTGGAAGACAATATCCTCAGCGTATTGCAATTAACCAAACACACCAAAGAAGAACAATATGCCAAAATGGAAGCGCTGCTAGACGAATTTAGTTTGCAGCACATTCGAACCAACCGCGGCGATTTGTTGTCGGGGGGCGAAAGACGCCGAACCGAAATTGCACGGGCATTGGCGACCGATCCAAAATTTATTTTATTGGACGAACCCTTTGCAGGCGTTGACCCAGTAGCTGTGGAAGACATTCAAAGAATTGTAGCACGTCTCAAAAATAAAAACATCGGCATCTTAATCACCGACCACAACGTGCAAGAAACCCTTGCCATTACCGATAAAACCTATTTGATGTTTGAAGGCGGCATCTTAAAAGCCGGTATACCAGAAGAACTAGCCGCCGACGAAATGGTGCGCAAAGTATATTTGGGGCAGAATTTTGAGTTGAGGAAGAAAAAGTTGGTTTTTTAGGAATTTGGAAATTTGGAAATTGAAAGATTGAAAAATTGACCTAAAGGTTCGAAGCGTTTGAAGGAAAAACATTAAACATTAAACCAATGCAGGATGGTTTCGGAGCGCCTTGCGGGAAAATGCCCTCTGGTTTGAGAAAAAGATGTTCGGGAAATAACTTTAAACTTAAATAAGGAGGCATGGAGGGGTCTGCGGGAAAATGCCTTCTGGTTTTAGAAAATGATGTTCGAGAAAGAACTTTAAACTTTAAACTTTAAACCTTGAACTTTAAACTTAAATAAGGAGGCACGGAGCGGCTTTCGGGAACTTAATACTTGGCTTTAGTATTTGTCGTTCGTGAATAAATGACAAACCTGACCTGAGGGCCGAAGGCACGAACGGAGCATATGATATATAGAGAAGGAAGCCCAGTGGGCTTCAGGTACGAGAGCTTTAGCTAGCAAAATTAAACCTTAAACTTAAAACCTGACCCGAGGACCGAAGGGACGAACGGTGCATTTGAAATTAAAAGGAGGAAGCCCAGTGGGCTTCAGGTACGCAAGCTTTAGCTTGCCTCAACAAAACCTGAAACCTGAAACCTGAAACCTGAAACCTGAAACTTGAAACAAATAAGCTATTGCCTGTTGCCTAATGGCTAATGCCTTCTTTTGACTTTCGACTTTTGACTTTCGACTTTCGACTGTTGAAGATTATAACTTTATGCAAATTCCCCATTCACAATTATAGTTTAAATTTGCCCAATCGTTTTATTCAAAAGCCATGAGAGCAAAATACATCAACCCGTTTACCGACTTTGGTTTCAAGAAAATCTTCGGCGAAGAAGCCAGTAAGCCGCAGCTTATCGACTTTTTGAATGCACTTTTGCCTCAAACCCATACCATTGTTGACCTGAGTTTCAAAAATGCGGAGCAATTGGGACAAACCGATGCTGATCGCAAAGCCATTTACGACATTTATTGCCAAACGGACAAGGGCGAAAAATTCATCGTCGAGCTCCAAAAAGCCAAACAGAACTATTTCATAGAACGAACCATCTATTATTCCACCTTTCCGATTCAAGAACAAGCCGAAAAAGGGTTTTGGAATTACAACCTAAAGGCTGTTTATTGCATCGGAATTTTAGACTTTACCTTTGATGACTATGAAACAGAGTTCGAAAAAAACGAAGTGGTTCATACCATCACATTGAAAAACCAACATGGCAGCACGTTTTATGACAAACTGACTTACATTTATTTGGAAATGCCCAATTTCAAGCGGTCCGAACACGAATTGGAAACCCGATTAGACAAGTGGTTGTATTTCATTAAACATTTAGAAGATTTCGAAAGCATCCCTACCATTTTTAAAGATGACGTTTTTTCAAAAGCCTTTGAAAAGGCAGAAATCGCCAATTACAACACAGCAGAACTGGACAAATACCAAGCCAGCTTAAAAGTTTTTCGAGACAATAAAGCAGTTTATGATTATGCCGTGGAAACTGCATATGATGAAGGCATTTCAAAAGGGATGATCGATGGCATTTCAAAAGGGATGTTGGAAGGAAAGCTCGAAGGAAAGCTCGAAGGAAAGCTCGAAGGAAAGCTCGAAGGAATGCTCGAAGGAAAACTTGAAGTTGCAAAAGGGCTCAAAGAAAACGGTGTCCCAATAGCAATCATTATCAAAACCACTGGACTATCTGAAAGTGAAATTGAAAAACTGTAGAGGAAACATGGAAGAAACAATTTTACTTTCTGGCGGCTGTGTTTTACGAATTTTATACGTCGAAAAGTGAGAGCCACTATGTTATTTGTTCTAGTACATAAATAGCTATCCAGAGATCTGGTTTGATTTTAGACGCCATTTCATTTTTTAATTCAATGAATAGCGGGTGTTTATCCAGAATAAAATCTTTGCCAAAGAAGTGGACTTGGAGCGTCTTGCGTTTAATACTCACCTTGTCTTGGTATTTTAGGTTCTGGAAAGACTTTAGACTTTTGGACTTCTCACCAACCAAAGCCCCACAAAAGTAAATAGCCCATTAATGAACACCAATTCGTTGTCAAAGACATAACCACCCGACCAACCTGGGGCGGTTTTTTGTAAAATCCAACAACAGATGGGGGCCAAAACACAAACGACGGGAACGGCTTTTTCTTTTAGTTTAAGGGTTTTAAAAATAAGGCCAAACGAAAACAATCCCAACAGAGGGCCATATGTATAACTCGCTACTTGGAAAATCACGCTAATGACCGAGCGGTCATTAATGGCATTAAACACCATAATCACGGCAAATAATGCCAATGAAAAGGCAATGTGAACGCGGTGTCTTAATCGGATTTGTTGCTTTTCGTCCGTGTCCGTTTTTTTGTCCATCCCCAAAAAATCGATGCAAAACGAGGTCGTCAGCGCCGTCAAAGCACTGTCGGTGGTGGCAAAAGTGGCGGCTGTCAGTCCTAAAATAAAGGTGACGGCCGGAATAAGGCTCATGTGGTGCAAGGCAATTTCAGGGAACAAATAATCGGTATGCGGTTGGCCATTCGCCTCGGGCATTGGGATGTTGTATTGGTCTTTAAAAATATACAGCAAGGCACCCACACTCAAAAAGAACAGGTTGATGACCACAATAATTCCTGTAAAAGTGAACATGTTTTTTTGGGCTTCTTTCAAGTTTTTGCAACTCAGGTTTTTTTGCATCAAATCTTGGTCAAGCCCAACCATGGAAAGGGTGACAAAAAAGCCACCTATAAATTGTTTCCAAAAATAATGGCCCTTGTGAAAATCTTCCCAGAAAAATACTTGCGAATACGAGCTTTTTTTGATGCCCTCAAATACTTGAACTGGGCTCCAATCAAGCTTTTGACCAATAAAAACCAAGGTCAAAATCACTGAACTTATTAAAAAAAGTGTTTGTAACGTATCTGTAATGATGATGGTTTTGAGCCCGCTTTTATAAGTGTAAGCAAAGATCAGGAATAATGAGAGTAATACAGTGGTCCAAAAAGGCACGCCAAAGGCATCAAACACATACCGTTGCAACACAATCACGACCAAATACAACCGAAAAGACGACCCGATGGTTCGGCCAAGTAAAAATAAACTGGCCGCCGTTTTATACGGAATGGTGCCAAAACGTTGTTCTATGTAGGTGTAAATAGAAGTCAATTGGAGGCGGTAATAAAGCGGGAGCAAAATGAGCGCCACCGCCAAATACCCCACCGCATTTCCCATAATAAACTGAAAATAACTGAACTGTACTTCGGGCTTGCCGACACTGCCTGGCACCGAGATAAAAGTGACTCCTGACAAGGCGGTGCCTATCATGCCAACGGCCACCAAATACCACTTGGAACTGCTGTTGGCTTTGAAAAAGGTTTGGTTGTCTTGGTTTTTTCGGCCTATGTAATAAGAAATCAAAAAAAGCGCACTAAAATAAATGCCGATTAATAAAAGGATGGTACCTGCTGTCATATGGGCGTTGGTTTGGCCCACAAAGTACAAAAAAGGATACTCATAGCACAAAAAAATTCCGAAGCCCAAAAAAGGACTCCGGAATGGCAGTACTAAATTTTAATAGATAATGAGCAATTCAAGAATAAATAAACTTTTGTTTGGGTTTTGGTTTGATTTGAATTTTTAGCAAAGTGAGGATACATGACAAATTTATGCTAACAAAATTTGATGCGTTGTCTGAACCGCATTCGTACCTGAAGCATGAAATACGATCTCCAGTAAAATCTCAAATCTCATTCCGATAGCTATAGGGATTAAATCCTTCAATCTTTAAATCCTTCAATCTTTAAATCTTTCAATCAGAACTTTACAATTTCTTCGCTTCCTCCCAAAAAACATCCATTTCCGCCAACGTCATTTCCGACAATGGTTTATTGATTTCTTTGGCTTTGCTTTCTAAATACTGAAATCGTTTGGTGAATTTTTGATTGGTTCGTTCCAACGCATCTTCTGGGTTGATGTTCAAAAAGCGCGCATAATTGATCAGGGAAAACAGCACATCACCAAATTCGGCTTCCATTTGCGCTTGGTTTTTGTCTTGTACTTCTTTTTGGAACTCGGCCAATTCTTCTTGCACTTTGTCCCACACTTGCTCAGGCCGCTCCCAATCAAAGCCGACACCTTTTACTTTATCTTGGATGCGGTAGGCTTTTACCAAGGCAGGTAATCCATTCGGCACGCCTTCCAATACCGAACTTTTTCCTTCTTTAAGTTTCAGTTGCTCCCAATTGCGTTTGACTTCTTCTTCGTCTTTCACGGTAACATCGCCATAAATATGTGGATGCCTTGAAATGAGTTTATCGCAAATAGCATGCGCTACGTCGGCGATGTCAAAATCGTTGGTTTCACTCCCAATTTTGGCATAAAAACAAATGTGCAGCAGCACATCGCCGAGCTCTTTTTTAATTTCATCGCGGTCGCCTTTAAGGATGGCATCGGCCAATTCGTAGGTTTCCTCAATGGTTAAATGGCGCAGCGATTCAAATGTTTGTTTCTGATCCCACGGGCATTTTTCGCGCAATTCGTCCATGATGGTTAATAAACGTGAAAGCGCTTCTAATTGTTCGGCACGGCTATGCATGTTGTACATTTAAAAAAACCTGCTTGAAGCAGGTTGTTTGTTGATCTATGCTGTTTTTTCGCCTTCGGCAGTTTCCGTCTCGGCAGGGACCTCTTTGGAAACCATGCCTTTGTTTTGTAAAATGTTATACCAGTTGAGTGCTTTTTTAATGTCAGAAGCATACACCCGGTCGGCATCGTAATCGGGCACCACCTCGGAAAAATAAGCCGTCATTTCAGCCTGACTTGCTTTGTTTGAAATGGCAGGGCCTTCATTTTCTTTAACAGCAATGGCCCGGAAAATATCGACCAATGGCCGTTCTTCGGTGTGGGTGTACATGGAAATTTCAGACAACAAACTCACATTGTTTCGCAAACTTACGGTAATGCGTTTTCCATCAATCAATGATTCGGCCACAAAGCCACTGCGGGTTTGTAATTTTAATTCAAAAAGTCCTGGTTTGCCCGAAATGGCTAATATTTTGTCTAGTATCATGGTATATATAGTTATTCGATTGGTTTATTAACGTCCTTTTTTAGCAATAAATCGCATTCTGTAATCGGGGAAAACTTTGCCTTCCATGATATTTTGCAATTTCTTTTTAATTAAGACTTTTTTGAGAGAGGCAATTTTATCGGTAAAAAGTACCCCTTCAATATGGTCGTATTCATGTTGAATGACCCGAGCAATGAGGCCATCAAACACTTCAGTATGGGTGTTAAAATCTTCATCTTGGTATTCAATGGTAACCACTGACATCCGAGTGACATCTTCGCGTACTTCTGGAATACTTAAGCAACCTTCATTGAAACTCCAACTATTGCCTTCCTCTTTGAGCATCCGCGCATTGATGAAGGTGCGTTTAAAATTTTTTAATTTTTCTTGTTCTTCGGGACTGTAGTCATCGCTGTCATGAAAGGGCTCGGTGTCAATGACAAACAAACGAATGGATTGCCCAATCTGAGGGGCGGCCAAACCAACCCCATGCGCATGATACATGGTGTCATACATATTGGCAATGAGTGCCTTGAGCTCTGGATAATCGGGAGCAATGGTTTTTCCAACTTGGCGTAAAACAGGGTCTCCATAACCGACTATGGGTAGTATCATTGTTCAAATTTTGGCAAAAATAAGATTGTAAAAGGGAAATAGCCCAACAGCAACCTATATTTTTTTTCTATTTAGGTAATCTTGTAGTAAAATGGTAGCCGCTATTTCATCGACCGTTCCCTTATTTTGCCGCTGCTTCTTTTTCATGCCGCTGGCCAGCATGCTTTGCGAAGCCATTTTGGAGGTAAAACGCTCGTCAATCCAACGTTGTGGCACGTCCGGGAAATGGGTTTGGATTTTATTGGCCACGGAACGCACGATGGCATCACTTTCAGATGGGCTGCCATCTAATTGTTTGGGTTCGCCAATCACAAAAGCCACGACCTTTTCTTGTGCTAGGTATTTTTGTAAAAAAGGAATCAGCTGGGGCGTTTCAACGGTGGTTAAACCGGAGGCAATCAGTTGAAAATCATCTGTCACGGCTAGCCCCGTTCTTTTAAGTCCAATATCGAAAGCGAGTACACGTGCCATTTATGCTGGTTGTATTAATAGGTCAAATCCGTCTTCATCTAAAATAGGCACTTTCAGTTGCACCGCTTTTTCAAGTTTAGCAGGCCCCATATTTTCACCTGCCACCACATAATCGGTTTTGGAGGTGATGCCGCTTCCTACTTTTCCGCCATGCGATTCAATTAATGCTTTGAGTTCATCGCGTGAATAGCGGCTAAATACGCCTGAAACCACCAGTGTTTTTCCTTTTAGCTTGTCAGAAGCCAGCTCAGGTTCTGCACCTTGCATTTCAAATTGAATACCAACTCCTTGTAAACGGCTGATCAGTTGCTGAAACGCAGGATCTGCAAAGGTTTGCACGATGCTTTGGGCAATTTTATCCCCAATTTCATCCACCGCAATCAGCTCCTCAAAAGTAGCTTGTTGCAACTTGTCAATGCTTCTAAAATGACGTGCCAATTTTTTGGCCACCGTTTCGCCGACAAAACGAATGCCCAAGGCAAACAGCACCCGTTCAAAAGGAATGTTTTTTGATTGGTCTATACTTTGCAACAAATTATCTGCCGATTTTTCGGCCATGCGCTCCAAAGGAAGCAATTGGTCTTTGGTGAGATGGTACAAGTCGGTGTAATTATGGACCAACCCATTTTTAAATAACAATTCCACCGTTTCGCCCCCCAAACCATCAATATCCATGGCTTTGCGTCCAATAAAATGTTCGATGCGGCCAATAATTTGAGGCGGACATTCGGTTGCATTGGGGCAATAATGTTGGGCTTCGCCTTCGTTCCGAACCAATTCGGCACCGCATTCAGGGCAATGGGTGCAATAGGTGAGGGGCGTGGACCCAACAGGCCGGGTGTCTGGATTGACGCCCACAATTTTGGGAATAATTTCGCCCCCTTTTTCGACAAATACTTCATCGCCCACTCGGATATCCAATTTGGCAATCTGATCCGCATTGTGCAAAGAGGCCCGTTTTACAATGGTTCCAGCCAACGCAACAGGTTCCAAGTTGGCAACAGGTGTAATGGCGCCTGTTCGTCCCACCTGATAAGTAATGTCTAATAAATGCGTACTGACCCTTTCTGCTTTGAATTTGTAAGCAATCGCCCAGCGAGGCGCTTTGGCGGTATAGCCCAGTTCCTCTTGCAGTCGTAATTCATTTACTTTGATAACCACCCCATCTGTTTCGTAAGGCAGTTCGTGGCGGTGTTGGTCCCAGTGGTCGATAAACGCAAACACTTCGTTCATATTTTGGGCCAAATGAGCTGCCTTTGGCACCTTGAAACCCCAAGATCGGGCTTTTTCAAGTCCTTCCATTTGGGTTTGAACAGGCAATGAGGAACCAGTCAAATTATACAACAGGCATTCCAAAGGCCTTTTAGCCACTTCGGCGCTGTCTTGCAATTTCAAACTCCCCGAGGCCGTATTTCTCGGATTCGAATAAGGCGTTTCACCCTTTGCCAGTAAGTCGGCATTCATTTGCTGAAAACCTTTAAAAGGCAAAATGATTTCGCCCCGAATAGTTAAAGTCGGTGGAAAATCGCCTTGCAGCCGCAAGGGCACAGAGGCAATGGTTTTTACATTGTTCGTCACGACGTCGCCTTGCACGCCATCGCCGCGGGTAATGGCTTCTGCCAATTGCCCATTTTCGTAAGTAATGCTTATGGAGGCGCCGTCATATTTCAGTTCGCAGGTATAAGTAATGGGGCTGTTTCCCAATATTTTTTGGATGCGATGTTCCCAATCAATCAAGTCTTCTTTAGAGTACGAATTATCTAAGGAATACATTCGATAAGCGTGCATCTTGGTTTCAAAATTTTTGGTAATGCTGCCGCCCACTCGTTGCGTCGGCGAATGTGGATCGGCCAATTCAGGGAATTTGTTTTCAAGGTTGATAAGTTCTTGCAACAATTGGTCAAATTCGAAATCGGAAATGCTGGACGCATCCAATGTGTAATATTCGTAATTGTATCGTTCCAATTGGTTACGTAAAGTAATAATGCGCTCTTTTTCAGCTTGCATACAATGAAATTTTAAACCGCTAAAAATAACACTTTTCTGCCGAATGAAATTGGGCTAATTTTTATTTGTTGAAATAAATGATGATCTAAGCCAGAACCATTTCCCATAATTTCTCTGGGCTTTGTCGATTATCCCAAAAGGCAGTAATAATTATTTCAGTCCCCTTTAATTTGTAGTAAATGCTAAAGTTGCCCATTGCAGCTTCGCGCGTGTCTGAAAAATTAGTCGCTTTTCCAGCGAGTGGATTTTCTGCGATGAGTTGAAGTTGTTCTTTAATGAGTACCATTAATTTTTCGGCATACAGGGTTGATTTGTTTCGAATGGTCCAGTATTTTAATATTTGTCGCTGCAGCTTAACAGCTGTTTTCAGTCCAAACTATAGATTTTGATCCATTCCAAATCCATTTTATCGAGCGCATCTTGCGAAATGATCCGATTATTTTCAATATCATCATCACTCATTGATAACATCCTAATTTGGAAGTCTGAGCGTTAAATAATATCATTTTTTTCAGCACTTGCGTTTACCAGCTTATAAAGTGCTGTTAAATACGCTGAATTGGAAATGGTAAGTAATTTGTCGATCATGCTATTTCTGATTTGATCTGCTCCTGTCATAATGATTCCATTTATACAGAGGTTGTGAATTTATCCTAGATTTCAAAAAAACCTTTAACCAGCGCTTTTTACATTTTGAAATTTATAGATATTATTTGGTCGCATTGTCCCGTAAAACCTTGTCGATGCCATCAATTTTTTTGATGTTTTCTATGAGCTTTTTCAAAATGCTATTGTTTTGAACCACAACCGTCACTTTTCCATTAAACAAGCCTGCCTCGCCATTCAGCGAAATACTTTGGATGTTGACATTCATGTTGTTGGAAATCACTTTGGTCAATTCGTTGGTTAAGCCCAAACTGTCCATACCCGTAATATTCAAGGTTGCTTTAAATTCTTGCTGGGTCGAGTCGATCCATTTGGCTTGCAAAATGCGGTAGGCATAATTTGATTGCAAGGCCAAGGCGTTCGGACAGTCTTTTTTGTGTACTTTAATACCTTCATTGATGGTTAAAAAGCCGAACACTTCATCGCCAGGTATGGCGTTGCAACAACTCGATAATTTGTAGTCTAATCGGTCTTGTTCATTGCCAAACACCAGCAAATCATAGTGGCTGCTGAGTTCGTCTTTGTTGAGGTCTTCGTTGACAGGAGCCGTCCGCTTAATGCGGTTTTTGAAGAAGTTGATAAAACTGTTGTTCTTTTGGGCCGCGAACTCTTTGAGCTGTTGGTTTTCAATGGATCCAATCCCGATGCGGTAAAATAAATCGAGGCTGGTTTTTAGTTTAAAAAAGGTAACCAATTCATTTACAACCGCTTCTGATAAGGTAATTTTAAGGTGCTTTAATTTTCGGGCCAACACTTCTTTGCCATCTTCGGCCAGTTTTTTCATGTCCTCGTTGAGCACATTCTTGATCTTGTTTTTGGCTCGAGCGGTTGTCACATAATCAAGCCAATGCAAGGTTGGTTTTTGGCTGCCAGAAGTGATGACTTCAATTTGATCGCCACTTTTAAGTTCATAATTCAAGGGAACCAATTTGCCGTTTACGCGCGTCCCCCGTGTTTTAATGCCAATTTCGGAGTGTATATCAAAAGCAAAATCTAGCGCTGTAGCGCCTTTTGGCAGCGATTTGATGTCGCCCTTTGGTGTAAAAACAAAGATTTCTTTGGCGTATAAATTCAATTTGAAGTCTTCGACAAAATCCACGGCATTGGATTCTGAATTCTCAAGAGCTTCACGCAATAAATTGAGCCAAGTGTCGAGCCCGTTTTCTTCGGTTGACCCTTGTTTGTATTTGTAATGAGCAGCATAGCCTTTTTCTGCAATTTCATCCATGCGTTCACTGCGAATCTGAATTTCAACCCAACGCCCTTTTGGCCCCATCACGGTGACGTGCAAAGCCTCATAGCCCGTCGATTTGGGCGATGAAATCCAATCGCGCAATCGGGATGGACTGGGGCGATAATGGTCAGTAACCAAAGAGTAAATTTTCCAAGCCAAGAATTTTTCGTCATGTGGCTCAGACTTGTAGATGATCCGCAGCGCGAATTTGTCATAGACCTCTTCAAAAGTGACGTTTTGCGAGGCCATTTTTCGGCGAATCGAATAAATGGATTTCGGGCGTCCTTTAATGATGAAATCAACGCCTTCTTTCTGTAAAGTGTCTTTTAACACGTCAGAAACCAGTTTGATATATGCATCTTGCTCCTCTTTGGTTTCTTTTATTTTACTGACAATCTCCGTGTAAATTTGAGGCTCCGTGTATTTGAGGCCCAAATCTTCGAGCTTGGTTTTAATGTTGTACAAGCCCAAACGGTGGGCTAGGGGGGCATAAATATATAAAGTCTCGGAGGCAATTTTTTCTTGTTTATATTGAATCATCGAGTCCATGGTTTGCATATTGTGCAAACGATCGGCAATTTTAATCAAGATCACCCGCACGTCATCATTGAGGGTGAGCAGCATTTTTCTGAAATTTTCGGCCTGAACCGAAATGTTCATGTCTTTTTTTACCTGCGAAATTTTAGTTAACCCCTCGACCAATTGGGCAATTTTCGGATTAAATTGCTTTTCAAGATCTTCGACTGTAATGGGTGTATCCTCAACCACATCGTGCAACAAAGCTGCTGCAATGCCCGTGGCGCCTAAACCAATTTCAAAAGCCACAATTTTGGCCACCCCAATCGGATGAAAAATATAAGCCTCTCCCGATTTACGTCGTTGGTCTTTGTGTGCCTCTACTGCCACATCAAAAGCCTTGCGAATCAGTTTTTTATCATCAACCGACAGGGTTTGATAACTGATGCGAAGTAATTCTTTGTATTCCCGAGCTATTGCTTTGTTTTCTTCTTCAAGATCCACGGCGGTCATAAAACTAAATTTTCATAAAAATAGGGAAATATGCGTTGCGAGAATGAAAATTTATTGAAAGATTTAAAGATTTAAAGATTGAAGGATTTGAAATTTAAAGTTTGAGATTTGAGATTGGGGAATTAATTTGGAAATTTGGAAATGTGAAAATTTGAAAATGTTTTTTGTGAAATGTGAATTATTTTTATGCTAGGTGCACAAATAGGAATTTTTCACCATGTGGGCTTCCCAACTTTTGATTTTCAACTTTTGATTTTTGCCTTCTATTCATTTTATAACTTAATGAATCAAAGGTTTTCAAACATATGGATATCTTTGCTATAGGGGAGGGCACGGAGCGTCTTGCGGTAGCAAAATGTCTGGCTCAAGTGATATTTGTTCGGAAAACAACTTAACCCAGGGCCGAAGGCACGAACGGAGTTAATTTTGAATGATGAATTTTGAATGATGAATTTTACAATTGAAACTTAAAACAAATTTTCAACTTTCACTCCATTTTATAACAAACGCAATCACCACGAATATAACAGATAAATACCTTTGCCCTGAGGGTGGGCACGGAGTCGTCTTGCGGTAGCAAAATGTCTGGCTCAAGTGATATTTGTTCTGAAAACAACTTAACCCAGGGCCGAAGGCACGAACGGAGTTAATTTTGAATGATGAATTTTGAATTTTGAATTTTACAATTGAAACTTAAAACAAACTTTCAACTTTCACTCCATTTTATAACAAACGGTATCACCACGAATATAACAGATAAATTACTTTGCCCTGAGGGTGGGCACGGAGCGTCTTGCGGTAGCAAAGCGTCTGGTTTTAGAAAATTAGCTTCGGGAAAAGACTTTCGACTTTCGACTTTCGACTTTTGACTTTTGACTTTTGACTCTTTTTGTAGGGATTTACAATAGTTTATCGAGTTTAAATTTGGCTGAAGGGTATTTAATTACTTCTTTTGTAATCAGTGCAATGAAGTGGCTTTGCCTCATCGTTTTGCATTAATTTCTAGTATCATAAAATGGAATCAATTTAACATACAAAAACGACCTATGAAATCAATTAAACCTACCCTGCTACTCCTTTTCGGAATGGCTTTTTGTGGCGTGCATGCCCAAAACATGTATGTCATGCCTAATGCAGGAACCCAAAGTGTGTATTCCGTGGCCAATATTCAGAAGATTACTTTTTCGGGGGGCAATATGTTGGTGACCAACACAACGGGTGGCAATGGCACTTTTGCCTTGGCGGACAACCGCTATGTGAAATTTGCTGATTTTCCGTTAGAAGTTGCCGCGAATGAACGGGCAAACAACCGCTTTTTTGTCTATCCAAACCCGGTAGGTACGATATTGAACCTTGCCAATTATAATGGTACCCAAACCATCAGCCAATTGGCCATTTACAGCATGGATGGCCGCTTGCTCCTTACCCAAAACGCTTTTACAGGCAACAACCCACAAGTGGAAGTAAGCCATTTGCCAGCCGGGAGCTATTTATGTAAGATAATGGCAGGCAACCAAACCCAAACGATTCAATTCCTAAAACAATAAACTTTAAAACCTGACCTGAGGCCAAAGGCCGATTGGCACTAAGGAAAACTTGAAACTTGAAACCTTAAACTTGAAACAAAACAACTACCCCATGAAAAAACAATACATTCTCCTAACCCTATTAGTACTAACAATAACCACGCTCCAAGCCCAAAACGACTCCATTTACTTTTGGAAGTCGGGGGCTTTATTGGAAAAACGTTCCATTAAAACCGCCGATTTGGACAGCATTACGTTTAAGCAGCCAACACCAGCCATTGCCAGCGTAACCATTTGCACCCAAACATGGATGTTGAAAAATCTGGACGTGACCACCTACAGCGACGGCACCCCGATCCCGCAAGTAACCAACCAAACCGCTTGGCAAAACTTAACCACTGGTGCTTGGTGCTATTACGAAAACGACCCAGCCAAAGGCGCAATTTATGGCAAGTTATACAATTGGTATGCCGCCGCAGGTATTTACGATGCGGCTTCGGCAGCCAACCCCGCTTTGCGCAAAAAGCTAGCCCCCACTGGCTGGCATGTACCCACGGATGCGGATTGGACGACACTATATATATGTGTTGGAGGAGAAAGTGTAGCAGGAGGCAAAATGAAAGAAACAGGAACAGCGCATTGGCAAAGTCCCAATACTGATGCAACCAACAGCACTGGATTTACAGGTCTTCCAGGTGGTTTCCGCAATAACAATGGTACATTCGTAAACATTCGTAAAGTCGGCGAGTGGTGGAGTTCTTCTGAGTTTTCTACGGCAGACGCTTGGTACCACTACATCTGGAATCAATTCACCGATGCCTCCCACGACTACGGAAATAAGACTAAGGGTTCTTCGGTCCGTTGCCTCAGGGATTAAATAGAAGGAATAGTAGAAAGGCAAGAAGAACTGGTGCTAATTTTGAATGATGAATTTTAAATTTTGAATTGGTTTTTATATAATTCAATGGCTGTCATAATAGGTACTGATCGGAATTCAGCAAAACTTTAAACTTTAAACTTGACCCGAGGCCAAAGGCCGAACGGTCCATATGAGATATAGAGGAGGAAGCCCAGTGGGCTTCAGGTACGCGAGCTTTAGCTCGCCTCAACAAAACCTGAAACCTGAAACCTGAAACCTGAAACCTGAAACCTGAAACCTGAAACCTGAAACCTGAAACCTGAAACCTGAAACCTGAAACCTGAAACCTGAAACCTAAAACCTGAAACCTGAAACTTGAAACAAAACAACAACCTCATGAAAAAACAATACCTTCTCCTAACCCTAATAGCTCTAACAATCACCACCACGCTCCAAGCCCAAAACGACTCCATTTACTTTTGGAAGTCAGGGGCTTTATTGGAAAAACGTTCCATTAAAACCGCCGATTTGGACAGTATTACTTTTAGGCGGCCTGTGGCAAACCCAGTTACCACTCAAGTAACGATTTGCAACCAAATTTGGAGCACAAAAAACTTAGATGTAACAACTTACAGCGACGGCACCCCAATACCCCAAGTAACAGACCCTACTGCATGGGCAAACTTAACCACGGGTGCTTGGTGTTATTACAACAACGACCCCGCAAACGGCGCGGTTTATGGCAAGTTATACAACTGGTATGCCGCCGCAGGTATTTATGATGCAGCGTCTTTGGCTAACCCTACGTTGCGCAAGAAACTAGTCCCCACTGGCTGGCATGTACCCACCGATGCGGAGTGGAGTATGCTTATTAATTGTTTAGACCCCAACGCGAATGGTGGAACCACTACAAATATAGCGGGCGACAAGATGAAATCCACCACCTTGTGGACTCCATACAGCGGAATTATCAACACCAACAGCAGCGGGTTTACAGGTCTTCCAGGCGGTTACCGCTTCAGCCTTGGTACATTCAGCCTCATTGGTAACCGCGGCAATTGGTGGAGTTCGTCTGAGGATTCTACAATTTACGCTTGGAGCCGCTACCTGCACTGTTGCGGCAGCACTGCCGACCGCTACAGCAACGTTAAGGCACTCGGTTTTTCGGTCCGTTGCCTCAGGGATTGATTTATTTGATTCATTTGATCATTTGGGTTTTGGGGCGGAGCCCCAATAAATTTCAAAAAAATAATATGTAGCCTATTGTCAACGTTTTGAGTTTTACAAAGGTTATAAGTCAAAAAGTCCCGTTAGTATTGGTTAGCGGGATTTTTTTTGATTTTTTAATTTTACACAAAATTTTTGCAAGTCTTCCAAACTCAATGAAATTCATGTTTTTCATAAACTAGGTTCATCGTTTTAGTAAACTAGTTCATGTTTGACCTAAACTCACTCCTGTTTTCATTAAACTAAATTCATGTTTTCATTAAACTAAATTCCTGTTTTCATTAAACTAATTTATGTTTTAGTTAAACTCACTCCTGTTTTCATTAAACTAGTTCATGTTTTTTCTAAACTAATTCATGTTTTAGTTAAACTCACTCCTGTTTTCACTAAACTAGTTTATGTTTTTAGTAAACCAGTTCATGTTTGCGTTTACACATAATTCTGTACAGTCTCGTTTCAAACTCATTTTATAACTTCGGTAATCAAAGGTCATTCTACAGCGGAATGTCTTAGCCATAGGGTAGGGCTCGAAGTGGCTTGCGTGATAAAAGCTTCTGGCTCAAGTAATCTTTGTTCGTGAAAAGACTTTCGACTTTCTACTGTTGAAGATTATAACTTTTTGCAAATTCACCTTTCACAATTATAGTTTAAATTTGCCCAATCGTTTTATTAAAAGCCATGAGAGCAAAATACATCAACCCTTTTACCGACTTTGGTTTCAAGAAAATCTTCGGCGAAGAAGCCAGTAAGCCTCAGCTGATCGACTTTTTGAATGCGCTTTTGCCTCAAAGCCACACCATTGTTGATTTGAGTTTTAAAAATGCGGAGCAATTGGGACAAACCGATGCCGACCGCAAAGCCATTTATGACATTTATTGCGAAACGGACAAGGGCGAAAAATTCATTGTCGAGCTCCAAAAAGCCAAACAAAACTATTTCAAGGATCGAACCATTTATTATTCCACTTTTCCAATACAGGAGCAATCCGAAAAAGGGCAGTGGAACTATAACCTAAAGGCTGTTTATTGCATTGGAATTTTAGATTTTACGTTTGATGACTATGAAACAGAGCCCGAAAAAAGCGAAGTGGTTCATACGATCAAATTGAAGCACCAACACGGCAGCACGTTTTATGACAAGCTGACTTACATTTATCTTGAAATGCCCAATTTCAAGCAAACCGAAGACGAGTTGAAAACCCGTTTAGACAAGTGGCTCTATTTCATTAAACATTTAGAAGATTTTGAAAGCATACCGACCATTTTTAAAGATGACGTTTTTTCAAAAGCCTTTGAAAAAGCGGAAATTGCCAATTACAACACTACAGAACTCAATAGATATGAAGCCAGTTTAAAAGTCTTTCGGGACAATAAAGCGGTTTATGATTATGCTGTAGAAACCGCTTTTGATGAAGGCATTTCAAAAGGAAAA
Source organism: Flavobacterium sp. BFFFF2 (assembly GCA_002256385.1). Lineage (GTDB taxonomy): Bacteria > Bacteroidota > Bacteroidia > Flavobacteriales > Flavobacteriaceae > Flavobacterium. Next base: position 73,663 of record NKJD01000011.1, read on the forward strand.
CTAGAAGTTGCAAAAGGGCTCAAAGAAAACGGTGTGCCAATAGAAATCATCGTTAAGACTACTGGACTTTCAGAAGGTGAAATTGAAAGACTTTAGGAAAAGGTCATTATAATTTTTACGGCTTCAAACAGCATCATTAAGCTTTCATAATGTGATACAGCAAGCATTCGAGGAAAACTATCCAAATTGACTGAGACAAACTTGACCCGAGGTCACAGTCGCAACGATATAAGTAAATCTTACAACTTTCAATTTTAAACTATCAACTCATTTTCCTTTTAAAAATTAATGAATAATAGGTGTTTAACCAAACAAATATCTTTGCTATAGTGGAGGGCACGGAGCATCTTGCGGGCTTAAAGTGTCTGTTACAAGTGATAATTGTTCGGAAAACTTAACCCGAGGTCTGATATCATGAACGGAGTTAATTTTGATTTATGAATTTTGAATTTTAAAAGTTGAAACTTAAAACAAACTTTCAACTTTTAATTTTCAACTCCATTTTATAACAAATGGAATCACGACGAATATAACAGCAAATTACCTTTGCCCTTAGGGTGGGCACGCAGCGTCTTGCGGGCGCAAAGCGTCTGGTTTTAGAAAATTAGCTTCGGGAAAAGACTTTGGACTTTGGACTTTGGACTTTCGCCTCAAACCTACTTCAAAACCAACTTCTTAATCTTCGGAATAGGCCCACCACATTTTAGCTCATGGCACGACAAACAAGCTTGTATACCCAAATTGTAGTTGCCCTTATTTGGATTTTCATAAAATGCTTTTTCTGTTGCTAAGAATTCAGCTGCTTTGGATTTAAAGTCGGCGTCAAAATCAGTTGGATCCGTCATTTTTGCCGAAAGTATTTTTTCGTAGTATGCTGGGAAAGCACCTACTGCTTTTCCTTCGGTGAGCTTTTTACGGACTTGTTGGTGTTGTACTGCCATTTGTTCCATGAGCAAAGCCATTTCGGAATGTTGATACATGTCAAGTTGCTTGGGTTTGTGACACACTTTATTGTTTGCCGGTGATTCCTTTTTTTGGCAGGCAATGATTGAAAATAAAACGGCAAGTACACTAATATAAGCCCCTTTCATTATTCAGTTGTTTTGAGTTGTACCCCATGAGCCATGAAACTATACGTAATTTCGGGCTTGATAATGCTATCTATTGCAGCCTGTGATTTGCCCGCATCTTTGGCATAATGTTTTAATTCATCAACCGTTTCCGTTGAAATAAAGGCTTTACCTGCAATGATTGCTTCCATGTTGGCTGCATTTTTAGGAACAAAAAAGCCATAGTCCTTAAATCGGACAAACAACGATTCCTTGCCCATTTGCATGCGCATCCAACAGCCCTTTTTTTGACAAACGCTTTCTATAAGGCCTTTTACTTGCACATTCAGCGTATCCGCTTCTTTTAGTGCAATCATTTTAGTAAGTAATTCAGTGGTAGTGATAGCTGTAGTGTCCGTTAATTTATCGCCAAAAGCCACTATGTTATCTGTTTTTTTATTGGACACTTCCGCTGTTTTCTTTTGACACTGTACACTCAACAAAGCAATACAACTAAGGGCAATCAATTTTTTCATAAGGCAATAGATATGAATTAAACAAAGTTACAATCAGACTTTTTAATATCATTTGCTTGATTAGCAAGCGGAACAAAAGTATGGTTTTCCCCGTAATTGACCAATCAATAGGGTTGCGAATGTTCCATTCCCCCGTGCTATTTTTCATTTTTTTTTGTAATTTTAACACCGAAAAATAATAAGCTATTAATGGTCATTATTTAGCAGATAGCCTAGGTATTTTTTTTATACTAACCTTGCGGAAACTTTTTTAAAAGTGGCATGCACAAAAAGAAATCTATATAATAATGACTTGGAAAGATCTTGCTGACATTAACATAAGCCGTGTTTCTACCTCAAAATTTGAGGCTGTTGATTTTGATAACCTCACTTTTGGAGCCGTTTTTACAGACCACATGCTGGTATGTGATTTCTATGACAATCAATGGCATGCGCCCATTATTAAGCCTTACGAACCCTTTCTAATTGACCCATCGGCCAAAGTTTTTCATTATGGACAAGCCATTTTTGAAGGGATGAAAGCCTATCGGACCGACGATGATGAAATATGGTTGTTTAGACCCGATCAGAATTTTAACCGCTTTAATAAATCGGCTGTTCGAATGGCCATGCCTGAAGTGCCTGAAGATGTTTTTATGGGTGGCTTACGGAAATTAATTGAATTGGATGCCCATTGGGCTCGCAAGGGCGAAGGAAATTCACTTTATATCAGGCCGTTTATGATTGCAGTAGGTCCTGGAGTTATTGCCAATCCGTCCACGCAATATCGGTTTATGATTATCCTGTCGCCAGCCAAATCATACTACTCGGGCGAGGTAAAAGTGCTGATAGCCGAACATTATAGCCGTGCGGCCAATGGAGGCATAGGTGCCGCCAAAGCAGCGGGGAATTATTCCGCCCAGTTTTATCCAACACAATTGGCTCAAAAACAAGGTTTTCAACAAGTTATTTGGACTGATGATGCCACGCACACTAAGTTAGAAGAAGCGGGTACCATGAATGTGTTTTTCAGAATGGCCGATGTGCTATATACAGCCCCGGTAAGTGAAAGAATTTTAGACGGTGTAACCCGCAAAAGCCTCATCGAGCTGGCTCATTCAAAAGGAATGAAAGTTGTGGAACAGCCCGTTTTGGTTTCTCAATTGGTGGAGGCGGCCGAAAATGGTACTTTACAAGAAATTTTTGGGGCAGGTACCGCAGCCGTGGTAAACCCAATTGTGGGCTTTTCATACCAAGATACTTACCATGAAATTCAAAAACCGGCCAGTTCATGGGCTCTTGAATTGAAACAGGCCCTGATGGATATCCAATACAAGCACGCGCCTGACACACATGATTGGACCATAAAAGTGTAAATATTTAATTATTAGGTAGCAGTTCGAACATTTATGAAGAGCTACTAACGCAAATAAAAAAAGGTGAATCCGATTGGGTTCACCTTTTTTATGTATTCAAATGACTTATTTAAAGCAGCATGCTCACGGGGCTTTCTAAATAACCTTTTAAGGTCTGTAAAAATTGCGCGCCAGTTGCACCATCTACCGTCCTGTGGTCGCAGGCAAGGGTTACTTTCATGGTGTTACCTACCACAATTTGGCCATTTTTAACCACTGGTTTTTCAACGATGGCTCCGACCGACAAAATCGCCGAGTTAGGCTGGTTGATGATTGAGGTAAATTCAGTGATGCCAAACATCCCTAAATTGGAGATGGTAAACGTACTGCCATCCATTTCTTGAGGTTGCAGTTTTTTACTTTTCGCTTTACCAGCCAAATCTTTTACTCCTGCACCTATTTGTTGCAAGCCCATACTATCTGCAAAGCGCAATACTGGAACTACTAAGCCATCTTCAACTGCCACAGCGACACCGATGTTGATATGGTGGTGAATTAAGATGGCATCTTCGCGCCATTGCGAATTCACCTTTGGGTGCTTGCGCAAAGCCATGGCAGAAGCCTTAATGACCATGTCATTGAAGGAAACTTTCGTATCAGGCTGCGCATTCATTGCTTGGCGCGATCGAATGGATTCTTCCATGTTGATTTCAACGGTCAAATAAAAATGCGGCGCCGTAAATATGGATTCTGACAATCGTTTGGCAATGGTTTTACGCATCGAAGAATTTTTGATTTCTTCGGTAAATTCTTGACCAACAGCCGGCGTAAATGAAGTTGCTGAGCTGGTTGGCGCATCAGCAGCCACCACTTTTGAGGCTTGAGCAACTGGCTGATAATGTTCAATATCTGAACGAACAATGCGTCCATTTTCGCCACTTCCTTGAACCAATTTTAGGTCAATTCCCTTTTCAGAAGCTAATTTTTTGGCTAGAGGAGAAGCAAAGATCCGATCGTTTGATGCGTTTGTGTGTCCGTTTCCAGCTGCAGTTGGCGCAATAGATACTGCCTCTGCTACAGGCGCAGCAACAGCCGCTACCGCCACCGCCGCAGTTGGCACCCCATGGGTTAACCCACTTACGTCAGTGCCCGCAGGACCAATAATGGCCAACACGCTATCAACAGGCGCCGATTTGCCTTCTTCAATACCTATATATAACAAAGTACCGTTGTGGAATGATTCAAATTCCATAGTTGCTTTGTCTGTTTCAATTTCTGCTAAAATATCACCCGATTTAACGGTATCACCAACCTTTTTGAGCCAAGTGGCCACGGTCCCTTCGGTCATCGTGTCACTTAAACGCGGCATGGTAACAATGGTTACACCGGCTGGGATTTCAGTTGTTTTTGGCTTTTCTTCAGTCGGTGAGGTAGCAACTGGCGTTGCTTGAGTAGCAGGGGCTGCACCAGCAGTTAAAAGGTCACTAATATCTTCGCCTTCTTTTCCAATAATGGCAAGCAATGAATCAACAGGAGCTGTTTGCCCTTCTTGAATACCAATATGTAAAAGAGTCCCATTGCTAAATGATTCAAATTCCATCGTGGCTTTGTCTGTTTCAATTTCAGCCAAGATGTCACCTGATTTTACCGAATCGCCCACTTTCTTTAACCAAGTGGCCACGGTACCTTCCGTCATCGTGTCGCTCAGACGCGGCATCGTAATTACTGTTGCCATATTGCTTATAATTTATGGGGTAAAAATGGATAATTAGGCTCTTCGTATACTACATCATATAATTGTTGTAGTTCTGGATAGGCTGATTCTTCGGCAAAACGTACACATTCTTCCACATGGTCCACCACGCGTTGATCCATTGCTTCAATTTCTGCTTCGGTTGCCCAATTCTGTAATTTGATTTTGTCAAGTACTTGCGTGATAGGGTCAATTTTTCGGTACTCTTCTACCTCGTCTTTAGAACGATATAATTGCGCATCCGACATGGAGTGACCTCGGTACCGATACGTTTTCATCTCTAAAAAGGTAGGGCCATCGCCGCGTCGCGCACGTTCAATGGCTTCGTGCATGGCTTCAGCTACTTTTACCGGATTCATTCCGTCAACTGGTCCACAAGGCATTTCGTACCCCAATCCCAATTTCCACACATCGGTATGGTTGGCGGTTCTTTCTACGGAAGTTCCCATTGCGTATCCATTGTTTTCACAAATAAATACAACAGGCAATTTCCATGTCATGGCCATGTTAAAAGTTTCATGCAATGACCCCTGACGTGCAGCGCCATCACCAAAATAGGTAAGGGTTACTCCGCCTGTGTTTAAATATTTATCGGCAAATGCCAAACCAGCACCTAATGGAATTTGTCCACCAACAATGCCATGTCCGCCATAGAATCCGAATTCTTTGGAGAAAATGTGCATGGATCCGCCCATCCCTTTGGAGGTTCCAGTAACTTTACCCAACAATTCGGCCATGACTCTACGTGCATCAACACCCATTCCAATTGGTTGTACGTGATTGCGGTAGGCAGTAATCATTTTATCTTTTGACAAATCCATCGCGTGCAACGCACCTGCTAAAACAGCTTCTTGGCCGTTGTATAAGTGAAGAAACCCGCGGATTTTTTGCTGAATGTACAGTTCTGCCAGTTTGTCTTCAAACTTGCGCCAGAACAACATTTCTTCATACCATTTTACATAAACTTCTTTCGTAACTTCTTTCATGCTTTTTGTGCAATTTTTTAATATTGATATTTTAGAACAAAAAAAGTTGCCTCACACCCCCATTGCTCCATGTTACTTTTGAACCGATTGCAAAAGTAAAATTTTTTAACGTTTTTGATTCGGCTAAAACCGAATTTTGAAAAGTATTTTTTCTTTCCTTGAATGACAAGGAAAACTTTGAAATAATTTCTTATAAAAAGTTCTTGTCAAAACTAAGAGGAAGCAAATTTTCTAAAGATTCAGATCGGTACACTTCGCCTTCAGTTCCCATAAAATAAATTTCAATGGGGTTATTTTGCTTGCTTTCATACTCAGAAATTGTTTGTCGACAGGCGCCACAAGGGGGAATGGGTTTGTCGGTAATTGACGTGAGTGAGCCCGCGCAAATAGCCATTTTTAAGATGGGTACATCCGGATGTTGTGAACCAGCCTGAAAAACTGCCACTCTTTCGGCACATAAACCAGAAGGATAAGCCGCATTTTCTTGGTTGTTTCCCGTGACTATAGCGCCATTTTGCATTAATATGGCAGTGCCCACATGAAATTTAGAATACGGTGCATAAGCTTTATCTCGCATTTGGTGTGCCAATTGCATCAAATGTTGAACATCATCTGGCAATGCATCAACCGAGGGATAAACTTGGAACGAAGAAGTGATTTGGATCGTTTTCATTCGATAAACTTACTGTTTTTTGGTTGGGTATTTGAAAAAAAATCCAAATTTCAATGAAATTTGGATTCTCGTATAAACTATTATAAATCATCATATTTATCACCGAAACTGAAACTGAGTGAAAAACGCAGCGTGTTTTCAAGTGGACTCCGAATGGCTGATGCGGAAAATAAATAGGACATATCAAATTTGATGGTTGAAAATTTAAATCCAGCACCAATAGAATAAAATCGACGGGCGCCTTTCATTTCACTTTCATGAAAATAACCCGCTCGCAATGCAAAGGAGTTTTGGTATAAATATTCTGTACCTACCGAATAGGTAATTTCTTTAAGTTCTTCACTGATGCCATCTGGTGCATCATTAAACGATTTGAAAATGCCATCAACCCAACCCGTTGATTTGTAATCGTTTACTTTTTTATTGTAAACAGCTAATTCACTGTTGTCAATGACACCATCATTATTAATATCATCTTTTGATGGGGGAGTGGGAACTAATAATTTCGTAAATTCTACGTTTACAGCTAGTTTGTTGTATTCGTCAAAAATAAAGTCAAAACCTCCTCCCACGCGTAAGTTCGAAGGCAAGAAATTGGCATTGATATCTTGGTTGTCATAGCTAATTTTTGGTCCTAAATTCTGGAAATTAAAGCCCCATCGATAGCGGCCATCAAAACTAGAATAGGCTGCTGTTTCACTTTGATAAAAACCGCTTACATCAACACAAAAACCATTTGCAGCGCTTGCGTCGGTAGTTGCATCGGCAATTTTTAGATTTGATCTGATGTACCTACCGGCTACTGACATGGCAAATCTTTCGCTCAATTTCAAAGAATAAGAAAGGTCTAAGCTTAACTCATTGGGCTTCACCACACGGGCTGGATCATCGTAATATGTTCGGAGTTCAATTTCACCCAAACTAAAATAACGCAACGAACCACCAAAGGCACTTTGCTCTCTAAATCGGTGGTAAAATGTGGCTTGACTCAATGAAATATCATTGGTAATAGATTGCAAGTAGGGGGTGTAACCTAATGAAAACGCCCATTCATCTTCGGCAAAGGCGTATTTTGAAGGGTTCCATTGTTGCGAAAAAGCATCGGGTGCTGACCCTACTCCTTGGTCGCCCATACCCGCGGCACGGGCATCAGCAGCTATGAGTACAAATGGAACAGCGGTGGTAATGGTTCTAACTTGGGAAATAATAAGTTGGTGGGCCAACAAAAGGGTAAGTATAAATAAAAAGTTTTTTTTCATTATTCCATTAGGGCGTTAAAAAGTTAACAAATATACGACTTTATCAAAGTATTACAAGTTTTTCAATTTTTTCGGTTTTTTGGTTCGACAGGGTCGATCGAACAAATAATTTATAGATGTATACCCCTTTGCCAATTCGTTCCCCAAAATCATCTCGACCGTCCCAACTGATTTCCTTGCTCAAAAAGCCATCGGTATAAATGGTCTGGTTGTGACTCCACACCACCTTTCCGGTTAAGGTCATTACTTGAACTTGTACTTCAAGTGGTTCGTAAGGTTTGTTATGGGAAAACCAAAATTGCGTATAAGTGGTAAATGGATTCGGGTAATTTAACACATTTGACAAAGTCAAAGAGGCATCATCTGCCACTACAAATTGGATGGTAGCCGAAGTAGGATTGTTGTACACATCCCATGCCCTGAACAGAATTGTATGCAATCCGACCGTTAAATTTCTGAATGGATAGCGAATTTTACCGTGCGTATAATCGTTGAGTGTGGTGTCATAATAATCGTTTAAAATATACGGATTTGATTCATTGCCGTCTAAAATAGCCACCATGTCATGTCCGATGCCACTCGCCGTATTCATGCCATTTTCATCTTCCATGTAAGCCAAAAAAAACGGCGAGGCGCTGGTGATGCCCCCATTGATAAATGATTCATTATTCATGTACAGGCGAACCTTTGGTGGTGTAACATCGCGGGCCGCCGCCGCATTGACGCCTCCAATTAAAATACTGGTATCATAGCCCGTTTTGTCAAACAACGGATCATTGTTTTTGGCATAAAAGCTGATTTTTCCGTTTCCAACGGGGATGCGGATGTCACGTGGCACCACAAAACTAAATTGAAAGGTGCCGTTGTTGACACTGGCATTGCCTTTAAAAATGGTTTCACCCAAGGTGGTAAATGACAAGTTCGTAGCCGTTTGCCCATTGGCATTCACCATGGCATCAACATTGTCATTTCGGAGCGTATTGCGGGTGTTGTTTTTGTCAAAAATCTGCACCGCCAAATCACCGTTAAAGCCGGTGTCAATGGTGCCATTGTCACTTTGTATTTCTCCCTCTAGGTGCATAAGCGACAGGGCCTTAAACGTATCAACAGCTTGCGAAACAGGTACGCCATTTATTTTGGTAAGCACTACTTTCATTTTCGGAATGGCCAAATGCAAGGCCGGATCGCCTAAACAAGTAACTACATTTCTGGAAGTGTTTAAATTTCCAGGTAAATTTTTAGTGCGCCGCAGTGCTTCACCTATGGTTGGATAATCAGAAGAATTGTTCGGAAAAAGGGATTCGGCCAAGTCATCATTAAAATATTGGGCACTTGACTGACCAATGGTTCGCACCGTGGTGATCATCGCAATGGCGCCCCCACTGGGGTTCATATAAGTGAGTTCGCCAGCTGAAATACGCTGCGGATCGTCAAATCGGGAAAAGTCGCAGGTGATGGTTACGAACAGCGGGTATTTGTATTGGTTATTTAAGTTTTGGCCATCGTACAAATCCCAAATGCGCTCATTGGCCAAACCATCTTCGCCTCCATGGCCTATATAGTTGAATACCAACGCGCCTTTTTCAAACGCATTAAAAATGTCTCGTTTGGCTTCAGGATACCGATCACCGCCCGACGACGATTCTTGCACATAAGAATCGAGTAAGATTTTTTTAATATTTAAAAAGGGTTTTTCCCTTGCTGTCCGATCTGACAACCTGTTTTGAAAAAATTGTATTTGGCGGTCGCCAATTTTAAAAGAGTCAGGATCATCAGCAATGTAAGCCACGGAGTTGCGCCACAACCCATAAGAATTCGATTCGTGGTATTGTTTGATTTTGGTCACCATTTGAGCCGCATTAGAGGTATTAGTTACCAACATTCTGCCAGGGGCAACATCAATTTTTTGGGAGCTGTTGTCATTGATGTTCCCTTCATTTTCATCCATAAGGCCAAAAAAATCATCGGTCGAAAAGGACGTTTCACCTTTGGTGAGCCCATTAATTGAGTGGAAAATAGGCACAATATTCGTGTTTCCGCTAATTCGGTTTTTATAATCATAAGACGCATCGCCAAACAAATTGACATACTTGAGCTGTTTACTCGGATCGGATGCATTGAAATACACGTATTTGATGAAATTCCGAATGGCCGCAATGTCTTGTTTGCCCGATGAAAATTCATGGTAAATGGATTCAAGCGTGACCACCCGTGTTTTTAAACCAAAGGTTGTTCGGTGAAATTGGGCCAAATCTTCGGCTTGGGCTGCCAAATAGTTGGGGGTCACAATTAAATATTCCACCTCTTCAAATTGCCCTTGTTGGTTTTTAAAAATACTTCCTTTTATGTTCTGATTGGCCACTCGTGTCGACCTATCACTTTGAGGCTCATACACATCATTGGGGTCAAAGGCTACAAAACGATTTGAAATCCCCGCATTGGTTTTAAAAGTAAAACCAGTGGCAGCCGCAGGAATGGCAACAAAGCTGCTTTGATATAGGTCTGTAATGTCCCAAATATGCGTCAAACCTGTAGTAGACGAAAACTGATAGGCCACCACCCCAGTCGGAAGGCCTTGGGCATTGATTTGAAATGGAAATTGTTTTCCGATGGCTTTTAAATCGCTGCTGGCGCTCAGTTTAATGTAATCAAGATAACCTTTGGCGGTGGGAATGCCATTGTTATTGTAACTCAATTTAAGGTTGATGGTTCCACTTGACGCCAAGGTGGCCGAAAAATAACTTTCGGTGGCCAAATAATCACCTAATCCGCTAATTGATGACGTCCCAACGGATTGCCCATTTGCTTGAATGGTAAAAAGGGTCGGTGAAACGGCACTTGCCCCAAAATGTATTTTTAATTGTGGTTGGCTGCCAACGGTCAGGGCGGGAAAATCAAAATTAAATTCTTGGTCGGATGTAATGCCAAAAAATTCCCCAAACCAAACCCGGCCAAGCTTGCCAATGTTTGACAGATCCACTTCATGAAATCGGTAGTCATCAAATGCGGTATAAGTTTGAATAGGCGAGGCGGATGGTTGGCTTAAAGGAGCCATTCTTTTACCAGGTACCGCCTGATTGGTGACATAGTAATATGCTTTGTCGGAAAATAAATTAAGGTGCGTTTGGTTGTCTTCGTCCCAATGATCGAGGCCTTCGGCGTAAAAATAAAAATAATCACCCCCATCAAAACTGCCATCCGCTTCTCCGATTCCCATAATGGCATTTTCGGTTAAATCAAATGGGTAATAATCGGCATTTGACAAGGGGGCCATGCGCCCTCCACTGCCGTAAATGGCAATATTTCTGGGGTCAATGCCATCAACTGTCATGCCCAAACTTCTTAAAAATTCTTTTGAAATTTTATAAATCCCCGAGGTGGTTACATAAAATCGGAACCATTCGCCGCTGGCCAAAACGGAATTCTGAATAGGAAATACATTGTTGGTGAGGCTGTTTTTTAAAGTGCCAGACTGGATGCTGTATTGCAGTGAATTTACCCGCAGTATTTGGCCATTTTCTTTGTAAAATGGATTGAAACGCAGCGACGCAGTAAACTCATTTCTGTTTTTATTTAAGCTAAATTGTGGTTCGAATTTTTGCGGAAGATTCTGAAATTTGATAGCACCTAAGGCTTCTCTCGGAACCACTTCCGTTGCTACATTGGACCAGCTTAACGCACTGTTTTTGCTCAAATTGACTTCATTTATATCGGCAACAAATACCATTTGGCCAATGCTTTCAATAAACGTTAAACCTCGCTGTTCAATAGAGGGCAATTGATACATTACGTCGCCGTACTGTTCTGCTTTAAGGATGCTCCAATTTAAGTTAATAGTGCCTGTTTGTGACCAAATTGCACCACTTATCAAGAAGATTAGGCAATGGATATATTTTTTCATGTTCCGACTAACGGTTTAAAGGCGAATTTATTTGAAAACCTAACCTGCAATGGTGCAGTTTGTGCCATGCGCTCCTCCTCATAGATTCAATGCAAAGAAAAGGTTTACAGCTGCTTCAAAAATAATATTTGTTTTAGGGAATAAAAAATCTATTTTCAACTGAACGAATTGATGGTTCATTGTTCGTTTGATTGAAGATGCTACTGATCGGGTTTGACTGGTTGGTAAAGCCAAATTCCTTTCCATCTAAATTCGCTTCATAATCCCAAATTATGCATTAGACTTTGTAATGAAACCAACACTTACAAGTAGTTTGCATTTGCAAACTCCAATAAAAAAGTTGGTTCTTAATGACCTTAAAAAAACAAATATTAACGCCATTAAAAAGTGAAAATGGCAAAAAAGCTGGGAGTGCACGGACTTTTTTTACCGCAAGTGTAGCAGAGCTACATTGAGGACAAAAAATTGAAGTGATTTAGACTTTTTTGATTGAAGCGAAAAATGAGGATTTTTGTTCCAGATTTTAGCTTTTTTGCACTGCATAGCAGCGCTACGGAGTATTAAAAAGCTGAAATATGGGGCGAAAAGACCATTTTGCAGCCAATTGAAAAAAGTTTAAATTGCTTCATCAGTACATTTCCAGATTTGCAGTCATTTTTACTTGTAATAAATTTCTAATGCGTAATTTGGGATAATAGAAGTACGGTTTTGCAAAACGAAATAAAAAAAAGTATCTTTCGCCGTAAAAAATAAAGAGTATGTCAAAGGCTGCTTTGCGAACCGAAACGGATTGTTTAAATTGTGGTGCCGAGGTACTTGGCCGATATTGTAGTCAGTGTGGGCAAGAAAATACCCATTCACGGAAATCATTTCACGTCTTGTTTTTGCATTTTTTTGAAGACTTAACCCACTATGAAAATGCGTTTTGGAAAACCATTCGCAATTTGCTTTTTAAACCCGCTTCACTAACCCAGTCGTATTTGTCAGGCAAGCGGATGTCTTATTTGGCGCCGGTTCGCTTGTATATATTTGTCAGTTTTGTTGCTTTTTTTAGTTTTTCATTTTTTTCTAATGTATCTGAAAATACCACACTTAGTACACCAAAGAAAGCGCCGGTCACCAAGCATAAAAATGACATTTTTTTAACTGATCAATACAATAATATTTCTTCATTAGATTCCATTTACAAAAGTGGCAAAGGAGCAGGCGGCATGTCAAAGCTCGAATACCTGCTGCACCGCAAAAAAATTCAGATCAATGATACGTACACGGATGACGAATTTGCTGAAAAATTCCAAGAATCGTTCATTCACAATTTACCCAAAGTACTGATCTTATATATGCCCATTTTTGCCTTTGTGCTTTGGCTGTTTCACGACAAAAAAAAGTGGTACTATTTTGAACATGGTATTTTTACCTTGCATTACTTTTCATTTTTGCTGCTGATCCAAATGGTGGTTTTTTATATTAACCTCCTGCTTGATCTTGCCCATTTGGAATGGGTCGATACCATTTCAACCATCATCACGGTTTTAGCAACCATTTGGATGCTGTATTATTTTTTTCCAGCGCATCACCGCATGTTTGGCGTAAGCCGAAAAAGATCGGTATTTTATGGCATTATCATCGGAAGCATTAACGGGATTTTGCTAAGTGCCATCACTATATCGTACTTGGTATATGTTTTATTAAATATCAATTGATTTTAGTTAAAAGTTGAAAGAAGGCATTAGGCAATAGCCACAAGGCAATAGTTTTTTTATTCGAAAGTCAGAGGGTTTCAAGTAGAGACGCCGTTTATGGCGTCATTCCGTTTAATAGTGCGGAAAGTTAAAAGTTGAAAGTTATTACATTGTAGCGCATTCGTTTTTGACTTTTTTTGTAAAATTAATCGTGTTGCTAATTATCGTTTAACCGCACGCGTCATTTCACGTTTTCCGATCGGTCCGGGTATTTTGCTGACGGTAAAACCGGCTTCTTTCAGTGCTTTAATGATGGGCGTCCGACAGGCATAAGTGACCAAAACACCGCCGTTTTTGAGGGCTTTGTACATTTTTTGAAACATGTTTAATGTCCATAATTCGGGTTGTACCTGAAACCCAAATGCGTCAAAATAAATAAGGTCAAATGTATCCTCGTCAGTTATGTTTTCAAAAAAAGCATGTCTTTTGGTGAGTGTAAATAGGGTCTGCTGAAAAACTTTAATCTCTTTGTCACAAAGGATTTTGGGCTATATTTGTGATATTAAGTGCAAGGAAATATGAGTAAACGTTTAAAAAATCGTGCACCTGCTCCAAAATATTGC
>NKJD01000118.1 GCA_002256385.1 Flavobacterium sp. BFFFF2
TCGTCTTTCTTGGTGATCACCAAATTGATGTCATAGCCCGAAATGGTAAAAGCCAAAATCAATTCGTCGCCTTTTGCTTCGGCCGAAGTCATTTCGGTTTCGGTTTGCTCTCCCTTGGCTGTGAAATAGCCTTTTAGTTTCCCTTCTTTGGTTTCAAAACGCATCGGTATCGCAGCATCTCCTTCAGGAGTTCCTTTTACCAAAACCGTCCATTTGCCTTCAAAGAAGTTGCTAGAGGTTTGTGAAAAACCTTTGGTAGCCAATCCCAAAATCAATGCGAATAAAATTACACTTATTTTTTTCATTTGTTTATGCGTTAAGTCGCCACTTTTGTTTATTAAAATTAAATCCAAAAATCGTAAATCTAAAACAAAACCCCGCCCAATCAATAATCCAAATTCGTAATTCAAACTTCGTAATTCGAACCTCGTAATTCGTAATTCAAACCTCGCAATTCCTAATTCGAACTTCGCAATTCGTATTTCGTATTTCGTAATTCCTAATTCGTAATTC
>NKJD01000012.1 GCA_002256385.1 Flavobacterium sp. BFFFF2
GGGTACAGTACTTCAAATTGGCAGATATGGGAAAGCTACTGGCAAAAATTGACGAATGGTATCGCAGAAGATTGCGAATGGTTATTTGGAAACAATGGAAACGGATCAAAACCAAACATCAAAATCTAATGAAACTAGGCATCAAGAAATCCAAAGCGTTAGCATGGGCAAATACAAGGAAAGGCTATTGGCACACCGCAAATAGTCCAATACTTAGTACAACCCTGACTAACGAACGCTTAAAACTCGCTGGGTATCTATTCTTGTCTGATTACTACCAAAAAGTTAGAATCAAAACTTAAAGAACCGCCCTGTACCGAACGGTACGCAGGGTGGTGTGAGAGGACAGATAGGGAAATAATCCCTATCTTCCTACTCGATAATATATCTCTTGTAAATGGACTCGTTCATAAAATGTTAGATTAGGTTCAATGATTAGAACATTCATTTTCTATATGAGTTTTTTAGCATTCGTTCGATGTTTTTAAATAGTACAATTTATTGTTTTTTGTTGTTGTTTTCTTTGCTAAAAAACTGTAAAATTGCACTTACAACTTTAACATTATTTTTTATGAAAAAAGTATTCTTAATACTTGGGATTTTGGTTTTTGGACTTACTTCACAGGCTCAAACAAAATTAGAAGATCTTTCGTTTGTTTACGGCGAAGACATTACTGATGAAAGCGGGAAAATCGTTGAAATGATTGGTGAAGCAAATGGTAAAATTTATGCTTTGAATTTGAAAGGCAAAGATGAGTATTCATTAAAGATTTTCGATGCTGTTAAAATGAAACTCCTTTCAACTAGTCTAATCACGATGCCTGAGGTGGATGATCGAGAACTTGAATTCGAAAGAGTGGTGATGTTAGATGGTAAAATTTACATTTTAGGGAGTGCCTATTACCGCCGCGCCAAAACCTTTTCATTAGTGGGGATTCCAATTAGTGACAAAGGTGTTCCAGCAAAAGATTTAATCAAATTATTTGACACCCAAGTCGAGAATAAATCAAATAGAGGTGATTTTTACTTTAAGGAATCACCTGATGAGAAAGCCATTGGCATCATGCAAGCATCCATGTTTGAAAAAGAAGACATGATGCAATATGAGGTTAAATTATTTGACAGCAGTTTAAAAACAATTTTTTCAACATCTGAAAAAGTAGTGGTTGATGAAGATAATAAAAAAGATTATGAGTTCAGTATTTCTGATTTTGACATTAATATGAGTCGTGATGTTTCTATTGTTATAAATGAAGGATGGAGGGACCGCAAGAAAAAAGAAAAAATTTGAAGTACGCATTTTCAAATCGGCAAATAGTTACAAAAAAGAAGTGGTGAATATTGATGTGACTGGAAAAGAGATCATCAACTGTCGATTATTTGCCAACAACCACAATATGTTACAAGCTGTTGGTTTTTACTCGAGTGTACGCGATAATGGCAAAGCGAACAAAGAATTAAAAGGATTGTATGTAGCTACCATCGATCTTAAAACGAATACGGTGCTAACCACCAAGTTTAATGAATTTGATTATGCCACAAAAGTTAAATTATTGGGTGAACGTCGCGCTAATAAAGGTAAGGATTTAAAGCCACTTTACACTATTCACAGTATTATCGAACGCGCTGATGGTGGTTTGGTTGTGATGTCTGAGTTTTCAACACTTTATATTGGTAAGAAACAAGGAATTGGTCCGTTAGGTTTTCAGCCGATGACCTATACAAGAAATGAAATTATAGTTAATGCAATGTCGGCAGATGGTACTTTGGAATGGAGTGGCGTGGTACCCAAAGAGCAAGTTGTAACTGTTACAGGCTTATCTCTCAATTTTGGTGCTTTTGCTGGCGGCGGCGCTGGTGGGGGTAGTTTCTCGGTAGGTGTTTCTACGTCTATTTCATTAGGTGTTTTAGGGAAAGGCCCCGAATTCATAAGTGCAATTCCTATTTTTCATAAAGAAAAGTTATATGTATTGTTCAATGACCATGTGAAAAATGTTGGTATTACAAATATTGAAGACATCCGAACAATGAGTAATCCGAACAAAGCAGTACCTACACTTTTTGTTTTTGATCAAAAAGGGAATATGGTTCGCAAAGACCTTGAAGTAGCGGCTAAGGAAGAACTCTCCATACGTACCGCAGTTTTTTACCGTAAAAATTCAAATGAATTCATCATCTATTCGTCAAGACGTTCTGTAGATAAAATTGGCAGGATGTTTATTAATGACTAAACATTTGTAGCATTTAACTAAAAAGACCTTATCTGATTTGATAAGGTCTTTTTTTGTAAACAGAAATCTAAAGCAGCAAAACTGAATAGTGTTTAATCAAAAAGACAGCCCTAAAGCTGTCTCATTTTACCATTTGATGGGCAATAACCCAAACAAAATACGTTTACAAAAGCACGTCGATGGC
This sequence comes from Flavobacterium sp. BFFFF2, assembly GCA_002256385.1. Lineage (GTDB taxonomy): Bacteria > Bacteroidota > Bacteroidia > Flavobacteriales > Flavobacteriaceae > Flavobacterium. The sequence goes on from NKJD01000012.1 coordinate 2,416, forward strand.
GTCTGTATATGATTTTTTTGGCGCAACACCTACCTGACGGCCTACTACTTCGCCTTTGTGAAATACCAAAACGGTTGGTATGTTACGCACGCCATATTTAGCAGCAAATTCCTGGTTGGTATCTACGTCTACTTTGCCGATTACTGCGCGTCCTTCATATTCTGTGTGGATCTCGTCAATAACGGGTCCTACCATGCGGCAGGGTCCGCACCAAGTTGCCCAAAAATCAACCACAACAGGTTTGTCTGATTGTAATACAACCTCATCAAAGGTTGCATCGGTTATAACTAATGCCATAATTTTTCAAAATTTGTTGTTGCAAAGGTATTAAAATTGACGGCCGTTTTTATTAATTAGCATCACTTAATACAATCATTCAATTGGCAGAATTGATGTTAGTTTATTTTGAAACTCCACTGATCCATTTCTAATTGATGCAGCAATTCACGGCTCACCGTGATGCGCATTCTTCTACAAGACAAAGCCAATCTGGTAATGACCTGAACCTCTTCAACTACTTCCATAAAGTCGGGAAGTTCATCAGTCAATTGTTCTGATTCTTCTGTTTGAACAGCCAATGCAGCTTTAGGTGTTTGCACTTTTTTATTTACTTCCAATAATTCAAAATGAATAGGAATGTCGCCTGAATGTTGCTTTAATAGGTCATGGAGGGTCGTAATGCGGTCAACTACCAATTCTTTGATGTCAATAAAAAAGGTGAGTTTTTTGGTTAAAACGGGCATAATGTCTTGAAGCAGTTTGATTTCTTGAAATTGAATCCGCGGTTCCGACTTTTTGCCTGTTTCCCGGTTTACCCAGCCGTCACGCACCAAGACCTTCACAAAAACAAAGTGATTTTGGACCAAAAAATGGCGAAATTTGAGGTAGTCTTCGTCAAAAATTCGAAACTCATGGCTGTCTTCATAGCCTTCTAATACAAAGGTGGCCCAGTCTTTGCCGTTGCGCGCTGTTTTATATTGAACCTGTGTGACGATGCCAGCAAAACTCACATTTTTTCCAACCAAAGTTTCTAATTGACTCAATTGGTCCAGTTTGACATTGCAAAACGATTTTAACTCGTATTTATAATCATCAAGTGGGTGACCTGAAATATAAATGCCGACCACTTCTTTTTCTTGGGCCAATTTGTGCATGGTCGTCCATTCGTCACAAGATGGAATTTGAGGTTCGGGAATCTGAATGTCACTTGACTCACCAAAAAGGCTCACCTGCGAGGAGTTTTCATTTTCCTGAAATTTAGCGCCAAATCGCATCGCTTTTTCTAGAAACAATATCTCATCACCTTCTTTATGAAAATACTGCGCCCGGTGTATAGTGCTAAAGCAATCAAATCCGCCCGCCAAGGCCAGATTTTCAATGGCTTTTTTGTTGGCTGCCCGCAAATCGATGCGTTTGGCCAAGTCGAAGATAGAAGTATATGGTTTCTTTTTCCGATTTTCAACGATGGTTTCCACGGCGTTTGATCCCACACCTTTAACGGCCCCGATGCCAAATCGAATGGCGTAATGTTCGTTTACCGTAAATTTATAAAAGCTTTCATTCACGTCGGGTCCAAGCACTTGCAAGCCCATGCGGCGGCATTCTTCCATGAAAAATGACACCTGTTTAATGTCATTCATGTTGTTTGACAACACGGCTGCCATGTATTCGGCTGGGTAATGTGCTTTTAAATAAGCCGTTTGATACGCAATCCAAGCATAGCAAGTGGAATGCGATTTGTTAAAGGCATACTGCGCAAAGGCTTCCCAGTCGCGCCAAATTTTCTCAAGTTTGTCTTCAGCATGTCCGTTGTCGACTGCTTGCGTAATAAATTTGGACTTCATTTTGTCCAACACATCTTTTTGCTTTTTACCCATCGCTTTTCGCAAGACATCGGCATCACCTTTAGAGAAGCTGGCTAATTTTTGCGAAAGCAACATCACCTGTTCTTGATACACCGTAATTCCATAGGTTTCACTGAGGTATTCTTCATTGGCTTCAAGGTCAAATTCAATGGGTTCTTCGCCGTTTTTACGTCGAATAAAAGCCGGAATATATTCCAACGGACCTGGTCGATACAAGGCATTCATGGCAATCAGATCGCCAAATACGGTTGGTTTTAATTCTTTTAGGTATTTCTGCATACCTGCCGACTCGTATTGAAAAATCCCTACCGTTTCACCTCTTTGAAAGAGCTCATACGTTTTGACATCATCAATCGGAAAAGCATCTGGATCTAGTTCAATACCAGTTCGGTATTTCACCAATTTCACTGTGTCCTTAATCAGGGTCAGGGTTTTTAAACCCAAGAAGTCCATTTTTAACAAGCCAGCGCTTTCCACCACGGCATTGTCAAACTGGGTTACATATAAATCAGAATCTTTGGCAGTGGCAACAGGAACAAAATTGGTAATGTCGTCGGGCGTAATAATCACGCCACAGGCATGAATTCCGGTGTTGCGCAGGTTTCCCTCCAGCATTTTGGCTTGCTGAATGGTTTCACTCACCAAGTCGTTGCCTTCGGCCATGGCTTTGAGCGCTTTGGCTTTGTCTAAATCTTCCGCACGCAATTCGGCTTTCAATTTGTCGGGCGCCATCGTCAAGATTTTTTCCAAGGTCATATTATTCGGAATGAGCTTGGCTATCCGGTCGGCATCGGCCAATGACAGATCTAGCACACGCGCCGTATCACGAATAGACGATTTGGCGGCCATGGTGCCATAAGTAATGATTTGCGCAACCTGTTTGGATCCGTATTTATTAATTACATAATCCATCACACGGCCTCGGCCTTCGTCGTCAAAATCAATATCGATATCGGGCATGGACACCCGGTCCGGGTTTAGGAACCGCTCAAAAAGCAAGTCGTATTTGATGGGGTCAATATTAGTAATGCCCAAGCAATAAGCAACAGCCGATCCGGCAGCCGATCCCCGTCCTGGACCTACTGATACTCCCATTTCACGGGCAGCGGCAATAAAGTCTTGCACAATGAGGAAGTAGCCTGGATACCCTGTCTTTTCAATGGTTTTGAGTTCAAAATCGAGGCGATCTTGAATTTCGGGAGTTAGTTCGCCATAGCGTTTGGCTGCACCCAAAAAGGAAAGGTGTTTGAGGTAATTATTTTCACCTCGTTTACCTTGATCGGACTCATCTTCTGCCACTTGAAATTCATCGGGGATGTCAAATTTCGGCAATAACACATCGCGGCTTAAGTTGTAAATTTCAATTTTATCGACAATTTCTTGGGTATGCAATAAGGCTTCGGGCCAATCGTGAAACAATTGTTTCATTTCGTCCGTCGACTTAAAATAGAATTCCTGATTGGGCAATCCGTAGCGGTAGCCTCGTCCACGACCAATGGGCGTAGACACCTTCTCACCATCGCGCACACAAAGCAAAATGTCGTGGGCTTGGGCGTCGTTTTGGTTTAAATAAAACACATTATTGGAAGCTACTAATTTCACCTCGTGTTTTGCACCCATGCGTCTGAGTACCTCGTTCACGTGGTTTTCATCATCTTGCTGGTGGCGGATGACTTCCAAGTAAAAATCGGCACCAAATGTCTCTTTCCACCAAAGCAATGCTTCTTCTGCTTGGTTTTCGCCAACATTCAAAATTTTGCTTGAAATTTCACCATTCAAAGCCCCCGACAGCACAATGAGGTCTTCTTTATATTGTAAAATGCTTTCGCGGTCAATGCGGGGCACGTAATAAAATCCTTCGGTGTAGGCGATGGACGAAAGCTTTGCCAAATGGTGGTAGCCTCTTTTGTTTTTGGCCAAAAAAACCACCTGATAGCCATTGTCTTTGCGGGTTTTATCGAGTCGGTTTTCGCAGACATAAAACTCACAACCTACAATGGGTTTTATGCGGGAATCAAGCACTTCTTCGCCCGTTTCATCAGCCTGACTTAATTGTTGTTCCACCTTTTTGTTGTGGCCCAATATATCTCGTACAAACTGAAAAGCGCCCATCAAGTTGGCATGATCGGTAAGGGCAACGGCTGGCATGTTTTGTTTAATGGTGCCTTTAACCAAGTCGCCGATGTTCATGGTTGATTGCAGCACCGAAAATTGGGTGTGATTATGTAAATGCGTAAACCGAAAATCAGACCAATCGGTATTGTTGTCAGTTGGAACAATGGGGGCGGACTGCGCTGGTTGCGCCCTTTTTTGTTTTAATGCTTCTGATGCTTGTTTTAAGTTGATATGTTGCAGTCCCACCGCTTTAAAAGGAACAGGATGGCGGCCAATAAAGGCGTCAAGATAGTCTGAATCTGCGGCTAATTCTTCTTGGTTAAATAGGCGCCTTCGCAAGAGTTCGAAAAAACAGCGCGCGGTCGCTTCTACGTCGGCAGTGGCATTGTGCGCTTCGGCAAATGGTACTTGAAACAAAAAGTCATGTAATTCGGTGAGGGTGGGCAATTTGAATTTTCCGCCTTTTCCGCCCGGCAATTTTAATAATTGAGCTGTCGTTTCAGTACAGGTATCTAAAACGGGCATGTCACTCAAGGGTGCATGCATTCCCAATCGTACCAATTCGCAACCCAAAATATTGACATCAAATCCGATGTTTTGCCCAACAATAAACTTCGATTTTGCCAATGACTGCACAAACAAGTCCATTGCTTCTTGCAAGGAAACTCCTTGCTCCATGGCCAATTCAGTTGAAATGCCGTGAATTCGTTCGGCATCAAATGGAATATTATACCCGTCAGGACGAATCAGAAAATCATGGTGCTCCAACAAAACGCCCCACTCATCATGCAATTGCCAAGCAAGTTGCACGCATCTGGGCCAGTTGTTGGTGTCGGTGATGGGCGCTGACCAATTTTTTGGAAGGCCAGTTGTTTCTGTGTCAAAAATGAGGTACATAAATGATTATGAGCGCGTTATAAAATAGCAAGCAGGAAAGTCTTGTTTTCCAAAGATATTAAATCTCTCATTTTTTCACCCATAAACTTATTCACAGTTTTCCGTTTAGTCAATATGCATGCGACAACCAATAAAAACACGCGCTCCTTGGTTAGGCGCATAAGCATAGGTTGGATCAAAACTCAACCCATACGGATTGTTGGGGGCTGCCATAATTTGTCCTTGGGCATTCCATTGCACTTGTTGGTCAAATGGGTCATTTGATCGGGCAATTAAAAAAGGGTTTTCTTTGGCCGGCGTCCAATTTAATAGGTTTTTGATTCCGCCATATATTTCCCAGTTTTCGTAGGGGCGGTAAGTCATTTGTATGTTTTGTATGGAATAGGGCAACGATTCGGATCGGCGCGGATCTGTGGCACTCAACAGCGGCAAACGCATCGGACCAACCAAACTGCCATTGTAGTCTATGGTCCAATTGCCCTTTTGATTGGTGTAGGTCAAGTTCCAGGTCCCGTTGTATTTTTCGCTAAATAAAGGCCTTTTGCGTTCATTGTTTTGTTGCATGGTGGCATCGTAAAATGAGATGCTTACCGTTGCTTTTAACCCCCAAGTACTGATCCAATCAAGCTGTGAGCTGCAACCTTGTATTTGATTGTATCCATTGGCATTCGAATAGATAATTAAATTCGGATTGCTGTCATAATCGGCCTGAATGCGGTGGGTAAAATAGGTATACCAAAGCGCATTTTCCCAAACAAATAACCCAATGGAAGTTTGCTTTTTAAGCAAATAATTTAAATGGGTGTTGTACGAGGTCTCGGGTTTTAATGTCCCTTCAAATGTCACGGTTCTCCCGCCACTTAGTGCTTGATGGTCTTCGCTAAACACATTGACCACCCTAAAACCAGTTCCTATATTCCAACGCAACACCGATAGGGGAGAGGGCTTCCATTTTATAGCCATGCGGGGTGTGTAAATATAGCCGTGTGCCGAATGATAATCGAGGCGCATGCCCAATACCGCGCCAGTTTTCTGGTTCCAATTCCAATCATCTTGCATAAACAAACTATTAATGGTTGTTTGGGCAATGGTGCTCTGAATGGGTGCATTATCCTTGTAATCTTGCCAGCGCATGGCAATGCCGCCCAATAATTGATGTTTGTTCCAAGTCCAATCATGCAACAGTTGGGCAAATGCAATGTGTTGTTTAGCCAAAAAACGATGCACGCCATAAGCCGCGTCTTGGTAGTGGCCAATGAGCGAACTTTGCAGGCGTGTCTTTTTCGAAAGAGGAACCATTGATAGCCATTCCCAGCGGTTGGTATAAATACTTTCCCCATAAATTTGGTTGCCGCCTCTGTATTGTGGGGTCCAATTCATTTGACCACCCCACCGATCTTCATATAAATAGCGGAGCATCCACGAGGCGGTTTGCTCTTTTTGGATATTGAAAGTACCTTTTTGAAAAAAACTGATTCTGTTTGTTACCGCACTGTCAGTAAATCCGTCATGGTTTACGTCTTTAGGGTTTTGCGATCGAAATACTGATAGCCCATGAAGCAGCTGAATGGACTTGCCTATTTTTGCTTTTTGACTGATATCAAGGCTGCTCTCAAACCATGAGGTAGTAAATGAATCGGCGCTATAACGGGCACTGTTTTCCGGTTTTTTGGTGATGATATTTAACAAGCCTGCAACGGCCTCGCTGCCATATAAAGTAGATGCAGCGCCTTTAACTACTTCGATGCGATCAATGATGGAAGTCGGTATTCCTGAAAGCCCATACACGGTGCCCAATGCACTCACAATCGGCATGCCATCAATGGTCACCATGGTGTATGGCCCATCGAGGCCGTTGATGCGGATGTCACCGGTGTTACACACATTGCAATTGTTCTGCGCCCGCAATCCGGGTACAGACCCAAGTGATTCCAGTAAATTGGACGTTGGATTTTGTTTCAAAAAGGCCTGACTGATAATTTCAACCGGAATGGCTGTTTCTAACCGCCGTACTGGTTTAAGTGTACCCGAAACGACTACTTCATCTAAATTTTCAACCTTTCTTTCTTCATAAATAGTGCTTACATCTGGCGACTGACAATCTATTTTGATCCTCTTTCTTTTTGTACCGTTGACTGTCAATTGTACCCAATATTCTTGGTTGCTTTTTATTTCAAGAAACAGTTGACTGTTGTTGTTTGTCAGATGCTGTTTGCAAGTAGGGGTGACGTGCCACGTAAATATATCTTTTACTTTGCCTACTCCCCCTACTTCGATCTGTTTGGAGCAGGTTTCTTGTGCCGAACAATAGCAGACAATGAAGAATAGCAACCAGTTTTTTAACATAACTAAAATATAATTTAGACAAAGCTAAAAAATATTTTATTCATTAATAAATTTTATATTTGTTTTTTAAAAGTTTCAGCATGTCAAAATCACTTGAAGAAGTTCACGGTTCCATTGGTGTTGATCCAAAAGCAAAAGGTTTCCGTGCAATATTGGCTTTTTTTGGACCGGCCTACATGATCAGTGTGGGCTATATGGATCCAGGCAATTGGGCGACTGATTTGGCTGGGGGCAGTCAATTTGGCTATGCACTTTTGTGGGTATTGGCCATGAGTAATGCCATGGCATTGTTGTTGCAATCGTTAAGTGCCCGATTGGGGGTAGTTACCCAACACGATTTGGCGCAAGCCTCTCGAGAATCTTATCCGAAAAACATTACCATTATACTGTATGTTTTAGCTGAGGTGGCGATTGCGGCTTGTGATTTGGCCGAAGTTTTAGGAATGGCGATTGGCTTGCATTTGTTAACAGGCTGTTCTCTATTGGTTGGGGTTTTATTTACTGTTTTAGATACTTTTTTGTTGCTGTTTTTAATCAATAAAGGAATCCGTAAAATGGAAGCCTTCATCATTGCACTCATTGCCATTATTGGCTGCTCTTTTGTGTTTGAACTCTATGTGGCGCAGCCAGACTTGAATGAAATTGCGCTGGGTTTTATACCGAGCTTACCCAATGACGCTGCCTTATATATTGCCATAGGGATTATTGGCGCCACGGTGATGCCACATAATTTGTATTTGCATTCATCTTTGGTACAAACACGCAGAGTAGTTCCGACCACCGAGGGGATTCGCAGGGCTTTGAAATATAATTTTTATGATAGTTTTATTGCCTTGAATTTGGCTTTTTTTGTCAATGCAGCCATTTTAATATTAGCTGCCAGTGCTTTTTTTAATCGAGGCATGTTTGAGGTAGCCGAAATCCAAGATGCCCACCGATTATTAGCCCCCTTATTGGGTTCAACTTGGGCACCTATTTTATTCGCTGTGGCATTAATTGCTGCTGGGCAAAGTTCCACCATTACCGGAACCTTGGCGGGTCAAATTATAATGGAAGGATATTTAAATTTGCGAATCCAACCTTGGGTTCGAAGAATTATTACTAGGCTCATTGCTATTGTACCAGCCGTTTTTGCTATTGTTTTTATGGGCGATCAGGCTGTTGGTAAATTGTTGATTTTCAGTCAAGTTATATTAAGTATCCAATTGGGTTTTGCCATCATACCTCTCATTCATTTTGTAAGTGATCCACTTAAGATGAAGGGTTTTGAAATTAAGGGGCTCATTAAATTTTTATCTTGGTTGGTGGCTTTTATCATCGTTGGTTTAAATCTTAAATTGGTGTATGAAGAACTATTAACCTTTTCTGCTCAACCAAACATATCTGTTATGATTATCATATTGGTTTGGTTATTTGCCATTGGATTGGTTGGTTTGTTGTTTTATTTAATTGTAAAGCCATTATTCAAACCAATGGAAACAGCAATTGATAATCATTCTCCGCATTTACCTGCGCTGTTGTCAAGTCATGTGACCAATCAGAAAAGGCAGTGTTTTGCCATTACCGTTGATTTTTCAGATGCAGACGAAAAAGCAATTCATTACGCTTTAGATTTGGGCGGAAAGCAGGCCCAATATTTGCTTATACATGTGGTGGAATCAGTTGGAGCCATTGTATATGGCAACAGTATACAAGATCATGAGACACATGTTGATGAGCAATTATTAAAATCATACCAAACACAATTAAGAGCTTTAGGCTATCAGGTAGACATAAAATTAGGATATGGTAATCCAAAACAAGCTTTAGTTCAAATTGTAAATAGTTCAAATTGTGACATTCTTGTAATGGGCACACATGGACACAAGGGAATTAAAGATTGGGTTTTTGGGACGACAGTAAATAGAATTAGACACCGAGTTCAAATCCCTGTTTTATTAATAAACAAGTAGTTCTATATGACTCAGTCTGAAGAAAATTACCTCAAAGCCATTTATTATTTGTCGCAGCATGTAATGGCAGAAATTACTACCAATGCAATTGCCGCTAAAATGGAAACCAAGGCTGCATCTGTTACAGATATGATTAAGAAGTTAAGAAATAAAAGCTTAGTTATCTATGAGCGTTATCAAGGGGTGCAATTAACAGAATTAGGCATTTTAGAAGCGCGTAAAATTATTAGAAAGCACCGATTGTGGGAATGTTTTTTGGTAAATACTTTGAAGTTCTCCTGGGATGAGGTTCATGACATGGCTGAACAATTAGAACATATTCAATCTGAAATCTTAATTTCACGTTTAGACGAATTTTTAAATTTTCCAACGCATGATCCGCATGGTGATCCCATCCCAGATGCATTAGGAAACATGTCTGAAATAAACCAAATGATTTTGTCAGATCTTAAAATTAATGAAACATCACAAGTAATGGGCGTTAAAGATTCTTCTGCTTCTTTTCTGCAGTTTTTATCTAAAATGAACATTGGTTTGGGTTCAACAATTAAGGTAATCAATGTTTTTGCATTTGATGATTCTATGGAAGTTGAAATTGACAACAAACATCTGATATTATCCTCAAAAGTTTCATCCTGTTTGTTGGTGAAGAAGATTTAAAAAAAAACCCTTACACTTATAAAAGGTAAGGGTTTTTTTCTTTTTTAATCAATTAATTATTTTACAATCAAGAATTCACAACGGCGGTTTTTAGAAAAATCATCTTCGGTACAGTTTTCTTTACAATCTACCAAAGGCTCAGATTCACCCATTCCTTTACCTGTAATTCTATTTTCACTTATGCCTTTAGAGATCACATATTGAACACAAGCTTTAGCTCTTTTGTCTGAGAGTAACATGTTATAAGTGTCACTTCCTCTATTGTCAGTATGGGCTTTTACAAGTAAGACCATCTCAGGGTTTTTGATTAAAACCTGAACGAGTCTATCAAGTTCAGCTGCACCTGATTCAGTTACATTGCTTTTGTCATATTCAAAGTAAATGTCATTTAGCACCACTTTTTCTGGAGTAATGATCACTTCAATTGGTTGCAACGCAATACCTAATTTCTTCTCGCCATTTTTAGCTTTATCTAAGGTAGCAATGGCACTATCATAGCCACCTTTACTTGCTTGAACACTAAAATCTTTATCGCAATCTAAACGAAATTTAGCATGACCATCATTATCTGACATTTCAGTTGCTACTACATTTTTCTTTTCATCTACAATGGAAACTTTTGCATCAGCTAAAATTTTACCAGTTTTTGCATCAGTAATTTTCGCAATTAAATCAACACCACAAACAGGAATCGCTCTGAACAAGTCATCATTTCCATTTCGGTTACTTGCAAAATAACCGACATTTGACTTTTCGTTAAAACTAAATGAAAAATCATCTTTTTCAGTATTAACAGGACTTCCGAGGTTTGTAGCCGTTTTGTCTTTTGCTAAATTGATTTTAAAAACATCCAATCCGCCTAAACCTTGCTTCCCTGAAGACGCAAAATATAATGTTACATTATCATCTGCAATAAAAGGGAAACTTTCAGTACCTTCAGAATTTACTTTTGATCCTAAATTCTCAGGAGTGCCATAAGTACCATCGCCATTAATTGCAATTTTCCAAATGTCAATTCCACCCAAGCCCCCAGGCATGTTAGATGTAAAGTACAATGTTTTTCCGTCGCGCGTTACACTTGGATTACTGAATGAATAGTCGTTGTTGTTGAATGGTAAAGCTTTAATGTTTGTAAATGCAGTGCCATCTTTTTGAGCAACATACAAATGGTTTCTACCTAATTGAACATTGTTTTTTTTGTCCTTGATGAATTCTTTATCTCTGAAACTATCACTTGTAAAATATACTTTTCTTCCGTCACCTGTTATAGAAATAGGCCCATCATGACGTTTATTGTTTAAGTCACCAACTGGCAACGGATTTGTAACGGTGCCATCGTCATTAATGTCCGAACGATAAATGTCTAAGAAAGGTTCTTTTGTCCAGCCATAATCTCTTCTCGAATTATTTCTTGCAGAAACAAAATACAAAACCTTATGATCAGCAATAGGCGCAAAGTCGGTTTTGTCGCTATTAACACTCAAAGATTCAACGTTGAATTTCTTCTCTTTAGTCAACAGTTGAGTTGAAAAGTTTGGAGTTGATAGAAATGCAACAGATCTTGAATCAGACGGCATTTTTTGAGCGAAAATTTTCATTTGAGCATTTGACTCCTCATATTTTCCGAGTGATTTCAGCATTTGAGCATATCTGTAATACGTTTCAGCGTCTTGATCTGTTTGAACAAGCAGCGCGTACCATTTTACGGATTCAGTCGGATTAAACATGTTGTAATAGGCATCTCCAAGCTGTTTGATAACATAATTGCCTCCCTTGCCATTGTCAGCTAATTTCTGATAAGCAGCAACAGCTTTTACGTACTCATAACGGTTATAAAGCTTGTCAGCATCAATAGTCTCCTTTGTTTGGGCTTGACCCAAATACGCACAAAGTAATAGAATTGTGATATATATATTTTTCATTTTAAACAAGTTTATGCGTTAGAAATAACGTGGTGACTGAGAAACTTTTTTCGGGAAATTCAAATCAAACAAAAGAATAACTTCATGCGATGATGGCGTCGAAATCTTTAAATCTGAATAAATTTGATCGTAAGCATATCCAATTCTTAAACCAGGTGAAATGGCATAATTTACCATTAAGCCATAAGAGTCTTGTCGTCGGAAGGTCGCTCCTAATTCAAATACATTATTGAACATAAAATTGGTTGATAAATCAATGGAGGCGGGTGTACCAAAAGCAGTTTTAATCATGGCAAATGGTTTAAACTTCACTTTTTCATTAAGATCAAATACATAACCTCCAGTTAAAAAGTAATGCTGAACAGACGAACCAAATTGTTTTCCGTTATAGTCTAAATAATAACTACTTTTCATGTTTGGAATAGAGAAAGCAACATAATATTTGTTGGTATAATAAAATAAACCTGAACCAAAATTTAATAAAGTTCTGTTGCTATTTTGTCCAAAAGCGTCGTCATTTAAGTCGGGTACATTATTGTATACTTCGTCTCGTAATCCGGCTTTATGCATGGTTACACCTGCTTTTAGACCAAATGCCAAATGATGTTCACCTCCCAAATCTAAAGTGTATGAGAAATCACCATACACATTGTTTTCAGAAACCGGCCCAAGTCTATCTGTAACTACAGATAGACCTAAACCTACTTTTTTCCCAACAGGACTGTGAATAAAAAAAGTACCTGTTGTAGGAGCTCCTTCCAAGTCAACCCATTGCTTGCGGTAAAGTACTCCGCCAGTCAAATTTTCTTTTGAGCCAGCATACGCAGGATTAATAACACTCATATTATACATGTATTGTGTATAATGTGGATTTTGTTGAGCGTTACCTTTTAGTGCAAAGCAAGAGATAATTGCCGCTATAAATATTTTTTTCATGTTTCTTAACAGTTTTTACGTGTTCAATTAATTCTGACGACTAATATAAATCCAACCTGATTTTGATCCTCCCCCATATTGTTCTATCATAAAGAAATAGGTTCCATCTGGAAGCTCACTTCCGCCGTCAGTTTGTCCACCCCATTCATCAGTGTAGTTTGATTTTGAATATACTTTTAATCCGTAACGGTTAAAAATACTCAAGTTCTGAACATTTTGTCCTCTCAAGTCAAAAGTGTCATTTTTACCGTCATTATTTGGTGAAATCCCTTTTTGAGTGGTACAAGAAATATTACTTGCGTTGAAGGAGTCATTTTTAGTACAGCCATTATAAACTACGCTTACACTATATATTCCAGCAGTAGGTGCTGTGATTGAATCTCCAGAACCTGCACCTGACCCTCCAAAGGTCCAACTTATCGCTGATGTGGCAGGATCAAAAGAACTATTATTTACATTCAAGTTCAATTTATATGTGATTCCATCGCAGCCTCCTGTAACGGTATAACTAATTGGTGTTTTTATTACAAATGGGATAGTTGTAGATCCTGCATCGCGACATGCGTTAATATAATCTGCAGTTAAGCTGTAAGTTACATCATAGGATCCAGGGGTATTGCTGCTGGCAACAATACTACCAGTAGCAGAGTCTATTGTCAACCCGCCTGTTGCTGTATAGGTACCACCAGGCGTTAACGGAGTTGTATTTGGTCTTGGTAAACTTGGAGTTGCTAAATCTGGACATACAGGAGTACTAATATACATAAAACTTGTATTCGGAGTTGTTGGCGCATTTATGGTTACATTAAATGTGCTTGAACCAGCAGCAGTACAAGTAACAGGGTTTTCAATTACACTGTAATTAATGGCAAAAGGTCCGCCAGCCGCATTGGAAGTAGGGAATACACCAGTGCTTGGATTTATCACAAAAAATCCATTTGAACTAAATTGACCTCCACCCGTAAAGTTTGGATTGGGCACTGGCGTTATATCAACACTTGGTGTCGCTTTACAGATTGAAAGTGGATATGAAAATGCAGTTACTGGCGTTTTCAGCGATTTGATTACAACAGTTGCATTTGAAGTTGCTGCTGCTGTACATGTCAATCCACCAATTTCAGGTAAAGTATACACTACTTGATAGCTTTGTCCTGTTACTGATCCTTGAGAACCTTGCACATTGATCACCCCATCAGTTGATCCAATTGATAATCCCAACGGTGCGCTAAAACTACCACCAGAAGTAAGTCCGCTGGTAATTGGTGTTAAAGAAGGCGAATTAGTTATCTGACAAACAGGTGAAGTATAACTGAAAGTTGTATTAGGTTGTGTTAAAGCTTTAATTTCTAATGTTTCAGTGTGCGTACTTCTCGAATAACAATTAGAACCTTGATCTTCAGCCAATGTGTAGGTGATGGTATAATTTCCAGCGTCAGAAGCAGCTATATTCACATTGCCAGCACTATCAATTGATAGTACAGCATTTGTTGGAACTGCGGTATAGGTAAATATTCCTCCAGTTACAAATGTCGAAGCATATCTTGTTAGTAAAATACCAGGGTTAACTGCACTTGTTTTACAAACAGAAGTTTGGTCATAATGGAATACAGAGTCCCGATTGGTAATTGAATAAATGTTGAAAGTAAAATCAAAATCCCCAGCTAACACAGTCCCTTGAGCATCCACATGATAATGTATCGTGTATTGACCAGCTAATGACTGACTCACATTTATGTCTCCAGTAACCGGATCGATTGATAAGTTTGCAGCATTTGCCGAAGTTACTGAATAAACACCCCCTGTAACAAAAGTTGAATTTGTTGGTATTGGACTTATTGTTCCGCCAACTAATTTACAAATGTCTTGGTAAGAAAATGCTGTATCAGGTGCGTTTGCTGGTAAAATGTGTAATTCAAATTCATAATCTCCACCACCAATACAACCATTTCCTGAGTTATCAGCATTTACGTTGTATTTGATATGATAAGTTCCAATAACTGAACCAGCAACATCAACCACACCGGTATTTGTGCCAATTATTAAGTTTCCTTGATTTGCAGGTACTGTGTAATAAGTAAATGTGCCCCCCGTAGTATAATTGTTTACGAATTGCGGAGCAATTGGTAAAACACCAGGTGTTTGATATACAGGATCTGGGTAGGTAAAAGTTAAAACGGCTGGAGTCTGCGCGTTAACTGTAATTATAAACTGGGCACTGTTTGCTGCAATACAATTAGTGGGATTATCGGCCACAGAATAAGTTACCGTATAAATTCCTGGTTGTGAAGCGCTCACGTTGATTTCTCCCGTTGTTGGATTATAATTTAAGCCTGATGGAGTTGAGGAGTAGGTGCCTCCATTTGTAAATAATGGCACTTTTATGGGGCTAAGATTAGCGGCAGTTGCATATATACAAACTGGTGTAGTATATGAAAAGCCTACAGTTGCTAATGTGCCCGGATCTTCAATTTTAAAATCAAATGTACTAATGCTTTCTGCTGCACAATTGGCTAAATCTTCAGCAATTTTGTACTGAATTTTATAAATTCCAGCAGATGTCGTGGAAATATTTGAAATAACGCCTGTAGTAGTATCCAAAGTTAGTAAAGAGCTATTTGAACTAATGCAGCTAAATGTTCCTCCTGCAGTAAAAGCGGCAGGTGAACTAGTTGTGGCGCTCAATTTACATACAGGTGAAGTCGGATATGCAATCGTTGAAACTGGAGTGGTTGGTTCCTTAATCAAAATAGTTTGTTGGAAAGGAGTCGAACAATTCGTTGTTCCTGTTGGCAATGTATAAGTAACAGTATAAGAAACACCAGCCGCAGTAGCAGTAGAATTTGCTACATTGATAACACCCGTGCCCGCATCAATTACCAAACCAGCTGGGGTAGCGGTATAAGTACCTCCACTCACAAAGTCTGGGTTTGTATTTGTAACGGGTGTCACAGAAGGGTTTGCTGCGTTTTTACAAACAGAAGCTGGTAAAGTAAACTTCGTTCCATTTACATTAGGGTTAAAGCTATCAATCGGTACTTGCAAAATTGAGATACAACCTGATTGGATGTCTTTTACATGCACAGTATGAGTCGTGCCTACTGCTAAGCCGCTATAGCTGGTCGTTGAAGTATAAGAGCCATTATCAATGCTGTATAAATAGTCATTGTTTAATGTAATCGTTTGCTGTCCTAAACCAGTGTAAACTTCTGGGTCAAAAGAATCCCAATCTGATTGAATCCAAGTGGCACTTGGCACAGTTGCATTAGGCTTTCTTCGATAGGTAAATCCTGCTTGATTGTTTGGTGTGTAAACAGCACCTGTAGTTAATCCCCATAAATCAACAGGAATATCAGTCGAGGTTGTTAATACAATGTAGTCGTTATTGTTGACACCACCACAACCAGTAAAGACCTGATCGGCGGTCACTCCTGCGATATTTGGATCGTTACTGACTTTAATTAAATTGGTTGAATTGTTCGCAATTGTACCTGTTAAGGTTAAATTACAAGATAAATTTGGAACAGTACCTGGAGCGGGATTATTTCCAAAATTATAAAATTTCAATTTATAATCGGCCAAATTAACAGGCACTCCTGTGGCATTATACAATTCAACATACGATAAACTGCCCGTTGCCGCATCCGTAACTTCCGATATAAACAACTTACTAGGCAAACCGCCGCCGCTGCCATTATTTAGAGGCGCAGTAATATCAATAGATCCCGTTGGCGTTGTGCAATTTGGTTGAGTTACGGTTACACTAGCTTGCGGAACTATAGGAATGGTAACCGTAAAGGAATCGCCGCTGGAACAAGTTGAACTACCAATTGGCGCTGCGTACACATAAATAGTTTGTGTCGTAGTGATTACGTCACCCGCATTTAATTGTGGACCAGCCCCGTTCGGCGCGGAAAAGTAATTTCCAGCATTTAAGACAGGTAAAGTATAAGATCCGCAGATGGTTGCTGAAGCTGGAGTATTAATCACAGGTGCTTCAAGCACAGTAATCAGCACAGTATTGCTTGGAAAAGAAGGACAACCAGCAGTGGCCGAAAAACTGTATGAAATAATATATTGTCCACCTTTTGATAATGAGGGTGTAATAACCCCCGTAAGAGGATTGATACTTAAACCTTGTATGGTCGTTGTTCCCGGTGCATTAATGTAGGTGTATGCACCACCTTGCGCACCAACAACGGCATTTGGAACAATATCATTTCCTTCTGATTTACAGAATGTAGTAGTGCTGTAACCTATAGTTGCAGTACTAGGCTCTACAATTGTAACTACCATTGTTTGATACAAATCAACTATCGGTATGTTTACAGTTGTAGGGTTAAAAACAGCACTGTTAACTGTATATCTAATGGTATATGTGCCAACTTGGGAAGCGTTTAAGTTTATTTCTCCAGTCGTTGGATTTAAACTTAAATTGGCAGAGTTAGAACTTGTGCATGAAAATTGACCAGTAAAGCTTGTAATGGTATAAGCAGATGGACTATTACTAGTTAAAGTCACGACAGGGGTTGGGTTTGCGCTTGATTTACAATACGTTATTGCAGAATATGCTGAAGTAAGTGTTGGGGCACAATCAGCAGGAGGATTAGCTACGATGGTAACTGGAATATTTTGATTACTGTAATTAGTAACTAGTAGTATGTAAACTTCTCCAGGCAATGGGTTTGGAATCGTCAAATTTTCGGTAGCGCTGGCTGAGAAACTACAGCCTGTAGTAGTGGTTGCCGCTACTCCAGGAATTACCCCTGGTACCTGTCCATTCTTAATGGCTAAACACCCGGCATCTTTACTTGTAAATGGACCCCAAGCAGCATAATCAACGTCTGAAGTTTGTGAAATAGTCATATTTAGGGCACCTACTTGTGAACTTGGTATAGTGAAGTTATAAAATGTTGGGTTTTTAGGATTAAGCAAGCAAAAGATTTGATCTTGTTGGTCGTAACCTGTAATAGGAGCTGGCGGATTGTTCACGCAAAGTGAATTGTCACATGAAAAAAGCGTAGTAATACATAATGTAAACGTGCTCGTTTGTGGTGTACTTGCTTCAGAATAAACGCGAATAAAATAGTCTTGTCCTATTGTCAATTGGTTTACCTTAATCTTTGTTAAAGCTGTTGTACTACAAAGTTTATTCGTCAAGTTACCACAAGTGCCGGAATATACAGCAAATCTTATTTGTGATGTACTTCCTCCGGTTGGGGTAATAGAAATATAGTGCGTGGTGTCTGTTGCATAAAAATGGTACCAAACATCATCATCGGGGTTACCTGTACAAGTTCCAATTGGCTCACCAGATGGTGTTGCATTTTGCAATGACCCGTTAACCGTCCTGGTAGGGTCACACAACAAATTCGAACTTGGTATAACTGGTGTTGCATTTATACAATTATCATTAGCTACCAATGTGGTGAAATATAACGCATTAGTCCACAAGCTTGTTGTGTTACCAGAGCAAATAGCACGTACCCAAATGACATAATTAGTACCCGGTAATAAACTTGTTAAGCCTAATGGTATATTGCCAGCTAGGAAAAGTGTATTAACAGGTAGTGATGGTGAAGGTGCGGCTGTGCCAGCTGGAGCTAAAACGTATTCCCATTGATTTGCAAGTGAATTGTCTGCGTTGGTAGGTTGCGTCCAAGTTATTATTGCATTAGTTGCCGTCACAGCTGTTGTTGCAATTGCAGTAGGTCTGCTGCAAGTTTGTTGTGGTAGACAGGCAATAGTTGCATCCCATCCAACAGCAGTAGTAGTTGTACCACTTCTAAATTGAAAGGTTAAACAGCCTGTGGGATGTGATGAAATGAAAGTTCCTGGATTTGCAGTTCCCCAATATCCACCAGCTAATCCACCTGGTACAGTTCCTGCCCCATTAGCGCTAGCGAGCATTGGTGACAAGATGTTAGGTCCATCAAAAATATACAAAGCATCTGCACCTGTCTCCGTGTCAAAGGAGTTGAAATTGGCGTATACTAAACCATTTGTGATTGTTGGACAAATAGTTGTAACCGTATTTTCGGTATTGCTGTAACTACCTGTATCTCGTCCCGAGTCATAAAAATGTCCAACAGTACAATAATCAATTTTTGTAGTAAAAGAATACGGACCAAACCAAATACTTTTATCTGTTGTGCTACATACAGCACGAACGTAAAATTCAAATGGAGTATCAGATTGAAGCCCCGTAAGTTGAGCCGGATTGTTCGTTGGAGTACCGGTAGCAGTTGGCGAAGGAATGCTGCCAAAAGGAGCTTGAACTACATATTCCCATGAAGTGGCAGTGCCATTTTCTGTCCAATCAACTTGTGCACTGTTATAGGTGATATTACTCCCTACAATATTTGATGGTCTAGGACAAGTTTGTGGACCATAGCAACTAACAGAGGCTACCCAGCCATCAGCCGGCGTTGAAGCGTTGCTTCTAAATACAAATGTTAAACAACCTTGGGAGTTTGTTGAAAAGAATGGCCCAGGAATGGTTGTTCCCCAATAACCACCTGCCAAACTACCTGGAACTGTTCCTGCATTATTACTACTAGCAATAAGTGGAGAAGTTGTGGTTGCTCCATCATACACATACAACGCATCTTTGGTGGCTTCGGTACTAAATGCTGAAAACACCACCTGTACTACACCTCCAGGTGTACTGGAACAAATTGTAGTTGTTTTGTTTTCACTATTGGCATATTGACCATTTGGTCCTCCAGTATCATAAAATAAATCACCCGCACAAAAATCAGGAGTTGTGGTAAATGTATTTGGGCCTTTCCAAACACTAAACGTACCATCACCACAATTTGCTCGAACATAATAATCGTATGTTGTATTTGAATTTAATATTTGACCTGTTGGAAAGTTGGTGTTGGTGCTGGCAGTTAAATTACCTGAAGTAGTATCTGTAGGAGCAGCACTTCCCGTAACTACCAAATAAACTTCCCATGAAGTTGAGTTACTGGGGTTGGCCCATGAAAGATCGGCACTATGTGATCCAAAGTTAGCAGAAGTTAGGCCTGTAGGAGGGGCGCAATTTACTTTTACAATATTAAAAGTATAGGCAAGTGTTGTGCCTGGTGATGCAGTAGAAACTACAAAATAGTAGGTTTGTCCACTGGTAACTTGAACGTCATATGTAATGGGATTACTAGATGTGCTTGAATTTACATTTCCAGCCGCACAAGTAACACCTACATTACTACATGATGAATACGCATATACACCTGCACTATTCCCTGTCGGGGTAAGTGTTACAGTAACAGCACCAGTAAAAGGCGCAGTATAAGAATAAACGGTGTCAAAACCAGTTACAGTTCCAGAGCCACAGTTGCCGCCCGCACTTCCCGCACTTCCTCCACCACTTACAAAATTTCCGTAGGGTAAAGTGTTATCAGTTGTGCTGTAAGGCAAACCAGTTACGATAATTGGATTGCCACAAGTTGAGCCTGTTCCGGATGTTCTAAATGTTTTTGGGCCAGTCCACTGGCTGTATCCTCCTGTTGCACATACTGATCGAACATAAAACTCATAATCGGTTAGGGGGAGAAGCACACCAGCAGGATTAGCAGTTAAACTATTCGTGCTTGTTCCATTTGCAACAGTTGGAATGCCAGAGCCAGCCAGTTGCACATAATATTCCCAAGAAGTTGCTGCTGGTGTTCCTGTACCATTGGTCCAACTTAATACAGCAGATGTGTCCGTTATATTTGCTACTGTTAATGGCGATGCTGGAATGTTTACAGGCGGTTCACAAGTATAAACTTGTAATGTTAACGTATACGTAATAACTGGTCCAGTAGAAGAAACCACGATGTAATACGTTGACCCGCTTGTTACCGGAAAGTTAAATGATCTTGGAACTGAATTGGCACCCGCTTTTCCTCCTAAACAAGCAACTCCAATACTTGAACAGTTGGCATATGCAAAGACCCCTGAGTTTGTTTGACCTGGAGTCAAAACAACACCTAATGAGCCTGTAAAATTGGCAGTGTAAGCATAAACAACATCATTACCAGCTAGAAAAGTTGAATTGGTACCGCATGTAGTACCAGGGGTATTACCTGTTGGGGAAATGAAATTTCCATAATTGGCTGTTGTATCAGATGTTAGGTAAGGTAGCGTTCCAACTACAATCGGATCTGCACACGTTTCCCCAAGTTTCATTGTTTTGAAAGTGTATGTCTGTGTTGACGAAGGAAGCAATAAGCTCCAATCAGATTTTGATCCGCTAACACAAACTGCTCTGATGTAAACATTATACTTTGTGTCTGGTAATAAGCCAGATGGGCTTACTGAAGTAGTGGTAGTGTTTGTGCCATTACCACTAGGAGCAGGCGCTGTATCTAACTGATAAACATATTCCCAAGATGCGCCCGTAGGTAGTGCGGGTGCAGCAGTCCATGTTACTGTTCCTGCGGTAGTAGTTATTGCTGTGGCAGTACTGGTAATGGTTGTTGGTAAGAAGCACTGTTCTTCCAACCGAACATCATCAATTAAAATACGATCACCGCCCGTTGCAGTCTGCGATGCAGGCTGACTGTAAACTCTGTCAAAAGCTAAATAGTATTGTTGGTTCCAATAAATACTTGGAAATGAATACGTAACTTCGTAATAACTATTAATATTGATGCTTGGAATCAAAGTGAGTTCAGTCCAACTTTTTAACTCGGTATACGCTGTTATGTCAGTTTGATTGGCATTTGGATTTGGATTGGTCACATCTGTTTTAGGTGCAATTTTAAGTTTTAACAGAGTCCCTTGGGGACCTACTTGCGTTAATCTAGCATAAAACTTTAAGATTCCATTATTAGGAATAGTTACAAGAGGAGTAGCTAAATAATCTTCTGAGGTATTTCCAGCACCATTGTTCTTTGTATTCATAAAAGCTGCAACAGTTCCGGTACGAGCAGTGAAACTGGTTGGAAGAGGTGGACTATTTGTCCATCTTGTGGCGTTTGGACCCACATTATTTCCAAATGTGGCCCAGTTTCCAGAAGTCAACGACCAGTTTGTTGACGGAAGTGCATCTGGCCCTAAAGCGCCATTGACTGGCACTTCAAATCCTTCGGTTAACTGGGAAAATCCAGCTAATGAGAAGAATAGCGATAAAATCAGCAAAATAAATCTTTTCATAAAATGAAAGTTTAGTAAGAAAATTATAGTTTTTCGGTTAATTCAAGCTACAAATCTAATAATATTTATTTATCTTTTACTTTTTGATCTAATTTTTAACGGATATCCCAAAATGATTTTCGAATGGTCATGCCCCGTTATTTTGTACTTTTGTAAAAAATTATTATGCTTGAGGTTCAACAAACCGACCTTGAATCTGTTGTAATTGTTGGTATTGTTACACAGAATCAAACCGAAGAAAAATTAAGTGAGTATTTAGATGAGTTGGAATTTCTAACTCAGACTGCGGGTGGTTCAGTAGTTAATAGATTCTGGCAACGACTTGAAAGACCAAATCCAAAAACTTTTTTGGGTACGGGTAAAATAGAGCAAATTAGGGATTACATAGCTGAAAACAATATTTCTACTGCCATTTTTGATGATGAATTAACGCCCTCTCAACAAAAGAATTTAAATAAGGAATTGAATTGCAAAGTGCTTGACCGGACCAATTTAATTCTGGATATTTTTGCGCAACGGGCCCAAACATCTTATGCCAGAACACAAGTAGAATTAGCACAGTGCCAATATTTATTACCGAGATTAACCGGAATGTGGACGCACTTAGAGCGCCAAAAAGGTGGGATTGGTTTGCGGGGTCCTGGTGAAACCGAAATTGAAACTGACCGACGGATCGTGAGAGATCGAATTTCATTGCTTAAAGATAAATTAAAAACGATCGATAAGCAAATGGCCATTCAGCGCGGTAATCGTGGTGCATTAGTTCGTGTAGCATTGGTTGGCTATACTAACGTTGGCAAATCAACGTTAATGAACACGATCAGTAAAAGTGAGGTGTTTGTCGAAAACAAGTTATTTGCCACTTTAGATACCACGGTGCGTAAGGTGGTGATACGTAATCTGCCATTTCTATTGTCTGACACAGTTGGTTTTATTCGAAAATTACCCACGCAACTTATAGAATCTTTTAAAAGTACCCTTGATGAAGTTCGTGAAGCTGATTTATTATTGCATGTGGTTGATATTTCACATGCCGATTTTGAAGCACACATTTTCTCAGTTAATCAGATATTGAACGAAATAGATTGTCAAAGCAAGCCGACAATCATGGTTTTTAATAAGGTGGATGTGTTTTCGCATCAAATGATAGATGCGGATGATTTAGTTACTGAAAAAACGAGTAAACATTATACTTTAGAAGAATGGCAAACAACTTGGATGAATCGGGTAGGGGAGTCACATGCATTATTTATTTCTGCAACTGAACGAACCCATTTAGAAACATTCAGAGACAGGGTGTATCAGGCGGTCCGGGATATTCACATTATGCGTTTCCCTTATAATCATTTTTTATACCCCGAATTAAGTCATGCTCCTGATGATAATGAGGATTAAAAAGATTTGAAATTGTGGGTGGAAAGCTTGTTTAACTTGTTTAGAACTCAGGATTAAAGCCTAAACGCAGCCCAAAATGAGGTGCTTCTGATCCGTTAACGTCATTAAAATTGCTTCGCCACACAAAATCTACGCGAAGTGGCCTGAAGTTTCCATACCCAATATTGTCTATTCCAAATCCAAATTCGCTATAAAACCTTTCAGATGGTGCATTGTAGGTGATGTTTGATTTGTTTATTGCAATATTTTCATTTCTTATGGTGCCATATACCGTTCTGAAAAATGCAATTTCACGCAATTTCAATTTTTTAATTAATGGAATACGGTTTAAAATTAAGCCATTAAAATGATGGTTAAAATGTCCCATTATGTACGTGTCAGTTACCAAATCATAGTAATCCAATAAACAAAAAGTATTGCTCATTATAGAGTACGCTTGATTTCCAGCGATAGGGTTTAACAAAGGGAGAGGAAGTGTTTCAAAAGTTTTTCCCGCTTCAATATAGGTGCGCAAAATGCCTAAATTACTCAAAAAAATGGGTCTTGACACACCAGCTTGAACTTTATTATAATTAAAGTCGCCTCCTAAAAGGTTTTTGTAACCATGGGTATATTTTAACGTGATTGTTGGATATAATGTTCGACCAAATCGTTGGTCAACACCAAAACCATAGACAAAACGATTTGGTGTATATGTTATTGCAATATTGGTTGCTACGCTTGTTACCTCTTTTTGAATATTCGTGCCATCAAAAGTGTAATCAAGAGGGAAGAATTCTTCAGAAGCAGTTCGAATTCTTTGATGAACGTTGGTCAATGTAAAATGTAAATTGTTATGGATCGCCCAATCAAAGTAAATACTGTTTTTCACTACTCTTGATAAAAAATAGTTAGATCCTCTGTTAATAATCAAATTCGATGAATTCACATTAGAAATTAAATCAGACACATCCATTGAAAGTCCTCCAAGTTGCAAATTGTCATTGAGGTGGGTAATTCCTAAAATCATTCTCGGTTTTGCACTAAAAAGGTATTTTACTTCGCCTCCATATTTAAAAAGATTGTCTCTAGTTCCATAAACAACATACAATTGGGCTCTAAATAAATCGTTCGGTGTCTTGAAACTTCTTAAACCTGCCTGGCATCTGATGCCTTCTATGTCATTGTTAGAAATGCCCTGCCAAATTGATCCAAACTGAATATTTTTATAAACAGGGATGTAACCTGTTGCTAAGATATTAATGACATTGGATACATTTTTTACACGAGGAATCTCTTTTAACTCATTAATAATTTGTCTGGTCGCTTTTAAATTTGGGTCTTTTGTAGTGACATTGTTCCAATACGAATCTTCTTTTAAAAATTGATCTGATCGGGTTTGTTCAATTACTTGGTTATAGAAAGAACCATCGTGCTTAGGATCTAGGTCATATTCACTAAAAACTATATTTTTACGAACAAACAAACCTTTCTCTTGGTCATTTTTTGTCAGCAATGTAAAATCACCTTCGTAAAAATCTCTAGCAGGCAAGTACACACTATCATTTGCCACTTCAAAACTTTTTTCAATAGAAAGGTCGCGAACTAAGTTTAAATTGATTCGTCGATTTACTTTCATACTGATTTCAGTTATAGCAAACTGATTGTCAATTACTTTAAATGATCCCTCGAAAGCTATAGTGCCTGTGTTTCTCGGGAAAAAGTAAATGTGGTAAGTTTTTTTATTGTTCTCTACAATACTATCTTTTAATACATAATCATAGACACCGTATCCTCTGGTTGAAATTGGACTGACAAATGGTTTGTTTAAAATTATAATATCGTCATCATATATATTGATGTCTGTAAAAGTATTGCTTATTCGATCAAAAATAAATCCTTGTTGTCCAACACCAACATTTCGCTCCGCTTCTATGTCAACGCGCTCTTTCTTAATTTCGTTATTACCATAAATCGACTCGTAGATTTCTTTCATGTAAATTGGCACAAAAAAGCGTTTGTCCTTTTTGCCAGATCTAATAATACGAGCAATACTATCATAATTTGAGCCCATTGTTTTCTTCAAAAAGATGCTATCCAAATTGCTTAATCCGACCGAAACAGAAGTGTATCTTTTGTAATCGTAAGCTTTAACTAATTGGAGTCCATTTTTCTTTTTATGCGCCCAAATTCCTTTTAATATTCGATATGCTGGATTTTCTTTTTTAGATAAGTGTTTTTTTGGTCTGGATACAACCACTACTTCTCTTAGTTCTTGACCCTTACTCAACCTGATGGTTAGTCCTTTTACTAGGTTGCTTTTAAGGGCGATAATTTTGGTGGTATATCCAACAAATGACACTTCTATTTGGTCGAAGTTTTTATCCGATTTCAATTGAAAATGTCCATCAATGTCTGTTGAAACCCCTACTCGACTATTTTTAAATACAATATTGGCAAATGGAAGTCCTTCGTTGTTTTCGTCAACTACAGTTCCAGAAACCTCAGTTTGAGCATACCCAATATTAAAACCAATAAGTGTAATAAAAAAAAGGAGTAGTTTCATATGAATAAAAAAAGCTTCAGTGTTTAAGTGCTGAAGCTCTTTATGATTAAAAGTTTGTTTGCTAATTTTTATAGAGTACTTTTCTAACAGCTTTTTTAACATCTTCTGCATTTGGCAGCCATTCTTTAAGAAGAACAGGTGAAAATGGCGCTGGTGTGTCAGCGGTAGTTATTCGTTGAATCGGTGCATCTAAATAATCAAAAGCTTGCTCTTGTACCATATAAGTAATTTCAGACGCCACACTAGCAAAAGGCCAAGCTTCTTCTAAAACAACCAATCGGTTTGTTTTTTTAACAGAATCTAAAATGGTGTTATAATCCAAAGGCCTAATGGTTCTTAAGTCAATAACTTCACAAGAGATGCCATCTTTCGAAAGGTCTTCAGCAGCTGTTAATGCTTCTTTAATAATTTTCCCAAAGGTTACTATTGTTACGTCAGATCCTTCTCTTTTAATGTCTGCTAAACCTATTGGTATGGTATATTCCCCTTCAGGCACCTCACCTTTATCTCCATACATCTGTTCACTCTCCATGAAAATGACAGGGTCGTTATCACGAATAGCTGATTTCAATAGTCCCTTTGCATCATAAGGTGTTGATGGCACAATTACTTTTAGGCCTGGTGTGTTTGCATACCAACTTTCAAATGCTTGTGAATGTGTTGCCGCCAATTGGCCAGCAGAAGCGGTAGGACCTCTAAAGACAATAGGGATTGGGAGTTGACCACCTGACATTTGACGCATTTTTGCAGCGTTATTAATAATTTGATCTATTCCAACCAAAGAAAAATTGAATGTCATAAATTCCACGATAGGTCGAAGCCCATTCATAGCCGATCCGACAGCTATTCCTGCAAATCCTAATTCCGCAATAGGTGTGTCTATTACCCGATCTGGACCAAATTCTGCTAACATCCCTTTTGAAGCTTTATAAGCGCCATTATATTCAGCTACTTCTTCGCCCATTAAGTATATGTTTTTATCTCTGCGCATTTCTTCGCTCATGGCTTCAGCAATGGCTTCTCGAAATTGAATTGTTTTCATCTGTGTTTTTTTCAAAAATGAGTGACAAAAGTAGAAAAAAAACTCAATGACAAGAGATTTAGAACTGTCAATCGATTACCTAAATTATTTAAGATTAAAAAATTAAATTAAGTTTAATTTATTTGTCTATTAAATGTGAATTGTATTGTTTTTTTTTGCAATCGATGAATATCATTGAATTAATTTGTTTTTGAAATATGAAAAAAAGTTACTTAGCCGTTTTGTTGTTAATTCCTTTTCTCTTTTGGGGTCAACAATCTAAATATGATTCTTTTGCAACAAATTGGATTCATATGCATTTAAAGGAGCTTGGTTTGTCAGAAGGTGCTGTTCTAAAATTAGGATTTTCCCATATTGGTCCTGGAGGGGAAACCTTGCGATATTACCAATTTAT
Source organism: Flavobacterium sp. BFFFF2 (assembly GCA_002256385.1). Taxonomy (GTDB): domain Bacteria; phylum Bacteroidota; class Bacteroidia; order Flavobacteriales; family Flavobacteriaceae; genus Flavobacterium. Next base: position 29,629 of record NKJD01000012.1, read on the forward strand.
AGGTGATACTAAGGTTTGGGATCATGAAGTGCTTGTGCATTTTGATCTCAAAGGTGAATTATCTTTTTACGATTCAACATGTAAGATTTTTTCAAATACTTTAATAAATTCTATAAAATTAACCAATGATGAGGCTGTTTTAATTGCAAACAAAGCAAATGATTTAGGTGAAAGTCAAATAGGATTTCAAGAATCAAATTTGTACCTTTTTAACAAAAATGGTGCTTTAATGTATCAATATAGGGTTATTACAAATCCACTTTCGGGTGTCGCTAGTTGGGAAGTCTGGGTAGACGCTGAAACGGGTTTAACTACCATTCCTAAAGACAATGCTATCTATCACCACAATAATCGGTCTTTGCCAAAACCAAAATTGAAAAAATTATTTCCATTTGCCTCCAACATGTCTGTTAGTACTGGGACTGCTAAAATTTATAATCCAGATCCATTGTCTCAAACACAACATGCATATGCTGGAAATTATTCAGACAATAATGATGCAACAAATGTTGATTTAGACAACGCTCGAGTGGATGTTACATTGCCTGAAATTGATTTGACATCGGGAATCTACAAACTCAAAAGCTCCTTTGTAGAAATCAAAGACTTTGAAGCCCCAAATAAAGGGTTGTTTACTCAATCAACATCTGCATTTGTATTTACAAGAAATCAAGATGGTTTTGAAGCGGTTAATGCATTTTATCACCTTGACAATAGCCTCCGTTATATAAATCAAACATTAGGTATCACTTGTCGCCCTTCTTTAAACGCGGGTGTTTTACAATTTGATCCTTCTGGGTTGAGTGCGGCGGACAATTCGCATTATTTGCCATCTTCTGATCAAATTGCATTTGGTGAAGGTGGGGTTGATGACGCAGAAGATGCCGATGTGTTGTTGCATGAATTTGGACATGGTATTCACGATTGGATGACCAATGGATCATCTTCATCGGCTCAAGGTTTAGGAGAAGGTTCTGGCGATTATTGGGCCCAATCATATAGTAGGAGTTTAAATCAATGGCCTTCAACGTCCGACGCTTACCAATGGATGTTTAGTTGGGACGGTCATAACACATATTGGAGTGGTCGTGTAACAAATTATGATGCAGTTTATCCGTCGGGTTTGGTCAATTCAATTCACACAGATGGCCAAATTTGGGCCACCTCATTAATGCGAATATGGGATGTAATTGGTAAAATGAAAACTGACAAAGCATTTCTTCAAGGTTTGGCCTTAACCAACAGTTCATCAAATCAACAAAAAGCTGCCGTGGCTGTTCGACAAGCAGCTATCGACATGAATTACTCATGTGCCGATGTCAAAGTTTTTACCGATGAATTTACTGCAACTGGTTATACAATGCCCAATATTGCTTTAAAAATTAATTGCCCAATTGAACAAACTTTTCAAGCCGACGCTTCAAATTCTTGGGCTTATACGAGTTTTGCTGATCAAACAAATGCCATCTCTACTAATTGTGATGCAGTCATTTCTCAAAACCCTGCTGCTGGTACAATAGTTGCTCCTGGGACGTATCCAGTAACTATGTCAGCGGTTTTAGGAACTACTACTAAAACATGTGTTTTTAATGTTACTGTGCTGCCAGATCTATCAATAAATGATATCCAATTACGACAAATTTCTGTTTTTCCAAACCCTGCGGCGAATGAGTTGTATATAAAAGGAATACCAGAAGGCACCTCCTTTGAATTACATTCAGTATTAGGTCAAAAAATATTAACACACAGATCAGAAACATCTAATTTACAGTTGGATATTTCTTCACTGCAAAGTGGTGTTTACCTGTTAAATTTCAAAGAATTAGGTGTAGCCAAAAAATTTGTTAAAAAATGATACCAACCTCCTACGGGAGGTTTTTTTTACCCTTTCTTATTCAGTTATATTTGCAGCTTATTTATTTAAAACATGACAAAAGAAGATATTTTAGCAAACTTCGATCCTTCACAGCCAGGTTTGGCTGATAGTGTCTTATTCGGATTGCCGTTTACAATAGACCAAAGTGAATTTGTGGTTGTCCCAGTTCCTTGGGAGGTTACTGTAAGTTATGGTTCTGGAGCATCAGATGGTCCAGAAGCAATTATTGCCGCATCTAGTCAAGTTGATTTACTACATGAAATGTATCCAGAATTATGGAAATTAGGTATTCATAATATACAATCACCTGCTCATTGGTCGGTTCAATCAGAACAATTTAAAATACAAGCACAACAAATTATTAAAGCATTAGAGTCTGGAGTTGACATTGATAATGATCAACATTTAACAAGCCAAAGAGAGGCGATTAACGCTGCTTGTTTGCAATTTAACTCAGAGGTCAAGGAGTTGGTTGCTCATTGGATAAGTAAAGGAAAGAAAGTTGTTCTATTAGGAGGTGATCATAGTACCCCTCTAGGTTATTACCATGCATTGGCAGATCGATATGCGTCATTTGGTATTATACATTTCGATGCGCATATGGATTTGCGTGAATCGTATGAGGGTTTTCACTTTTCGCATGCCTCTGTTATGAATAATGCTTTAAAATTACCCCAACTTAGTCAACTTGTTCAAGTTGGCATTCGGGATTTTTGCGATCAAGAATCTTATTTGGCTCTCACAGACTCAAGAGTAAAAGTGTATACTGATCGAAAATTAAAGTCAAAATTGTTTGAAGGCATTACTTGGAAACAACAATGCGACCAAATTATTTCAGATTTGCCAAAATATGTTCATGTTAGCTTTGATATTGATGCCCTTTATCAATGGTATTGCCCAAATACAGGGACCCCAGTACCTGGAGGACTTTCATACGAACAAGCAACTTATTTGTTAGACCAATTGGGGAAAAGTGGAAAAGAAATAATAGGGATGGATTTGGTAGAGGTTTCTCCAGGTAAAAATGAGTGGGATGGAAATGTTGGTGCACGAATGTTGTTTCACATGTGCGGAGTCTGGGCTGCCAATGCCGGTTTGCCTGTTGGCAATCCACTCAGATTTTAATTTTTATTAGGCTTAAAAACGAAAGCTTTTGGGAATTTTTTCAATATAGTTTTTAAAGCAAAATTTGCATCTAACCGGGTGTTGAAAGAACCAATCCAAATTTTATATACTGGGGTTTGAAACACCATCGTTGCATCCCATTGATTGAAGTCTCTTTTGAATTCTAAGAGTGTTTTTTTAGCGATTTCGGTATCACCTGAGTATAATTGAATTTTATACTTGTCTGAAATTGTAAGACTACTTTGTAATTTCTTTTTTTCATTTACCAATAATTCAACACGATTGTCTTGTTCAAGCATCGAATTTTTAGTCTGTGAAAAAGTTTTTGACTGAACAACAACCAAAAAAAGAACTAGGTGAAACGTTTTTATCATGGATATATTTTTGTAAACTTTTGATTTTAATGCAAATGTATAAGATATTCAAAAAAAAGAGCACGGCAATGCTATTTAGAATAAATATAAATTGAATAATGGTACAACTTTATGATTTTGATAATAGGCCACAAATCTTATTTTTGTACCAACTTTTAAAAGAGTCTTTGTTCAATTAGGTTAACAGACCAAATTACAAATCTTGATAGAGTAAATACTTATTATGAAAACAATGGGAAACCATATGACTATTTCCGGTAAATTACTATTTGTATTTGCATTTTCGCTTTTAGTAACCCTTTCCAATGCGCAGGAAGCACCTGCTGCAAAACCTGCTGAAAATGCTATGGCAGCTCCTGCTGGTGCGGGTGATCCTGTAAAAGGCAAGGAGTTGTTTAATGCCAACTGTGCGGCTTGTCATAATTTGGACGCAAAGATGACTGGCCCGGCTTTAAGAGGTATTGTCAATAAATACGACATGGCTTGGATTTACAAGTGGGTAAATAACAGTTCTGCTCTAATTAAGTCAGGTGATGCCAAGGCTGTAAAAGTTTATGAGGAAAATAATAAATCGGTGATGACAGCTTTTCCGCAATTGGCAAAGGGAGATATCGATAATATTATTGCTTACACTTCGGAACCAGCACCTAAAAAAGAGGTTGGGGCTATTGAAGTTGGGCCTCAGAAAACATCGTCGAATGATGGAGGAGTAAGTAATGAAGTTATTTTAGGAGCTCTTTCTTTGGTAATGTTGATGCTTGTAATTATGTTGTTCCTAGTTAACAATGTACTTGCCAAAATCGCAAAATCAAATGGTATTGAAGTACAAAAATCAGAACCAACAATTCCTATTTGGAAAGCATATGCTCAAAATCAATTCTTGGTTTTTGTAACTGCCGTTTTCTTTTTGTTAGCAAGTGGTTATTTGGTTTATGGATATTTAGTACAAATAGGTGTTGATCAAAACTACGAGCCAGTTCAACCTATTCATTACTCACACAGAATTCACGCTGGAAGTAACAAAATCGATTGTAAATATTGTCACTCATCAGCAAGGGTAAGTAAACATGCTGGTATTCCTTCATTGAACGTTTGTATGAACTGTCATAAAAACATCAGTCAAGTTTCTGATACAACGGCAACTGCTGAGTATTCCAAAGTATTTTATGATGCACAAATTCAAAAGTTATACGACGCGGTTGGATGGGATAAAACGACCCAAAAATATACGGGTGTTTCGCATCCAGTAAAGTGGGTTCGCATTCATAATTTACCTGATTTTGCTTATTTCAATCACTCTCAACACGTTACTGTTGCTGGGATAGAATGTCAAAAGTGTCATGGTCCAGTTGAGACGTATGAAATACAGAAGCAATTTGCGCCACTTACAATGGGTTGGTGTATCAATTGTCACAGAGAAACTGAAGTTAAGTTAAAAGAAAACGGATATTACCAAAAAATTCACGATCAACTATCTAAAAAATACGGTGTTGATAAGTTAACCGCAGCACAAATGGGTGGTTTAGAATGTGGTAAATGTCATTATTAATTGATTCGTTTAAGTAGCAAATATCTATACACAATGTCATCTAACAAAAAATACTGGAAAAGTGTTGAGGAGCTCAACGAAAACAGCTCCATTGTTGAGACGCTTAGAAATAATGAATTTGTTGAAGAAATTCCAACGGATGAGTTCCTTTCTGATAGAGCCAGTTTAGAATCTTCTCAAACAAGCCGTAGAGACTTTCTGAAATATGTTGGTTTTAGCACTGCTGCTGCTACTCTTGCAGCCTGTGAAGGACCTGTGCATAAGTCTATTCCTTATGTATTACAACCTGAGCAAATTATTCCTGGAGTTGCGGATTATTATGCGACATCACATTTTGACGGGTTTGATTTTGCACATTTATTAGTTAAAACACGAGAAGGTCGTCCAATTAAAATTGAAAACAACACGCTTGATGCGAATTGTATAAAAGCAAATGCTCGTGTGCATGCTTCAGTGTTATCTTTATACGATAGTCTACGTTTAAAAAGTTCAAAATCAAAAGGCAAAGACATCGCTTGGCAAGAGGCTGATTTGAAAATCAAAGCGAGCTTAAACGATGCAAAATCCAAAGGGGGGAAAATTGTACTTTTAACTGGTACGCTAGCATCTCCTTCAACTGAGCGTTTAGTTTCTTCATTCTTAGCCCAATACCCTAATTCACAGCACATAATTTATGATGCCATTTCAGAATCAGCGGCATTAGATGCTTATGAGATTGTTTTTGGAGAACGTGCATTAGTAAATTATGATTTTTCTAAAGCAATGACAATTGTTTCCTTAGGTGCTGATTTCTTAGGAGATTGGCAAGGCGGTGGTTTTGATGGTGGTTATGCAAAAGGTCGCGTTCCTCAAGCAGGAAAAATGTCGAAGCATATTCAGTTTGAAGCTAATATGACATTGACAGGAGCTGCTGCAGACAAACGTGTGCCGTTGTCAGCTCATCAACAAAAATTAGCACTCGTTAAAATATACAATGTTGTTACAGGTAACGCTATTTCGGTTACGGGATTGCAGAATGAAGCCGAAGTAACAAAAATTGCCCAGCAACTTAAGTCCTCTGGTTCTAAAGGGATTTTAGTCAGTGGTTTGCAAGACAAAAATGCCCAGCTTTTGGTTTTAGCAATCAACCAAGCGTTGGCTAGCGAAGCCTTCTTACAAGCTGGTGTGCGCTACATACGCAAGGGTTCCACTGAAAAAATGAGTCAACTAATTAAAGATTTGGAATCCAAATCGATCCATACTTTAATTATTTCTGGTGTTAATCCAGTTTATAGTCTGGCTCAAGGTGCTGCATTTAAATCCGGTATGAGTAATACCAATTTAACGGTAACTTTTGCTATAAAAGAAGATGAAACGGCCTTAGCATCTGATATTGCTGTAGGTTCTCACCATACTTTAGAATCTTGGAATGACCATGAATTCATTAAAGGTGTCTATTCATTAGTGCAACCTACTATTCGTCCGTTATTTAAAACGATACAGCTTCAAGATGCGCTGATGTCTTGGACTGGAGTGAGCGGTACATATTATGATTTTGTACGTGCCAATTCTGTTGCTTTTTTAAGTGGTAAATCGTGGAATCAAGCCGTACATGATGGGGTAAATTCATCGTTAGTATATGGTGGAAGCGGACATTCATCTGACTTTAATTCAGCTGCAAATGCTTTAGCACAAAGCAAAGGGTTTACAACGGAATTACATTTATACAGTAAAACAAGCTTAGGAGACGGACAGCAAGCCAACAATCCTTGGTTGCAAGAGTTTCCAGATCCAATTACCCGTGTTTCATGGGACAACTATTTAACCGTTTCTCCCGCAGATGCTAAAAGATTGCTATTAGAAAATAAGATAGTGGCAAATGGAGGTCTCAATGGAAGTTATGCTTCTATTAAAGCCAATGGCGTTGCATTAAAGGTGCCAGTTATTGTTCAACCAGGTCAAGCAAAAGGAACTGTTGGTTTGGCACTTGGTTATGGTCGCAAAGCGGCTTTAAAAGAAGATATGCAAGTAGGTGTAAATGCATTTACCGTGTATTTAGATCAAAGAGACGTTCAAAACGTTTCTATAGTAAAAGATAGTGGCGAACATGAGTTTGCTTGTGTACAGTCACAAAAAACCCTTATGGGTCGTGGCGATATTGTAAAAGAAACGACATTAGAAGTTTTCAATAGTAAACCTTCTGAACATTGGAATCCAGTTCCAATGGTTTCATTAGATCACCAAGAGACAGAAGCTACGAAAGTCGATTTATGGCAGTCCTTCGATCGCTCGATTGGTCATCATTTTAATTTATCCATAGATTTGAATGCCTGTACAGGATGTGGTGCCTGTGTGATTGCATGTCACGCCGAAAACAATGTGCCTGTAGTGGGTAAATCTGAAGTAAGAAGAAGCCGAGATATGCATTGGTTGCGTATTGATAGATATTATTCATCTGAAGAAACCTTCGAAAAGGACAATCATAAAAAGGAGAATTTTGATGGTTTATTTGGTGATAAAGGTTCATTAGGTGGATTTGGTGAAATGGAGAATCCAGCTGACAACCCACAAGTTGCATTCCAACCCGTGATGTGTCAACATTGTAATCATGCACCTTGTGAAACAGTTTGTCCTGTTGCAGCAACTTCTCACAGCCGCCAAGGACAAAATCACATGGCTTACAATCGTTGTGTTGGAACGCGCTATTGTGCTAATAACTGCCCATACAAAGTACGTAGATTTAACTGGTTTTTATATAATAATAATGACGAGTTTGATTTCCATATGAATGATGATTTAGGCAGAATGGTTATTAATCCCGATGTAAATGTTCGTTCTCGGGGAGTTATGGAGAAATGTTCAATGTGTATCCAAAAAACGCAATTAACTATTTTAACAGCTAAAAAGGATGGAAGAGAAGTTCGTTTTGATGAATTTGAAACCGCTTGTTCTTCCGCTTGTACCACTGGAGCAATGGTTTTTGGAGATGTAAATAATTCGGAAAGTAAAGTGTCAAAATTGGCAGAAGACAAAAGAATGTATCATTTGTTAGAGCACGTTGGTACTCGTCCAAATGTTATTTATCATGTTAAGGTTAGAAATATATAATTAAGTATTAATTTAAGCATACAATACAGGAATATGTCGTCTCATTACGAAGCACCCATAAGAAAACCGCTGGTCATTGGTGATAAATCATATCACGATGTTACCGTGGACGTTGCTTTCCCTATAGAAGGTAGAGCTAATAAGCAATGGTGGACCGTTTTTTCCATAGCATTAGTTGCCTTTTTGTGGGGACTTGGCTGTATTATTTATACCATCTCAACAGGAATCGGTTCTTGGGGTTTGAATAAAACTGTTGGCTGGGCTTGGGATATTACAAATTTTGTTTGGTGGGTAGGTATAGGGCATGCTGGAACATTAATTTCAGCAGTATTATTACTATTCCGCCAAAGATGGAGAATGGCAATTAATAGATCAGCAGAAGCAATGACTATTTTTTCAGTTATACAAGCTGGTTTATTCCCAATCATCCACATGGGACGTCCATGGTTGGCCTACTGGGTTGTGCCTATTCCAAATCAATTTGGCTCATTATGGGTAAATTTTAATTCACCATTACTTTGGGACGTATTTGCAATTTCAACTTATCTTTCCGTATCATTGGTCTTTTGGTGGACTGGTTTGTTGCCTGATTTTGCCATGCTACGTGATCGTGCGGTAACGCCATTCACTAAAAGGATTTATTCCATTGTCAGTTTTGGCTGGTCTGGAAGGGCCAAAGATTGGCAACGTTTTGAAGAAGTTTCTTTGGTATTGGCGGGTTTAGCGACTCCTTTGGTACTATCTGTGCATACCATTGTATCTTTTGACTTTGCTACTTCAGTTATTCCAGGTTGGCATACGACCATTTTCCCTCCTTATTTTGTGGCGGGAGCAGTTTTCTCAGGATTTGCGATGGTGAATACGTTACTGATCATTATGAGAAAGGTTTGTCACCTCGAAGCGTATATTACCGTTCAGCATATAGAATTGATGAATATCATTATTATGATTACGGGTTCAATTGTTGGAGTAGCTTATATAACTGAATTATTTATTGCTTGGTATTCAGGTGTTGAATATGAACAATATGCATTTCTAAATCGTGCGACTGGCCCTTACTGGTGGGCTTATTGGTCAATGATGACATGTAATGTTTTTTCGCCACAGTTTATGTGGTTTAAGAAATTACGAACAAGTATCATGTTCTCTTTCATTATTTCAATTGTTGTTAATATTGGTATGTGGTTTGAGCGATTTGTGATCATTGTTACCTCTCTACATCGTGACTACCTTCCTTCTTCTTGGACAATGTTTTCACCTACCTTTGTAGATATTGGTATTTTTATTGGTACAATTGGTTTCTTCTTTGTGTTGTTCTTGTTGTATTCTCGATCTTTTCCGGTAATTGCGCAGGCTGAAGTAAAAACAATATTAAAAACATCTGGCGAAAGTTTTAAAAAGGCTAGAGAAGAAAATAAAAATTCACATCATGAGTAATAAAGTTATATATGCCATTTATAATGATGATGATGTTTTGATGGATGCAGTTCACAAAACAAAAAAAGCTCATTATCATATTGAGGAAGTATTTACACCATTTCCGGTTCACGGTCTTGACAAAGCACTAGGCATTCCACCAACAAGATTGGCAATATGCGCTTTCATTTATGGTTGCATTGGGCTTTCAGTTGCTACAATTATGATGAATTATATCATGATTACAGATTGGCCGCAAGATATTGGTGGTAAACCTAGCTTCGCTTATTATCAAAATATGCCAGCTTTTGTTCCTGTAATGTTTGAAATGACTGTTTTTTTTGCTGCTCACTTAATGGTAATCACTTTTTATCTAAGAAGTAAATTATGGCCATTCAAAAAAGCAGAAAATCCAGATTTAAGAACAACGGATGATCATTTTCTAATGGAAGTATCTGTTGACGATAATGAGCAAGAATTAGTTTCCTTTTTTAAGGGTACCGGTGCTACAGAAGTAAAAGTGATTGAAAAGCATTAATTTCAAAAAAATGAAAAAAATATCAATTATATCTGCTTTTTTAAGTTTGGTACTTGTACTTAACTCGTGCAAGGATGATAAGCATCCAAACTATCAATATATGCCTAATATGTATGAGTCGGTAGCCTATGAAGCCTATTCAGAATCAAAAGCATTTAATTCTCCTTCCGGTCTGCGTGGTAAGGAAGGTCAACTTCCGCCAGTAGGAGCAATTAAGCGTGGGTTTCAACCTTATGAAGTTCCAAATACGACAGAGGGCTACCAATGGGCTAAAGCTAGTTTGTCTTCACCTCTAGATCATTCTAAAATTGATTTAAAGAAAGCGCAGGAGCTGTTTGAGATTTATTGTGCGATATGTCACGGAACAGCAGGTGATGGTAAAGGAACTTTAGTTAAAAACGAAAAATTTCTTGGTGTCCCTGCTTATGCTGATCGGCAAATTACTGAAGGTAGTATCTTTCATGTAATAACTTATGGCCTTAATTCGATGGGTTCACATGCCAATCAGTTGAGTCAAGAGGAAAGATGGTTAGTTGCAGCGTATGTGTTGAAACTAAAAAGTGGAATGTAATTTTGAATAAACTTGATAGAAAATACTATGTATACTTTTTCTAATAAACTGAAAACTTTTTCCTTTGTTCTGATGATAGTCGGTGTCTTAGGTATAGGTTATGGTTTTATATCAGCCCCAAAGACCATTGAGGATGTGGAGAACATTATAGCCTCGGAAAATCATGGTCATATTAACAATCATAAGCATGTTCATGATGTTCGTGATGAAGTTGAACATAAACATCATTTGGAACATGTTTTAACCCAGTTGAGCAACAAACCTTGGGCTGCACTTTATGTAGCTTGTATTTTCACTCTGTTAATTGCCGCGGGTGCTTTGGCTTTTTACGCTATACAGCAAGTTGCTCAGGCTGGTTGGTCTCCGGTTTTGTTTCGCGTCATGCAAGGAATTACTGCTTATCTACTTCCGGGTTCTGTAATTTTTATTGTTTTATTAGCCATTGCTGGAACAAATAATAATCACTTATTTATTTGGGCTGATTCTCATATTGTTGAACATGATGAACTCATTAAAGCGAAGTCTGGTTTTTTAAATTTCCCTTCTTGGATTTTAAGAGCTGTTGTTATTTTGGCTGGCTGGAACTTATATCGTTATTTTTCAAGAAAAAACTGTTTAGCTCAAGATGATTCGTCCGATAACGCTAATTATAAAAAGAATTTTAAACTGTCAGCAGGTTTTCTTGTTTTCTTCATCGTTACGGAGTCTATCATGGCTTGGGATTGGATTATGTCAGTAGATCCGCATTGGTTTAGCACGTTATTTGGATGGTATGTGTTTGCAAGCTTCTTTGTGAGTGGTATAACTACCATATCCTTAGTTACTCTATATCTAAAATCTAAAGGATATTTAGAAAATGTAAATACAAGTCACATACACGATTTGTCAAAGTTTATGTTTGGTATTAGTATATTTTGGACATACTTATGGTTTTCACAATTCATGCTTATTTGGTATTCCAATATACCTGAAGAAATAACCTATTTTGTTACTCGTATTGAAGATTATAATATTACCTTCTTCGGTGCTGTTGCATTAAACTTTATTTTTCCGTTTTTAGTTCTTATAAATACTGATTTCAAACGTATCTCATGGGTAATTGTAATGGCTGGTATAGTTATTTTATTCGGACATTATGTTGATTTTTTCAATATGATTATGCCTGCAACGGTTGGAGATCAATGGTTTATTGGTGTACCTGAATTGAGTTCACTAGCATTCTTCTTTGGCTTATTTATATTTGTTGTATTTACTGCTCTTACCAAAGTACCTTTACTTCCAAAACGCAATCCGTTTATTGAAGAAAGCAAACATTTCCATTACTAAAATACCTAACTACTTTATAAAATGACCTCACTATTAGTTTTAATCATAGTTTTATTATTAGGAATTGCTCTTTGGCAATTAACCAAAATATTTGATTTGTCTCAAATAGGTTCAAATGCGGATAATACTCAAATTGCTACTGACAATGATAATAAAGTAAATGGTTATTTAATGTTTGCTTTTTTAGTATTCATTTATTTGTTTACTATATATTCAATGTATAAATGGGGGCATTTAGTTCTTGGACAGGCTGCGTCGGCACATGGGGATGAGTATGACAATTTGATGTATATTTCTATGGCTCTCATTTTTGTAGTACAGATTATTACACAAGCTTTGCTGCATTATTTTACTTTTAAGTATGCTGGGAAAAAGGGTCAACAGGCTCTTTATTTTTCAGATAATAACAAGCTTGAAATTATTTGGAGTTCAATTCCTGCTGTTGTTTTGGCTGGTTTAATTCTATACGGTTTATATACTTGGAACGATATTATGTTTCTTGGAAAGGAAGAAGAGGAAGATTCCATTGTTGTAGAATTATATGCACAGCAGTTTAAATGGGAAGTTCGGTATTCCGGTCATGATAATGTATTAGGTAAAGCTAATGTACGTTACATTGAAGGAGTTAATAACCTTGGTGTTGATTTACAAGACCCTAACGCGCAAGATGATTTTACTTCTTCTGAGTTACATTTACCTAAAGGGAAAAGAGTAATTTTTAAGATTAGATCTCAGGATGTACTTCACTCTGCTTATTTTCCACATTTTAGGGCACAGATGAACTGTGTGCCTGGAATGGTTACTAATTTTTCTTTTATCCCTACTATTACAACTGCTGAGATGCGAGATAATAGTGAAATCATCGAAAAGATTAATCATATTAATCAATTGCGTGAGGCTAAAAGTAAAATATTGGTTGCGTCTGGCAAACCCGCTTTAGAGCCGTATACTTTTGATTATTTATTGTTATGTAATAAGATATGTGGAGCTTCTCATTACAACATGCAAATGAAAGTGGTAATTGATACTCCAGCTGAGTTTAACAAGTGGCTAAAAGATAAGCAATCTATTGTTTCGGCAGTTGCTAAAGCTAAAGCAGATGAGGCTGCTGAAAAAGAAGCTGCCGAGAAGGCGCTTGCGCCTGTAAATGATTTAAAAATGGATACTGTGACGCTGAAAGAACAGACGTTACAAGTTTCGCAAGTAGTTAAAAAATAATAATTTATAACCTTAATCTTTCCCATTATGTCTGCAGTAGCTCTCGATCATCATCAAGAACACTCACACGACCACGACGAACATCACCACAAAGATACGTTCATCACCAAGTACATATTTAGCATTGATCATAAAATGATTGCTAAACAATACCTGATTACAGGTATAATTATGGGTTTAATTGGTGTTGGTATGTCATTAATGTTCCGAATGCAATTAGCTTGGCCTGAGGAGTCATTTAAGGTCTTTAGTTTTCTATTGGGTGAGAAATTCGCGCCCAATGGTGTCATGAGTAATGATATTTATCTTGCCTTAGTGACTATTCACGGAACCATCATGGTCTTTTTCGTGCTTACAGCAGGTTTATCTGGCACTTTTAGTAATTTACTCATTCCCTTGCAAATTGGGGCACGTGACATGGCGTCTGGATTTATGAATATGGTATCCTATTGGATGTTTTTCTTGTCTAGTGTTATAATGGTGATTTCTTTATTTGTGGAATCTGGTCCTGCTTCTGCAGGTTGGACAATTTATCCTCCATTAAGTGCATTACCTCAGGCAATACCTGGTTCTGGAGCAGGTATGACTTTGTGGCTTGTTTCAATGGCAATATTTATAGCCTCATCATTAATGGGCTCATTAAATTATGTGGTAACTGTAATTAATTTACGTACCAAGGGTATGTCGATGACACGTCTTCCATTAACAATATGGGCATTCTTCATCACAGCGGTAATTGGTATTATTTCATTTCCGGTTTTATTATCGGCTGCATTATTGTTAATATTTGACAGAAGTTTTGGTACGTCTTTCTTTTTATCCGACATTTATATTGCTGGTGAAGTTTTGAATTACCAAGGTGGGTCTCCAGTTTTATTTGAGCATTTGTTTTGGTTTTTAGGTCACCCAGAAGTTTATATTGTTTTGTTACCAGCTTTAGGAATTACTTCTGAAGTATTAGCTACCAACGCACGTAAACCAATTTTTGGTTACCGTGCTATGATTATGTCTATTTTGGCAATTGCTTTCCTTTCGACTATCGTATGGGGACACCATATGTTTATATCTGGAATGAATCCTTTTTTAGGTTCTGTATTTACCTTTACAACATTGCTTATAGCCATTCCTTCTGCTGTTAAGGCTTTTAATTATATTACCACATTGTGGAAGGGCAATTTGCAGTTGAATCCAGCTATGCTTTTTTCAATTGGATTAGTTTCAACTTTTATTACTGGTGGATTAACTGGTATCATTTTAGGAGATAGTACTTTAGATATAAATGTGCATGACACTTATTTTGTAGTCGCTCACTTCCACTTAGTAATGGGTATATCTGCATTGTATGGAATGTTTGCAGGTATCTATCATTGGTATTCTAAAATGTTTGGTCGTATGTTAAACAAAAATTTGGGTTATATCCATTTTTGGGTAACTGCAGTTTGCGCTTATGGTGTGTTTTTCCCGATGCACTTCATAGGTATGGCTGGATTGCCGAGACGTTACTACACTAATACGAATTTTCCTATTTTTGACGACTTGGCTGATGTAAATGTTATCATTACGATGTTTGCTTTAATTGGCGGTGCATTTCAGCTTGTATTTTTGTTTAATTTCTTCTACAGTATGTTTTACGGTCCAAAAACAGTTCAAAATCCATGGAAATCAAATACCCTGGAGTGGACTGCACCCATTGAACATATACATGGGAATTGGCCAGGTGCTATACCAGAAGTTCATCGTTGGCCATACGATTATAGTAAGCCAGGACACGAGGATGATTTTGTCCCACAAAATGTCCCTATGAAACCAGGAGAACAAGAACTTCATCATTAATATTTAAAGGCCATCATTTAGATGGCTTTTTTTTCTTCGGTATTTTGCTGGGCCTTATTTAGATTCATGTTTAAATTATTAGTAAGTAATTTTCGCACGGGAAGTAGGTTTTTTTTAATTGTTATTATTTTTGCTCAAGTTTAATTTTCAAATATCTAAGTATTTTAATATGCCACGTATTTTAACTGGAATTCAGAGCACTGGAACGCCGCATTTAGGAAATATTTTGGGTGCCATATTGCCAGCAATTGAGTTATCATCAGATTCTAATAATGATTCCTTTTTATTTATTGCTGATCTACACTCAATTACCCAAATAAAAGAAGGCGATGCACTACATAAGAACACTTTGTCAACAGCAGCTACGTGGTTGGCATTTGGCTTAGATGCAGAAAAGGTTGTTTTTTACCGTCAATCAGATGTGCCAGAAACAGCCGAACTCTCTTGGTATTTAAGTTGTTTTTTTCCATTTCAGCGGCTCACATTAGCTCATTCATTTAAGGATAAGTCAGACCGTTTAGAAGATGTAAATTCAGGGCTTTTTACTTACCCCATGTTAATGGCAGCTGACATTTTGTTATATGATGCTAATATGGTGCCTGTTGGTAAAGACCAGCTTCAGCATATTGAAATTGCGCGAGACGTAGCATCAAGATTTAATCATCAAATGGGTGACACCTTTGTTTTACCTGAACCTAGTATTAATGAGAGTAATAAATATGTAATTGGAACAGATGGACAAAAAATGAGCAAGTCGAGAAATAACATTATAAATATTTTTCTTGATGATAAATCTTTACGGAAGCAGATTATGGGTATTCAAACAGATAGTACTCCCATGGAAGAACCAAAAGATCCCGATACATGCACTGTTTTTATTCTGTATTCATTGTTGGCAAGTCCAACGGAGATTGTTGTTATGCGTAATAATTATTTGGGTGGGAATTACGGATATGGTCATGCCAAACAAGCTTTGTTTGAGTTGATTTTAGAAAAATTCCAAATTCAACGATCCAAATATGCCCATTTTATGGATCATCCAAACGAAATTGAGGTTGCTTTGAAACTGGGTGCTAATAAAGCAAAAGCTGTGGCTCGTCCTGTTTTAGATCGTGTAAGGCAAAAATTAGGTTTTCAACCGCTTTCTTGATATGTTCGTCGATACTCATACACATTTGTATGCTGAAGAGTTTGCTTTAGATCGTGTGAAAATGCTTGATGAAGCTTTTAAATCAGGTGTTAAAAAACTAATCATGCCATCAATTAGTCAATCTTCAACTGAATTGATGTGGCAATTGAATAAATTATATCCTTCGAATATTTATATGATGATGGGCCTTCACCCATGCTATGTTAAAACTGATTCTTGGAAGAGTGAATTAGAATGGGTTGAATTGCAGTTACAATCGGGATTGTACTGTGCTGTTGGAGAAATAGGAATTGACCTGTATTGGGATAAATCTACTTTAGCTATTCAGCAAGAAGCATTTCGGATTCAAATAAAATGGGCGATTGAGTATGACTTGCCTATCAACATTCATTGTAGAGAGGCTTTTAATGAGGTTTTTGAAATTCTTGAGGAAATGCGCAATCCAAAACTGCGTGGTGTTTTTCATTGTTTTACGGGGACCGAAGAACAAGCATGGCAAGCTATTGATTTGCAAATGAAATTAGGTATTGGAGGAGTTGTTACATTTAAAAACGGTCTATTGGATTCTTTTCTTCATAGAATTAACCCTACAAATTTAGTGCTAGAAACAGACGCTCCCTATCTAGCACCTGTTCCTTACCGAGGAAAGCGAAACGAAAGCGCTTATATACCATTAATTGCCAAAAAACTAGCCGAGATTTATAATATGACTATTGAAGAAATTGCTCAGATTACTAGTGAACAAGCATTAAAGCTGTTTGGGTTAGAAGATTAAAGCTTTTTTTTGTTTATTTGTTAAATCAATGACAATCGTCTATGCAAAAATTTGATAAGATTCGTCCATATTATGATGCGGAGGTGAACCAAGCAATTTGTGCTTCACTACATCACCCTATGCTCAAAGCGATGATGAGTTTTTCCTATCCTGAAGTTGATGAGGAAGTTTGGAAAGAGCAATTAAAGCGCACCCATTCTATTAGAGATTTTCAAATTAATTTCGCATATCAAGCCATAAAAAAAATCATCAAAAACAGTTCAGAAGGATTAACTACATCTGGTTTTGAAAAGCTTGAACCTAATACATCTTACCTCTTTATTTCAAACCATCGCGATATTATTTTGGATACCTCATTGCTTAATGTTTCATTGCATGATCATGGTTTAGTAATGACTGCATCAGCAATAGGAGATAATTTAGTGACAAAATCTTTTTTGAGAACGCTTGCTCGATTAAATAGAAACTTTATTATACAACGTGGTTTATCTCCTAGAGAGTTGTTGGAAAGCTCTAAATTGGTTTCGGAATATATTTACCAACTCATCCTAAGAGAAAATCGCTCTGTTTGGATTGCACAAAGAGAGGGACGAACCAAAGACGGCAATGATGCAACCCATTCTGGTGTATTAAAAATGTTGGCAATGGCTTCAGATGAAAGTTCTTGTATGGCCTATTTACGTAAATTGAAGATTGTACCCGTTTCCATTTCGTATGAATACGATCCGACGGACGCATTGAAAATGCCACAACTACTCGCTCAATCAAATAATGAAATTTACATCAAAGAAAAAAATGAAGATTTTATCAGTCTCTTGAGTGGTGTAATTGGACAAAAGAAGCGGATGCATATTCATGTTGGACCAATTTTGGATCATGAACTTCTTAATATTGAACGTGAAACGAATAATACAAATAAGCAAATTCAATTATTAGCGCAACTTATTGATCGTCATATTATTGGAAATTATCATTTATGGCCTACTAATTATATTGCTTGCGATGTGTTGAATAATTCTAATATGTATGCTTCAAAATACTCCGAAGCCGAGAAATCTCTGTTTGAGCGGCGTCTAGAGATGCGAATTGATGTTACTAATCGGCAAATGGTTGATAGTTTTTTGGCGATGTATGCTAACCCAGTTGTAAATCAGATTAAACAGAATGAAGGTTAATACTGTGAAATCTTGTGTCAATTTAATGTAAAAAAGAAGCGTTTTGCATTTTGAACAAAAAAACACTGAAACGCTGATTGCCCAATAAATAAACTTTATTGACCGAATGAAGGTGCTTGTATAAATAGCCTTATTTTTGCAATAAAATTTCAACTATGTATCCAGAAGATTTAGTTAAACCAATGCGTGCCGAATTGAGCGATGCTGGTTTCCAAGAATTATATACAGCAGAGGCTGTTAAATCTGCACTACAAGCATCAGGAACTACTTTAGTAGTGGTTAACTCTGTATGTGGATGTGCGGCGCGTAATGCCCGTCCAGGAGCAAAAATGAGTTTAGATAGTGCTGTCAAGCCAACTCACTTGGTTACCGTGTTTGCCGGTGTAGATCAGGAGGCAGTTGCTGCCGCTCGCGAACAAATGTTTCCATTTCCCCCCTCTTCGCCTTGTATGGCCTTGTTTAAAGATGGTGAATTGGTTCACATGCTAGAGCGTCATCACATTGAAGGACGGCCAGCAGAGTTGATTGCTGAAAACCTAAAAGATGCTTATCAAGAGTTTTGTGCTTAAAATTTAAAAAGCTGCCATAATGGGCAGCTTTTTTTTAAATCACAAATAAGGACGACAGTTGCCTTACTTGCTTTTTTCACCTACAAAATAATCGGATTGCGATTTGAACAAAACATTAAAAGTTGTCAAGCTTCCGTAAATTCGAGTGATATATTGTTGTAAATCAATTTTTTCAGTTTCTTCTAAATTACTTGCGTTGATTTTTTGTTCCATTACCCTAAGTCGGTCTCGCATCATTACAATTTTGTGAAAAAACACATCGATTGGAATGTCTTTTGATGACAAGCCAGGCTGGCCAGGGGTTAAAGTCATATTGCCGCCTTTCCATTTGTCGCCTATGGCAACGGGTTCTCCCAAACCGTTCCATTTGCGCAGAATGGCCAATAAACTCTGTTCAACATCATAAAAGCTAACGGTATCTACTTCATTTTCGGCAGATTCAATGACGGTGAATTCTTCGTTTAATGGCAAAGTTTCTAAGCCAGAATCAATAAATGTGACCCAATAGTCGGTTAAACTCACATTGGTAACAACGCCTTTGCCGTAAGTGGGGTGATCAATTCTAGATCCAATTCCTAATAGTTTCATGTTTATTCGGTTAACATTAATGAGATGTAAAAAATAATTTTAGTTGTATTTTAGTAATCACGCATATACCAAATCATGCAACAACCCGAGTAAAGCACTGATTTCTTGTTCTGATTGGTAACTGTGCAAACAAATGCGCAGTCTCTCTTGACCGGCCGGAACGGTTGGTGACAAAATTGGCTTTATTAAAAAACCATTTTCGTTTAATATTGTTGCCCATTTTTTTACCTTTTCGACACCTGGGATGATGGCACAATGTATAGATGATTTGCTATAAATAAATAAAGCGCTAATGCCCAACCTCCTTTTTTCTTGGTTGAACCATTGAATCCTATTTCTAAGGGTTTTCAATTCAGTTGGTTCGGCTAATAACCATTTATATGCCATTTGGATACTTGCACAGCTATGAGGCGTCATCGCCGTTGTGTAAATAAAACTACGAGCAAAATTTACTAAATAATCTTTCAGTTTTTTTGAGCCTAGAATAGCCGCTCCATGACAACCCAATCCTTTGCCAAAAGTGACAATCCGAGCAAATACTTCGTTTGTAAGACCTAAATATTGAATAAGGCCTTCACCTTTTTCACCAAATACACCCAATGCATGTGCCTCGTCAACTACCAAATACGCACCATAGGCTGTAGTCGTTTTTACCCAATCTTCAATTGGAGGGCAATCACCATCCATCGAAAAAACGCTTTCGGTAACCACATAAACAGTATTGTATGATGATGAAAATCGATCTAAAAGTTCTTTTAGGTGCTCTGTTTCGTTGTGACGAATTTTAAAATGTTTTGCAAAACATTGCCGAATCCCATCTCGAATAGAGGCATGGCAATTTTCGTCATATAATATAAGATCACCTTTTTGTGGCACAGCCTGAAAAAAGCCGACATTGGCGTCGTAACCAGAGTTAAATAGCAATGCAGACTCTGTTTGGTGGAATTGAGCGATGAATTGTTCGGTTTCAGCTAACAATGGGTAATTTCCAGACAATAGGCGAGAACCTGTTGCCCCATTGATTGGGCCAGCGTGTTGATTTACTAATTTGCTGCTTTGTTCAAATAATTCAATATTGTGGGCGAGTCCCAAATAATCATTTGAGTAGAAATCGATACTTGATTTGTAGGTGTCGAGTACTCTCCAAGCCTGTATTTCAAGTCGTTCATTTTCCTTTTTTTGCAACGAATCGGGCCATTTCATTTAAATCGGTTCTGCCTGTATTTATACTTGTTCTTCTGATTTTACTTTAAAATACTCGCAGAAATCACGCATTGATTGCGACAGTGTTTCATCGGCAGTGGCTCGCTCGTACGTATTTGCCATCGAGGCCAATGTTTGGTAAAAAAACACCTTCATTTCGTCAACAGGCATGTCTTTGGTCCATAAATCGATGCGTAGCGCTTCTTGATTCGATGGATCCCAAACCGATAAGAAAACAGCCTTTGTTGGTTGTTGATCGATTCCGCCATCGGGGGCAGACCATTGCAATTTTTCGGGCACCCGATTTTCATCTAAAAGTACGTCAATAGTGATTTTGGACTCAATTATTTTAGTCATTTTTCTTGGGTTTATATTGCGATTTTTCAAAAATTTCGACTGCCGGTTTTTTTAGCAAGTCTGTCAGTTTGGTATCAGTGTTTTTCATGTATGAACTTACAATTTGCCAGCCAATCCAAACGCCAACCCGGCCAGGTGATTCATTATCGATTTCAGTTAAATAAAATTTTGAAAATGGGGCTGGGTTGGTAAAACGATTAGCTAATTGAGCATCCGTTTTATAGAGCAATCCTTTTTCGACAAAATATTGCCAAATGTAGCGCTCGTTTTCTTGACACCATTGAATATTTTTATTTTGGTATCCTATAATGTCTGCTTTTGTTACCTCAGGCAAAAGCATTTCTTTTATATACTGGATTTTACCTTGGTAAATAATCCCTGCCAAGAAAGTTTTGTCAGTTGGATAAGCCACCACTTTGGAAGCAAATTGCTCAGCAACGTCGGGCATTAATTGGCTCGGTTTAAAATTTTGACGGATGTATTTTGGAAATTCGTTTTTATAATATTTTGAATTTTCTCCTAAATACAATTCCAATGGGATAATTAATTTGTTGTTAGCATAAACCGTTTTTAATTGATAATCCATGTCTCCTACAATAGTATATACCTCAGGTGTTTCTACCGTTGGGAACAAGTATTTAATTCTTTTAAAAAAGGCATCTAGTTCTTCTTGTTGTTTGGTGAAATCACCAAAGACTTTTTGGGTCGCATCGAATAACTCTCTCCACATTGGGTTTTGCATTTTTTGAAGCCAAACGGCATCTGAGTTTCCTGGTGGGAAGAAAAAGGGATAACGCTTTTTTAAATTCGGAAATTGATTTGGATTTGAATTAAAAAAATCCTGATCAAAACGGTTTATATGAACAGTTAGTTCAATATCAGATGCAGCTTCATCTAATTCGTTTTTTGGTTTACATGCTGAAATGCTCAACAAAATCAAAACCAGCAAAGTCATTTTTTTCATGCGATGAAATTACTATTATTATTTTAAAAAATATTGTATCTACGATTATTTGGGCGGTAAATCTTTTGTGTTTATTTGCGAAATCAAATTATTTTAAACATAAGAATTTGATAATAATACGGTTACAAATTTTATTTATGGATTTTCAAAAAATCACCACTTGAATTTTAATCAAAAGATAAACCTGCGAAGAGTCTTATTAAAAGATGAATTATTATGTTTGCAAATATACAATTTAGAACGATTTTTTGTGTTTGAAAGTTTAATTTATGAGAGAAAATCAAGCGGCTGCGGTATCTGAGTACATTATTTCTTGGTTAAGGGATTATGCTACAAAAAGTGGAATGTCTGGTTTTGTTGTAGGAATATCCGGTGGCATTGACTCTGCAGTTACATCGAGCTTGTGCGCGCGTACTGGGTTACCTACTTGGGTTATTGAAATGCCTATACATCAGGCAAGTTCTCATGTAGATAGGGCGCAAGAACACATTCGGAATTTGCAAAATAAATTTGAAAATGTTTTTACAACTACCATCAATCTAACCCCAGTTTTTGAAGAATTTAAACAGCAAGTTCCAGTTATAAGTGTTGATCCCGTTTTACAATTAGCATTAGCTAACACCCGGGCTCGGCTTAGAATGACGACGCTTTATTACATAGGTGGTTTACACCGTTGCTTGGTAGCTGGTACCGGAAATAAAGTAGAAGATTTTGGCGTTGGTTTTTACACTAAATATGGTGATGGAGGCGTAGATATTAGTCCCATTGCCGATTTGGTGAAATCGGAAGTTTATATGTTGGGAAGGTTTTTGCAAGTTCCCAGTTCTATTCTTATTGCGCCACCAACAGACGGTTTATTTGGTGATGACCGTTCTGATGAAGATCAGATTGGAGCCAGCTATGATGAATTAGAATGGGCAATGAGCGAAGTTGAAAAGGGAAAAAACATGCAGGATTTCAACGGAAGAGAACAAGAAGTAATGCAAATCTACCTTCGATTAAATAACCAAAATCAACATAAAATGGACCCTATTCCAGTATGTTTGATTCCAGATATGTTAAGATAATATTTTAAAAATAACCAAACCCTAATAATTATGATAAATGTATGTTTTGCGGACAACTACCCTGTTGTTCATCAAGGAGTAAAGACTTACTTCGTGGGGCATCCACGTATTAGCATTGCTAAAAATTGTTTTAATTATGCAGATGTACTTTCAGTAATCGAAAAAGGCAAAATCGATGTATTAGTTATTGATTTAGAGCTAGATGGATTGAACAGCATCTATGAATTGCGTGTTTTTATGCGCAAATATCCAAAAGTAAAAGTGTTGGTATATTCGGCACTCAAAGAAAGTGTATATGCACCAAATGTAATAAAGGCGGGGATTAAAGGCTATGTTCACAAATCCAATTCAGTGGAATACCTTGATTACAGTATCGAAAAAGTATTTCACGATGAAACAATCATTAATGAGGACTTACAGAACAGCTTGCTCATTGTTGCCAGTCAACCTAAAGCTGACCGTGCCTATAAAAAATTATCATATCGTGAAGTAGAGGTACTTCGTTATTTAAGTGATGGTAGAAAAAACAACGAAATTTCTAAAATTTTAAACTTAAACGAAAAGACCATCAGTACTTATAAACTTCGTTTGCAAAGTAAATTAGGAGTGACCAACTTAGTTGATTTGGTGAATAAAGCCAAAACCATGGAAATTCTTTAATTTTAATAAATTGCTAAAAAAAAAAAAGAGGCTGTCCAATTGGGCGGCCTCTTTTTTTTGTTTTTATTATCTTTAAACGGTTACCAAACCATTTGGCTCAACATGAACGGTTTTTCCAAATACACACACTTGAATAGGAGTAGACCCCTCAAGTACAAATTGTGTTTCATTTTGATTTACAGATACTTGTAATATTTGCTCACGGAAATTAATTTTAAATGAATATCCTTGCCATTCTTTCGGAATGCGTGGTTCAAAATGTAGCGTTCCGTCTTTTACACGCATGCCGCCGAATCCTTCCACGATACTCATCCAAGTACCAGCCATAGATGTAATGTGCAAACCTTCTTCCACTTCTTTGTTGTAGTCGTCTAAATCAAGTCGGGAAGTTCGCAAATAGAACGTGTACGCTTGATCCATTCTTCCTAACATTGCTGCCTGAATCGAGTGCACACAAGGAGATAGGGAACTTTCATGAACGGTAAAAGGTTCATAGAAATCAAAATGGCGTTCCAATTCTTCTCTTGAAAATTGATCTTCAAAAAAGTAGAAACCTTGTAAAGTATCTGCTTGCTTAATGTAAGGCGAGCGCAAAATCCGATCCCATGACCATTTCTGATTAATAGGTCGTTGGCTTCGGTCTAAATTGGCAACGGTAATGAGTTCTTTGTCTAAGAAGCCATCTTGTTGCAAATAGACATTGTGTTTTTCCGAATAGGGAAAATACATATTGTCAGCTACTTGCCGCATAGCTTCTGTTTCGTCAAAATCTAACTTTACTTTTGAATATATGCGGTCAAAGTCTGAAGGGTGTTCATTGGCAACCCGATCTAATTGTTCCAAAGTATAATCGATACACCATTTGGCTATATAATTCGTGTACCAGTTGTTATTGACATTGTTTTCGTATTCATTCGGACCAGTTACGCCTAAAATGACATATTTATTCTGGTTTGTTGAAAAGGTGGCGCGTTGGTGCCAAAAACGGGCTATGCCGATTAATACCTCCAACCCCTTTTCAGGGATATAGCTATAGTCACCTGTAAACCGGTAATAATTAAAAATGGCAAATGCGATGGCGCCATTTCGGTGAATTTCTTCGAAAGTGATTTCCCATTCATTGTGGCATTCTTCGCCATTCATGGTCACCATCGGATATAAGGCTGCTCCATTTTTGAAGCCCAATTTCTCCGCATTTTCAATGGCTCTATCCAATTGATTATAGCGATAAGCTAATAGATTGCGTGCCACTTTTTGGTCTTTGGTGGCCATGTAAAAAGGAATACAATAAGCCTCGGTATCCCAATAAGTAGATCCACCGTATTTTTCGCCGGTAAATCCTTTGGGGCCAATGTTTAAGCGAGAATCTTTGCCTAAATAGGTCTGGTTTAATTGAAAAATATTAAAACGAATGCCTTGTTGGGCCTTAATATCACCATCAATGGTGATGTCGCTCATTTCCCAAATATTCGCCCAAGCCTCTTTTTGGGCTTGCAATAATTGGTCGAATCCCTTAGCAATGGCTGAATCGATGGCTTTATCAGCGGCTGCTTTTGTGTCAGCATGATTTGTTGATACTGTATATCCGCCAATTTTGACAAGTGAAATGATTTGTCCTTTAGGGGCTGTAGCCCCATAAGTAAGGGTGATTTTGTCTGTTGTTGACTCAACTTGCGGTTGTGTATTTTGCGCTACATTGTTTACCGATAGGGCATTATGCATAAAAGTAGTAGCAATAAAATGCGTTTTAAAGGTGCGTGCCGTTACAAAACCTCTATCGCCCGTGTGTTCAACTTGTAGCGGCTCCCAAAATTTTTCTTCCCAATTGGCATCTTCATTATGAACCCCTGCATCTAAATATGGTTTAAACATAATTTCTGCGTCGCCATTCAATGAAGTAATGTCATATTTAATGCAACCTGTTTCATCCAAATCAATAGATAAAAAGCGTTGAACACGAACATGTATTTGACTGCCATTTTGCAATGTGGCTTCAAAGTTTCGGGTGTAGACGCCCTCCTTCATATTCAATTCACGTCGAAAGTTACTCACCGATTTGCAAGTAGCTAAATCAAGGTTTTCTCCATTTACCTCAATAGAAATACCAATCCAACTTGGTGCATTTAATACTTTTGCAAAGTACTCCGGATAGCCGTTTTTCCACCAGCCAACACGGGTTTTATCCGGATAATAAACACCGGCAATATAACTTCCCTGAAATGTTTCTCCAGAGTAATCTTCTTCAAAATTGGCTCGTTGCCCCATGGCTCCGTTCCCAATACTAAACAAACTTTCGGACGATTTTACGCATTCAGCATCAAATCCTTCTTCAATAATCGACCACGGGTCTGGTTTAATATAATCTTGGTTCATGTGTAAATATATTAGGGGTGATTGTACTTGTTATTTTTGAATGAGTGTTTCAATAAAATGATGGTCAAAATGGGTGAAGTCTGGAAAATGATAATCAGCTTCTTTTAATATTTGAGCGTCACCAATGCCAACGCTGGTCATGTGGGCATGACGAGCTGCTTGAACTCCTGCAACGGAATCTTCAAAAACAATGGCGTCAGCGTAAGCCATTTGTAAGCCATCAGCGGCACGAGTAAACACCTCCGGATCAGGTTTTGCTTGGGTTACATCATTACCATCAATAATGACATCAAAATATGAAAGGATATGAACTTTTTCTAAAATAGGACGTGCATTTTTACTGGCAGAGCCCAATGCAATAGGTTGGCCATTTTCTTTTAAAAAGTTTAAAATTGGCAACACACCAGGTAAAATTTCTGATTCATCCATACTTTCGATGTAACTCAAATAATCAGTATTTTTCTGATCGAGCCAAAGGTTTATTTGATCGGTAGAGGCGGTAACATTGCCCATCGCCATAATAATTTCTAATGAACGAACACGACTTACTCCTTTAAGTTCTTCATTGTGTTCGGGAGTAAAATTGATGCCCAATTCAGCCGCTAGCTTTTGCCAGGCGAGGTAGTGGTATTTTGCTGTGTCAACAATGACACCGTCTAAGTCAAATATAAAAGCTTTCTTCTTCATCATTATATTGTTATTCCGCACTTTTTTGTGGGTTGTCTTTTAAGGTATATGCAATAATTCCGCCAATTGCCATAGATATCCCAGCAATGACTAATACCATCATGGCATTGTTGTCAAATTGGGTTAATATTAAAGCGCCTATTAAACCTGCCGTAATTTGTGGAATGGTGATGGTACCATTGAATAAACCCATGTAAACGCCCATTTTGTCGGCCGGTAAAGAGCCTGATAAAATGGCATAGGGCATCGCTAAAATGGCTGACCATGCAACGCCAATTCCGACCATTGAAATCAATAACATGGTTTTATCATGAAATAGCATCATAGATATGAGGCCTGCTCCACCAAGAAGTAATGAGAATGAATATACTTTTTTACGACCTATTTTCTTAGCTAAATAGGGGATAATGAGCGAGTAAAAGGCAGCAATAAAGCTGTAAAATCCAAATAATACGCCAGTCCAATCACCTGCTTGATTAAATTCTATTGATTTTGGATCGCTGGCTTCGGGTCCCCAAATGTGATTGGCAATGCCACGGGTCGTGTAAACCCACATCAAGAAAAGGGCAAACCATGAAAAGAACTGAATTAAACCAAGTTGCCAGAATATTTTAGGGGCATTTGAGATCAGACTCAAAATGCTTTGTTTTTCTTTTTTTGTAGATTCTTCTAATGAAATATTGTTGTAGGCCGCATGCAAATCTGGTGCATATTCTCTGGTCCGAAACACGGTCCACAGTACACTAAGCAGCAATATCCCGCCACCAATGTAAAATGACCAAATAACAGAATCGGGTACTTTGTCACCAGCTCCTGGAATATTCGCAACGCCAATTTCAGTAAGGATCCAAGGTAATAATGAACCAAAAACAGCCCCAAAATTGATTAAAGCACTTTGAAGTGAATACCCCAAGTTGCACTGCTCCTCATTAACCATATCGCCCACTAAGGCCCTAAATGGCTGCATAGTAACATTAAATGAGGTGTCCATGAGTAAAAGCATTACCGCCCCAAAAGCTAATGGAGCAAACAAATGCGAAAAACCTTCGGCATTTGGCATAAAAAACATGGCCAAAGCAGAAACAATGGCGCCAAAAAATATAAACGGGATGCGTCGACCCAATCGGGTCCAAGTCTTATCGCTGGAAAGACCGATAATGGGTTGAACAAATAATCCTGCCAAGGGTGCGGCGAGCCAAAAATAACCGATGCTATGTACATCAGCGCCTAAAGCTTCAAGGATTCGACTGGTATTGCCATTTTGAAGGGAATAACCAATCTGCACACCTAAGAATCCAAAACTCAGATTCCAGATTTGCCAAAAAGTTAATTGTGGTTTTTTCATTATCGTAATGGATTAGATTACGATAAGCAATTAATGCTTATCAAATCGGTACTTTAAATGTTCGAAGTTGTAAAGTAACCGCTTTGATATGGTGGCAAATATATATTTTTTTGTTGAAAAGTGAAATTCTTTTTTAGCACTTTAAAAAAGATACGATGATATTAGAATGACAAGGTTTTCTATACATAAAGTGTTTTAAGAGCCAAAACAACAATTACAAGGTAGATTCTCGTTCAATAAGTTCTGTTTCAATGACTTCTGTTCGGTAGGTTTCGTTTTCTTCTTCTTCTTCCTCTTCTTTTTCAAGTCGTTCAATGAGCATTTGGGCAGCAACCGCCCCCATTTTTACGCCATTTTGGCTAACGGTAGTGATTGTAGGGGAGGAGAATTTAGAAATGATGCCGTCTGTGAATCCGATAATGGAAAGCTCTTCAGGGATTTTAATGCCTTTTTTTTGTGCTAATTTTAAAGCGGTAACAGCAAACAATTCATTCACAGCAAACAAAGCATCCGGTTTTTCACGAACTAAAAACTGGTCAATTTCAGCCTCGATTGCAGTCATGTCTTCAATTTTGACAACCAAATTGCTTTTAAACGGGATGTTGTTATTTGCCAAGGCTTTCATGTACCCTTCTGTGCGCAATTTTCCCACACTCACATAGTCAACCGTGCTCAAAAGCCCAATTTTTTTATATTCTTTATCAATTAAAAATTGGGTGGCGTTTAATGCAGCTTGTTGGTCGTCAATGATCACTTTGTCGCAAAGGATGTCGTTGGCAATGCGGTCAAACATCACTATAGGCATCCCTTGGTTAATGACTTCTTCTAGGTGGTGAAAGTCTTTGCGGTTTTGGGTTTCTTTTGATAATGAAATAATAAATCCATCAATACTGCCGCTGGCCAGCATTTCCATGTTAATGACTTCTTTGTCAAATGATTCGTCTGAAAGGCAAATAAGTACGTTGTACCCTTTTTCATTGGCCACTTGCTCTACACCACTAATGACTGTTGCAAAAAAGTGATGAATAATTTCAGGAATAATGATGCAAATGGTCTTCGTTTTCTTGTTTTTTAAACTCAACGCAATGTTATTGGGCTTGTAATTATACAGCTTGGCAAAAGCTTGAACCTTTAGTCGGGTATCTTCACTAATTTCAAGACTATTTCGGAGTGATTTGGAAACCGTTGAAATGGAAACATCCAATTCTTTGGCAATTTGTTTAAGAGTGACTTTGCGTTTCATGCCAACAAAAATAGCGGTTTAAGTGCATGTTTTTTTATGTTTTTTTAATTTACCTTCCAAAAGGCATGTTTTGGTATAAAAAATGGCTGCATTTTTGACAATTGTATAAAGTGAAAAAGTTTGTTGCTAGAATTTTACATCCCCTATATTTTTAGCGGTATTGCTATGAATCCTTAAAAGTTTTCAACACGAAAACGTTTTCGGCGTCATATTAATTGGGTGTTGTGTATTTGCTCAATATATTTACATAATTTTAACGTTCGAAGTTGTAAAGTATCCTCAAAAATTAAAAAACTAACCTAAACAAAGTGTATGAAGACAAATTACTTTAAGTGGCTGCTACTGTTTATGTTGTTTCCGTTGGGCGCATTGGCCCAGGGAACACTTTCGGGAGTGGTCTTAGAGGCAGGTTCCAAAAAACCCTTACCAGGCGTAAACATCACCGTACAAGGGACAACTTCAGGAGTTTCGTCTGATTTAGAAGGACATTTCAAAATCGGAAAACTCAAAAAAGGCGACAAAATTCAATTTGAATTTTTGGGCTACAGAACTGAATTAGTAACTTATAAAGAGCAATCTACAATTACCGTTTATTTAGATGAAGAAGCCAACCAATTAAAAGAGGTGGTAATTCAGGTCGGATACGGTTCTGTTCGAAAGAAAGATGCGACGGGTTCGGTAGCCGTAGTTACTTCTAAAGACTTTAATAAGGGAGCAATTACGAGTGCTGATCAACTTTTAACAGGTAAAGCACCAGGTGTAAGAATTACAAATGATGGTGGTGCACCAGATTCAACACCTAATATTAGGATTCGTGGTGGGGCGTCTTTAGCTGGAAACAACAATCCGTTAATTGTGATTGATAATGTGCCCATCGACAATGCCAATCCAGCAGGGATCAATAACCCGCTGACCATGATTAACCCAAATGATATTGAATCATTTACCATTTTAAAAGATGCTTCTGCTTTGGCAATCTATGGGGCAAGGGCTTCAAATGGGGTAATCATTATTACTACCAAAAAGGGTTCGTCAGGCGCACCGCAATATACTTATTCAAATGTTTTTTCTATAGGTAGTGTTCCTAAAAAAGTAAATGTAATGGATGGCCCTACTTATGCCAACTTTATCAATACACGTTACCCTGCATATTCCAGATTTTTGGGGGCAGCCAATGACGTGAATGACCCA
The DNA here is from genome assembly GCA_002256385.1 of Flavobacterium sp. BFFFF2. GTDB lineage: Bacteria > Bacteroidota > Bacteroidia > Flavobacteriales > Flavobacteriaceae > Flavobacterium. Next base: position 59,889 of record NKJD01000012.1, read on the forward strand.
CTTAATTCTACAAGGACCATTTACAATACCGATTGGCAAGATATCATTTACCGAACTACCTTTAATCAGGATCACAATTTTAGCGCCCGTGCCAATTTGTTTGGTATGATACCATTCAGAGCTTCGGTCGGATATAACTCAACACAAGGGGTGGTAAGAAGTAATGATTTTTCACGTTTAACTGCCTCACTTAAGTTGACTCCAACTTTATTTAATAAACATTTAAAAATTGACATCAACGCCAAAGGACTTACCACCAAAAAGAATAATAATGACTCAGGAGGAGCCATTGGAAATGCAGTCAATATGGATCCGACCAAACCTGTTTATGGAGCAAGTCCAGACAATCGTTTTGGGGGTTATTATCAAGAAACATCCTTGTTTCCAGAAACTATAGCATTTCCAGGAGGAACATCCATTAATGCGCAACAATACAGAACCGTTGGAGCAACCAATCCATTGGCAATATTAGAGCAAGCGGACAATCCTGAGAACGTTCAAAAATTTATTGGTAACATGGAATTTGATTATAAATTCCATTTTTTACCTGAATTACGGGCTGTTTTAAACTTAGGTATGGAAACATCACGGTCAGAATTAAGAACTTTAATGCAAAACAATGCTATTGGTTCTTATGGATTTATTAGAAATGACCAAACTATTGCGGCAGATCCACACAAAAACTTTGTGTTTAATCCCGGATTGGCCCGTTTTGAGCGTCAAAGCATCATGAATAAAACCTTGGATTTTTATTTGCAATATGCCAAAAAGTTTAAGGGAATCATCACCCGATTTGATACGCAATGTGGTTATACGCATCAAGATTTTACAAATAATGGATACCGATATTCATTTTTAGGTCAAACAACCTACACTTACCCCGTTGCAGGAGGTAATCCAATAGTGGTAAACGACGATATCAGAATCAGGACATATACACCCACTGATAATTATTATCAGCCTTTGAAATTTATTGCTTTCTTTAACCGTACCAATATTGACTTATTTGATCGGTTTTTGTTAACATTCACAGTCAGAAGAGAAGGTTCATCCCTAGTTGCGCCAGATAACCGTTGGGGTACTTTTCCATCTGCTGCCTTGGCGTGGCGCCTGAAAGATGAGTCTTTTATGAAAAACATCGAAGTTATCAACGATTTAAAAATAAGAACGGGTTACGGAATTACAGGTAATATTGATGTTCGAGATTTTGCTGGTTATTTCTCTTACTTTGCTTTGTATCAGGCAGCAAATAGCACAGTGCAATATTTACCAGGGGTCAATGCTTACAATCAAATCCCGTTGGTTAATGACCTAACCTGGGAAAAGACAGCGACAATGAATGTAGGAGTCGACTTTGACTTATTTAAGGATAACCTAATTTCTGGTAGTGTAGATGTGTATTATCGAAAAACGGTTGATCTGTTTGCAAGAGTACAAGTGCCAGCTGGTCAAGGCTTAACCAATGTGCTGCCAAGAAACATCGGTAGTATGTCAAACAAAGGAATTGAAATCAATTTAATAGCCAAACCACTTAATTTAAAAAATCTGAGCTGGACAATTAATGGAAACTTAGCTTACAATTATGGTACTATTGACGATTTAAATAATTCAGGTCAATCACAATCTCCTGGTGGTGGCTTAGATGGAATTGGTGTGATTTTGGCCTATAACCAAGTTGGTCAACAGCCCCATTCTGCCTGGGTTTATGAGCAAGTTTATAATACAGCAGGTAAACCAATACCAGGTGTATTTGTTGATAGAAACAGAGATGGCGTGATCAATGACAACGACAAACACTATGTTCCCTTGCGACCAAATTGGACTTTTGGATTTGGCACCACTTTTAATTATAAGAAATTTGATTTAACCGCTAGTTTCAGAGGGCAATTTGGGGGTAAAATATACAACCAAATGTTGATGACCATGGGGAATGAGCAACATGCGATTCCAACGAATGGTACTGGATTAACGAATGTTTTGAATATGGACCTGCCATTTGTAACCACTAATACAAACGTTAAATACTCCGATTATTTTTTAGAGAACGCAACGTTCTTGCGATGTGAGAGTCTTTCTTTAGGGTATAAGCTCGACAAATTATTTAACAAGTCGTCAGCTCGTTTGTTTGTCGGGGTGAATAACTTGTTTTTGTTGACTAAATATTCGGGGGCTGATCCTGAAAATTTCAACTCCATTGACTCTAATTTTTATCCACGCCCGAGAATTTGGAATTTTGGTTGTAATATTGATTTTTAACACATCACGATATGAAACGATATAATAAGATTATTTTATTAGCAATAAGTATTTTGCTTTTTGGTTCGTGCACCAATCTGGATGTAACACCAAGATACGAATTAACATTAGAAAACCTATTGGCACAAGATCCAAATGCAGTAAATGGTCTGGTGTCAAAAATGTACGGAACCTTTGCCCTTACAGGCCCAAGTGGCCCTGGTAGTTCTGACATCAGCGGTCCTGATGCAGGTGAAACGGGCTTTTTACGAGGAATCATTAATTTGGAAGACTTTACTGCTGATGCGGTTAAGAACCGCTGGGGTGATGATGGTTTGGATCAGTTAACCACAACGAATAGTTGGACACCATCAAATAAGTTCTTCAGATATTTATTTGATCGTGTTTATTTCACCGTGCCTCAATGTACTCAAATTCTTAAGACATTAAATTCGGCTGGTAATATTCCAAATAAAGATAAATATGTAGCAGAATTGCGGTTTTTGCGTTCATTGGCTTATTTTTACATGATTGACTGCTTCGGAAAAGGGGTTTTGGTTACGACCGAAAATTATGGTTCATTAGATCCACTGCCAGAAGCAAACCGCATTCAATTGTTTAATTATGTAGAATCAGAACTGTTGAGTGTGGAACAATCCATTTCATTAACTAGCGACTATGGTCGGGTTAACAAGTCTGTTGTTCGCATGTTGTTGGCTAAACTATATTTAAATGCGGAAGTTTACATTGGGCAGAATAGGTATGCCGATTGCATAACTTTTGTAAACAAAGTGATTACTGAAGGTAATTACAGTTTGGCTCCTAACTATCTGCTTAACTTTTCGGCAGACAATAATTTGTCTCCTGAAATTATTTATCCTTTATTGGCCGATTCACTGAATAGCCAGAGCTATGGGAATACCACTTATATTGTAAATGGCAGCATGAGTTCAGACACGATGAACATCAGTTTATTTGGTGCTACCGATGGCTGGACAGGTCACCGTAGTACAAAAGCTTGGTATGGTTTGTATGGCGATAGTGCAGCTACAATTGCTGCAAATCCAGATGTAAGAGCAAGCTTGTTTTGGACTACCCAACACAATTACGACATGAACGACTATAAAAAATGGAAAGATGGGTATCCAAGTACTAAGTTTAGAAATACAAGTGCGCTATCAGTTTCTGGAGCTACTAGGTTTTCAAGCACAGACTTTCCAATGTTCCGTTTAGCAGACGCTTACTTAATGTATGCGGAATGCGTCGTTAGAGGTGCTGGTGGTTCAATAGGACAAGCTTTGCAATATGTGAATGCGATCAGAACACGTTCAAACGCTTCAACAATCGTTCAGTCTGATTTAAGCTTGGATTTCATTTTAGACGAACGTGCCAGAGAATTAAATCTTGAAGGGCACCGCAGAACTGATTTAATCAGATTTAACAAATTTACTGGAAATGCATATATATGGCCTTGGAAAGGTGGGGCTGTAAATGGTACGTCAATTCCTGATACTTACAAATTGTTTCCAATTCCTTTAACAGCATTGGGAGCCAATCCAAACATTACTCAAAACCCTGGTTATTAATAAGTGTTTATGAAAAAATTTTCAATTTTATCCATCATTTTGGTTAGCGTATTAACTATTTGGTCTTGTACAAAAGATGCGCTCGATCCGGTTGCAGATGTTAATAATTCAATTGATGTTACTTCTCCTGCAAATAATTTCAGTTTAACGCTCAATCCAAATCAATATAACAAGGCGGCACTTACCCTTCAGTGGACTCCAGCTGATTTTGGTTACGCTGCTAGTGTTGAATACATTGTGCAATTTGCTCTAGATGGAACAGATTTCAGCGCTGTTTCTAATGCGACAGCTTTCGCGGCAAGTATTAATTTGGGAACTTTCAGCAGTAATATATCAACAAATAGTGCTACTATAACTCACAAAACGCTGAATGATCTATTCAAAGGTCTCGTTCCTTCAGTTGGACCTGTAAACAACTTTAAGTTAAGAATTGTTGCTCGTCCTAAAGAGCAACAATCTAGCCCAACAAGTAACTTTTTGTTTACTTATTCTCAAGTAGTTTTATTTACTTCAAATACATATGACACGTTATTGGAAACGCCGAAGATTTATGTTTTAGGTAATTACGGGGCTGCTTCTACCTTTTCAAGTTGGGATTTAAACATGTTAGGAACCAGTAATTCGCCAAAAATATTTTCTCCAAACAAAGACAATATTTTTACTGGCTTTGTTTACACAGATAATGGTGCTGCACGTTTTAAATTTGCCAATCCAACAGATACAGATTTAAATGTATATGGGCAAATTATTGCGCAAACAGGTACTGTTCCCCCTTTGGCCGCTAATAATTCTGCTTACGGAGTACTTGACTTTACTACCGATGTTTCAACAACAGGTTTAATTACACCGCCCACTGCAACAGCTGGCACTTACTATGTAACTGCTAATTTGAAAGACAAAACATTTTTTGTCGATAAAAGAACAATCAATGTGAGAGGTTCAGGTGCATTAAGCCTAAATAAAAACCTTGATTACGATACCAATCCTACATCGCCTTATTACAGAATGTACACTGCTGATGTAGCCATTAACAGTCCGGGTTTTGTGACCATTTTTACCCGAGGAAACCTTGCTCCTCAAGATTTCTCAATCGGCGCAGAAGCAACTGGTTCCTCCGTGTCAGCTGATGGCACAAAAACCAAAATGAAGGTCGGTGGGCAAAAGTTTCAAGTTACCACCGCTGGAAATTTTAAATTGGTATTGGATCTACAAAACTCAGCTTATTACACTTTGCGACTTATTCCTTAATTTATAATGATAGCTATGAAAAAGAATGTACAACAATTGCTGCTTGGGTTACTCTGGCTCCTTCCTCTTTGCGGGTTTAGTCAAGTAACAACTTCGCCCACGACCTTTGAGGCAACGGGTATGGTTACAATTAACCTTAATAAGGCAGGAACACCTTTGGCAGCATATACAGGTGATATATATGCTCATATTGGTGTTACTACAAATAATGCCAATTGGCAAAGTGTTATTGGAACATGGGGAAATAATGCCACACAGAAAAAATTAACATTTGTTTCTGGGACAACTTATAAACTTGATATTGCTCCTAGTTTGTATACCTATTTTGGTGTGCCTACGACTACTTCTATTACGAAAATTTGCGTCGTTTTCAGGACTGCCGATGCTTCAAAGCAAACAACTGATTATTTTATTCCAGTTGGCGCCTTTCAGGCATCGTTGACCTCACCTGTTTTAAATTCAACAACTCTTTTAACTCAAGGACAGAGTATCTCGGTTGCTGCAACAAACACGGGTGGTGCGGCCAATTATACTTTATTGGCAAATGGCGTATCAATTAATACATCTACGGGTGCTACTTATGCTTTTACCGATTCGAACATCATGACAAATAAAAGTTATGAGTTACAAGTAAATATAGGAATCGTGACATTTAGTTTCAAATTTTTAGTCTTAGTCGATCCGCTTACCCAAAGTGTCGCAATGGCGAACGGTGTGCAAGACGGCATTAATTATGGCTCAGATCCGACAAAAGCCACATTGGTTTTAACGGCGCCCGGCAAAGATTATGTATATGTGTCTGGTAGTTTTAATAGCTGGAACCCTGATGCTTCTTATGCCATGAAAAAAGACCCAACGAGTGGCAAGTTCTGGCTCGACTTAACTAACTTGGTTGCTGGGCAACAATACACTTATCAGTATTGGGTAGTTGATCAAACGCCTACTACCAATTCGCCAAAATTGGTAAAAACAGGCGATCCTTACTCAACTTTAGTTTTGTCTCCTTTTGACGACCCTTATATTCCTTCTGCTTCTTATCCAAATTTACCAACCTTTCCAGCAGGACAAGAACGCGAAGTAACCGTTCTTCAAACGGGTCAAACGGCTTATCCTTGGAGCAATGCAACGCTTAATTTTAACAAACCATCCAAAGAGAATTTAGTCATTTATGAAGTATTAATTCGTGATTTTGATTCAGGAAAAAGCTACCAGAATTTGATTGATCGAATAGATTATTTTAAAAGCTTAAAAATCAATGCTATTGAATTAATGCCGGTAATGGAATATGAAGGGAATGAATCGTGGGGTTATAACACGAGTTTCCATATGGCGTTAGATAAATATTATGGCACTGAAGATAAATTTAAAGAGTTTATTGATAAATGCCACCAGAATGGTATTGCTGTTATATTAGATATTGCATTGAATCATGCTTTTGGGCGTAATCCGATGGTTCGTATGTGGATGAAAGATGCTGATGCTGATGGCTGGGGTGATCCAGCTTCAGACAATCCATATTTTAACGAGTTTTCGAAACATAGTTATGGCGTTGGAAGTGATTTTAATCACAGTTCTGCATTAACAAAATACTATGTAAAACGTGTGGTTCAACACTGGATCAATGATTTCAAAATTGATGGATTCCGTTGGGATTTAACCAAAGGATTTACCCAAGCTTGTTCATCTGGAAATGATGCTTGCACAAATAGTTATTTACAAGACCGCGTTGACATTTTAAAAACCTACGCTGATTATTCATGGGCTGAAGATCCAACTCATTATGTAATTTTTGAGCACTTAGGAATAGATAGTGAAGAGCAACAATGGGCCAATTACCGAATCAGTGAAACACCAAGCAAGGGGGTGATGATGTGGGGAGAATTGTATGACACGTACAAACAATTAGAAATGGGTTATTCTTCAAATGCTAATTTCACAAGAATGGGTCATGTGAGCCGAGGTTTCTCAGCTCAACGCTTAATTGGGTATGCAGAAAGCCATGATAAAGACCGTGTTGCCTATCAAGGTAAAACTTTTGGCGCTACAACTGGCGGCTCACCCGTTGGTGGCAACACAATTAACGCAATCAAAAGAATGTCAGCACTTGGAGCAGTAAGCTTATTGGTGCCAGGACCAAAAATGATTTGGCATTTTGCGGAATTGGGAATGGATGATTCTATTTATACTTGTACTGATAATACAGTAAATACAGAAACGGATGCAACTACTGGTGATTGTAAATTAGCTACTAAGCCGCAAAAACAATGGACGCAAAACTATCCAGCGGATCCAAATAGAAGTGTTGTTTATTCAAATTACTCAAGAATGATTGACATGAAAACATCTAATTTGGTTTTCAGTAGTAGTTATGCCATAAGTTCAAGTGGTGGAAATTTACTATACCCAAGAATTTATCTTTGGAATGATAACATTCCTAGTAATCAATTGAAAAACGTAGTTGTCTTGGCAAATTTCTCAACGGATACTGCTATCGTTACTCCCGACTTTCCTTATGTGGGAACTTGGTACAACTTGATGGACAATTCATCGTTAAACGTCACAAGTACGAGTGCTGGAATTTCTATCGAAGCTGGCGGTTTCAGAATTTTTGGCAATGTAACAGCTACACTTTCGAACAATGAAGTGGGTGCATTGACTTCTTCCCTAATTCAATTGTATCCAAATCCAACGGAAAGTACTTTTCAGCTCAATGTTGATGCCAACCAAGTTGATATTTATTCAATTACTGGTCAATTGGTTCGCAGCTATCAACAAACCAATACATCTACTGTTTTTTCAATCTCTGATCTTAATTCAGGCTTGTATTTGGTACGTGTAACGGACTCAAATCAAGCACAGAACACCCTAAAATTGGTAAAAAAGTAAACAAATTCAGCCTTGATAAATTTATTGTTTATCAAGGCTGAATTTTATGTTAATTCGTATTTTTTACCCCATTAATTTGTAATTTTGTTACTAACTAAATATTTTAAAAATCATGATTAAAAAATTACTTTTTGCTTTTACGTTCTTGGCCTCGCTAGCCTCTTCGAACGCCCAAAGTGTTGGGATTATTGGTGGATTCACCAGTTGGTCATCCGATGTGGTGATGGCAACGACAGATAACACGACTTTTACTAAAGCCGGATTGTTCTTAGCTTCTGGTTCAGAGTTAAAATTCAGACAAGATGCGGCTTGGGCTATTAACTGGGGTGTTACTACTCTTGGTACTGCTGCTGCTCCTTCACCATTAACTGGTACAGCTGACGGTGGACAAAATTTCTACATTCCTGCAGGAACTTATGATGTGTCTATCAACATTTCTACCAAAGCTTATTCATTTACTCCGGTAATCTTAAGTTATGATGACATTTCAATGTCAGGCGGTTTTAACCAAAACGCTATGCCTGGTCAACCTATGGTAACTGGTGATGGAGCAACTTATACGCTAACTGATTTTTATTTCACCGCGCCTGATGCTCATTTTGTAAAAAACGGTAACGTTATGTTAGGTGGATCTGCTTTCCCATCAGGAACTGCAAGTGATACAGGAGGAACTATTCCAGTAACTGTTGGTTACTATAACGTAACAATGACCAATCCAGCATATGCTTACAGCTTTATTCAAGTGCCAGTTTCAATTATTGGTTCTTCATTAACAGGCGACGCAACAGGTTGGAATATTGATGTGGATATGACCTCTACAGATGGTGGTAGAACATTTGCTCTAAACCAAGATTTAATGGTTGGAGAATTGAAATTCCGTGCAAACTATTCATGGAATACGAACTGGGGTGGTACTTACGCTGCTTCTGGAACTGCTGGTGGTGGTAGCAACTTTATGATACCTGCAGCTGGAAATTACAACATTACATTTGATCGTACAACTGGTAACTTCACTTTCACTTTGCTTTCGTCTGCTTATGATTTATTAGACATTACAGGTGATTTTAACACTACAGGTTTGCCGTTATCAACATCAGACGGGATTACTTATACTGCTAATGAAGTTTACATTAATACAACGACAAACTTTAAAATAGTAAACCATAATGATCCTAATCAATCATGGGGTGGTTCGGGTTTTCCTGCCGGAACAGCTACAGCAGGTGGTGCTGCCATTCCAGTAGCAGTTGGTTTTTATAATATTTCCTTCAACAAAACATCAGGTGATTATTCTTTTTCAGTTACTCCAGTAACTATGATTGGTGCTGCTGTGGGTGATTGGTCAACAGACGTTCCAATGACATCTAATGACAATGGAATTACTTTTATGGCAAACTCAGTTGTAGTTGCAGCAGGTGAAATGAAATTTCGTTCAAACAATATGTGGGCTACAGCATGGGGTGCTTCAAGTGCTTTCCCTTCAGGGACTGCTTCAACCACAGGTTCTGGAAACATTGTAGTTCCAACAGCTGGTACTTATAATATTTCTTTTAACCGTTTAACAGGTGATTATATGTTCTCTGATTTAGGTGTTGGTTCATTTGATTCATCAAAAGCAGTAGTGCTTTATGATAATAACACCAAGGAAGTTCAGGTTTATGGTTTTGACGCTGTTAAAATGAACATCTTTAACATGGCTGGTCAACAAGTGAAATCTTTCAATCAGTCTGCTTCTTACAATGTTTCTGACCTTGCGGCTGGTATATATATTGTAAAAGTAACAGATGCTAACAATGTTGATAAAACAGTAAAATTAGCTAAAAACTAATTTTTAAAAGTTTACAATTTAAAACCGCCCATTTCGGGCGGTTTTTTTATTTTTATACAACATCAAATGATTATGGAATCAATTAAGAAATCGCTTAATTAAGATCAAGACCCAAAAGCCATCGAGAAGATTGTATCTAAATTAGAACCTTTTTTGATGACCAATGAAGAGGTTAGATATATTGCAGTTCAAAAGAAGCCAGCCATTAATGTCTTTCCTGATAGCTTTATTGCTACCAACAAAAGGTTGATTATTTGCAATCCTAAAAACCTTGGATTCTCCATTGATTTCTCTGATTTTAATTGGTCAGCAGTGCATGACGTAAAGTTGAATGAAGGATTTTTAGGAGCTGAAATTAAATTTGACGCAGCAGGTCAAACTTATCAGATGGATTATTTGCCCAAAAATCAAGCGCGGAAGCTTTTTACTTATTGTAAAGAGCAAAATGAGCATCTAATAGTAAAGTCAGCAGAGGTGGCTGCTGCAATTACTGAGGATAAGCCAACACAAATCAGCGATTCGTCGTTAAGTGAAACACCAGTTGAACTAATAGAAAATTTTGAAGTAACCCCCGAAATCCCATCACTTGATGTCGTTTCGAATTTGAGTCCAGACGCAATTTTTGAAAAATTGCAACACTTTAAAAAAAAAATGCTCGACAATGGTCTTATTTCGCAGCCTGAATATGAATCTTTGAAAAAAGAACTGCTGGCAAAATTATAATTTAGGTAAGGACCAAAATATTGGTTTATCTATAACGGTATACAAGCAAGTTCTTATTCCAGCTTTTTTTAGTCCTGCATTCACCCATGTGTTGCAAGTTTTAAACATGGAATACCTTCCCTGTGCTTTAAAAAATGAGTCGATTTTGGAATTTCCTTCCGTTTCTATTTTTTCTAAATGATCGCCATTTTTTATAAAACTGTTGCTAATATAGTCAACTAACACCTTGTATTGCTCTTTGGTGATGGTGAGCTTTTTGCAGCTATCAGATTCTTTTGGCATAGGTAGCGCCCTCACATGCATTACGCTTTCGTCTAGATACATCATCGCCTTAAATGCTGTTTTGAATTTCAGATCAGACCATTGAGGTGTTTCTAAGTAAAATCCTTTATCGCCCCATCCAAATGCTGCCCATGTTGAGGGTGTTGAACCATTGCTTTCAATACTAAAAGTTGGTGTTGAATCTGCTGAAATGGTGCACGGAATGATGATGTCGGTATGTACTCCATTCGTTTTTAAATAGATTGTTGTTCCTACAACATTATTGCATGCTGTATTTGTATTTACAGGAATACAACTTCCAATAATTTGTACAAATAAATACAACCCAAAACCATAAAAAACGAAAGCAATTCCCTTTTTAAAAATTCTAGAGGCTTTCATTTGATTTAGTATTTTGAAGTGAAAATGAACGCTTGTAAAGAATGTAGAAAAGCAAAATTAACAGTACAATACTCCAAAACTGTGTAATCCAAATTAAAATGCTTTCAAGCATAGACCAACCTTGTTTAAGTGATTGATTCCATTTGGTCAAAAAATGTACCCCGCTTAATTGACTTAATTCGGTGTTGACCTCTCGCTTCCTAACTAAAATACGTGGTTGCTCGATGGTCATTTCAACGGTGCTCAATTCAATTTGATCGGCCCAATTATAAGATGAAATAAGTGCATCATCAGCTTTTTCTTGTACATCAAATCGGCTTTGTTCTACATTTGGCACATCCTTTTTTCGCAATTGTCCTTTGTCTGATTTTGACGAAAGCCTATTTGCCTGCTGCAGGGCATTCATTCTGCGCAGTTCTTCACGGTATTTTGACAGTGATACTTCTTCGGTTTTCGTAACCCGATAATTTACTTGATCAAGGGTCGATTCAAATCGGAGCAAAGCCAAATCAAGCTGTTCCGTAGGTATTTTAAGTTGCAGAGTTGATGATACATCATATAGCGTTGAAACCAATATCGAATCAGTGCTGATAGGTTCTCTGAAGCTAGTAGACGGGCTTTTTCTTACTTCACTTAGTGCGACGTATCCGCCCAATTCGACGGTTGTTTTTTCAATTGATTTTGCCGATCGAAGGGCATCGAATGACTTGCCCTCAATTTGTGCAGTACGTTTCCAAGCAGCCTTGGGCCTTTCAATATCTGCTGTTTGTACACTTGTAGAATCTGCATCTGCTGATTCTCCTACTGTAAATTCGTTTTGTTTGCATCCGGAAAGGGCAATAAGCGCTAGTACCGAAAAAAGTTTCAGTTTCATGGTAAAAAAATTGATGTGAAAAATCAGTTAGCAAGCGCGCTTGAAACGTAACATGCAATTTCCGTACCAAAAAAAGAGTAAACTAATTTCGAACAGGTCGTTGTGCAGTAACTACAAAAAAGAAACCCATCAAAATAAAGGGAATGCTGAGCCATTGTCCTGTGCTAAACATGCCAAGTGCCGATTCAAAGCCCCCTTGGCTCTCCTTTACCGATTCAATCATAAATCGGATGGACCATAATAAAATTAAAAACACCCCAAAAAGAAAACCTTTTTTTTCTGATACGTTTGTCTTCCAATACAAAAACAAGAGAATTAAAAAGACGGGGATGTATAGTATTGCCTCATACAATTGGGCAGGATGTCTGTAAGGAATTTGCGCTAATATATCAGCGTAGGCTGGATCATTGGTTAGTTTGTGAAATCCTTCTTTAGCAGTTTGACTGTGGGTTAGTTCAAATAAATTATTTGTCCGCCAAAACTCTTCTTCCTTCACGAATTTTACGCCATAAAACGGCTGTCCGGCCACAATTTTACCGTAAATTTCAGAATTGATAAAATTGCCGATTCTAATAAAAATGGCACCACAACTAACTGGTATTACGATTCGGTCTAACACCCACAATATGGGTTTTTCCATAATTTTCTTTGAAAAAAAGTACATAGAAACAATAATGCCAATAGCAGCACCATGACTTGCGAGCCCTTGAAAACCAGTAAATTCAAATTCAGGTTCAAACCTAAATGGCAATAAAATTTCAAGTAAATGATTTTGAAAATAATCCCACTGGTAAAAAAAAACATGACCAAGTCGGGCGCCTAAAAAAGTGGCCAACACCGTCCATATTAATAAAGATTCTAGTTTAACCAACGACTCTTTTTCTTTTGCGAAAATAGGCTTTGTAATATACCAACCGCAGGTAAATGCCAAAAGCCAAGTCATGCTGTAAAAACGAAGGTGTAAAATGCCTAAATCAAGGCTTTCAATGGGATTCCAAATCATTGGGACAATTTTGACAAAAATAGAAGAAATCAGTTAATATCGATTCATTAAACCGGTTTTAATCTAGGGAACAGGATCATACCCATTTCCACCCCAAGGATGGCAACGAACAATGCGCCTGAAACCCAGCCAAGTCCCTTTTACTGGTCCAAATTTTTTAATCGCTTCAAGGCTGTACTGTGAACAAGTGGGGTAAAATCGGCAATTAGCTGGTAAAAATGGAGAAATACAAATCTGATAAGTTCTAATTAATACTATAAAGGGAAAAATGACAATTTGTTTAAACCATTTCATAATTGGCTATGTCAGACTAAAGCCTGTACCATCCTTACCGTCTTTCAATTGAATGCCAACGGCCAAAAGTTGATCTCGAATGTCATCAGACAAAGCCCAGTTTTTATCTTCTCTTGCTTTGCGCCTCATGTTAATAAGGATTTCAACGGCTCCTGTAAGGCGTTCGGAGTTTTCAGAGTGTGCGCTTTCTGCGCCATCTATCAATCCCAACACGTCAAAAACAAAAGCGCGTATTAAGTTGCTGAACTTCGCTAAATCTTCAGCCATCAAACTTTCACGGCCTTCCTTTAACCCGTTAATATGTTTTACAGCTTCGTATAAATGGGCTATTAATATAGGTGTGTTAAAATCGTCATTCATGGCTGAGTAACAATTTTTTTCCCAATCAGCCACCGAAAAGCTTGATGAATTTGCAGACGCTTCAATTGAATCTAATAAACGAATGCCTTCAAACAATCTGTTTAAGCCTTTTTCACTTGCCATCATCGCTTCGTTTGAAATATCAAGCACACTTCTGTAGTGTGCTTGCAAAAAACAGAAACGTACAACCCGCGGCGAAAAAGCTTTTTCAAAAAATGAATTGTTTCCAGTGACCAATTCAAGAGGTAAAATATAATTACCAGTTGACTTACTCATTCTTTGTCCGTTCATGGTCAGCATATTGGCATGCATCCAATAGCGTACGGGGCTCACATCAAAACATCCTTTGCCTTGGGCTATTTCGCATTCATGATGCGGGAATTTTAAGTCCATTCCACCACCATGAATATCAAAAGTTTCGCCTAAATATTTGGTGCTCATTGCTGTACATTCCAAATGCCAACCAGGAAATCCTTCGCCCCATGGTGAGTTCCAACGCATAATATGAGCAGGGGAGGCCTTTTTCCATAACGCAAAATCTTGGGGGTTCTTTTTTTCATTTTGCCCGTCAAGATCTCGGGTGTTTGCTAACAACTCCTCAATATTGCGTCGACTCAGTTCACCGTAATTCAAGCCTTTTTGGTTGTATGATTGCACATCAAAATAAACAGATCCGTTTATTTCATAAGCCAATCCTTTATTTAAAAGCAATTGTGCCAGTTCAATTTGTTCTAAAATATGTCCTGTTGCAGTCGGCTCAATAGTTGGAGGGAGCAAGTTGAACATATCCAATACCCTATGAAAATCAACGGTGTATTTTTGCACCACTTCCATGGGTTCGAGTTTTTCAATCCTAGATTGCTTCACAAAACGGTCATTGTCCACATCGCCGTCGTCAGTCAAGTGACCAGCGTCTGTGATGTTGCGGACATATCGAACTTTAAAACCAATATGAGTCAAATACCTATAAATCAGATCAAATGACATAAAGGTACGCACATTACCCAAGTGTACATTGCTGTAAACAGTTGGACCACAGACATACATGCCAATTTTACCTTCATGAAGTGGAATAAAAATAGATTTTTCTCCACTTAGAGAATTATAAATGAACAATTCTTTCTGTAAGCTGTTTGACATAATTGGGAGCTTTTTCCTGCTGTGCCTTTCCCTCTTTTTTGTTTTTGCTTTTTTTTGTTAGGTTGTCCGTGAGCTTCCTTTGGTCGCAGCCGGACGCCCACAAAAAATAATCAAAACCTGCAAAAGGAGGTCCAGTGCCATCAGGGCTATTAAAACCGGGTTTCTAATTTAATAAAGTCTAAAAATTGTTGTTTAACAGCATCTTGCTGAAAAACACCGCCATATTCGGCAGTAACGGTACTGCTTTCAATGTCTCGGATACCTCTCGAATTGACACATAAATGTTTGGCATCAATAATACAGGCCACATCTTCAGTGCCCAATACTTGTTGCAGCTCTTGTACAATTTGCATAGTTAAACGTTCTTGAACTTGGGGCCGTTTTGAAAAGTAATCAACAATTCTGTTCATTTTAGACAAACCAACAACGGTGCCCTTTGAAACGTATGCCACATGAGCTCGGCCAATAATGGGTAGTAAATGATGTTCGCAGGTTGAATAAACAGTAATGTTCTTTTCAACCAACATTTCACCATATTTGTAGTTATTCAAAAAAGTTGAAGAACCTGGTTTTTTGGCGGGGTTAAGTCCGCCAAACAGTTCTTTAACGAACATCTTGGCAACCCGGTTTGGTGTGCCTTTTATGCTGTCGTCTTCAAGATCCATCCCTAAAGTGGCCAAGATGTGTTCTACATCTTTTCGGATTAGGGCAATTTTGTCTTCGTCGTTCAAATCGAAAGCGTCTTCACGCACTGGGTTGGTGGCTTTCGTAAAAATGTGGTCATCTCCAAAATCATCCGGTTGGATGGTCGATTCAGTCATGTAAATAGGTGTTTTTTTAATGGCCTCAAAGATAAACATCTTTGTCCAACTAATAAGGCATCAAAGGCATAGAAACTAAAAATTCAACATTTTAACATTTAATTCCGCCAATTATTAGTATTTTCACCCCCTAAAAATTGTTTCCTATGAAACTCAGAACTTTACTTTTATTATTCGTAATTACCACATTTTCAAACATCAATGCCCAAAACCTATTGGTAAATGGCGACTTTGAACAGGGGTATAATGTGGGTTACCAAGGTGGACAAACCCCTAATTACAGCTATATTGCTCAACCATACAGTGGTTCGACGAGCGCTGGTAATTGGGCTATTTATTCCAATCCTAAAACGGTTAATACCTTGTCTTTCGTGATTTCTACAGATCATTCGGGAACAGGAAACATGATGATTGTAGATGGAACAGGAGTTGATAATCAATCACGTTTCTGGAAAGCTGGAAACAATGGTGGCGGGATTTGCGGGCTAACAGTTGGTACCACATATACATTTTCATATTGGATTCGTTCCATATTTAACACAGTAGGAGGTACACTTGCTAACATAGGTGTTCAATTTAACAATGCAAACAACGTAACTAGAACTTTAGGAACTACGCTGGCTCCTTTAACAGCGGCAGGTTGGCAAAAAGTAGAGTACACATTTACAGCCACCAATGCTTGTGTAAATATTGAAATGTTTAACAATATTGCGGTATTTGCAGGTAATGATTTTGCCATTGACGACATGTCACTCACAGCACCTCCAAAACCATTAGATCTTACCTATTCAGTTGTTAATGGATACTGTCAAATATTGGGTTCCATTGTGGCCTATGGTATAGAAGGTGTAACCCCTTACTCATACACTTTAAATGGCGGAGCTAATCCTATCACAAACACAACAGGTATATTTAATAATTTACAATCAGGAACCTATTCAATTACAGTTACAGACTCAAATGGGGGAACTAAAACCAAGTCAGGCATACAAGTTACCTCACCTGATATGATCACTTTAACAAACCCATCAACCATTTGTCAAGGTGATTTAACATCAATAACGGCCAGTGGAGGTTCAAACTACTTATGGACCGCTGACCCTGTTGATACAGGGCTTACAAGTCCTACTTCGCCAACTATTGTAGTGAGCCCAGCTGTAACTACGACCTATTCTTTATCAGTAGGTACACAACCAGCTCCTGCCAACCTAATATTCAATGGAGATTTCTCAGCAGGAAATGTTGGTTTTGTCACTCAATATGCTTACACAGCTAACAACAATGCAGGGCTGCAACGTGCTTATGGCATAGTAACAACTGCCAACTCGTGGGAGGCTAGCTTTGGTGCTTGTACTGACCACACTGGTGCAGGAGGTAAAATGATGATAGCTGATGGCTCCATCTTCAATAATGGAAATGATGTGGTTTGGCGACAAGTGGTTCCAGTGGAACAAAATAAAACCTATACTTTTGGGTATTGGGTTCAAATTACTGCGCTTAATAATCCAGCAAAACTAGAGACCTTTATAAACAACGTTTCTTTAGGTATTCAAATTCCGCCAGGAACGCCAACTTGTAACTGGGTATACGCTTCATATACATGGAATTCTGGCACCAATACAACGGCAGATATTTCAATTTTTGACCGTGAAATTGCCCCTGGAGGCAATGATTTTGCCATTGACGATATTTCTTTAATTGGCACTACGGGTTGTGTAGGTCCTAGTGTGAAAATTACAGTTAACCAGAAACCTGTAGTAACGGATACTATTTCCTCATTAACCGCTTGTAAAAATGCGGCAAGTCCGGTAATATCTTTGGCTGTACCCCCAACCACAGCAAATCTTACATATACCTACTTTATAAATGGAGGCGCCAATCAAACAGTAACCACTAGTTCACCGAATGTACCTGCAACAATATCAGTTCCAACAAATAATGCGGGTACATTTTTATATACAATTACAAGTGTTTCATACACAGACAATGGACAAACTTGTACTTTTAATCAATCGCCTGTCATTCAAGATTCAGTTGTAATCAACAACCAATTGGCAGCTTCGATTGCAATTGACAGGGCATCTGCTTGTCAAGATCAAGTAAGACCATCCATTACATTTACGGGTGTAAATGGCGTTCCTCCCTATACTTTTTTTTATACGGTCAATGGTGGAAGTACCCAAACAATTTCCTCTACTGCACCTAGTTCGATAGCTTATTTTCAAGCTCCAGTATCGGCAACTGGTACTTATGTTTATGCACTTACGGGAGTAACAGATAGCACCGGCAATAATTGTACGTTGCCAATTTCTGGCAGCGTGAGTTATCTAGTCAAACCACTTCCAGTTGCAACTATAACTACGATTCCATTAACGCAAACGGTTTGCCCTAACAATCCAGCTGTTTTTAGTGTTCAAGGTACGCCAAATGCGATAGTGTCGTTTAACAATACCTATGATAGCACGCCTACTACTATTCAATTGGACGCAAGTGGCAATGGTCAATTTATTTCTGAAGTTTTGTTAAACCAAGGTGTTTTTACCTATTATTTAGAAGCTGTTGCACTAGTGTCTAGCTCATGTACCCGAGTTTATACCACCAGGCAAGAATTTGTCGTTACAGTAGTGGCAAATGGTTGTGCTACCGCGGTAGGGGGTGATATTAATATTGATGGAACCATCAATCCAAATCCACATCCCATTTGTAATTTTAATGGGTCTGTTAACTGTACCACTTTAAAAGTAAAAGCGACTGATATTGCCTCCACTTCCAAATATAAAGTTTCCAAAATCCCATATTGCCCGCAAGCTCCTTTTGTAAATACAGGCGGAAACTGGCAAAGTCTTTATCCAGATGATATAACAGGAGATGATGAGTGGAGCACTCCCTTTTTGTTTCCAGGTGCCACTGCAACTGATCCTGCCTTTCAGTTCTGTTTTTTCGGAAATGCCTACACAAAATTGAATGTTGGGTCAAATGGGGTAATTACTTTTAACTTACCTGCTACCCATTCTTTTTGTGAATATAATTTTAACCAACTTACTATTCCAAATATAAACTTCCCTATTAAAAATGCAATTTACGGTGTATACCAGGATACAGATTACACTAAAATCCCACCCTATTCACCACTTCGAATTGCAACAAATTACTCAGTACAAGGTGAGTATCCATGCAGAAAGTTCATAGTAAATTTTGCTAACTTACCGCAGTTTGGTACTGGTTGTAATGTTGCAACTGTGGGTTTACAGACTTCACAGATTGTATTATATGAAGTATCTAATATTGTTGAAGTGTACATTGAAAGACGTGTGCCTTGCACTACTTGGCAGCAAGGAGAAGGGGTCGTTGGTATAATGAATGCTGCTGGCACCCTCGGTTATGCGCCTACTCCGGGCAATTGTGCTGGATGCCCGAACAGAAATACGGGTGGTTGGTCTGCAACTCAAGAGGCTTATCGTTTTTCTCCTGATGGACCCAATGTGCCTATTACTTACCAATGGAAAGATGAAAATGGGGTGGTTGTTAGCAATGCTAACACTGTTACAGTATGCCCAACAGCCACAACAACATATACAGCCACAGCATCTTATTTGGTCTGTGGTGTTACACAAAAGAAATCAATTCCGGTTACTGTCAGTGTTTCCGATGGCGGTACTATTGCACCGAATGGAACAAATTTAGTTCAATGTAGCAATTTGTTTGATTTTACTTCAAACTACAACCAATTTTTTGATGGTTTAAATGAGGTGTTTTTTTACACTTCAAATCAGGATGCTATCGCTGGAGCAAATCCAATTGATGGTGTTCCAACTGCTTTTTACAGCACTGGACAAACAATCTATGTACGTATAAATTTCCCGGGTGCAGATTGTAATCAAATCCGAACTTTTCAATTGATTCCTACGGGTTCTTTAGGTGCCTCAATAAACGTTGGTGCGACATCAAGTAACAGCGTGCAGTTTAGTTGGTTATCATTATTAGGTGCTAGCTCTTATATAGTGTCCTATCAGATAAATGGAGGAGCCATTGTAAATGTTGGCGACATTGGTAATCTTTTAACTTATACAGTTTCGTGTAACCCGCTTGATGTGGTAAAAATTATAGTAACTCCAGTGGCTACTAATCCTCAAGCTTGTTTTGTTTCAACAAACCAGACTGGAACGGCACAAGCTTGCACACCAGCGACGGCGGTTATTAGTAGTGATGCGTCAACTGTTTGTTTAAATGGGACACAGCCTACAATTAGTTTTACTGCTACAGGTGGAGCTGCGCCGTTTACTTTCAGTTATAAGGTAAATAGTGGTGCTACACAAACGATTAATACCAGTGCCACATCAAATACGGCCACCATTCCACTAGATACTAGTGTTTCTGGAACTACCATATATAACTTGCTAGATGTGTCTTACAGCAATCCTGCTTGTACACAAACTCAACCTCAAACTCTTGTTGTAACAGTGTTACCAGCCCCTCAAGCAACTATTGCAGTTAGCAATGCTGGGATTTGTGAAGGCGGTACTTCGACGGTTACTTTTACAGGTTCGCAAGGCCTTCCACCTTACACATTTTCGTATGATTTAAATGGTTCAGTATTTACGGTGTCAACTACAACAACAAGTAGTATAGCAGCTATCACTGTTCCAAATGGGCCGGGTACTTATAATTATACATTACAATCTATTCAAAGTACTACAACACCAGTTTGTTCTAATGTAGTCACAGGTGTTAAAACGGTTGTTGTTGATCCATTGCCTACTGCTACAATTTCAGGAACCGTAACTCTTTGTTCGGGTAATTCAAGTACAATTACTTTTACAGGGACACCAAATGCGGTTGTTACTTATTCTATTGATGGTGGTGCAAACCAAACCGTAACTCTTAATTCATCAGGCACTGCGAGTGTTCAAAGTCCTGTATTAACTTCAAATAGTGTGTATACTTTGGTTGATATCACTTCTAATGTTTCTGTACCGTGTAATGTCCCTTTAACAGGAAACGCAACCATTACAGTTGTAAATTTACCTACTGCAACAATAGCTTCGGACTCACCATTATGCTCAGGCTCCACATCCACGATTACCTTTACGGGTACTCCAAATGCGGTGGTTACGTATTTAGATGCTACAAATACTTCGCGGACGGTTACTTTAGACGGATTGGGTTCTGCACAGGTTACTTCTCCTGTTTTAACAGCCGATGCAACGTATAGTTTGGTGAGCATTGAATTGGTAAACCCAACCAGTACGTGTAGTGCAAACTTAACTGGCAGCACGACCGTTACCGTTTTGGCCTTACCGACTGCTAATTTAGCTGTTGATCAGCCTGCGGTTTGTCAAAATGGTATTTCGCCGGTATTGACATTTACGGGTTCTGGAAGTGTGGCTCCTTATACTTTTACGTATACTTTAGATGCGGGGTCGCCACAAACAGTAACCACTTCGGGCACAAATAACACAGCTACTGTTTCAGTGCCTACAGGCAGCAATGGTACTTTTACATATAATTTGGTGAATGTTCAAAGCTCAAGTAATCCAGTTTGTTCACAGACGGTTTCAGTGAGTGTCCCAGTGACTGTTTTGGCTTTGCCTGCGGCGAGTTTAAGTGCTGATGTAAGCGCGGTTTGCCAAAATGGTACTTCAGCAGTATTGACTTTTACAGGTTCAGGAGGTGTTTCACCTTATACTTTTAGTTATACGGCCAATGGCAGCAGCCAAACCTTGAGCAGTATTGCTGGACAAGATGCGGTAACATTTAGCGTTCCAACGAATGCCTCAGGTACTCAAACTTATGTTTTAACTGGTGTAAGCAGCAGTACAAGCCCCGCTTGTTCACAGACACAATCGTCCACGACCACCATCACCATCGAACCGCTTCCAACAGCCACCATTGGCATCAGCACAGCGGCGGTTTGTATAAATGGCATTTCCCCGGTGGTTACTTTTACGGGTGCCTCGGGTGTGGCGCCTTATACGTTTACGTATACCGATCCGTCGGGGACTACGCAGAGTGTGACCAGCACGGGAGCTACGGCTACTGTTTCGGTACCAACAAACAGCCCTAGCATTTTGACTTATACTTTGCAGTCGGTTACTTCGGCGGGTGCTTTGGCTTGTTCACAAGCACAAACGGGCAGTGTTACCACAGAAGTTATAGGTACGCCAACGGCAAATATCCCACCTGCTTATGAGGTGTGTGATGACAACAATGATGGGTATTCTTGTTTGTTTAATTTGAGTACGCTTCAAAACACAATTGTAGGGGGTAATAACTCGCTTCAGGTGAGTTTCCATGAAACACAGACTGATGCCCAAAACGGGGTAAACACCTTGCCACTGAACACTTATTGCAACATCAATCCGTTCCAACAAGATATTTTTGTTCGGGTGTTTAACCCACTGGTGCCACAGTGCCCTACGGTGATTAACATTGCCCTAAAAGTAAACAACCGCCCAATGCCTCCAGCGGTGATTGATCCGCTTCAATTGTGCGATATCAATAGCACAGGCGATGGCTTTGAGGCTTTTGATTTAAGCTTGCAAGACAACATCATCACCAGCGGACAAAGCGGTTTAACTGTAACGTATTTTGCCACCCAGGCCGATGCGCAAGCAAACACCGCTGTACTGAGCCTTCCATTTACCAACACCACAGCCAACCAACAAACCATTTGGTTCCGTTTGCAAAAAACAAGCACAGGTTGTTTCTCCGTAGGCTCGTTTAACATCATTGTAAACCCATTGCCAGCCACGCCTACCACTGCTGTTGTACAAAATGCGTGTAGCCTGCCAACCGATGCCACACAAGCGCTGTTTGTCCTAAGCACCAACAATGCAGTGTTAACACAAAGCATAAACGGCATGCAGGTGGCTTACTTTGCCTCACTATCCGATGCCCAAACAGGTACCAATCCATTAGCCGATAATTACACCTCCGCATCAACCACGGTGACTGCCTTAGTAACCAATACCAACACAGGCTGTACACAAACCATGCCGGTGCAATTGCAAGTAGTAAGCGCACCCGCTCTGACTGCACCTACACCACTAGCGGTGTGTGACGATGATGAGAATGATGGCTTCTCTTGTTTGTTTGTTTTGAATGCCAAAGACAGTGAAATCACAGGCGGACAAACAGGTCTGGTGGTCACTTACCACGAAACCCAAACCGATGCCCAAAACGGGGTCAATGCTTTGGTTTCACCTTATTGCAACATTAACCCCACCACACAAACGGTTTACGTGCGGGTCATTAACCCGGGCGCTCCCGATTGCTATTCGATGATTACTTTAGAAATCAAGGTTGATGCCAAACCAATCGTTGCCATCCCGAGTGTGCCTTATGCTTTGTGCGATGACGACACGGACGGCTCGGTTGCGTTTGATTTGACTGGGTATGGCCCAACGATTTTAGACACGTTACTCCCTGCAGATTACACGGTGAGTTATTACCTTACTGAGGCCGAGGCCTTGGCAGGTACAGGCGCTTTAACAGGCACTGCGGCTTATGTCTCGATCAGTAAAACGATTTATGTTCGGGTTCAGAACAACCTAACGGGCTGCTTTAAAGTGGTTCCATTGGCCTTGCAGGTGAACCCACTTCCGATTCTTCCTTTTCCACTAGCTTCGTATAACCTATGTGACTATGTGACACTAGGGGACAACCAAGAGCCTTTTGATTTAGATGGCCAATCGCCTTTGATTTTAAATGGCCAAACAGGCATTGCGGTGAGTTTCTACCAAACAGCCTTTGATGCCCAAGGGGGCGATTTGAGCACTTCGATTCCCTCGCCATACACGGCAGGTCCGGTGCAAACGATCCATGTGCGTGCACAGAACACCACCACAGGCTGCTTTAGAACCAGCACCATGGACATTCGGGTGAACCCATTGCCACAGTTGGTTCCGATGACCTTGCCTTTAACCGTGTGCGACAGCGACCAAGATGGGGTGT
>NKJD01000013.1 GCA_002256385.1 Flavobacterium sp. BFFFF2
ACTTAAAACTAGATAGCAATGTCAACAGAACAGGCTACCAGTATGAGTGGTATGCCGATGGACAATTGATTCCATTTGTAAGCAGCTCGACCCACACCCCGCTGAGCATGAATAAAGACCAAGTGGTGTATACCGTCAGGGCTACAAGCCCCAATGGGTGCGTGTCGCCATTGTCGCCCGCCTTTGTGGTCATCCGATCTGGATCGGCGGCGCAAATGGCCTACGCCCTCACAGATGGCTTTGCCGATAACCAAACCCTCACGGTGACCAACACGGGTTATGGCCAATACCAATACAGCCTTGACAACGGACCTGTCTTGGACAATGCGGGCGTGTTTACCAATGTGTCCATCGGGGAGCACACCGTAACCATTTACGACGTGAAAGACAGCGAATTTAGCTGTGAAGAGCGCATTATTACTCAGGTAAAAACGGTTGATTATCCGCACTTCTTTACACCAAATGGCGACGGGGTAAACGATCAGTGGAATATTAACGGCTTGAGTGGTAAACCGGGCATAAAAATTTATATATTTGACCGCCATGGAAAACTGCTCAAAGAGCTGATTCCATCAAGCCCAGGTTGGGACGGAACCTACAACGGAAATGCACTCCCTGCATCCGATTACTGGTTCACCGTGGAATACCCGGATGACTATGGGAATACAAGAACATACCGAAATCACTTTGCACTTAAACGATAATAATCATGTCGAGAGATGAACAGCTCAAGTCTCGTTGGGACCTTTTAGTGCAAAAATTATCAGAACAATTTGCCGAAGGCGATACATTAAATGTAGAAAGCATTATTTATTTAGTAGGCGTTCAAGAACTAGGTAAACCTCATTTGAAATTTCAAAAAGACGACAAAGTCAATCTCATGCATATAGCCATTTGTAGGTTGCTTGAACCTTATGGATATTACGAATTTGAGTATGTAGACAGAGATGGCTGGCCACACTTTAAAGCAAATGAAGAATTGCCTTTTTTAAAGGCGGGCGAGCAGTCTGTTTTAATGAAAGAAGCTTTAGTTCAGTATTTTATAGAAAGAAACTACATCGAATAATTGATTTCATACTAAATCAAAGGCTTTTTGTACCTTTGCACCTCAAAAAATAACACAAACATGATTGAGCATATTCAGCAGTTACTTGCCGAAATAGAAGCATTTCAAACAGATTCAAAAACGCAATTAGAAGACTTTCGCATTCGTTTCTTAGGTAGTAAAGGCGTGTTGAAAGAGTTATTTGCTGCCTTTAAAGAGGTGCCAAATGACCAAAAGAAAGAGTTTGGCCAGGTTTTAAATACCTTAAAAATTGCTGCTGAAGATAAGCTCAAATTCATTCAAGAATCGCTGGAATCAAAAGATGAAAATCAGGGTAAATTAGGCGATTTAAGCCGTCCTGGCTATCCAACACGTTTGGGATCGCGTCACCCGATTTCATTGGTTAAAAATCAAATAGTTGATGTGTTTTCTACCATCGGTTTTAATGTGTCTGAGGGGCCTGAAATCGAAGATGATTGGCACAATTTCACCGCTTTGAATTTGCCTGAATACCACCCAGCTCGTGACATGCAAGACACCTTTTTCATTCAAACGGATCCAGATATATTGTTGCGAACTCATACGTCATCAGTACAAGTTCGGTACATGGAAAACAGTACGCCTCCCATTAGAACCATATCACCAGGTAGGGTTTTTAGAAATGAAGCCATTTCTGCCCGTTCACATTGTTTGTTTCACCAAGTTGAAGGTTTATACATTGACAAAGACGTTTCATTTGCCGACTTAAAGCAAACATTGCTTTATTTCACAAAAGAACTGTTTGGCAAATCAAAAATACGTTTAAGACCTTCTTACTTTCCCTTCACCGAACCCAGTGCCGAAGTAGATATTTATTGGGGTTTGAAAACCGAAACAGATTACCGCATCACCAAAGGAACGGGTTGGCTCGAAATCATGGGCTGTGGCATGGTTGATCCGAATGTATTAAAAAATTGCAACATAAACCCAGAAGATTATACAGGTTATGCCTTTGGAATGGGCATTGAGCGCATTGCCATGTTGTTGTATCAAGTTGGTGATATCCGTATGTTTTTTGAAAATGATGTTCGGTTTTTAGAACAATTTAAAGCTTCGGTGTAACTCATTTCCAATTTTTCCGGAACCATACTTTCATCCATTCTCTGCGCAAAATTAAAAAGCCCAGTTCTTCTGATAATTGCATAAAGTCATTGCCGTCCAATTGTTTGAATGCATTTTCGGGTACGTCAAAAATGTATAGTAAATTCAGTAGTTCGGCATATTTAAAATGCAAAAGATGGTGAATTCTATCCGTCAATTGTGATTTTAACTCCGCTGGTGTCATCGACGGTGGACAGTCAAAATCTTCTGAAGCCAACTTGAAGTCTTTCTCTAGCTGAATCAGTAAATCAGTGTACAAAGATGATCCCATAGCAACTTCCAATAACTCGTCGGTCGAAGAAGGGTTGGGGAGCATATTCATTTTGCAAAAATTTAATTTACCGCATTTTAATTTGCTGATTGATTTGGTTTTACAGTAATGAAAAACTAAATCAATCAGTTACTTGCTAGGTTATTTATCAGGTTGATAATTAAAAATCCTAGACTAATTATTTTTCAAATTTACTTAAAGTAGTAGTAATAATATCCACACATTCAAGCAATTGTCCTTCAGTCATTACAAGTGGCGGCGCAAAACGAATGATGTTCCCGTGAGTCGGTTTTGCTAATAAACCATTATTGGCCAATTCCACACAAATGTTCCAAGCCGTTTCGCTCTCTTCATGGTCGTTA
Source organism: Flavobacterium sp. BFFFF2 (assembly GCA_002256385.1). Classification (GTDB taxonomy): domain Bacteria; phylum Bacteroidota; class Bacteroidia; order Flavobacteriales; family Flavobacteriaceae; genus Flavobacterium. The sequence goes on from NKJD01000013.1 coordinate 2,819, forward strand.
ATCACAATAGCATTTAATAAACCTCGACCTCGAACTTGCGTTACAATGTTTGATTGGTCAATGTATTGTTGCATTTTCTCGCGAAATAGTTGCCCTAAACGACGGGCATTCTGAGCTAAATGCTCATCTTGAACCACTTCTAACGCTTTTGTAGCAACCGCGGCCGCTAAAGGATTGCCGCCAAAAGTAGATCCATGTTGCCCGGGCTTAATGACATCCATGATGGCATTGTCAGCCAAAACAGCCGATACCGGGTAAACGCCGCCAGAAAGGGCTTTTCCTAATATCAATAAATCGGGTCTGGTGTAACTTGCTTGGCGTTCGCAGGCCTGTTCGCAAGTACAATCGCCGCAAACGGCCAATAGCGCACCCGTTCTAGCAATGCCCGTTTGTATTTCATCGGCAATAAACAACACGTTGTGTGCGTGGCATAAGGCCTGTGTTTGTTTCATATAATCATCGGCCGGGGTGTACACACCAGCTTCGCCCTGAATGGGCTCCACTAAGAATCCAGCAATGTTTGGATTTGTTTTTAAAACATGTTCTAAAGCAGCCACGTCATCATACGGAATGCGAATAAAACCATTAGTATAAGGGCCAAAATTCTTGCGGGCATTTTCGTCATTCGAAAATGAAATGATGGTGGTCGTTCGGCCGTGAAAATTATTTTCACAAACCACAATCTGTGCTTGATTTTCAGGAATTCCCTTTTTTTCATAAGCCCATTTGCGGCAAATTTTTAAGGCCGTTTCAACAGCCTCTGCACCAGTGTTCATGGGCAACACTTTATCAAAGCCAAAATAGGATGTCACAAATTGCTCATAAACGCCCAGTTTGTCGTTGTAAAATGCACGAGAGGTAAGGGTCAATTGTTGCGCCTGTTCAACCAAAGCAGCGATAATTTGAGGATGGCAATGTCCTTGGTTTACAGCTGAATAAGCAGATAAAAAATCGTAATATCTTTTTCCTTCTACGTCCCAAACATATACGCCCTCGCCACGCTGTAATACAACTGGAATAGGGTGATAATTATGCGCTCCAAAGCGGTCTTCCAATGAAATGGCATGTGACGGGCTGAGTGATTGATCGATAAGCATATGCGTCCGAATTTAAAAGTACTTAAAATATCTTGTGTTCAACTAAGGATTTTACCTAATTGTTGGCAAAAATATACAAATGTCCCCAAATAGGGGTTTTCAATTGTTGTTTTTTTATTATTTAGGTCTAAAAGATGTGATTTTACTAAAAAAGACATTGCTGAAAATTTAGCATTTCATACACTACAGCTTCCCTTATTTTTGCACAGCAACTGTTTCATGTTATTCTAAGAAACGTTTCATTTCCATTTACCCATGATTTACTCAAATAAAATGTTTAGAAATTCGACCTTTATCATAGCTTTCACTTTTATAGTGTTTCAAAGTTTGTACGCGCAGCCCAGTAAGAGTTGGACCTCTGGCGATATTTACCACAAACTTCAAAAGCTAAATAATGTGAGTTCAGTCATGTATTTGGCAGCACATCCAGACGATGAAAATACCCGAATGATTGCGTATTTTTCTAATCAAGAACATGCACGGACCTGCTATCTGTCATTGACCAGAGGCGATGGGGGCCAAAACTTAGTCGGCCCTGAATTGCGCGAGGCATTGGGCGTCATCCGTACACAAGAATTATTAGAAGCCCGAAAAATAGATGGCGGACAACAATTTTTTACCCGTGCCAATGACTTTGGTTTTTCTAAAAACCCGACCGAAACATTTCAGAATTGGAACCGCGACCAAGTATTGTTTGATGTGGTGCGTCTCATTCGACAATTTAAGCCTGATATCATCATCAATCGGTTTGACCACCGTTCGCCAGGTACCACCCACGGGCATCATACCGCCTCGGCCCAATTGAGCGTTGAAGCATTTGATTTGGCAGCCGATCCAACATTTCATCCAGAATTGGGTGCAGCGTGGCAAGTTGGCCGGCAGTTTTTTAATACGTCATGGTGGTTTTATGGTTCCAAAGAAAAATTTGAAAAGGCCGATAAAACCCAATTAATGAAAGTGTCCATGGGCGATTTTTACCCAGAGTTAGGCCAGTCAAATCAAGAAATCGCCGCATTGAGTCGCAGTAAACACCAATCGCAAGGATTCGGCACTGCAGGCGCTCGAGGGGAAGATTTTGATTATTTGGAATGGATTAAAGGAGCTCCTCTAAGTAACAAGCAATCTATATTTGAAGGGCTAAAAACCCAATGGAATCGGGTAGAAGGTGGTGAAGCCATTGCAGCAACCATCCAACATATTATTGCGCAATATGACTTTAAAAATCCGGCGGCTAGTGTGCCAGAATTGATTTTGGCACACCAGAAAATAACCCAATTAAAAGATGCATTTTGGCGCAACATTAAATTGAAAGAAGTAGAAGAATTGATGTTGGCTTGCGCTGGCATGCATATTTCGGCAACGACTTCAACGCCACATTGGGTGCCAGGAAATGCATATCCCATTAAAATTGAAGTGGTCAATAGGGCCGCTGTCGACATCCAATGGACTGCTTGCCAAAGCAATTGGATCCAAAGCGCATTTACCGCTCAAATTTTGTCGTGTAACCGTGCAGCCACTTGGAACCCAACGTGTACACCACCAGCGCAAACACCATTAACCAATCCGTATTGGTTAAATGAGCCTTTCACCATTGCCCAGTACCAAGTGTCTGACCCGTTAAATATTGGAAAACCCGAAACTTCCCAGCAAGGTCAAGTTGGTTTTACTTTTAAAATTGGTGAGTGCACGTTCAGTATTGTACGCCCGATTTTATACCAATACACCGATGATGTAAAAGGCGAAATTTATCAACCGCTCATTTTAGTGCCCGCGGTACGCATCCATTCCAATGAACGCAATGTGTTGTTTCCTTCTCAAAAAGCGCGCGACATTTCCTTTGTTTTGTTGGCCAACCAAGACAATCAAAAGGGTGAATTTACGTTGAAATTGCCGGCAGGTTGGAAAGCCAAACCCGAATCGATTTCGTTTTCATTGGCGCATGCAGGCGAAGAACAACAAGTACAGTTTTCCATTTACCCGCCCGAAAAACCCGCTGAGGGCATGTTAGAGGCGCAAGTTATCATGGGTTCAACGACCCTTTCTGTGGACCAGCAATTGATTCAATACCCCCATATTCCAACGCAATGCTTAACAAAAGCAGCACAAATAAGATTGATTTATGCACCCGTTGCGACAAAGCCCTTTCGAGTTGCTTACATTATGGGGGCGGGCGATGAAGTGCCGGCTGCCATGAAACAATTGGGTTTGCAACCAATACTCATTGAGCCAGACAAATTAACCATGCAGCAACTTGCATCAATCGATGTGGTGGTGACGGGTATTCGTGCGTACAATGTCGTATTGGCCCTGAAAGCAAAACAGCCGTTGTTGCTTGAGTGGGTAAAAAATGGTGGGCATTTGATCGTTCAATACAACACGTTAGATGATTTTGTGACGCCAACCATTGCTCCGTTTTCACTTAAAATAGCGCGCGATCGGGTCACAGAAGAAAAATCGGAAGTGGTTATTTTAAATCCGGAACACCCCATATTAAATACACCAAATCGCATTACTTCCGTTGATTTCAAAGACTGGAAACAAGAATTTGGCTTGTATTTTCCCAGCGAATGGGACCCTGCTTTTACCCCATTGCTTTCCATGAATGACCAGGGAGAGTCGGCCAAAAAAGGCAGCCTTTTGGTGGCTGATTACGGAAAAGGGACGTACATATACACAGGGCTTAGTTTCTTTCGGGAATTGCCCGAAGGAGTAGTGGGTGCCTACCGATTATGGGCGAATTTATTGGCATATAAGAAATAAACGCTACTTTTATAGGGAATTAAAACCGTTCCTCATGAAAAAGTTTGCCCAACTACTCGTATTTCTTTTTGTTTTTGGAGGTTGCCTTGCACAAGAAACAGGGGGATATCAATTGCCAAGCGCGCCAATTCTCGCCTTGGCTGATTACCAGCGTCCGCCCTTGGTTCAAATGGATTCAAAGCATGTTTGGTTGGTGTCCATTTACAGAGACACTTACAAATCATTAGAAGACTTAGGTCAAGATCAACTGCGTTTGGCGGGCCTTCGACTGAACGCTTCATGGCATGCGCCCAGCGGTCTTAGTCATTACAAGTCAATCACTTATAGGAAGTTAAGTGAAACAGTTGATCACCCAATTAAAGGCATGCCAGAACCCGCGCGCATTGCTTATTTAGATTGGTCGCCCGATGAGCAACATTTGGCATTTATTCAATTGAAAGAAGAAGGTTCGCAACTCTGGGTCATTGATTTGGCATTGGGCGAAGCACGTCATTTATCCGATTTAATGCCAAATGCTTGCATGGGCAATCCAATTAATTGGTCAGCCGATAGCCAATCGATTTTATTGCGCACTGTGCCGCAGAACAATTTGCCATTAAAGGTCGGAAAATCTGAACCAATTGCAGGGCCAAGCATCAGCAACAGCGAAGGGGTTCCTTCGCAAAACAGAACATATCCTGACTTATTAAAAAACGATACAGACAGCTACAACTTAGAGGTATTGCTTAATGCAGAATACTGGTGGGTTCCTTTAAATGGTAAAGAACAATTGCTGTTGGGAGCACAACTTGCGTTGGGAGAATCCATTTCGCCCGATGGCCATTTTGTAATGGTAACAACAGTTGAAAAACCGTATTCCTACAGCGTGCCTTTGTCAAGATTTCCGCAGCGCAGCATCGTCTATACAGCGCAGGGAAAAGCAGTAAAACAAGTGAATCATTTGCCGTTAAATGAATCAATTCCCAAAGGTTTTTCGGCTACACGCAAAGGAAAAAGAACCATGGGCTGGCGTCCCGATTTGCCTCATAGTTTATGGTACGTAACAGCTTTAGACGAAGGAGATCCGGCCAAACAAGTGACATTTCGCGATCAATTGTGCACTTGGAAAGCCCCATTTGAAGATGAGCCGGAAACATTAATGAAAATTCACCAACGCTTTGCAGGCGTAAGCTGGGGCGATGCCACTCATGCCGTGGTGCTTGATGAATGGTATGATACCCGTAATTCCAAAACGTATTTATTCAATCCGTCCAATCCGACCATCGATCCGGTGGTTGTTTTTGACCGAAACACGCAAGATTCGTACAATGATCCGGGCAGTTTTGAAACTGAGCGAAACCAATTTAACCGCCAAACATTGGCCATCGAAAATGACCACCTTTTTTTATTGGGAGACGGATTTACCGAAAAGGGGCAATTTCCATTTGTAAGTACTTTTCATTGGAATTCACACAAAATCAACAGGTTGTATACGTCCAATAGACCTGGTAAAAAAGAAGACATCCGGTCAATTATTGATTTTAAAAAACGTACCGCCTTGGTGTCGGTGGAGTCACCAACCGAATACCCCAATTATTATTTCTGTTCATTAAGCAATGGCAAATTGCAAGCCATTACGCATTTTAAAAATCCATTTTCGGCCCTTGCAAATGTGCACAAAGAAGTCATTCATTACCAGCGCAAAGACGGCCTCGATTTAACGGGCACCCTTTATTTGCCAGCCGATTACGATTTAAAAAACACAACGACCAAACTGCCATTGCTCATTTGGGCTTATCCGCAAGAATTCAAAGACCGAAAAAGCGCCAGCCAAAATACCAAAAACCCTTATGAGTTTACCTATCCCACTTATGGGTCCTTTATTTATTGGGTTACCAAAGGATATGCTGTATTAGATGATGCCTCCTTTCCGATCATCGGTGAAGGCAAAACCGAACCCAACGACAGTTTTTTACCTCAATTGATTAGCAATGCCGAAGCGGCGATAGCAGCTGTCGATCAACGAGGTTATATTGATCCTAAACGTGTCGCTATTGGAGGCCATTCTTACGGGGCTTTCATGACTGCTAATTTATTAACCCATACCAAGCTTTTTGCTTGTGGCATTGCCCGAAGCGGCGCCTATAACCGAACGCTAACCCCTTTTGGGTTTCAGGGTGAACAACGCAATTATTGGGATGCTCCCAAGCTCTACAATGACATGTCTCCCTTTATGCACGCCGATTTAATGAAAACCCCTATGCTGCTTATTCACGGAATAGCTGACAACAACCCGGGCACCTTTACGTTGCAAACAGAGCGGTATTTTCAGGCGTTAAAGAATTTAGGGGCACCCGTGCGCATGGTTTTGTTGCCCAAAGAAAGCCATGGGTATTTGGCGAAAGAAAATATCTTTCATGTGTTGTGGGAACAAGAGCAATTTTTAGATAAATATCTTAAGCCCCTGGCAGTTGAAAAAAGTCCTAATTAATTGAAATAGAATGTGTATTGGGAGGAGCCACACCCAAATCGCGCACATTTCTGTGTTGAGCAATCACTTGTTGTGCAATGATTCTAAATTGCCTGTAGTCCTGATAAATGTGCGCGGGAATTTTCCAGCGGCATTTCACCTCATTACACTGAAGAACCAAGATTCTTTTTGGAGGAATTAAAAAGCGAATAAAAGGAATCACAAAGCCAAAAATAAGCAGCCAGGTGTCAATTAAAAACGGTGCTAGCGTGATATTTGCAGTGAACCAGATTTTGGCACTAATGGCCGCAATAATCCAACAAGTCCCTGTGGTTTTCAAGAGGGGTTTCCACCGTGTTTGGATGTACAATGCATCAATCTGTTCATAAGACCAACTGCGGTTGCCAAAACAGTTGATTTTTAATGAATCCGATCCTATTGAACCAATAGAATCGCTAAAAAGGGACCGATTGTGTGTCATAGTTTTCATTGTATATTGTGTTTTGGTTTCTTGAAAATAGTCATTGATCTTACTAAACTTTATAGCATAAAATCAAGTCAATTCGGTAGCTTTGTACCTGATAGATCATTGCCGAATCAAAGTTAAGCAAATTTTAATTTAAAAATATTTTTAAATCAACTTTTTTAGCTCAAAAGCAAAATAATAATTACTTAGTAAGTAATATCTTAAAATTACATTATGGCTGAATTGATCAAAATATACGAAAAGAACCCCAGTGAGGCCGCTTTGCTCAAAGTGGTAAAGTGCTTAAAAGATGGGGGACTTATTATTTATCCAACTGACACGGTGTATGGGTTGGGTTGCGACATTACCAATTCCAAGGCCTTGGAACGCATTGCCCGACTTAAAGGCGTTAAACTTGAAAAAGCCAATTTCTCATTCATTTGCAGTGACTTAAGCAATTTGTCCGATTACGTGAAACAAATTGATACCGCTACTTTTAAAATTTTACGCAGGGCTTTGCCAGGTCCGTATACTTTTATTTTACCAGGAAATAATGATTTGCCAAAAGATTTTCGAAAAAAGAAAACAGTCGGGATTCGCGTGCCCAACAACCCAATTGTCATTGAATTGGTAAAATTGTTAGGAAATCCCATCGTGTCAACCTCCATTCACGATGAAGATGAATTACTCGAATATTCGACTGATCCAGAGCTCATTTTTGAAAAATGGCAACAAATAGTCGACATGGTTGTTGATGGTGGATATGGCGACAACACGCCTTCCACCGTGATCGATTTGTCGGGACAAGAGCCTGTGGTCATTCGTGAGGGAAAAGGGTCGTTAGATATTCTCTAGCCTAATTGATTTTAATTTCAAAAGTACTGTCCCAGTTTTTACCTGTCACAAAAAAGGTATTGGTTTCTTTGCGGTAAGCAATGCCGTTAAGAACTTCTGCTTCGCTGTTTTTTACCTGCGCCCTTAAAGTACTCAAATCAAGCACACCTTCCACGTAACCTGTTTTTGGATTAATTAGTGCAATGGCGTCTTTTTGCCAAATGTTTCCATAAATTTTACCATCAACCCACTCCAATTCATTGATGCTCTTAATTTTTTGCTTGCCAGCATACACATGTACCGATTGGGTTAGTTTTTGGGTTTCCGGATCCATGGTCCAAATTTTTTCGGTGCCATCTGAATGATACAATTGCTTGCCATCATTGGTCATGCCCCAGCCTTCAACTGCTTTGTCAAATGAAAAGGATTTAAGGCGTTTTCCTGTTTTGGCATCATAAATAAAGCCCATATTGTCTTGCCAAGTTAATTGATAAATTTTATCATTAATCAAGGTAATGCCTTCACCAAAATAATTAGCCTCTAAAGGGATTTTGGTTTCGCTAGCCCCCGTATTTACATTTACTTTCGCAATATAGGAACTGCCTTTTTGGCCGGTACTTTCCCATAATTCTCCATTGTAAAATTCATAACCTTCCGTAAAAGCTTTGGGGTCATGTGGATATTTTTTTACTAAGGTAAAATGCAAAATTTCGGGTTCAATCGGCGATCCAATTTCCAACCGAACCGACTTTGATATGGTGTCATTTTCCATGTAAAACAAGGCCTTTAAAAAATGATAGCCTGTAGTGGCTTTGGCCAAAGGAAAGGTCATTTTGCTGATTTGTTTACTGCGGCCCAAAACCTGTCCATCTAAACTGTAAACAACCGAGTCAATAGCCGTATTTGACGGATTGCCCGCTTCAAAAACGAGTGGGTCATTTGGGGTGTAAACCGACTCAAATTGTTGGTCATCGAGCGTAAATAGACCTTCCAGTTGCTCCCTCGATGGGTGACAACTGCATACGGAAAGGACAATAAACAGGGTACATATTTGACTAATAGGTTGACTAACAAGCTTCTTCATGAAAATATAATAATGTGATCGTTGATTGCGATGTGGGTTTGTAAAAATAGCAATTTAATGTATATTTGCAACGGCAAGTCCTACACGACCAGCTCCTGCAAAATCCTCCAGGATGGGAACATAGCAAAGGTATGTGGTTGTAGCGGTGCGATGTAGGTCGCTTGCCATTTTTTACAGCATCAAAAGCCGGCTATACAGTCGGCTTTTTTAATTCCGCTTATCTTCCCCCCACATCATTTTGGTGCGCAAGGTGTTCAAAAAAGTTTCATCGGCAAACTCAATCAGGTTCACGGCAAAAGGGGCCAAGGCAATTTCCAATTCGGTTTCGTTTGGTATGGCAAAAACCCGCGAATCCAATGAAATCAGAAAATGACTTTCACGGCCACTTACTTTGAGTCGAATCTTGGTTTGGTTCGGAATGACCAACGGCCTTGCATTCAAATTGTGCGGCGCAATCGGGGTCAGCACCAAGCTTTCTACTTCGGGCAGCAAAATGGGGCCGCCACAGCTCAATGAATAGCCTGTGGAACCGGTCGGTGTCGAAATAATGAGTCCATCGGCCCAGTAGGAGGTCAGGTGTTCTTCGTTTAAAGCCGTGTCAATGGTAATCATGGACGTGGAATCTTTCCGGCTCACCGTAATTTCGTTTAAGGCAAACGGAAATGTAATGAGTTCAGAACTTGGCAATGCCATTTTTAATGAAATCAATTGCCTTTGCGACAAAGTAAATGTCTGGTTTAAGATGCGTGCTAAAAAATCGGAGATCCGTTCTTTTTGCACTTTGGCCAAGAACCCCAATCGACCCGCATTGATGCCAACGATGGGAATGCCCGAATCGCGGACAAAGGTAACGGCCTTTAAAATGGTGCCATCGCCGCCAATACTCATAAAAATATCGAAACGGTTGGTCAAATCGTCATGTTCAGTAAAGGTCGGAAACGACACTTCGAGCAATTCTTGGCGAAGCAATTCTTCTTGAAAGTGTTGTTCAATGGTAATTTGGGCCAAATTGGCAGCCAATCCGTCAATGATTTCCCGAATAATGGGCTTGGTGTCATTGGCGTAATATTGCCCAAACAATGCAATGCGCAAGGGAAGCTGCTGAATCATATATCCAAAAATTTGGCCAAATAGGCCGAGCGTTCTTTCAAGTTTTCCAAATACGAATCTTCGTGGTGTTCCGATACCACTTCATAATTGTAGCGGCGAAAGGCTTGCAAAATATCATTCATGGGGCCCAAGGTCAATTTCAAGGTCACTTGGATGTTTTCAGTGCCAATATGGCTCACGAAAGCCCCCAAAATGCGCCCATTGTTGCTTTCAATAATTTGTGTAATTTGACCCATCGAATAATCTTTAATCGATTTTTCAACCACAATAATGCCCCCTGTTTCTTTTAAAAAGGGCGTTTCAGCCAACAACTGAACCACTTCTTCCAACAAATAGCAACCCACAAATTGTTGGTCGTCTTGCAACACGGGCACCACATTGGCTTCGTTTTTGGCCAGTTCTTCCAATACATCGAGCCAATTGAAATGGTCGCGCACAAAAAAACCATGCAACAAATAGCGGTGGTTGTTGATGGGCTCATTTTCATTTAAAGTTTCAGCATCTTCACGGGCAATATTTCCCAAAAAAACACCCTCATCCACTATGGGTAAATGGCTATAAGGAAAGTCATTAAACCATTCAAGTGCTTCTGCCACAGTGTGGTGCAAGCTTAATGGTTCAATGTCAGCATGGAGCAATTCGTGTAGCTGCCGCATAAGGTTCATGTTCAACTTGCAAAATAATTGTTTTTTCTCCAGCCAAGCACCCGAAGCTTTGTATTTTTGTGAACAAATTAAGACTTCATTCATGACAAAATTAAGTGTCAACATCAACAAAATTGCCACCTTGCGCAATGCCCGAGGCGGAAACGTACCCGATTTGTGCAAAGTAGCGCAAGATATCGAATGTTTTGGTGGCCAAGGCATCACGGTGCATCCACGCCCAGATGAACGCCACATTCGCTATCAAGATGTGTTTGATTTGCAACCATTAATCACCACCGAATTTAACATTGAAGGAAACCCAACGCCGTCCTTTATTGAATTGGTCTTAAAGGTAAAACCTACTCAAGTTACTTTAGTGCCCGATGCCGACGATGCCATTACGTCAAATGCAGGTTGGGATACCTTAAAATATAAATCGTTTTTAACCGAAATCATCCAAGAATTTCAACGAAGCCACATCAGAACCTCCATTTTTGTAGATCCGATCGTGGCACAAATTGAAGGCGCCAAAGCCACCCAAACCGACCGCGTTGAGTTGTATACCGAAAGTTTTGCACACCAATATGGACTGGGCAATAAGCTTGGGGTGCAGCCTTATGTGGAGGCTGCTATGAAAGCCCAAGAGCTGGGTTTGGGGCTCAATGCAGGCCATGATTTAAGCCTTGATAACATTGCTTTTTTCAAACAATCGGTTCCCGGTTTGTTGGAGGTGTCCATTGGGCACGCCCTCATTGCCGAATCGCTTTATTTGGGTCTGGAAAATGTGGTACAAATGTATTTAAGTCGGTTGGCCTAATGGAACAGTTGTATGCTAGGGTAGAAGGGGAGGGGCAGCCGCTCCTTATTATTCATGGTTTTTTGGGTATGTCCGACAATTGGAAAACCCTGTCAGGTCGCTATGCAACTTTGGGTTTTCAGGTGCATGTGCCCGATATGCGCAACCATGGGCGAAGTTTTCACAGCGATCAATTTTCTTATGAACTGATGGTGCAAGATGTGCTTCAATATATGGACGCGCATCAATTGTCAAAAGTGGCTGTCATAGGGCATTCGATGGGCGGAAAAGTGGCCATGTTGTTGGCTACGCAATATCCCGATCGGGTGTCAAAATTAATTGTAGCCGATATTGGTCCCAAATATTATGCGCCGCACCATCAAGCGATTTTGGCGGCCCTGTCTGCAGTCGATTTTAGCAGAGACCAAGAACGAGCCGACGTTGAAAAAGTGTTGCGCACGTCCATTCATGACGAGGGAACCTTGCAGTTTTTATTGAAAAATGTCTACCGCGTTTCCCCCAGTCAGTTGGGATACCGATTCCATTTGCATGCGCTTGTAAATAATATAGAAGAAATTGGGCAGGCATTGCCCGATGATGCCAAGTATACGGGCCCCGTTTTATTTGTGCGTGGCGGCAAATCAAACTATGTGCTGGATGCTGATTGTGTTGGCATTCAACATCATTTTCCACAAGTTATTTTTAAAACCATTGACCAAGCAGGGCATTGGATTCATGCCGAACAACCACAATCATTTTTTGAGTGCACCGCGCGGTTTTTACAGCAATAATTAATAAAAATTAAATCACTTCTAAGTTAAATGGCGATTAAAAAAGCCATTCCAGCATCAGCATGCTAAGGCAAATGAGCCAGCTCAGTGTTTTGAGTACAAATAAGATCATGGGTTGTGTGTTTAAAAGGGTTACGTGCTTGCCAAATCACTTCGGGTTCCAATCTTTTATAAATTATGGGTAGCAACTGATGCACCCACCTATTTTCATGTTTCATAAACGCGGTCATACTAACCGGCTGGGCACCAACTGAGCTTTTAATTTCAAGCGCAGTGCGGGCAAATACCAATGACTTGAATCCTTTTTTTATAGAATAAGCCACCATGTCATACAGCATGTTAAGGTACAACATTTTTTCCTTCTGAATCAAATCAAAATACCCTAAAAAATAAGTGTCCATCACGCTGCCATTTTTTATCAGCGTATTAAATCCAACCAACTGGTTTTCTTGAAAATAACCATATACCAAAAACTGATCGGCTAGTATTTTTTTCATCTGATAAAAATGGCCTTTTTGCAAATAAAACGTATTGAAAAGGGCATTGTTGGCCACGTGCAGATACAAATCGTGTAGGGTGTCTTCCCAGTTTAACAGTTCCTCCAAAGATAATTGTCTTTTGACCAAATCACTTCCCTTTTTTCGGGCCCTCTTAAATTGGTCGCGGTATTTTTTGGTCAAGGCATCCACATAATTTGCGTCCGTTTCCCATGCTGTAGGAATGTCAAAAACCATGCTGGGCTGCGCTTCAAACCGATAATGATCGGTAAAATGGAGTGCCAATTCTTCTAACAAGTCGCTTTGTGGAAAATCTTTATAAACGGTTAAATGGATTTTGACCCCTTCCGATTTTAACTGCCTTTGAATCTGTAACGCCGCCTTTTTTAGAAGGGCTGGAATGATTGAAGTGGGCACTTCTGGCAAAAAAGCACAAGCATTTTGACCAGTAAGCATGTTGTTGCCAATGAACAATACGTGAGAAGCGTAATTTTTGAGGGCAAATTTCCGTAGACGGGTTTTAAAGCAATGTCTTCTCGCACCATAATGGTGCATGCCCGACAAATCAATAAACTGACTGACCAAAATGCCTGCTAATTTATTTTCATGCCAAACACTGGCAAAAAAACAACTCATGTTGTTGGCGGGCGTTTCATTTAAAACTTGGCAGTAAGCGCGGCCTAAAAACAAATTGTCCTGAGCCAATTGGTCCCAGTCGGGAGGCAACTGGTCTGCATGCAATAGTATTTCGTATGAATCGGCTGTGCTCATAAAAAAAAGTCCCACCAAAGGTAGGACGTATGATATTTAAATTGGTGTTAAATTATGCGCTATTTATTTCGTTCATTCCATGGCGCACAAAATGCCCCCCATAATGGTAAAACAGACCGTCCAAAACCCGCCAGAAACCAGCGCGTATTTGAAACTTCTGCGCTCATACATGGCGTTGGTTGCGGTTACTGGAATCATCATAAATAGACCTGTCATGAAACCATGCAGTGCCCCGTGTTTAAATGTCCGAAAGGCATGTTCGTAATCGGCCATAAACGCAAAAAATGACGGGTTGGCTAATTCTGGTTTTCCGCCGATCATACCATAAGCGCCAAATTGGTGAATGGTTAAAAATTGAATGATAAATGAAATGAAAAATGCATAAATAAGAGATAAACCGAACATTTTTATCATGTTGGTGTCTTTCATTTGCGCTTCTGTAAGTCCTGCTTCTTTCATCCAAATGCTGCCAAAAACTTTCGGATGATACCAAACAAAACCTACTGCCAAGGTAGAAAGGGCAGCTAGGCCCATGGCTAAAAAATTAAAGTTCATAATGTGTATGTTTAAAATGAAAAAAGTTTAAATCACTTCGAAAGATCAAATATACATTTTTCTGCATTTACTCATTTTAATCAACTATTAATTTTTGAATTAAAATGCATTTAATTGGAAGCCGTTCTTATACTTTATTGGTATATTTATTTACATTAATTGAAAATTATTTGCTTTTGTGTGTATAAATGGGCTTTTCCATGATGGGTATAGCTGGCCATATAAGTGCTATATTTAACAATTGCACCATGCAAAAATGTGCGGCAGCATTAGTAAATATCATAAAATTAATTACTTTTGTGGGCTGCATACCAACTCAAAAAGACTGTAACTTTCTGAATGACAAGCTTTTTGAGTGTGTTTGTGCAAAAAATGCTATTGAAACGATCATTACCTAGTATTTAAATTATGAGAAATCCTTTAAAAATTGTTTTTGTACTTGCTGCCATGATATATGGCCTTCAAGCGTTTGCAATTGACCCCGTTAACCGAGCGGTCAATATGGACAACAAAAAAGCAATGTTTGACCCAGCAACCATTTCCATTAACGCCACGCGGTTTTGCGAAAATGGACCTTCCCCTCAAATTACCTTTCAGGGCTTTTTAGGGTCAACGGCTGCTCCTTACACCTTTACGTATTATGTAACAGGGCCAACTGGAACTTCTGCAAATTTTCAGGCTTTTGATTCGGGTCTGGGTGACACTGTTCTTTTTGGTGCATTTCCAACCAATGTGCCTGGTGCGTACACTGTTACTTTGGTTAGTGTACAGGGACAAAATACTGTGGACACACCTGCAACTGGTTCTGTCTCGTTTACCATTGAAACACCAGAAGTTATCAACTTCAATTACACCAACAATGTATGCGGTGCCACTGGTGTTGATTTGGCGGCGACAGGTCTAGGTACTGACAGCTACACTTATTCTTGGAGTTTTGGTGATGGTTTGACCTCTACTGCGGGGCCATCATTGAACCATCCCTATATAGGTGTTTCTAATGTAGGTGATGGCACCACCAATTACCCCATAAACCTTACAGTGACCAACGTCGACAATGGATGTGTGTCAATTTCACCGGTGAATACAGTCACTATTAAGCAAAATCCGGATACAACTGTTAACGGAAGTTTTACGGGATGTTCTGGGGTTATTTCTACTCAATTTACCTTCACTAATGGGTCAGTAGGTTCAACAAATACCTCGTATCAATTTACCTATGACAATGGTGTTCCGACTTTTTCACTACCGACGTGGTCAATTCTAACGCCAACTTACACAGCTGGTTCTCATAACTTTGTGTATCAAGTTACGGGCACAAATGGGTGTATTGATTCAAAAACCTATAATGTATTTGTGGGGTCTGCACCAACTGTTGCCATTTCTTTAACCAATGCAGCTCAAGGTTGTGCACCAATTACAGCATCTGTAAACATTTCAAACATTTCAAATAATACGCCAGGAACTAATTACATTATTGATTGGGGGATATCTGGTTCTGTGGGTAATTTAGAATATTATACGCAAGCAACCATACCATCTACTTTGACACATGTGTACAATGATACTTCCTGTGGGCGTGTTTTCAGTCTTGGAAATGACATTAGCCTTCAAGATGCCATTGGTGTAACTATTAAAGCCATCAATCAATGTTCATTAGATGTAAATAATGGAACGCCATCTATTGCTGGACCTATTTATGTGTCTACTCCTCCTGTTGCGAATTTTAATTTACCTGGTATTTTAGATCCGCTGGTAACTACTGTATCAACATGCGTGAATAGCCCAGTAATCTTACCAAATACAACAACTGGTGCTGCGCAAGTAATTCCTGGGAGCGGCTGTCAATTAGATCCTAAAAGAGTTTGGGTTATTTCGCCCTATTCACCTACTTTAGTTACTGGAGTAACATCAGCACAATTAGGTGCTCTTTTTAGAGATCCAATAACAAATGCAATCTTACCATCAGCAAACTGGACTAATGGATTTAATACAATAACTCCCTCTTTTACACAGGCAGGTACATATACAGTCACTTTGTATGTAGGGAACGATTGTGGTTTTACCTCCATTACCAAAACGGTATGTGTCATGAGTGTGCCTACCGTGGCCTTTACCACCAACCAAATTACCGGTTGTGTGCCTTTACAAGTATCGGCAACTAATACCTCGTCGGTGGCCTCAGCTTGCCCATCGGGCGTTAGTTATGCTTGGGATGTGGCATTTACCCCCAACAATTATTGTGGTATAAACGCAAGTTCAGCTTACATCAACGGTACTTCAAGTAATACGCAAACAGGTGTTGATGTTAATTTTGCACTTCCAGGTACATATACCCTTAAAATGACGGCTACTAGTGTTTGCAGTACGAGTCCCAATCAGGTGGCAACACAACAAATTATTGTAAAAACCAAACCAGATATACGTATTACGAATATCCCAACGGTTTGTCAAAATGGACTTGATACCACTTTTACGCCAGTGGCAGCAGTTACCAATTGCGGTACCCAGGCACTCGCATACAGTTGGTCATTTCCGGGGGCAGTATCACCTTTAACTTCCACTTCTTTAAATCCAGGTCTTATCCATTATGGAATTGCTACAGGGCCGCAAGTGGTCAATTTATCGGCTAGTAATGAATGTGGTTTGTCAACAACATCAAGTAATACATTTAAAATTAACCCAACCCCAAAGGTTGAAACCATCAATGGAAATGCTACTTTTACTCAAATTACTTTTTGTGCAGGGTCATCCAGTACCCAAATTGATTTTACTTCTAATATAAATGGTGTAACGTTTAACTGGGTAAACGGAAATACTACTTTTGAAACAGGTTTACCTGCTATTGGTATGGGACCCATACCTGCTTTTGCAGTGACCTATACAGGTGCCACTGTACTTACTTTGCCCATTACCGTTACAGCAGTAGATGCCGAAGGTTGTCCAGGTACACCACGAACATTTAATATTATCATTAACCCGAAACCTATTTTTAGCGGGTTGCCAACAGGTGCTTCACTATGTGATGGTGGAAACAGAGCTGCATTTGACATGTCCAATTATTCCAATATCATTTCAAATGTGAATTTTTCTTGGAGCACCAACATTACAAGTGCTGCAAGTGGTGTTACTGGTTTTGGTATGCAAATGAGTGGAACGGGTGCTATCATACCTTCTTTTACAGGTGCTAATGCTACTACCCAACAAATTATTGCTGACATTACAATATCAGCCGTTTACGCTGGGTGTACCACTGGACCTACATCTATAATACCTATTCGGGTACTTCCACGTCCAGTAATGCAGCCGACATTGCCTTTGGTATACTGTAGAGGTGATGTGGTCGCTACTATTCCATTGGTTGCCAATCCAGTAACTACCTGGACATGGAACACCACGCCTTCTGGGGTTAACATAGGCATGGCAGCTGGTTCGGCCACTGATACCAACGTGTTCTCAATTCCAAGTTTTACATCAAGTGCTGTTGGTGTTGTGGTGGTTTCGGCAACTGCTAGTTATTTTGGATGTCCGGCCCTTACGCCTATAACGTTCTCTATTACAGTCAATGATATTCCAGACGTGATCACTACCTCTATTCCTGATCAGCAAGTGTGTTCTACTGCCCAAACTAGCATTGTTTCATTGTCAACTAACGTAGCAGGTTCAACCTTTGTTTGGTCTGCAGTTCAAGACACAGGTATTACAGGTGCCACTTTAAATGGAACTACGCAGACTTTGCCAGGTGATTTTGTAACCAATTCGACTTACGATCCATTAAATATTGTTTATACTATAAACGCTACTAGTCCATTAGGTTGTCCTGGTAATAATCCTTTAACTTACACTACGACGGTTAAGCCGATACCAGTAGTATTGACAGATTTTACCACAGGCAGCATTTGTAGTGGTTCTGATTATTTTGTTTCACCATCTGACATTAGCAATGGGAATCGAATACCTGCGGGTACTGTCTTTGCTTGGACAACGCCCACTGTGACTCCTACGGGAAGTGTTACGGGTTACACAAACAATAATGGGGGTACTAACCTTTCTCAGAATCTTACCAATTTAACAGATTTATCTGCGACTGTAGCTTATACGATCACCCCAAGATTAAATGGTTGTCCGGGCGTTGCATTTCCAGCACAAGTTGTTGTTTATCCAAAACCACGCCTGGTTTTCTCTGATAGTGATATGACACAAACTATCTGTACAAACACTGCTTCCACAGCGGTAAACATTACTTCACCCACGCAGGGTACTGCCCAAATTAATTGGACATTAGTGCATGATGGAACAAATGCAGCAGATGTTAGTTTGTTAAGCGGTAGTGCAATACCTGCCAACGGTTCTGGTGATATCCCATCTTTGATTTTCGTTAATAACACTACTACCACTCGTACTTTAACATTTACGATTAATGCTTCCGTCGATAATGGCAATAACAGAATTTGTAATAGTGTAACTTACACCTACACCGTTTTATTAACGCCAGTTATTACTTTGTCTTATGTGAAATCTACTTATCCGGGGAATTATAACATTACACCCTACGAGGGCGTAAATGGAGCTATTAACCTCATTGTGAGTGGAGGTTCAGGTAGTTATAATTATGTTTGGACTTCAACAGCTGCAGGTTTTTCTGGAGCTACCACCCAAGATTTGAATTATATCAACAACATTATTTTTACTCAAATTCAAAATGTACCTGCAGGTAGTTATACCGTTGCAGTAACGGATGCTAACAATACTGGTTGTGCTGCTATCACTGAAGGTAATATCATTATGACGCAGCCATTACCATTCCTTGTTCAGCTTGGAACGGTTACTGATGCAGATTGTAATGGCGCAAATACAGGTTGTGTTCGAATAAACATCACCTCAGCGTCTTTTGGACCTTATACTTATAAATGTTACACTTCTGGTACAACTACGTTAATTTCGCAAAGTTCAAATGTTGACAACACTGGTTTTAATCTTTGTAATTTACGTGCAGGTACTTATGATATTGTAGCATCTGACTTTTTTGGAGTTGAAAGAACAATCACCGCAGTAATTGTAAACGAGCCAAGTGCTATTGTAGTAACTAAAGTAACAACAGATGTTTCTTGTTTTTCTGGGTCAGACGGTTCTATTACTTTAAGTGCATCTGGAGGAACAGGATCACTTACTTACAGCTGGACACCTAGTGGTGTTAGTGCCAATAACCTAGCCACAAGCTTAGCTGCGGGTAATTATACTTGTGTGGTAAAAGATTCTAACAATTGCGCCAAATCAACTGGGGTTATAAACATTGCACAACCAAACCCTATTACTATTACAACCACCAATGTAACCAATGCTTTGTGTAATGGTGCTGCTTCTGGAAGTGCTACTGTGAATGCAACTGGGGGTACAGGTACTCTTACCTATACTTGGCAAGTTGGTGCAGGTGTGAATGGAGCTACGCTCTCAAATGTGGGCGCTTCCATTTATACAGTTGATGTTAAAGACGTGAACAATTGTACCAAATCTCAAACAGTAACTATTGGTGAACCTACTCCATTGGTAGTTTCTGCCACTGCAACGCCACTTAATTGTTATGGTGATTCAAATGCGGTAGCAACTGCTGTTGTGTCTGGTGGTACAGTTCCTTACTCTTATGTTTGGTCAAATACAGGGGGTAATATTGGTCAAAACACGGCTGTGGCTACTGCTTTATTAGCTGGTACTTATACAGTAACCGTGAAAGACCGAAATAACTGTTCTCCAGCAACCAATCCGACGGTAACCATTACCCAACCAACTCAATTGATTTTTGCTATTGGCGCTTCACCAGCTATTAGTTGTAACGCTGGTTTTACTGATGTCCCAGTAAGCATCACGCAATCTACAGTAAATGATTATAAGTATCGTTTATTAGGAACCAATGCCAATACGAGTGCTACAGTTGACATGAGTCAAACCCAGCCTAATTTAAATTATGATTTTCAAAATGTGCCAGCAGGTAGCTACACAATTTCAGTTACTGATAGCTTAGGATGTTCTGGTTTTACATCAAATCCGCAACCCATCGTAATTGGGCAACCAGCTCCAATTGTAGTAACGGCTACTAAAACAAATGTTGTTTGTACAGGGAATAACAATGCTTCTATAGTGCTTAACATTACAGGGGGTACTGCTTATGCTTTACCTGCACCTGCCTATCAAGCAAATTGGTGGAAAACAGCTGTTTTACCAGCAAACATGATTACATCTGGTTTAACTCAAGCAAATTTAGCACCAGACACTTATTTTTATCAAGTGACTGATGCAAATGGATGTTTTCATGATGTGAATCCTACATCCATCGTGATAGCTAATCCGGCAGTATTTACCATTGATCCTGTGGTAACTCAAATTTCTTGTAATGGAGATACTAATGGTTCAATTGCATTAAATGTGGCAGGTGGATTGTTTCCTTACACTGTTAAATGGGATGGTGTTGCAACAAGCTCAACAGCAGACAGAACCCTTCTAGCTCCTGGTACTTATTGTTTTGAAGTATTAGATGATAGAGGTTGTCATGCAACTTTCTTAAACACTACCAATCTTTCAGCAGTTGAATGTCGGACCATTGTAACCCCACAGCCATTATCACTTTCTGCGGTCGTTACCAATGCATTAAATTGTACCAATCCAAATTCAGGCGCTATTGATTTAATTGTTGGAGGTGGAACATTGCCAATTGCTCAATTTATATGGACAAATGGTGCTTCAACGGAAGATATTACAAATATTGGTGCAGGGACTTATAATGTTACTGTATATGATAACCGAGGATGTACTAAGAACCAAACGTTTGTGGTGACCCGCCCTGATCCGATTGTATTGGATATACAACAGAGCTTAAATGTTGATTGCGCTAATGCTAACGTAATTCAGAAATTTATTGCTTTAGCTACTGGCGGTTTAACTCCATATAATTTTACTTGGTCTAATGGCTTGGATCCAAATGTAATGGTGAGTCCCGATGGCCGTGAAATGACCACCCAGACGAGTGGTACTGTTCAGCTAACTGTAACCGATGCGGCGAACTGTTCCACACAGTTTACATATAATGTATTTGTACCAGTTTTACGTGATCCTTCTGGAGCTATTATAGAACCTGCGCATACGTCTACTTCTTATGCATCATCTACTTATGGTACTTATTCTATTCAAGATCCGATTCAGTTTACCAATACAACCATAGGGTCGTACTTGTCGGTTTCATGGGATTTTGGCGATGGAGGTGCTTCAACAGATGAAAATCCAATACATACATACACTCGCGAAGGTGTTTATACAGTAACTCAAACTATTTATTATCCTATGGGTTGCCAACGGACTAAAGCATTTACTTATGTGATTGGAGCTGGTTACCAGTTGTTGGTTCCTACAGCGTTTACGCCTAATCAGGATGGTGTTAATGAGTATTTTGCACCAGTTGGCGTTGGTGTGGTGAGCTTGAAACTTGAGGTATATAACTCATGGGGTAATATGATTTATCAAGAAGAAGGAATTACATTAACTGGATGGAATGGTAAAATCGACGATAAGATTGTTCAAAATGGAAATTATCATTTTAAAGTGTCAGCTGTAACTTTCTATGGTCAAACTATTAATCAAGACGGATCTTTTGCTATCATTAAATAACCAATAACGTATTCGCAAGCTAATAGTTTTTGTACTTACACTCATTATTAGAAGTGATTTATTGCAACCATTAAAAACAATAATTACCACCATATGAAAAAAACAATTTATTGTTCTATTTTTTTAGTATTACTTAGTAAACTCGCACTAGCACAAGATCCTGTCTTTACGCAATATTACAATGTTTTACAGTTTGTAAATCCAGGATTTGCTGGTTACAATGAATCGCTCAATGCAGGTTTGTTGCACAGAACACAGTGGCCTGACATGAATTTACGCGTTGATTCTGATTATGGTTTTTTTAATACTTGGATCGATGAGATGAATAGTGGTATTGGTGTAAACGTGTTAAGCAATAGGGAACAAACCAATGGGTACAACTTTACCCAAGTTAATTTAAATTATGCTTACAAAGTGGCATTAAGTGATAGTTGGATTTTTAGACCAGGTCTAGAAGTAGGTTATGGGAATAAATCGTATGGTTTTGGTAATTTATTGCTAGGAGATCAAATTAATGCCTCTACAGGTGCTATAAGTCCAACTTCTGTTGATCCATCTGTATTGCGTTCTAAAGTTGGTTTCTTTGATATGTCTGCTGGTTTGTTGTTTAACAATGAAACTTCATGGTTTGGATTTTCTGTTAAACATTTGAACAAGCCTAATATTTCATTACTTGAAAATGGTAATGCGCCTCTAGATATGTTTATGAATGTAACTGTTGGTCATGAGATTCAGAATTTGGAAGAGAAAATTGGGTCACAGATTTTCCCAACAGATACTAAATTATTGCTTACCGCCAATTTTATGAAACAAGGTGCTTTCAGCAGATTAGATGTAGGTACTATTTTAACTGTAAATAGTTTTTATGTTGGTCCAACATTTTCTCTCAATCCAACAAAGAATACACCAGGTGCTAGTACTTTGATATCTGTTAATCCGTCATTTGGATTGTTATATGAGAATTTTAAATTGGGTCTTTCTTATGATTATAATACCACACCAATTGGAAAAACAGGCGGTGTTTATGAATTGTCATTAACGTATCATATAGCTGATTAATATTTTGTAGAATCAGATATAATTAAAAAAAACCGCCGATTAGGCGGTTTTTTTTATTGAGTAATGTTGGATCTTTTCACATTCAAGTTTCGTAATTTAGAACGTAATTTTATAATTGATGTTTGGGAAAAATCCAATTTGGTTGATATCTGAAATAGTTCCTTTTGCTGGATTTAAATTTCTAACATATAAGTTTTTCTGGTTTGTTAGGTTTTGAAAGTCAATATACCATTTCTGCGTATATTTCTTCACATTTCTAGTATACGATAGTTTTAGATCCCATCGGAAATAAGCGGGATTTTGTTCGCTGTAGGCCCGATCTGTTTGTCTTAGTACATATCCAGCAGTTTGCGAAGCGGCGATGTCAAAAGGGGTATATCGTTGGCCTCCCGCGAAGGTAACCTTGGTGTCGATGCCAAATGTAGATTTTTCTGAAATATAGAACTCTTTCCCAATTAACGCATTGGTGATATAATTTGAATTATAGGCTGTATTGCGCCACACGTCGTCACTTCCTTTGTATTTTGATTCAAACACGGAGGCGGTAAACAAATAGTATATTCCTCTGTTTAAGAATCGTTCCAAAGTAATTTCTACGCCGTAATTGTATCCTTTGCCTTGATTTACTAAATGGGTTTTATCTGGAAAATAAAAATCAGAGCCCGAATTAAGCATGCTAAATGAACTTGGCGTTTGTTCAACGGCTGCATTATACAAGGATTGTACATACGCTTCCGTTTTTAATCTTACATTTTTGGTAAACAAATAATCGTAACCTAGCACGGCATGTACACTTTTGACAAAATCCAAATTTTGATTGGTCATTTCTATTTGACCCAAACTGTTTTTTGATTGGTAAAAATAGACTTCTAATGGCTGAGTTTGACTATGCAAACCAACGCCAAATGATAAGGTTTGTTGGTTTTTCATTTGGTATTTTACATTCCAGCGTGGTTCGATACTCGTCTTTTTGTTTAAATCAAAGTACTGACCATACACGCCCAAGTTGGTTGTTAATTGATCGGTAAAACGGTAGTTCCAATTGAAATAGGTTCGGTATAAGACCGCATTTTTTCGGGTATCAATAAACGTAAACAAATTGCTACTTCCATCGGGGATGTAATCGTTTCTTAAACTCAAGACATTCAAGTCGGCAAAGGCTCCAGCAGTAAGTAGATTTTTTGCATTCATTTTATGCTGTAAAGTATATCCCATAATAAATTTTGAAGCCACGTTTTTCTTGTAAAAGGCGGTTTGCTCTGGTTGGGTATTGTAAAAGACTTCTTTGTATTCTGCTTGTGAGGTAGAGGCAGCAGCAATCCATTTTCCAAAAGTAGTATTGTTATAATAATGCTGATTCGACAAACCAACAAATCCAGTATTCGATTCAAATTTTCGGTCTCTTAAACTGCCATCAGGCGTGGCATATAAATTGTCATTATCCAGCGCATCAAATTTGATATTGCTTCCACCGCCAAATCCAAACAAACTCCAAGTGCCAGACTTTTTTGTAGGGATATTTATTTTGAAGTTCATATCTTGAAAATAGGGAGTGGCCGATCCTGTCCCAAAATTCAATCCAAATTTAATTAGTGTGGCCACCAACGAATAGCGGTAATTAAACAAATAAGATGCTTTGCTTTTTTTGGAAATGGGACCTTCAATTCCTGCTTCAAAGCCATTAAAGCCCATCATGCCTGTAAATTCATGTTTTTCGGCGTTTCCGTTGCGCATTCTTAAATCAAATGCCCCAGCCATGGCATTCCCGTAACTGGCTGGAAAAGCGCCCGATAAAAAGTCAGAGTTTTTTAAGGTGTTGGTGTTTAAGATGGTCACTGGTCCGCCTGTTGAACCAAGTGTGCTGTAATGATTGGGATTTGGTATGTCAACGCCATCGAGCCGCCATAAAATACCTGCGGGTGAATTTCCCCTAATAATAATGTCATTTCGGGCATCGTTTCCACCACTTACCCCCGCAAAGTTCTGCGCCATCCGGCTGGGGTCATTCCGCGAACCCGCATAACGAACCGCTTCTTCAACCGTAAATTGTCGGGCACTGACCACCGCCGTTCTGTTGATGGCTTGCGTTTTTCTGTCGCCGCCAACAACCACTTCTTGTAGTTGAACCAATCGTTCTTTGAGCTTCAATTCCAATTCGATTTCTTTGGAAGAAGTCACTTCAATATTTGATACTCCGCCATTTTCGTAGCCGTCTTTTTGCACTTTAAAGCTTCGCCGACCAATGGGAATTTGATCAAATCGGAATTGCCCCAAACTATCGGTTAGGGCTGCAGTGTCCTCGGCATTTTCAAGGCTGATTTTAACCCCTTGTAAAGGCCGTCCTGACCATTCGTCAATCACGATTCCTTTGACCACCTGTTGCAATGATTGTTGGGGTTTGTTTTGCGCATGCATCCACGCAAAACTGATTAAAAACCCCCATAAAAATAACTGTTTCATTTTTTGATAGATTTGAATTTGAGGCAAAAGTATCACTGATGCCTATTTACCGTTTTCAAAATTTGACTGAGTTGTCGAATTTAGCGGATGAAATAGAATGGGGGCAATTTTAAGTTATATTTGAAAGTAATTTATTTTACATTTATGAAAGTACTTTTTTTGTTTTTTGCCCCTTTTTGTTTAGTTGCTCAAGTGCAACTGATTCGCCCTATACCCAATGAAGTGACTTTGTTTTACAATGGGGCGCAGGTGCATGCCACTTTTACAACAGCCATACCTAAGGGAGCCAGCACATGGAAGATTCAAGGTTTGTCGCCTAGTGTTCAAAAAAACACTGTCTTATTGACGGGGCTGGGCAATAAAGTGAGCATCCGATCCATAGAATTTGAACAAGTGTTATATTCAGAAACGGAAGTGTTTTCGGCAAGAATTCATGCAATTGAACTAGGGCTCAAAGCGAATCAGAAGCAACTTGCACTGGTGACTAACAAAAAGTCGGGCATTGAGGAGGAGCTTAACTTACTGAATGTGAACAAAAATTTATCGAGTGCCCAACAAGCGGTAACCCTCGAGAAAATACAGGCTCATGCCAAATATTATAAAGAAAGAGTGCCTCTCTTGAAAATGGAATTATACGACTTGGACGAGCGTTTTCAGCAATTGCAAAGTAAACAGGATTCTTTGCAGGATGTCCGTGAAAAATTAGGCGAATCGCAAATGTACAAGGGCCAACTCATGATTGAAGTAGAAAATATCGGCAGTGAACAATCGGCCAATATTGGCATCACTTACCAAGTGGGAGGTGTGCAATGGCAGCCTGTCTATGAAATTCGGGCAACCAAAAAATTAGATGAATTAACGTGCATTCGCAAGGCCAAAATTCAGCAGCAATGTGGCGAGGATTGGAAAAATGTTAAAATTATTTTGTCAACAGGCAATCCGAGTTTATCCTTAGAAACGCCCAAAATCTGGCCCAACTATTTAAGATTTATGAACCAGTCAAGACCAAATGCTAGTTTTATTCAAAGCTTGCAAGGACAAGTAGCTGGATTGAATATCAGTGCAGGGAAAAGTAGCGCAGGTAGAATTTCAGACGAGGTTTCATACACCCCAACCATTACCTCGTCTATGACCACTTTACTCTTTGAGCTTCCGCAAAAAGGGCAGTTGTTATCCGACAACAAACCCAAAGAAATGGAAATAGAAACCTTTGCCATGCCTGCCAAGTTTAACTATTTTGCGGCGCCCATATTGTCAAACAAAGTCTATTTAATTGCTCATGTGGCGCAATGGGATCAATGGCATTTATTGGCCGGTGAAGCCCAAATATATTTAGAGGGAAATTATGCAGGCAAAACAGTGATTGATCCTGATTTGACCGACGCGGACATGAAAATTTCCATGGGTACAGATGCGGCTATTAACATTGAACGGAAAGCTATTCAGCAATTTTCAGACAAGTCGTTGTTTGGATCGGTACGCAAAACAAGACGTCAATTTGAATTGATTGTAAAAAACACCAAAGAGTACGCCATTGACATTGAACTAAAAGACCGCATTCCGGTGAGTCAAGACCAAGAAATCACCGTTGATGAAGTGGAAGTGGATAGTGCGTCATTGGAGGAGAAAACAGGGGTTTTGGTGTGGAACATCAAATTGCCGGCTCGTGAAGTGTTCAAGAAAAAGTTGTCTTACAGAGTCAGCTATCCATCAAACAAGAATCTTTTAGTAGAATAGATGAACCTCGCATTTTTACACATGAAACTATTTTCTAAGTCCATAAAGGGCAATTTGCCAAATTGGTTCCTATTCCTAAACGGCTCTTTTATTGCGAATGGAGTTGGTTTGTTTTTACTTTTCTCCCCGATTTTCGCACATGCTCAAAAGCTAACCGTTCACCCCGAAGCCAAAGAAGTGACGGTGTTTTATGCGGGTGCTCAAGTTAAATCGGACTTTAAAGTGCGCGTGCCAGCGGGTGCGTCAACATGGGTGATTCCCAATTTATCTCCTAATATTCTTAAAAACTCAGTTTTGCTCAGTGGTTTACAAATGGTCCGTGTCCGATCAATTGAATTTGATATTAATCTGTACACTGAACTGCCCGATTTTTTTACACAGCAAAAAGACATCGAAAAAAGTTTAAAGATAAAGAACCGCGAAATCATGTTAGTTGCGGCGCAGAAACAAGGCATTGAAGAAGAATTGTCCATACTCACTCAAAACCGACTTCTTGGCAGCGATGTGCAGTCGGTTAATTTAGAAAAATTGCAAAAACACAGCACTTATTACCGCCAGCAAATTCCTGTTTTAAAAGAGGCCATTGATGTGTTGAATGAACGAAAAAAAATGCTCGAAAGTCAACGCGATTCCCTCCATGTGGCAGCTAATAATCGTGGTAATTTTTCAAATGATACAGGTCAATTAACCATTGAAATAGACAACCCCCAAAGCGCAACCGAACTGTCAGTTGTGCTCACTTATCAGGTGAGTGAAGTAGGGTGGGAGCCCACTTATGACATCCGCGCCACCCAACAATCTGATAGTGTGCAAGTGGTGCGTAAAGCGGAGATCTATCAGCATTGTGGCGAAAATTGGAAAGGCGTAAAATTAATGTTGTCAACAGGCGATCCCAGTTTAAGTTTTGAACAACCAGAAGTTAATCCGCAGTATTTAAGTTTTAGTAAATCAAAAAATGCCTTTACCAAACAACAAATCCATCAGTATAATCCGAAGGTAAAACATGTTACAGGTGTGGTTCGGGATGAAACAGGTCCCTTGCCTGCGGTAAATATAAAATTGATAGGCACTAACAAAGTGTACCATTCTGATTTTGACGGTAAATACGAATTGGATGTGGCATCAGGAACCGAATTGGAATTTTCATTTATTGGCTATGAAACTGAAACTATTCCTATTTATGCTGCTCAAATGGACATCAAATTGAATCGAGGACTAGCGTTGCAAGAAGTGGTTGTTAGCATAAGAGGGGCTGCTTCATTGAGCAGTCTAACCGATAAAGATGGTGTAGCGGATTATAAAGATAAAGAACCAGCAAAACCGCAAGCAACGGCTGAAGTGGGTGTCACTTCCATCACCTATACTTTACCAACTTTCCAAAATCTACTTTCCAATGAAAAAACAGCTTTGTTTGAGTTGGAAAGCTTTCCAGTGCCTGCTATTTTCAACTATGTGACCACGCCACTTTTGCAGTCAAAAGTATATTTGTTGGCCGTAATGCAACAAATGACCAACTACCAATGGCAAGCGGGGCGGGCTCAAATTTATTTAGATGAAAATTTTGCCGGGACCACCTTCATCAATCCAGATCTGACCGACGCCGATATGAAAATTAATCTTGGAACCGACGCCTCATTGACGGTAGCCCGAAAACCAGTAACGTCATTTTCAAACAAATCGTTGTTTGGTGGCACCAAAAAGATTCAAAAAGGCTTTGAATTGAGTGTCCACAGCGCAAAAGAAAAGCTGGTTCAAGTGGAAATCACCGACCGAATTCCCGTTAGTCAGCAGCAAGAAATTGTGGTGGACGACCTGAAATTAGACGGGGCTGAACACAATGAAAAAACGGGTGTTTTGACATGGGAATTGACCATTCAACCAAAAGAAACCATTAAAAAGACCTTTTCATACCGGGTGAGTTATCCTGCCGACCAACGTGTCAATGTCGAATAACGTTAGTTTAAAATGTAGAAGTGATTTAAACTTTTTTCAATTGGCTGCAAAATGGTCTTTTCGCCCCATATTTCAGCTTTTTATTATTCCGTAGCGCTGCTATGCAATGCAAAAAAGTTAAAATCTGGAACAAAAATCCTCATTTTTCGCTTCAATCAAAAAAATTTAAACCACTTCATAAAAATATAACGAGAGAAACCGCTTTTTTGATAGATATAATTTAATTTGAATCCCCTTTTGAGCCTGTTTATTAGATAGTTTGCAATAATTGACGTACCTTTGCAGCGAATTTTAATAAATAAGAATGTCTACATTTAACACATTAGGACTACAAGAATCGTTACTACAGGCTATTGGCGATTTGGGGTTTGAAACACCATCCGAAGTCCAAGAGAAAGCGATTCCCGTTCTATTGGGAGAAGATACCGATTTGGTAGCGCTGGCGCAAACAGGTACAGGCAAAACAGCGGCCTTTGGGTTTCCATTGATTCAAAAAATTGATGTCAATTCTACCCAAACTCAGGCGATGATTTTGGCTCCCACGCGCGAGTTATGCCTACAGATTACCCATGAAATGAAATTGTATGCCAAATATGAGCGAGGTCTCAATATTGTGGCAGTTTACGGTGGTGCCAGCATTACCGATCAGGCACGCGACATCCGCAAGGGAGCGCAGATTATTGTGGCTACACCAGGCCGCATGCAAGATATGATTAACCGAGGTTTGGTGAACATTTCCAAATTGTCGTATTGCGTGTTGGATGAAGCGGATGAAATGTTAAACATGGGCTTTTATGAAGATATCTGCTCCATTTTATCCAATACACCTGACGAAAAAATGACATGGCTTTTTTCTGCCACCATGCCTCAAGAAGTGGCACGCATTGCGCGTCAGTTCATGAAAAACCCACACGAAATTACCGTTGGGCACAAAAATTCTGGTTCAGCAACTGTTTCACATGAGTGTTTTGTGGTACAAGTTCGCGACCGTTATGAAGCTTTAAAACGTTTGGCCGATGCCAATCCGGATATTTTTTCGGTGGTATTTTGCCGCACCAAGAGAGATACGCAAGCGGTTGCTGAAAAGTTAATCGAAGATGGCTACAACGCGGCAGCTTTGCACGGCGATTTGTCACAAGCACAACGCGACTCGGTGATGAAAGCCTTTAGAGGTCGTCAAATTCAAATGTTGGTAGCTACCGATGTAGCGGCACGAGGAATTGACGTTGACAACATCACTCACGTAATTCACTACCAATTACCAGATGATATCGAAACCTATACGCACCGCTCGGGACGTACAGGCCGTGCTGGAAAATTGGGGATTTCTATGGCGATTATTACGCGCACTGAATTGAAGAAAATCCATATTATTGAAAAAATAATCAAGCAAAAAGTGGAAGAAAAAGCCATTCCGTCTGGAATGGAAATTTGCGAAATCCAATTGTTGCATTTGGCCAATAAAATCAAAGACACCGAGGTAGATCATGAAATTGATTTGTATTTACCAGCCATTAATGAAGTGTTAGAAGGCTTGACCAAAGACGAATTAATCCGTAAAATGGTGTCGGTTGAATTCAACCGCTTCTTGCAATATTACAAATCAAAACGCGATTTAAGCTCGACTAAACCGGGCAAAGAAACGGAAAGTTATGATTCGGGCAACACCGTTCGTTACTTCCTGAACATCGGATCACGCGATGATTTTGATTGGATGCAATTGAAAGATTTCTTAAAAGAAACCTTGAATTTAGGCCGCGATGCCGTCTATAAAGTAGATGTCAAAGAAGGATTCTCATTTTTTGCTACCGATGCAGAATATGCCGATCAGGTGATTGACACGTTAAATGGAATGCAGCTGAATGGCCGAAAAATTAATGTAGAAGTATCAAAAAATAGCCGCGGTGATTCTCGTCCAAGCGGTGGCGGTGGCCGTGATTTTGGGGGCAAACGTGATTTTGGCGGTAAAAAAGATTTCGGTGGCAAGAAAGATTTTGGTGGCAAGAAAGACTTTGGTGGCAAACGCGAATTTGGCAGTGGTACCAAAGATTACAGTGCGCTCAGATCAGAGAAAAAAGGGTACAAAGGTAATAAAGAGGGCGATTCCAAGCCAAGTAAATCGATATTCGAAGCGGCAAAATCGCGACGTCCTAGAGTATAGCGTTTTTTTGGAAAACGTTAATATTATTTAAATATTTAGAAGGAAGACCAAGTTGGTCGCTAAAAGTTTCATACTTTTAAACCGTTAATATCGGTTATGCGTCACTTGATTTTCCTTCTTTTTTTTATATGCTCCACTTCAACATGGGCACAAACCGATGAACTGAGTAAAAGGGTGTCAGGTTTGGTGGTAAATGACAACACCTTGTTGCCCATTCCAAATGTTAATGTCATTAATCTGAATAAAGTACGCGGAACAGTTACCAGCCAGCGAGGTGCCTTTGAAATGGATGTGAGTGTCAATGACACATTGCATTTTACCTTAATTGGGTATCAATCCATTCGTGTTCGCGTTACTAATGACTGGCTCAAAAACGGTTCGGCAAAAATTCAAATGACTGAAAAAGCGATTGCTTTGGAAGAAGTCATTGTCCGAAAATACGATTTAACTGGTTACCTTGAGGTAGATTCCAAATTGATTCCAGACCAAACCAGCCACCGATACAGTATTAATGGCTTGCCTGAAGGATATGAGGCTGGTGATTCTACGCCAGGCGCATTTTCAAGGGTGTTGGGGTCTATTTTTAATCCAGCAGATATGCTGTATAATTTCTTTGGAAAGAAACCCAAAGAGCTCAAGAAACTGAAAGAAATGAAAAAGGACGACACCGTCCGAAATTTGCTTGAGTCCAAGTTTGACCGCGAAACCATTGCTGTATTATTAGGAATCAATAAAAATGACATTCCAGAAATTTTAAGCCGTTGCAATTATTCAGAAGCATTTATTAAAACGGCCAATGACCTTCAAATCCTTGACGCCATTAGTGCTTGTTATGAGGAATACAAAGTGTTGAAAAAGAAGTAGCTTTACTTTGATTCATTGTTTTTACTTTTACTAGTTTTTTATTTATTTGCAGTCTTTTTTGATTACAGACAATATGCAACAATCTCATTTAACTATAGGTATGAAACTAGTTTTGTTTTTTTTGGTAAGTATGGTGTTTTCAAAGTCAATCGGCCAAGAAGATGCGAACCAAAAGATAGCCAAGGGAACTATTCATACAAGTTCAGGAAATACCGTAGATTTTGCCGATTTGGAATACCGAAACGACAAAGTGTATTTTTCAAATTTGGCCAATAGCAAACGCGATAGCTTGCTGCAATCGGACCTTACTTTTGTGAAGGTGGAGGTGCTTCGTAAACCCAAAAGTCAAGAAAATGAACCGCCAAAAATTTCCACAATTGTTGCTGAACCAAGAAGGCCGAATGATCCTGATTTATTACCAGCATTAAATAAATTTCCAGACGGAGTCTATATGACCATGTATGATTTTTTAAATCAAGCGCCAAAAAAAATGAGTTTGCAACCATTTACTGGTACGGGGTTTAACAAGCAAGAAATGTACAATCCAGAAGACAGTTGTTATTTTTATGACAAAGCCAATGATTCAAAAATCAAAGGTGCTTTTGCAGTAGTTTGGCGCGGCTATTTATATTTTTCTCTAAAGGCAATTTTAAAATATAGAAATAGTGACGATATCAATCAAGATACGGAGTATCCGAATATGTTTGTGCACGTCCTATTTGCAGGCTCTAATTATTATTATATGGAAGCAAGTTTAGCAAATGCGTGGAGCAAAGCAGGGTTTTTTGCCGTAGGTGGTTCGGTTGGATATACTTTAGCAAGCGGCACAAATCATAACAAGGGCGTTCTGTGGGATTGTAACTTGCTTGAATTCAATATCTTGCGACATTGTGACGACTTGAACGTATTTCTCGAACATGAAGCCCCTACACTAAAATTAGATTGTAAACAAGCAGGAGATTATCCAAATGTAATGATCCTTAGGGATGTAATTCGGAACGTGCTGAAACCTTAAATCCATTAGGTTTACCTAGGCACTTCCAACAGCAACCGTTCCAGTTCGCTCGAGTCAAAATGCATGTCTTTTAAAGCGGAAATACCCTCATTCAACGTTTCTTTTGCCTGGTCAAATTGTTTTAATTTGAGGTATAATTTGCCCAAATTCCGGTAATTTTCTTTGTTGGGTTGTGTGGTTTTCAATTGAATGGCCCAGCTTTCAGCTTGTTTTAATGCTTGTTCATCTGAGACATGTTCCAGATAATTTGCCACGATGCGCTTCAATAACTGGGGGTTCTTCAAGGCCCATTTTACGGTGTTTTCTTGCGTGATGGTTTTGTATTTTTTCCAATTACTCACCTTTTCATATAATTGACAATCCATTTCAAAAGCAAGTGAGTCGGCTTTGGCATAATTCATTGCCTTTACTTGCGCACGAACTGCCGAATAGCGCAAGGTGTCACCTTGTTCGGTGAGTGGAAACAGTGCTTCTTGCACCACGTTGACCAATTTTCTTTCAACCCGTTTGGGCGAAGCAATTTTAGCAAAAGCGGCTTGGTTCTTTAACACAAATTGAATTTCACGCGATGAAATAGCCATGATGCCATTGGCAATAATTTTCCAATGAATCTCTGAAAGTAATTCATTATCTGAAACTTGGGCTAAATATTGTTGGGCAGGTTTGCCATAATTAAACCGAATTTTACGCAAAGCCATCACATAGTCTAAACAGTACTGTGCTTGCTTTGGGTTTTGCTCAAAACGTTTTTTTAAAGTAGGAAATTGAGCCTCTGGAATCAAAGCTTGTTGGCATTCTTTCTGAAAATCAGCCGAGTTGAATTCGCCCATAAAACCATATATGAGCTCGTTTTGCTCATTAAAAAACAAAAAAGTAGGATACTGATTCACCATAAATTGTTTGGCCAAGGAAGCGCCTTCTTTTTCAGCATTGATGGCCACAGTGGCAAAACGGGTTTTGAGCAAAGTGTTGATTTCAGGACTAGGCAACACCTCTTGTTTCATTTTTTTGCAATGCTCGCACCAATCGGCATACAGCATCACCATCAAGGGTTTGTGTTGTAATGAAGCCGCTTGTTTGGCTTCGTTTAATGTGGCAAATTCAAGTGTTTTTTGTCCAAATAAACCATTGGCAAAAAACAGGTTACAAAGAATAACGATTAAATAGATTTGATGCTTCATGTGCTAAAATTAATTGAAATAGCCTTCGGGAAGTTTAATTTTAACAGATTTTATACAATCTGGTTTTTTAAAACAGCTTGATGCACCGCCACCAAAGCCGCCGTTTCGGTGCGTAATCGTTGATTACCGAGGCTCACTGCTTGGTAATTGGCAGCCACAGCCCGTTTGATTTCAGCCTCCGAAAAATCGCCTTCGGGCCCTATTAAAATCGTGTAAGAATCACTTAGTGGTAGGGCATCCCACAAGCTGCTTTTTTCGCCTGTTTGGCAATGGGCAATAAAATGGTTTCCTGTATCATTTTTGGTCACCTTCAAAAATGTGTCAAACGACACGGGTTCGTTGAGCTTCGGCGCAAAAGCCCGAACCGATTGCTTCACAGCCGCATGAATGATTTTTTCCATCCGATCAATCTTGATGATTTTGCGCTCAGAATGGTCGCAAATGATGGGCGTAATTTCATGGATGCCTATTTCGGTGGCCTTTTCTAAAAACCATTCAAAGCGTTCGTTCATTTTGGTGGGCGCAACGGCCAAATGGATGTGGTAGGGGTCTTTTGGTACGAGTTCCACTTCGACAATGTTTACCTGGCAATTTTTGTCGGTAGCTAAACCAATTTCCGCTTTAAATAAACCGCCGCTTCCGTTGGTAATATAGATGAGATCGCCCGTTTTTTTGCGCAATACCCGCACCATGTGTTTGCTTTCTTCGGCGTCAAAATAGGCGACTGAATCGTTGGGTTGTAAAGAGGGGAGGTAAAATACTTGCATATTACAACGAAATTCTGGCTTGTGATAAAGTGGAAGTGTCCCCATTTTTACCCGCGTCAAGTTGTAAATAGCCCACAATGCCAATCATGGCGGCATTGTCGGTGGTGTATTCAAATTTAGGTACAAAAGTGGTATAGCCCTTGGTCGCTTCTGCGTCTTTTAGGGCTTTGCGAATGCCCGAATTGGCCGATACCCCGCCGCCAATCGCGATTTGTTTAATGCCTGTTTGAGCCACGGCCTTTCCAAGCTTATCAAGTAAAATTTTAATAATGATATGCTGGACCGAGGCACAGATATCTGCTTTGTTTTCTTCAATAAAATGGGGGTTCTTGGCCACCTCTTTTTGAATGAAATATAAAATTTGGGTTTTTAATCCTGAAAAACTAAAATGCAAACCGGGCACTTGTGGTTTGGTAAATGGAAATGCTTTAGGATTTCCCTCTGCGGCAAACTGGTCAATTAATGGGCCACCAGGATAGGGGAATCCAAGAATTTTGGCCGTTTTGTCAAAGGCTTCTCCCACTGCGTCGTCGGTGGTTTCGCCCAATACGTCAAATTCAAAGGGACTATTTACCTGCACAATTTGGGTGTGACCACCTGAAATGGTGAGGGCTAAAAATGGAAAGGTTGGGCAGTCATAACCTGGTTCATCAATAAAATGCGCCAATATATGTGCTTGCATATGATGCACTGGAACCAATGGAATGTTGAGAGATTGCGCCATTGACTTGGCAAAGGAGCCGCCCACCAGCAAGGAACCCATTAATCCGGGGCCTTGGGTATATGCAATGGCGTGTAAATCTGTTGCAGAAATCCCCGCTTTTTTGAGTGCCACATCAACCACCGGCACAATGTTTTGTTGATGCGCCCTTGATGCCAGTTCTGGAACCACCCCGCCATAGGCCTCATGCACATGCTGGCGTGCGACCACATTTGATATCACTTTGCGGTGATTGAGTACTGCGGCTGCCGTATCGTCGCATGAACTTTCAATGGCCAAAATGTAAAAATTATTGTCAGTAGAAATAGACATGAATTTTAATTAATTTAACAAAAATTGCCTCTTTTTTGGTTAATTTTACAACTTGCCAAAAGTAGCCATTTTTTTGATTGATTTTGGTAGTTAGCCCAGTAAAATCCACAAGTATTGGAAGAAAATCCACCTCTTAAAAAGTCCAGAAATTGGACAAAATATCTATGGAGAAGCCTCCTGGCTTTGCTTTTTTTATTGGTGTTATTCGTGTTTTTGTTGACTGTTCCTGCCGTGCAAACCCGTTTGGGTAGGTATGTGACCGATGAATTTAACAATGCTTTTAAAACGCACCTGACCATTGATCAGGTGGCCATTTCTGTATTTGGCACCGTTAAGTTAAAGGAGGTTTTTATCCGTGACCACCACCAGGATACTTTAATTTATGCCCACGACATCAGAACCTCCATTTTAGACTGGAAACGATTGATCAAGGGCCAATTGTTTTTTGGTCCCATTCAGGCCAATGGCTTGGAATTACACATCAAGCGTTACAAAGGAGAAGAAACCACCAATATTGACCGCTTTGTGCAAGCCATTGATGACGGCAAGCCTGGAAAAGGAAGATTCAGAATGTATTCGAAAAAAGTCACGGTAACCGATGGCCGATTTAGGATGCTTGATGACAACCGCAAAGTGCCCAAAGATGTCGATTTTACCAAACTGAACATCCAATTAGACGATTTTAAAATAAAAGGTCCCCGCATTTTTGCTCAAATAGATGAAATGGCATTTCACGACCACCGTGGGGTGGATGTGGAGCGCCTTAGGGGCTATTTTGTATATACCAAGCAGTCAATGACGTTATCCGACATGACTTTGAAAACCACCAAATCATTTGTAAAAGGGAAAGCAAAGTTGACCTATCAACCAGGTGATTTTGCCGATTTTAACAACCGGGTCAAGTTTGATGTGCAGGTAGATTTTGGTTCGGTAGCCAGCCATGACATTCATTGTTTTTTTAAAGGAATTGGAAAAAATTTACGGTTTTTGTTCCGGTCTAGAATAGAGGGAACACTGAACAACCTCTACTGTATTGACCTAAGCTTGAAAGACACCCACCAAACCAAAGTGGTCGGCGATGTAAATTTCAGAAACTTGTTTAACAACAGCCCAGGTGAATTTTACATGAATGGCAAATTTCAGCAAGTGACGGCCACGTACTCAGACTTGATTGCCATTTTACCCCAAATTCTAAAGAATAAACTGCCTTCATCTATTGCCAAACTGGGCCGGTTTTCGTTGGTAGGCCGCACCAAACTTACCAAATATTATATAGATACCGATTTCTATCTGAGCACGTTATTAGGGAATCTGGAGGCGCAATTAAACATTACCAGCCTCAATCATATTGACAAAGCAGCTTATCAGGGCAATTTAAATTTTGACCATTTCCAAGTAGGTCAATTTGCCAATTTAGACAATGTCGGGGCGCTCAGTGCCGATTTGCACGTGAAGGGTAAAGGCTTTAAGCAAGCCTTTTTAGATACTGATTTTGATGGAACTATTTCATTGTTAGAATACAATGGTTATGCTTATTCGCAATTAAAAGTGGATGGCGGTTGCCAACAATCGGTATTTTCAGGCAAAGTAAACAGCAACGACCCAAACCTCCGAATGGATTTTGACGGTTCGGTCGATTTTAATAAACAGGTAAAAAAATTCGACTTCGAGGCCCAAGTGGATTATGCCAATTTAAAGAAGTTGCATTTTATCAAAGATTCCATTGGGGTGTTTCGGGGCAATTTGCGTTGCTTGGTTGACGGCACCAAATTAGATGACATTATTGGCAATTTGGACCTGAAAGATGCCAGTTACCAAAACAGAAAAGATTTGTACTTTTTTGACCAACTCCATTTGAATGCTTCTTTTGATGAACAAGGCGAACGCACCATTCTCATTCAGTCGCCCGATATTGTAAAAGGCAAAGTGGTGGGTAAATTCCGATTTGCCGACTTGCGCAAACTCGCCGAAAACTGCATGGGTAGTTTGTACACCAATTACAAGCCGAACCCGGTTCAAAACGGGCAATATGTAAATTTTGACATTCAATTGTTTAGCAAGTTTGTCGAGATTTTTTACCCCGACATTACCATTGCTCCGCAAACCGTTGTTCGGGGAAAACTCAGTTCTGAAACCAAAAATTTCCGACTCAATGTGAGTTCACCTTATATCACGGCCTTTCAAACGACCATGGATAAGGTCCAACTTGAAATTGACAACAAAAACCCGATGTACGCGGCTTATATTCAAATGGATAGCATCAAGACAAAGTACTATAAAATCCGTGACTTCAGCCTCATCAATACTAGTAAAAAAGACACCTTGTTGTTCCGAACCGAATTTAGGGGCGGGCTCAAGGGACAGGATTTTTACAACATCAATTTATATCACACCATTGATGCCAATAAAAACAATGTGGTCGGATTTCAAAAATCGGAGCTTCAATTTAAAGACCACCTCTGGTATTTGAATGAGCAAAATGATGAAAAGAACCGAGTGGTCTTTGACAAAAAATTAAAAGACTTTAATTTCGATGCGGTGACTTTGTCGCATGATGACCAGAAAATTTCACTTTTTGGTTTCTTGTCGGGCAATGACGAAAAAGACATGGAATTGTTGTTTGACCAAGTTGATTTGAGTAAAATTACCCCCGACGTCAAGCAGTTTACCTTTGAAGGGGTGGTTGATGGTTTTGTAAAAGTGAAACAAAAGGCAGGTCAATACCAACCGACCGCCTTGCTGGCCATTGATCGGCTGAAAGTAAATGCCATTGATTTGGGTCGATTAAGTTTAGATATTAAAGGTGACGACAATTTCCGAAATTTCAACATTGACGCCAACTTGCACAATCAAAATATTGATTCTTTTACAGCCGATGGTACCTTTAATTTAATTGGCCAACAATCGATCCTTGATTTGGACGTGTATTTTAACAGGTTCAATTTGGGTATTCTCAACAAATTGGGTGGCGATGTCATCCATAATATTCGAGGATTTGCCACTGGAACCGCCAAAATTGATGGCGACCTGAATCAGTTGGATTACAATGGAAGGTTGACTGTATCAGAAGCGGGCTTGCAAATTCCCTATTTGAACACCGATTACCGTTTTGAAGACGAAACGATAGTCGACATTAGTAAAAACCGTTTCTTGGTACGTGACACCCCCATTTATGATACCAAATTCAATACTATGGGCAATCTGAGTGGTTCGGTTACCCACAAGGATTTTTCGGATTGGGCCTTAAATTTAGGCATCAATTCGCCCCGTTTACTGATGTTGAACACCACATTTCATGAAGGCGCAGCTTATTTTGGCAAGGCGTTTATTAAAGGAGATGCTAGTATTTCTGGCCCAGTGAGCGGGTTGTTGATTAAAATGAAGGCCACTTCCGAAAAAGGGACTGATATTAAAATTCCGATCGTTGATGCGCAAGCTACTGGCGACAATGGCTACATTCATTTTAAAACACCCGCCGAAAAGAAGAAAGAGAAAGAAAAATCGCGGCTCATCGAGCGCAATTACAATGGTCTTGAGTTGGATTTTGATTTTGACATCTTGGAAAATGCCGATATTGAGGTGATCCTCAATCAAGAAACAAAGCACGGCATGAAAGGGAATGGGCGTGGTACTTTACAATTTAAAATCAATACGTTGGGTAAATTTGAAATGACCGGCGATTACCAGGTTTATAAAGGGGTATACAATTTCAGTTATGGCAATTTGATCAACAAACGCTTTGATGTGAAAAAATTTGGCTCCATCGTATGGGAAGGCGATCCGATGAAAGCGACCTTAAATTTGGAAGCAATTTATAAAACCCAAGCGAATCCGGCAGTCCTCATAGACAATGCTTCCTTTAACCGCAAAGTAAATGTAGAGGTGGTGATTGGCGTGCGGGGCACCTTGAGCAATCCGGAACCCGAT
This sequence comes from Flavobacterium sp. BFFFF2, assembly GCA_002256385.1. Lineage (GTDB taxonomy): Bacteria > Bacteroidota > Bacteroidia > Flavobacteriales > Flavobacteriaceae > Flavobacterium. The sequence continues at coordinate 42,483 of NKJD01000013.1, forward strand.
TTCGCCATTAATTTTCCCAACGTGAGTTCAGTTTTGCGTTCCGAGATTCAAACACGGCTCGATGACAAGGATATGCGTCAAACGCAAGCCATTTCCCTGCTGTCAACAGGTAGTTTCTTAAGTCCCGAGGGGATCGATCAAACGCAATTTGTAAATAATCTGTATGAACGAGCGGGGAACCTATTGAAAGATTTATTTCAAGATCAGAATGGCAAAATGCAGCTTGGATTCGACTACAGTCAGGCAGAGAAGTCAATAAATAACGTGCAAAATGCAGGGCGTTTTGGTGTTACGGTCACTTCGCAAATCAATGAGCGGGTTACGATCAATGGCAAAGTCGGGGTGCCTGTAGGCGGCATCAACGAATCGGCCATTGTAGGTAATGTAGAATTGTTGTATCGGGTAAATGAAGATGGCACGCTGAATTTGCGCGTCTTTAATCGGGAAAATGACATTAATTACATTGGCCAAGGCATCGGCTACACCCAGGGGGTGGGGCTTACGTATGAAGTGGATTTTAATACCTTTAAAGAATTGGTAAACCGAATCTTCAAAAAAGCACGTCTCGATACCGAACAAAAACCTGTGGTGCCCATCGATGACAATTCTTATCTTCCAGAAAATGTGCAAATGAAAGAGAAAGGCGAAAAAGATCCACCCAAAAAAGAAAAACAACCAGAAGTGCCTCCAGCAGAAGCGCTTATTGAAGAGTAGTTCGCTTTAATTTAACAGTATTACTGCGTTTTTAAGGTGTTGATCAATTTTTCAAAAAAGCCTGCATCTTGTTGGCTGTGCCCCAGTCCAGTGGTGGTGATGGTTTTTGCCTGTGCTGCCTTTTCTTTTAATTTTTCGAATTGACTATATAACACCACGGCATCATCTTGGTCGTGGCAAATAACTAGTGGCGTATTTATTTTTTCAAGCCAAGCAGTTGGATTAAAGGTGGCGACATCCAATCCAAATCGTTGGTTCCATTGTGCATGAATGTGCTTAATGTACTCCGAACCAAGTCCAGTAACGGTGATGTATTGTTGGAGGATGTCATCCATCGAAAATGGCGATCCCAAACAAACTACTTTCTTGAATTCGTGCTGGTGTTGTGTTAAAAAATACAAGGCAGTAAATGCCCCCATTGAATGCCCAATTAAATACTCAGGTTTAAATTGGCGGCACAACGGTTCAATGGCATCGGCATAATCGGGCACCGAGAACAAAGCGCCATTGCTTAAGCCATGGGCTGGGGCGTCTAAGGCAACCACCGAAAATCCAGCTTGCAATAACTGTCGAATAAGCGTTTCCCACCGAGAAGCGTTGCTTTCCCAACCATGTGCCAATAACACAACCGGGCCTTCGTTTTGCCAGTAATAAGACTGAATGCTGAATTTGTTCGACGAATACCTAAAGCCTTGCGCTTCTTCTAAAACAGCAGGTAATCGCGTGGACATCAATCGGCCTTTAAAAGGGTGAGCAAATCCGTAATAAGCCCAGCGCTGAGCCCGTTTTGCCGATAGCTTACTGATTAATTTTACCGATGATCCAAAAAAGAGGGGGAGCAAACTCATTGAAAAAAAAACCTCCCCGAAGGGAGGTGAAGTATTTTAATTAAGAAACAAACAAGTCATTCATTTTTTGGCGCTCTTCGTCGGCCAACACATTGTCGACCAAAATACGTCCTGAATGCTCATCGGTAATGATTTTTTTACGGGCTGCAATTTCCACTTGTGTTTGCGGCGGAATGGTGAAAAAGGAACCTGCCGAAGCACCACGTTCAATGGAAACCACTGCTAAGCCGTTGCGCACACTCGTTCTGATGCGGGTGTAGGCAGCCAACAAACGCTCGTCAATTTTAGCTTGAAATTCATTGGATTTCTCCACCAAAAAAGATTCTTCTTTTTGGGTTTCAGCCATAATATCGTCTAATTCCGCTTTTTTATGTTTTAAGTGTGTCGATTTTTCGTCTAATTTTTCTTTAGTCGTCGATACCACTTCTTTTTTATGATCAATGGAAGCCTTCAATTCACGGATGTGTTTTTCAGACAATTGAATTTCCAATTCTTGAAATTCGATTTCTTTAGCCAACGAATTGAATTCGCGGTTGTTGCGCACATTTTTTTGTTGCTCGCTGTACTTTTTTATAGCCGCTTGATGCTCGTCAATGGCATTTTTTCTGATTTTAATTTGGTCATCCACCTCGGTCAAATCAGCTTTTAGTTTGTCGATTCGGGTCGATAAACCAGCTACTTCATCTTCCAAATCATCCACTTCCAACGGAAGTTCACCACGTACATTGCGGATTTCATCAATACGAGAATCGATCAATTGTAAATCGTAAAGTGCTCGTAATTTGTCTTCTACACTCATTTCTTTAACTGTTGCCATGGCTCTAAAAGTAATTTATCGGATTGCTATCCACATTAGATAAAACGATTGCAAAATTAGTGATTTTTTCCTTTAGAAATTCAGCAATGTAAATTTTTGTATATCGCTCGCTTTCAAAATGCCCAATATCGGCCAAAAGCAGGTTGTTTTCGGCCTCGTAAAATTGATGGTATTTTAAATCGGCCGTAATAAAAGCATCTGCACCAGCCTTTTGCGCAGCCTGAATGGCAAAGCCACCTGAACCGCCCAAAAAAGCTACTTTTTGTATGGTTTTCCCCGTAAACAGACTGTGTCTGATGCCGCCACAAACAAATACTTCCTTTACCTGTTGCAAGAACGCTTTTTCGCTTAGTGGTTGGGGCAACGTGCCCAACATGCCCAAGCCAACCGTTTGTAAGTCATTTTCAATAGGGGTCAATTCGTAAGCCACCTCTTCATAAGGATGAGCCTGGTGCAACGCTTTTAACACGGTGCTGGCGAGGTGTTTTTCAACAATGACTTCAATTTTCTGCTCCGCGACTTCGGTATATTGTTCCGCTTCGCCAATTACCGGATTAGAACCTGGCTTGCCGCGGAAACTACCCACTCCTTCGGTTCTAAAACTACAGCGGTCATAATTGCCAATTTGACCAGCGCCCGCATTTAGCAAGGCTTCACGTATCTGTTCTGCCTGAGCGAGTGGCGCATAAGTGATGAGTTTTTTAAGAAATTGTTTTTTGGGCAACAAAATATGTAAATCTTCCAAACCCAAGGCTTGGCAAGCAATGTGATTGACCCCCAACGGATGGTTGTCAAATGCGGTATGTATGGCATAAATGGCAATTTGATGTTGTATGGCTTTCATGATGGCCCGTTCCACATACGTATTGCCATTGAGGCGTTTGAGTCCACTAAACCATATCGGGTGAAAGCAAACCACCAAATTACATTTTTGTTCGATGGCTTCGTCAATCACGGATTCGATGGCATCGTGGCACACCAAAATGCCGGTCACTTGTTGTTGAACGTTGCCAACAAGGAGCCCCACATTGTCAAAATCTTCGGCATAGCCCAGCGGGGCTAATGATTCAAACACGGGGATCAGGTCTTGTATGCTTTTCATAATTTTATTTTTGATTGCCGTAAATGGAAGAAGTGGTCCAATCACTGATTATTTTTTTGAATATCCAGCCTTGTTCTAATTGTTCAAACCAATAATAGCCGCTGCTGTTGTGTTCGCTGCTTTTAAATGAAGCTACCCGAACCAACACCTGATTGGTGCCAAAGTAAATGGGTTTGTTTACTATGAGTAACCGCTGAATGAGCGATCCTTTTTTTTCTGTTATGGAAATAAATTCTTCTTTTGATTTGCACCCATTTATTTTGTTGGTCAACGACTTGCCTTCTTGTTCACAAATCCACGTCAATTCAGTGTTCCAATTTTCTGTTGAAGGTATTTTAAAAGCCGCCTTCAACTCTTTTTCAAAAGGTTTTAATTCTGGATTGTCCTTGATAACTTGCAGTATTTCAGGCGTATTGGGCGCTTTTTGACAATAAAAAAACAGCAATTGCATGCGGTTTTTTACAATGATTTTTTCAGGTTGGTAATTTTTTTTCAAAATATACCGCAACAAGCCAGCCTCTTTGGGTTCGCTGGATTGTCCATTAACCGCTAGGCAAAGCAAGAAACAAATCGAGAAAGTAATGAGAGGTTTCAAAAAATAGTTTTTTAGTTAAGGGGTAAAGGTAGTAATCAGAAGTCGAAAGTCGAAAGCCTAAAGTTGAAAGTCATTTGCTGCAAAAGGCAATAGCTTTTTTGTTTAAAGTTTAAAGTTTAAAGTTGTTTTTTTCTGTCTCACAATCTCACAATCTCAAATCTCAAATTCTTCAATCCTTCAATTTCCAAGCTACCCTAACCCATTTAGCTACGCTCCGTTCGCCCCATTTGTTCCAATGGGTCTCGGGTTCAAATTTCCAAATTTCCAAATTCTTCAATTTTTTAATCTCTCAAGTTGAAAGTCTTTTTCAATTTTATCATTCAATATATGGTGTGGTCTTATTTTCAGATAGCATCTAGTTACAATCGAGTCTTATTTTGCTAAAATATTAACGTTACTCATAAATATCTTTTCTATGTCCGAGCGTTATAACATCTACAATAAGCTCTTTATCAATGATATCGTAAATAACTCGGTAGTTTCCCGCCCGAATTCGAAATCCTTCTCTGCCTTTCAGTTTTTTGTAGCCCAAAGGACGTGGGTTTTCCTCCAATTTAGCAATGGCAGCAATAATAGGTTCTGCAATAGTATCTGAGAGTTCGTCTAATTGTTTTTGCGCTTTTTTAGATAATAAAGCAGTATACTTAGTCATTTTTTGCTTTTCTGTTCTTTATATAATCAGAAAACAAAATACGCTCGCCTTGATCGCCTTTTTTAGCTTCGTCATAAAGTTTAATGTCTTCGAATTCGTCTAATTCTTCCATTATGGAATCAAACTCGTTGGCAGGTAACACAACCAATGTTTTTTCACCATTGGAGTCATTGATGTATTGGGGATGTATACTAAGCATTGTCTAAATAATTTAGGTTATTATATTCATAATGATCTATTCGCGATGGCAATTTATGATCAAATTTACACAAATGTAGATAAATATTTTTGACAAAAATTGGAGAGGTTATTTCAAAATATCAATCAAACGGCGGCAATAGGCAATGGCCATTAAGCAATAGTTTTTTTGTTTAAAGTTTAAAGTTGTTTTTCCCCTCAATAAAAAAACCTCAAATTTTTCATTCTTTTCAACATTACAAACATTCAACATTACAAACATCTATTTTAATTACTTTTGAAATCTTATTTTAGTTAAATGAAATGGCAACGCCTTTTGCTTCCTTTCGGGTTGCTTTATGGACTGATTACTTGGCTCAGAAACCAGTTTTACAATTGGGGCTGGTTGCATTCGCAGTCATTTGACGTGCCTGTTATTGCTATTGGCAACCTCAGTATGGGTGGAACAGGCAAAACACCGATGACCGAATACCTCATTCACTTGCTGCAAAACGACTTTAAAATTGCGGTGCTGAGCCGCGGATACCGCCGAACTTCTAAAGGTTTTGTGTTGGCAACCTCCCAATCAAAAGTGCATGAATTGGGCGATGAACCTTTTCAGATTTTCCGCAAATTTCCTCAAATTCACTTAGCCGTTGATGCCGACCGCTGTCATGGCATTCAACAGCTGCTGACCTTGCCTGATGCGCCTACTTTGATTTTGCTGGACGATGCATATCAGCACCGGGCTGTAAAGGCCAAAGCCTATGTTTTGCTCACAGCCTATGGCGATTTGTTTGCGGACGATGCGGTGGTGCCAGCTGGTAGCTTGCGCGAATTTTCTTTGGGAAAAAAGCGGGCGCAAGTGGTGGTGGTGACCAAATGTCCACCCAATTTGACCGAAAAAGAGCAACAGCAAATCATCGGTAAATTAGGTGTGGAAGTTCCCGTTTTCTTTAGTAAAATTGCTTTTTCAAATGAGGTGGTTTTTGAAAACGGAAACAAGGAATTGTCCGCCTTGAGTGAATTTCCTAAATTATTAGTGGCGGGCATTGCCAAACCACAAACCTTTTTTGATCACCTGAAGCAACCACACGACTTGTGCTTGACGTTTCCCGATCACCATACCTTCACGGAGGATGAGATTAAGACATTTACCAATTACCTTTCCAATTCTTATGAGTACTTAATCACCACCGAAAAAGACGAAGTGCGACTCAAAGGGCTCATTCCAGCCCATCAATTGGGGTATTTGCCCGTTACTACTCAATTTGTGGCCCATGAAACGGCATTTCAACAATTGGTTCGTCGGTTGATAATTGATTAAAATTATAACAAATTTGAATTGTTTGCCATCACCTTGGCAAATGACCCCCATGCATTCATTTGATAGAAATTTTAGTGCGAACAATTGAACACAAGGCCGAAAATTGTATCTTTGTTAGCTTGACTTTTGCATCGCTAAAATGCTTTTGTTGAAAGTTTGGCTCAATTAACAAATCATCGTGCTGAAAGGGAGTGTATTACATTTCTTTTCGGTTTTTTTAGCGTCTAAAATTTATGTGGGAACAAGTACAAGAAACCGTTGCCTATATTAAGCAACAGATATCAGTAACCCCCAAAACAGGGGTCATTTTAGGATCAGGTTTGGGCGGATTTACCCAAGATCTCCAAATATTACATAGTATACCTTACAGTGATATTCCGCATTTTCCGGTGGTCACCGTGGAAGGGCATCAGGGCGAATTGGTATTTGGCACCATCGGAACGCAAGTGGTGGTGGCCATGAAAGGGCGGTTTCATTTTTATGAAGGCTATTCCATGCAAGAAGTGACCTTTCCGGTTCGGGTGATGAAATATTTAGGCGTTGAAACCTTGGTCGTTTCCAATGCTTCGGGCGGGGTGAATGCATCCTACAAAGTGGGTTCCATTGTGCTCATCACCGATCATATTAATATGATGCCCGAGCATCCATTGCGCGGAAAGAACGACCTCCGATTTGGTCCCCGTTTCTTAAATATGAGTCAGCCATATAGCGCTCGTTTAATAGAAAAAGCCCATGAGATTGCTGCCCAAAAAGGCATTACTTTGCAAGAAGGGGTATATATGGGGTTGCAAGGCCCCACTTTTGAAACTTTGTCGGAATACCGCATGGTCAAAATTTTGGGTGCCGATTGCGTAGGCATGTCAACGGTGCCAGAAGTCATTGTGGCCCGCCACATGGACATGGAAGTGTTCGGAATTTCGGTAATTACCGATATGGGCGATGAAGAAAACATCGATGACGTGAACCACGAAGAAGTACTCAAAGCGGCCCAACAGGCCGAGCCGGTCGTTCGCGGCCTGATTCGCGAACTCATTTTACAATTATAACCAATTAATGAATCTTTAACAACGTTCCAAATGAACCAAACTACACAACACATTCTGATGATTCGTCCAGTTTCGTTCCGCATGAACGAACAAACGGCCGTAAACAATTATTACCAAAAAGTACTCGACGCCATTGACCCTGCAACGGTTAATCAGCAAGCACAAGCCGAATTTGATGCCTTTGTGGCCAAATTGCGCAAAGTAGGGGTGCAAGTTATCGTGGTGGAAGACACCCTTGAACCTGACACGCCCGATAGCATTTTTCCAAACAATTGGATTTCATTTCACGAAACGGGTGACATCGCCTTGTATCCCATGTTTGCCGAAAACCGCCGATTGGAGCGCCGCGAAGATATTTTCGAAGTGTTGGAGGAGGTGGGTTTTGAGATCCGCGATATAATGGATTATACGTCTGCCGAAGAAGATGCCATTTTTTTAGAAGGAACGGGCAGCATGGTATTAGACCGTGAAAACGGCAAGGCCTATTGTGCCTTATCACCCAGAGCCGACGAAGAATTATTTATAGAATTTTGTGAAGACTTTGAGTTTACACCCGTTGTATTTACGGCATTTCAGACGGTTGACGGCCAAAGAATGCCGATCTATCATACCAATGTGATGATGTGTGTGGGCGATACCTTTGCGGTGGTTTGCGCTGATACCATCGACGACAAACAAGAGCGTAAATTGTTGTTAGACAGCCTTCATGGCGACGACAAAGAAATCATCCTGATCACCGAAGACCAAGTAAATTGTTTTGCAGGAAATATGCTCGAAGTAAAAGGAGCCGATGATCGCCGCTATTTGGTCATGAGTGAGTCGGCCCATAAAGCATTAACCAAAAAACAAATTGAACGCCTCGAAGAGCACGTCACTATTTTGAGTGCCAATTTAGACACCATTGAAGCTTGTGGTGGTGGCAGTGCCCGCTGCATGATGGCTGAGGTATTTTTGCCACTTTTAGAAGAATAGATATTTTTCAGGCCATTTCTTTCCAATCAAATCTCCTTCAGGTCAATGACTGAAGGAGGTTTTTGTTTCGTGTAATTTCAGGCTTATTATAATTTGGGTTTAAATTGAAACATTTTTTGAATTGCTTCGTATAATGTCAATGTAATCGGTTTTCATGGCCAAAAAAGTAATGTACTATTTTGATACGGACAGTTTGGCGTATCGCAAAATCAAACCTAAGTTTTCAAAGAAACTGGGAAGGTTGCTGTTGTTTTTAGTCGCAGCCATGTTGTTTGGCTTCTTGTGTTTTGTGGTGTTGTTAAACACCTCGTTTTTAGACACGCCCAAAGACCGTTTGCTGACCCGTGAAATGGAAGTCATGAAACTCAATTACGCTTTGTTGAACAAAAAAATGGATCAAATAGACGAAGTGCTCGAAGCCATTGAACAAAGAGACAATTCCGTGTATAGGGTCTATTTTAACACGGCACCCATTCCTGACGAACAGCGCAAAGCAGGTTTTGGCGGCATCAACAGATACCGTGAATTGAGTGGTTTTAATAATTCGGAACTCATCGAAAACACCAGCAAAAGGGTAGATGTGCTCACCAAGCGCTTGGCGATACAGTCAAAATCATTGGATGAAATTATTAAATTGGCCAAAGAGAAAAACAAATTATTGGCTGCCATTCCCGCCATTCAACCCGTGAAAAATGAAAATTTAAAACACGTGGCTTCGGGGTTTGGCTACCGATCTGATCCGTTTACCAAAGTGCGCAAAATGCACGAGGGCATGGATTTTACGGCCAAAACAGGTACGCCCATTTTTGCCACTGGCGACGGCGTTGTTTCGAGGGCCGATAACAAAGTGTCAGGTTATGGCAACCACATTGTGGTTCGGCACGGTTTTGGGTATGAAACGTTATATGGCCACCTGAGTCAATACAAATGCCGCCCTGGTCAACGTGTGAAACGGGGCGATGTTATTGGCTTGGTAGGGAGCACGGGCCGCAGTGAGGCGCCACATTTGCATTATGAAGTGCACAAAGACGGCAAAGTGGTGAATCCGATTAATTTCTATTATGGCAATATTTCGGCAGCCGATTATGTCGCCATTTCAAAAGTAGCGAACCAAGAAAACCAATCATTAGACTAATGCAAATTGAATTACCACCCGACAAACGTTATTACAGCATTGGCGAATTGGCCAAAGCATTTGATGTAAACGCCTCGCTCATTCGCTTTTGGGACAAAGAATTTGAAGTGCTGAAACCCAAGAAAAATGCCAAGGGAAACCGCTTGTTTACCCCAGAAGACGTGAAAACCTTCGAGGTGATTTATCATTTGGTGAAAGAACGTGGCTTCACCCTTGAAGGAGCCAAAGCGCACCTCAAGGAGGCCAACCACAAGCCCATGGATCAATATGAAATGATTGCCAAACTGACGGCCATTAAACAACAATTGAACGATTTAAAAAAGTATTTATAACTCAACATTAAAACAGAAATAAACATGAAAAAGTACCTTCCATTAATTATTATTATCGGTGCAATCCTCCTTATTGGATTGTGGTTTATGAACATTAAAAATGGCGCCATCACCATTAACCAGGCTACCGAAAAAGAATGGGGCAATGTGGAAACGGCCTATCAACGCCGAAATGACCTGATTGGGAATTTGGTCAACACCGTAAAAGGCGTGGCCGATTTTGAAAAAAGTACGCTAACAGCAGTGGTAGAGGCCCGTTCCAAAGCGACTTCGGTTAATGTTGATGCAAAAAATTTAAATGCCAATGACATCAACCGATTCAATCAGGCGCAAACCGCTGTAAATAGCAGCTTGTCTCGTTTGTTGGTGTCCGTTGAGAAATACCCAGAATTGAAAGCGACTGAAAATTTCAAACAATTGCAAGACGAATTGGCTAGCACAGAGAATCAGATTTTAACGGCGCGAACCCGATTTAACGAGGCCGTTCAAGGTTATAATACGTACATCCTTAAAATACCAAATAGTTGGTTTTTGGGTGAATACAAAACCAAATCGTTTTTTACATCAGTTGCTGGCGCCGACAAACCTGTCGAAGTTAAGTTCTAAGACAGCACGATGTCAGTAGAAATTTTAACAAAGGCGCAACAAGCAACAGTGGTGGCCGCTATTGAGGCTGCAGAACATCAAACGTCGGGTGAAATCCGCATTCACCTTGAAAAGAAATGTGCGGTGGAACCCATAGAACGTGCCCATCAATTGTTTCTCGAATTGGGGATGCAACAAACCCAAGCGCGCAACGGCGTATTGATCTACGTGGCCTATGACGACCGAAAAATGGCCATTTGCGGTGACGAAGGCATTCATGCGGTGGTGGGTGATGGGTTTTGGCAGTCAACCTATGAATTGATGCGGAAACATTTTGCGCAAGATCAACTGTGCGAAGGCCTTATAGCCGGCGTGGATCAAGCAGGCCAACAACTAAAGAAATACTTTCCGTATCAGACCGACGATCAAAATGAGCTTCCAAACACCATATCTTTTGGCAATGAATAATACAAAAAATTGGCTGCTGTGCCTATTGTTGGTTTTTACGGGTGTTCAGGCTCAATTTGAGATTCCAGAAAAGCCTAGTAGTCAAGCAAAGCAGACGGCTGTTTATGATTATGCTGACATTCTGACAGATGAGCAGGAGCTTCAACTCAAAGAAAAATTGGTGCATTATGCCGATTCCACTTCCAATCAGATTGTCATTGCCACCATTCCTTCATTAGAGGGTGAAGCCATTTCTGAAGTTACCACCAATTGGGCCCAAAAATGGGGCATTGGCCAAGCAGATAAGGACAATGGGATTTTTATTTTAATTGCTCCCAATGACCATAAATATTTTACGACGCCCGGGTACGGACTCGAAGATAAATTAACTGCGGGTCGTTTGGGTCAATTGGGTAGGGAATTATTGGTGCCCGCTTTCAAAGAACAAGATTATTTCGGCGGACTAAATGTGTATACAGACGCCCTTATTCAAATGATTGCTGGCAAATACAAGGAAGAACGCAAAAGAAGCGATTCCGATGATGATTCTAGTGCTATACCTGTACTTTTTCTGATCATTGTTTTTATCCTCATTCTTGTATTCCGCTCGAACAACCGCAACAACCGCGGTGGTCGTGGCGGTGGCGGCGGAATGGGTCTGGGTGAAGCCCTTATTTTAGGTAGTTTACTCAGAGGAAACAGTGGTTGGGGCGGTGGCGGAAGCAGCGGCGGCGGCGGCTTTTCGGGAGGTTTCGGCGGCGGCTTTGGCGGCGGCGGCTTTTCGGGCGGCGGCGCAGGGGGAAGCTGGTAAAATTTCGACCCGAGGGCCAAAGGCACGAACGGAGCGAAGCTATTTTTGAATGATAAATTTTGAATTGTCTTGTTTCTTTGTTGTTTCAATCCAAGAAATAAGCTTTGTGAATCAAGAGCAATTTTATTTAAAATTAAAATTGTTCTTGATTTTTTTTTATCGTAACCTTTCAATTATAAAAATAGTAAAATGCTGTATATTAGCATCTTAATGCTTTCCGCTAAGATAACTTGCGTTTCAAACGCTCCGCTATACACTCGAAAGAAAGTAGGTACTCGTTAAAAACGAGCACCAGAGGTTTTTTTACTATAACCGTTGAACTTTAAAAAAAAAGTAAACTACTGGATGTTAACTTCTTAAGACATTCTGCTAAAATAACTCGCATTTCAAACGCGCTGTTGTACTCTCGGAAGGAAGAAAGTACTCGCCAATAACGAGCACCAAAGGGTTGGGTAAAGAGGCAAGAGAAAAGAGGCAAGAGAAAACTTGCGAGTACAAAGTGTCTGTGTTCATTGGGGTTGTTCGGCAAACGACTTTATGACTTTTGGCTTTTGACTTTCGACTAAAGATGGCTTCGGAGGTGCCTTGCGGTTACTGATCAAATGATTTTAGAAAATTTCGTTCGGGGAAAAAACTTTAAACCTTGAACTTTAAACTTTAAACAAAAAATGAATGCCTTGCGGTTACTGATCATATGATTTTAGAAGATTCCGTTCGGGGAAGAACTTTCAACTTTCAACTTTCCAACTTTCAACTAAAATGGCGAAGCATTTTTAAGCATTAAGCATCTCCCACAACCTATCTTTCAACACTTGCAGTCCATGTTGCGCCACAGACGAAATCATTAAAAAAGGAATACCTTTAAATTCTTTTTGCAGTTGATCGTTGAGTTCAATAGTTAGTTCTTCGTCAAGCAAGTCACATTTTGAAATTACCACCAAACGGTCTTTGTCAAGCATTTCGGGGTTGTATCGGCGCAATTCATCAATAAGGATGTCGTATTCGGCCCGAATGTCTTTGGCATCGGCCGGAATCAAAAACAGCAAGGTCGAATTGCGTTCAATGTGTCTTAAAAAATAATGACCCAATCCTTTGCCTTCGGCGGCTCCTTCAATGATGCCAGGAATGTCAGCCATTACAAAGGTTTGGAAATCTCTGTAGACCACGATGCCTAAATTAGGCTTAAGGGTGGTAAAAGCATAGTCGGCAATTTTAGGTTTGGCGGCGGTTAAGACCGATAATAACGTTGATTTACCCGCATTCGGAAAACCTACCAGCCCCACGTCGGCCAACACTTTCAATTCAAGGATCAAATCAATTTCTTCGCCAGCCATACCCGGTTGAGCATAGCGCGGCGTTTGGTTGGTGGAACTTCTAAAATGCCAGTTGCCTAGCCCACCTTTTCCGCCTTTGGCAATGATTTTTTCTTGGCCGTGTTCGGTGATTTCCAAAATCACTTCGTCGGTATCTTTATCTTTAATTACGGTACCCAAAGGCACTTCAATGTATTTGTCTTCGCCATCGTGGCCGGTACTGCGCGAACTGCCGCCATCACCCCCATGTCCACCTTTGACGTGACGTGCAAATTTGAGGTGAAACAAGGTCCACAAGCTTTTATTTCCCCGTAAAATGATGTGACCGCCACGGCCTCCATCGCCTCCATCGGGGCCTCCTTTTTCAATAAATTTTTCACGGTGCAAATGAGACGAACCTTTGCCTCCTTTGCCCGAGGCAATGTATATTTTTACATAATCGACAAAATTCCCTTCGGTCATGGTGTTTTTCTTAGGGTGCAAAGGTACGCTTATTCTGTGGATTTCCAGCATTTAATGCCAATCGGACGATGTAAACTGCTGCGATTACACTTAGAAATTTCCAACCAATTTGACCAAAAGCCATTCAAATTGGTAACTTTGTGAACGGGATTTAATTTGAACCCGATCCCGATTGCTATCGGGGCATTGGGAAAATGGGGCGAACGGAGCGAAGCTAAATTTGAAAATTTGGAGATTTGGAGATTTGAAAATGTTGTTTTATTTTGGGTGGGTATTCCTTAGTTAAATCTTTAAATCCTTCAATCTTTAAATCCTTCAATCTTTAAATCCTTCATTTTCAAATCTCAAATCTTTCAATCTCAAAATAATTAAAAAAAATGGAAATCGCCCTCATCGCTCATGACGCCAAAAAAGCCGACATGGTTCAATTTATTAACAAAAACAAAGAACTCCTTTCAAAGCCAATAGTTAAATTGATTGCTACAGGAACCACCGGCGGCCGCATTGAAGCGACGGGTTTAAAGGTAAAAAAGATGCTATCGGGCCCCATGGGTGGCGATGCGCAAATTGCTTCAAGGGTGGCCGAAGGCAAAACCAAGCTCGTATTGTTTTTTAAAGATCCCAATTCAAGCCATCCGCATGAGCCTGACATTAGCATGCTCATTCGCATTTGCGATGTCCACAATGTGCCTTTGGCCACCAATGCGGCGAGTGCGCAGCTGTTGCTTGAAGGGTTACTCGGATAATTTTCCCATAACCACTTGTCTGTTTTGTATTGTTGCCGAAATGGTAAAAATTACAGCATTTATTACAGCATGTGCATTTATGTTAAAAAATAAAAAAATGCTACATTTGTCCTATGCAACCTACCAAAGACCAAACCAGTCACCAAGACATTGTTAAAAACGTTTTTACACGGTACCTTGAAGATAAAGGACACCGTAAAACGCCCGAGCGGTATGCCATTTTACAAGAGATTTACGAAAGTCAAGAGCATTTTGACATTGAGCAGCTCTACATTAAAATGAAAAATAAAAATTACCGGGTGAGCCGCGCGACGCTTTATAACACGATAGAATTGTTGTTAGATTGTGGCTTGGTGCGCAGGCATCAATTTGGTCAGAATCAGGCGCATTACGAAAAATCGTATTTTGACAAACAGCACGACCACATCATCATGACCGATAGTGGGCAGGTCATGGAGTTTTGCGATCCACGCATTCAGACCATTAAGCAAACTTTAGAAGATATTTTCGGTATCGACATCCACAACCACTCGTTGTATTTTTATGCCACCAAAAAAGAAGAAAGCAAGGATTCTTAACGGTGAATTTTTTGTCACTATCCCAATTGAACGGCAAATCAATTGAAAATTTATTGAAAAATTAACATTTGACGAAAACGTTTTTTTTCGCTTTCGGGTCGTTTTGCGTACTTTTGTGAAATTAAATTTTTTACTACCTTTTATCATACCATACTATCATGTCCAAAACGGCTATATTAGAATTGGATGGCAAACGATATGAGTTTCCGATCATTGTTGGAAGCGAAAACGAAACAGCCATTGACATTGAAAAATTGCGCGCTGAAACAGGCGCCATCACCATGGATCCGGGTTACAAAAACTCTGGTTCTTGCATGAGTGAAATCACCTTTTTAGATGGTGAAGAAGGTATTCTTCGCTACCGTGGTTTCGCTATTGAAGATTTGGCTGAAAAAGCTACGTTTTTAGAAGTTTCTTATTTGGTTATTTTTGGTGAATTACCTACTGTCCAACAATTAGAACAATTTGAAACCGACATTCGCAAGTACAGCTTGGTGAATGAAGAAATGAAAAACATCATTGATGGCTTTCCAAAAACGGCGCATCCAATGGGCGTGCTTTCTTCATTAACCAGTGCATTGACCGCATTTAACCCTAAAGTGGTGAATGTGGAGAATGAAAAAGAAATGTATGAGGCCATTTGTAAAACCATGGGTAAATTCATGGTAATTGCCACTTGGACATACCGCAAATGCATGGGCTTCCCGTTGAACTACTACGACAACACCAAAGGCTATGTGGAAAACTTCATGCGCCTCATGTTTGAGTTGCCAACTGGTCCTTATTACAACAACCCGATTGTGGTGGATGCCCTAGATAAATTATTTATTCTTCACGCCGACCATGAGCAAAATTGTTCTACATCAACAGTGCGCATTGTGGGGTCGTCGCATGCAGGTTTGTTTGCTTCCATTTCGGCGGGCGTTTCTGCTTTGTGGGGGCCATTGCATGGAGGTGCCAATCAGGCGGTGCTTGAAATGCTTGAAGAAATTCAAAAAGATGGCGGCGATACGGAGAAGTTTTTAGCCAAAGCCAAAGATAAAAATGACCCATTCCGTTTAATGGGATTTGGTCATAGGGTGTACAAAAATTTTGATCCTCGTGCCAAAATTATCAAAAAAGCAGCCGATGAGGTGTTAAATACTTTGGGTGTGAATGATCCTATTTTGGAGATTGCTAAAAAATTAGAAGAAGCCGCCTTAGTAGACGACTATTTCGTATCACGAAAATTGTACCCCAATGTTGATTTCTATTCGGGTATTATTTATCGAGCCATCGGGATTCCAACTGATATGTTTACCGTGTTGTTCGCCATTGGGCGTTTACCGGGTTGGATTGCACAATGGAAAGAAATGCGCTTAAACAAAGAGCCAATAGGCCGCCCAAGACAAGTGTATACAGGCCATCCATTGCGTCCGTTTGTGCCAATGGACAAACGATAATCTTGTTGATCAATATAACTACCGCTCAGAAATGGGCGGTTTTTTTATGCAATAAAATGATTGTTGCCGCGTTGACTGTCCATTAAATTGATAACTATGAGAAAGATTCTTTTAATTATTTTGGTGATTGGTTTTAATGGTGTTCAGGCGCAAGGACTGTCAAATGAAGAGATTTCGGTTGTTGGCATAGGGCGGGTAACTGCCTTTCCAAACGCAGCTGAACTGACGTTGCAAGTCTATCATGTGAAACCCACCTTGCGTGAGGCCGTCAATGAAAATCAATCGACCACGCAGCAAGTGTTAGCCGTGTTAAAGAAATACGTTATCAACCCAACGGAGATTAAAACGAGCTTCATTACAACCGGAAAAGCCACCCGCTGGAATGCGAAAAAAGGCGCGGACGAATTCATTGGGTTTGATTCGAGTCAAAAAATCATTTTTACATTAAAACAGCTAAGTGCCATGCAAGACTTGACAGAAGACTTGCTAAAAACTAAATTCTATAAAATTGAAAAGATCAATTATTTCAATACCGAAGCCAGCACTTATCTTGAGCAAGCACAAGAAATGGCGGTGTTAGACGCCATGGATGTAACCAAACGATTGGCGCAAACAGCCCATGTTGACTTGGGAAGTATCAGAAATATTTCGGCAGGGAATTCGGCCAGTAATCAAAAACGTCATTTTGTTTCAGGGGGCGAATTTGAAACCTTCTCAAAAGGAATGGGCGGAAGAGGTGTTACGTCGTCAGGCGAATTAATAACCTATGAAGTGGCCGTCAATATGACTACTGACATTTTGGTAAAACAAATTATACCAAAGTTATAAAATGCGGGTTAGCAGCAATTTGTGTTCGTTCGTGTTAAGTAAATGAGTATTTTTGGGTCATACACGCCAAATCGTTTATTTATGACCCATTTACATCAAATGCACCGTTTTTGTGTTGAATGTGGCACCACGCTTAGGGGCCGAGAAGACAAAAAATTTTGCGACGACCATTGTCGCAGCACATATAATAACCGCCTAAATCGGAGTGCGTACCAAAACGCCCGAAGTATAGACAGAAAGTTAAAAAGGAATTACCGCATCCTTCAAAATTTGGGCGTGCCAAGCGCAGAAATTGAATGCGACAAACTCCGTGAACTTGGTTTTGAATTTCAAATTTTCACGTCAATTGGGACCAATTTTGATGGTGTTGAATTACGGCATGTGTATGACTTGAAATATCAATTTGTTTCGGAAAGCAGCATTTTGTTTTTATAAATAAATATACACCCCTATAAAAAAAGGGGTTGATGTTAATTTAAGATCATTTTTTGTATTTTTACCCTATAATAAATAGGGGTGTTATGAAAATAGAAAAAAGATGGATCGTCTCATTTTTGTTGGTAGCCGTTGTCTCCATTACTGGCGCTTTTTGGCCAACATCATCGCTTGACTTCACGCGTTTTGGCACAATTGACTTGGTTTCAGGAGCCGATGTGGCTTGGTTGTTAACGGCTTCTTGTTTGGTTTTATTAATGACACCGGGGTTATCCTTTTTTTATGGCGGCATGGTAGGTAAAAAAAATGTGATATCCACCATGCTCAAGAGCTTTATTTGCTTGGGAGTAATAGGTTTGGTGTGGATTGTTGTGGGCTTTTCATTATCGTTTGGTGATCCTATTGGCTTTCAAATAGATGGCAAAACCTATGGAGTAATTGGCAATCCCTCCAATTTTATTTTTCTGAATGGAGTAGGGGCTTTGCCACATAAAGTAATGGCGCCCACCATTCCGTTTCTGTTGTTTGCCTTATTTCAAATGAAATTTGCCATCATTACCCCCGCCATCATTACGGGCGCGTTGGCTGAGCGCATCCGTTTTATTTCATTTTTATTATTTATCGTTTTATTTACATTACTTATTTATGCCCCATTATGTCACATGATTTGGCATCCGCAAGGGTTGTTAGGGGCCTACTTTGGTGTGAAAGATTTTGCCGGAGGCACGGTGGTGCACATGAGCGCGGGGTTTGCTGCTTTGGCGGGTGTGTTGATGTTGGGCAAACGTGCCGACAGTGAGCACATTCCAACCAACATTCCTTTTGTTATTTTGGGAACAGGCATGCTGTGGTTTGGCTGGTTTGGTTTTAATGCTGGATCGGCTTTGGCTGCCAATGCAACAGCCGCTTTGGCGTTTGCAACCACAACTGTTGCTTCCGCTTCCGCTATGCTGACATGGGTCTTTTGGGACCGCCTGAATGGCCGCAAAGTGTCGGCACTTGGTGCTTGTATCGGCGCAGTAGTTGGTTTGGTGGTGATTACCCCCTCGGCGGGCTACGTGACTATTCCACAAAGTATTTTCTTTGGTTTTTGTGGGGCCTTAGTCTCTAATAAATTGGTGTATTGGAAAAAATTGAAGCAAATTGATGATACGCTCGATGTATTTGCTTGTCATGGTGTCGGTGGAATTATGGGGATGATTTTAACAGCCATTTTTGCACAGGGCGAGCAAGCCAGTTTGTTGCATGGCGGATGGGGCGTTTTTGCCCATCACATGCTTGCGTTGTTGCTGGTTTCGTTGTTTACTTTTGGTGGGGCCATCGCGCTGTTTTGGTTTACCAATAGGTTGGTGCCCCTTAGGGTTTCTGCCGAGGCTGAAGCCGAAGGCCTCGATTTATCGCAACATGATGAGCAGTTTTAAAACATTTCTGAAAAGTGATTTCTCTTTTTGTAACTATTTAGATAGCTATTGCTTTGATTTAGTATGTGGTGATATCAAAATTTTAAGGTGGTAAATTATTCAATAAAATCATCAATTTTATATTGATCATTTACTTTTATAACTACTAGTTTGATGCTGTTTTTTGTTTTACTGTAATTATCAATAAATGAAACAATAAAAACACTCTTTTTGCTCCGTGATACCGACAACGTTTTCAACCATTCCATGTCACAATCTTGCGCATTCAGTATTGGGTCGTAATCAAGCGCTTGACTGTCAATTTTTAACAGCATTTTTTTAGTGCAATAATTACTTTTAATTTTATTTAAGTTTTGGATTGAAACTGGATTCTTTGCGCTTTCGTTGATGTACGAAATATAAAATTCTTTCAATATTTTTTTTATTTTTTCATTTTCTGAAAGTTTTGTTTGCCCAGTTCCATAGGTGCTGCAGTATAATAGCGCAATTGCAATCAATATATTTGTTTTGCTTTTTTTTAAATTTGCTAGCATCACAGTGGGCGTCTTGAAGATTTGTATTACAACAAAAATAGCCGAATTTGAAAGATGCCGCATTAATTTCATGATGTTTATTAGTCAGGCTGTTTGTATGTTTAACAGATCATTATTTTTGAATAGGAGCATTTTATGAAATGGCTTTATTTTTAATTGCTTATTAGATGAGCTTTAGTTAGGTATAGTGATATTTAAGTTGAGAAGTAAACGCATCCAATATTAAAGCGGCCTGCAACTGAGCGGGCCAAGGCACAAATTTAGGTGTGCTCAACGTTCCACAAAATTTCATTACTTTGGGGCTTTAAAATATCCCAATGACTGTTGAAACTTACCTAGACCAACTACCCGACGACCGCAAAGAACCCATGACCCAATTGGTCGAATTATTTCGCCAACATTTACCTGCTGGTTTCAAAGAATGTATTTCTTATGGCATGATTTCGTTTGCCGTGCCCCACGAAAGGTACCCTGCTGGGTACCATTGCAATCCGGCTGAGCCCTTGCCATTTTTGAGCATGGCTTCTCAGAAAAACAATATTTCACTCTATCACATGGGGCTATATATGGATGGGCCTTTGTGCAGTTGGTTTCAAGAAGAATATGCCAAGCGGGCGACAACCAAATTGGATATGGGCAAAAGTTGTATTCGGTTTAAAAAACCAGCCCTTATTCCCTATGATTTATTAGCGGAATTGGCTCAAAAGATAACCGTCGATGAATGGATTATGCGCTATGAAGCGGTATTAAATAGAAACAAAAAATAAGAGATGAGTTCCATTGTTCCATTATGCGCAGGCCAAGAAACCCTTTTGGCTATTCAAAAAGTGGCTTACTCCGCGTGGGATGCCACGTATCGGGCCATCATTTCAACAGATCAGTTTGATTATATGTTTCAGTGGATGTACAGTTTATCGGCACTTCAAGACCAAATGGAAATAAAACAGCACTCATTTTACGGTGGGTATGACGCAGGGCAATTGACAGGTTTCGTTTCAGTGGAATGGCCAATAATAGAATCAAATTTTGCCAAAGTACACAAGTTGTATGTGGATCCAAATTTGCACAAAACGGGTTTGGGACGTCAGTTGTTGCAGCGTGTATTTGACGAGGCCAAAATCCGCCATTGCACAGAGGTTCGACTCAATGTAAATAAAAATAATTCCGCACAGGCGTTTTACGAAAAACTTGGTTTTCAACTGTTATATGCTGAGGTTATCGATATTGGACAAGGTTATGTCATGGACGATTATGTCATGGGGATTAAGCTTTAGGCTTTTCTAATGGAACCGATTAGTACATCAAATTATACTAGCAAAAAAAAAGAGGACACATTGAATGGCCCTCTTTCATTTTTATTTTTTTTTAAATTAAAACTACTCAATCGCAATTTTCTTCCACGATTTTTCACTGCCGCCCTGAAGCTCGATCAAATAAACCCCCGTTGACATGTTGGTTAAATCTAATTTTACGCTGTTTGATTCTTCCAAGACATCAACCGTTTTTATAAAGGCGCCGGTATGCGAATAAATACTGATTTTATTGAGTGTGCTTTGTGTTTCAATGGTAAAAATACCATGCGAAGGATTCGGGAAAATGGTGGCATTGTTCAAGGAGAATGCTTCGTTTCCTAATGCAGTTCTTTGTAAAGTAACTACATCATGCGGATTGGCACCATGGTTACCTAAAGTGGTAGAAGAGCCTTGTGCATATATTATGTTTATAGGTGAATTGTTATTTAAAAAAGTAAAATCACCAGTAGATACCAAAGCCCTTGTGGCTACAATTGTTCTGGTTGTACCTGTAACAACATCTGTCACAATGGTCCAGCTTTGCGCATTGGCAGCATCTGCATTTGGGGTAACTCGGCCACCAGGAGCCATATAATCTCGATTGGCCGAAGCGCTCCAAATAAACATATCCGTGGTTTCTGCCATGCTAAATCCGCCAAAACCAATGCCAAGCCACACATTACTCGGGCCTGTTAATGTCATAGTTACCATAGAAGGAGTAGTGTCAATTCTGATGGTTCTTGCAGTGGTTAAATTGACAACTCCTGTTGAAAATTGTCCATAAGTGAAAACACTGATGGTTAAAATGAAAAGCGTAAGTAATTTTTTTTGCATAATGATTTATTTTAAAAGGTTAATTATTTTTTGATCTCCACTAAATGCAGCATATTCAAACGCTGTTTTTCCTTCTTTATCAACTAATGATTTAGACGCATGCTGCGCCAAAAGCAGTGAAATGATATCTGTGTTTTTAAATTGAACAGCATACATTAAGGCCGTTTTTCCTTGACTATCCGTTTCGTCTAATTTTGCTTTTTTATCAATGAGCATTTTAACCAATTCAATATTTCCTTTCACCACGGCCGCCATTAAAGCGGTTCCCATTCCTGAATTATAATTGATGTCCTTTATATGATCCATCAAAAACAACGCTACATCTATGTTCCCGCGGTAGCAAGCCAAAATTAAAGGACTGGACTTCTGTTCGTTGATGTCATTTACTAGTGCAGGATTGGTTTTGAATATTTCTTGTATTTCTTGCAATGTGCCCGTTCTGGCTATGTCAAAGACACTTTTTGATTGGGCAAAACTACCCAAAAATGAAAATAAAAAAAGGAGGTGATATTTCATTTTTTGCTATTATAATTTTAGTGATTCAATCCAGATTTGAAAGCATTTTTCCGTGTAAAATATTTCTAATACCTAATTTGGATTCAAAGTATTCAAAAGTAGTAAAATATATGTGAAGATGCTGAAAAGCTGAAAAGGTTGTAAGGAATTTTAAATGATTTAGTCCAATTGGGATTTCCGTTTATTGCATTCGACAGTTTCGCTATACTCATTTTGAATATTAAAATTTTATTTTGCAGCAGAAAGTGGAATTGTGCTGGCCGCAATCAGTTATTCATTAGCTGGAGTTTTCAAGTTACAAAATGCATAAAAAAAGACTGCTTACCTCGGTAAGCAGTCTTCATACGTTAACAATCTGATTTTACAAACGTTTATTTCACTTTATTCACAATCGCTTTAAAAGCTTCAGGGTGATTCATCGCCAAATCGGCTAAAACCTTGCGGTTTAATTCAATGCCATGGGCTTTTACTTTACCTATAAATTGAGAATACGACATTCCTTCCAAACGAACACCTGCGTTAATACGCTGAATCCATAATGCGCGGAAGTTTCTTTTGTTTTGTTTGCGATCGCGGTAGGCATAAAGCATGGCTTTTTCAACCGCGTTTTTCGCTACTGTCCAAACGTTTTTACGACGACCAAAGAAACCTTTGGCCTGTTTCATCATTTTTTTTCTTCGTGCTCTTTTAGCAACTGAGTTTACTGATCTTGGCATAATTTTTAAGTTTTTTGTAGTGGGCGTTCAGCTCGCTGAAACTTGGTGGCCACACTCCAGGGTTATAAATGGTTAACCGGCATTTGCCTGTATTATTAGATAATACGCAATTGCTCTTTTACGCTTTTCATGTCTGATGGGGCTACCAAAGCAGCATGAGTAAGCTTTAATTTACGCTTTTTCGATTTTTTGGTCAAAATGTGACTTTTGAAAGCGTGTTTTCTTTTGATTTTACCAGAGCCGGTTACGTGGAAACGCTTTTTGGCGCTGGATTTGGTTTTCATTTTAGGCATGGTTACCAGAATTAGTGATTGTTAACGTATGTCTTTTTGGAGTATCTCCAATTATTTTTTCTTTTTAGGGGCAATGTACATAATCATACGTTTCCCTTCGAGCACTGGCATAGACTCCACTTTGCCAAGTTCTTCTAAATCTTGCGCCAATCGAAGCAACAAAATTTGTCCTTGTTCTTTGTAAATGATGGAACGGCCTTTAAAGAATACAAAAGCTTTTAATTTTGAACCTTCTTTAAGGAACTTTTCTGCATTCTTCTTCTTGAAATCATAATCGTGCTCATCAGTTTGAGGGCCAAAACGAATTTCTTTCACCGTAATTTGAGCCGATTTAGCCTTCAGCATTTTTTCACGTTTCTTTTGTTCATAAAGAAACTTGCCGTAGTCCATAATCTTACAAACCGGAGGTGAAGCATTGGGAGAAATTTCAACCAAGTCCAATTCTTGTTGTTCGGCCATTTGCATGGCTAAGCCTGTCTTATAAACGCCAGGTTCAATATTTTCACCAACCAAACGTACCTCTGGAACGCGAATATTCGCATTGATGCGGTGTGCATCTTTTTTTTCCTCACGGGGCCTTTGTGGCCCTCTGTTGTTTCTAAGTGCTATAATTTTAAAATTTTAGTTAAACGTCAAACGGTTTAAGCGATTTGTTTATTTCTTCTTGTACCATAGCTGCAAATTCAGCGATGCTAACAGTAATATTGCCTTTGCCTTCTTGGCCGTGGCGGCGAACTGAAACGGTATTGTTTCGTTCTTCTTCTTCGCCTACAATGAGCATAAATGGCAATTTATTGACTTCTGCTTCTCGGATTTTTTTGCCGATGGTTTCGTTGCGGTTGTCAATTAGGGCGCGAATTTCGTGATTTTCCAACAAAGTCAAAACTTTTTTGGCATAATTTTCGTATTTCTCACTCAAAGACAAGATGATAGCTTGTTCTGGCATCAGCCAAAGTGGGAAGTTGCCAGCCGTATGTTCTAATAAGATGGCAATAAACCGTTCCATAGAGCCAAAAGGCGCACGGTGTATCATTACTGGTCGGTGTAATTTATCGTCAGATCCTTTATAAGTCAGTTCAAAACGCTCTGGCAAATTGTAATCGACTTGGATGGTACCTAATTGCCAGCTTCGTCCCAAAGCATCTTTTACCATAAAATCGAGTTTAGGGCCGTAAAAAGCAGCCTCGCCACTTTCAATTACGAAATTTAAACCTTTGTCTTTCGCCGCGCTGATAATGGCATTCTCCGCTTTTTCCCAATTTTCAACACTGCCAATATACTTTTCTGGTTTGTCTAAATCGCGAACTGATACTTGTGCGGTGAAATTTTCAAATCCTAAAGATCCAAATACATACAACACCAAATCGATCACTTTTTTAAACTCATTATCTAATTGGTCGGGAGTACAAAAAATATGTGCATCATCTTGGGTAAAACCTCGTACGCGGGTTAAGCCGTGCAATTCGCCGCTTTGTTCGTATCGGTACACGGTTCCAAATTCAGCGTATCTTTTCGGTAAATCTTTATACGACCAAGGCTTGGTGTTGTAAATTTCGCAGTGATGCGGGCAATTCATTGGTTTCAACAAAAACTCTTCACCTTCTGCCGGGGTATGTATCGGCTGAAAACTATCAGCGCCATATTTGGCATAATGACCCGAAGTGACGTACAGTTCTTTTTGACCAATGTGCGGCGTAACCACTTGTTCGTAACCCGCCTTCTTTTGTGCTTTCTTTAAAAATTGTTCCAAACGGTCACGCAGTGCAGCGCCTTTAGGTAACCACAATGGCAAACCTTGCCCAACTTTTTGTGAAAAGGCAAACAACTCAAGCTCTTTACCCAATTTTCGGTGGTCACGACGTTTTGCTTCTTCCAGTAATTCAAGATAATCGGTAAGGTCTTTTTGTTTTGGAAATGAAATGCCATACACCCTTGTCAGCTGTTTGTTTTTTTCATCACCGCGCCAATAAGCCCCAGCCACACTCATTATTTTGATGGCTTTGATAAGCCCCGTGTTCGGAATGTGTCCGCCGCGGCACAAATCGGTAAAAGTGGCATGGTCACAAAAAGTGATCGTGCCATCTTGGAGGTTTTCAATCAGCTCCGTTTTGTATTCGTTGTCCTTATAAAAAGCCAATGCCTCTGCTTTGGAAGCCGAACGCATGGTAAAAACATGTTTTTCTCTGGAGATTTCTAATATACGGTCTTCAATTTTTTTGAAGTCGGCATCTGTCACTTTGTGTGAGCCAAAATCAACATCGTAATAAAAACCGTTGTCGATGGCGGGTCCAATGGTTAGTTTGATACCCTCATACATTTCTTGTAATACTTGGGCCATGACGTGCGAGGTGGAGTGCCAAAAGGCTTTTTTGCCTTCTACATCATTCCAGGTATGTAAAACCAACGACCCGTCTGTGTGCATCGGGGTGGTAGTTTCCACTTTTTCTTGGTTAAATGAGGCCGAAATCACATTGCGTGCAA
The DNA here is from genome assembly GCA_002256385.1 of Flavobacterium sp. BFFFF2. GTDB lineage: Bacteria > Bacteroidota > Bacteroidia > Flavobacteriales > Flavobacteriaceae > Flavobacterium. The sequence goes on from NKJD01000013.1 coordinate 67,933, forward strand.
GACCTTCACTTATACTTAAAGCAACATCTAAAGGGGTGGTTCCTGCGGCATAGTCGCGCTTTGAACCATCTGGTAGCGTAATTGTAATCATATCCTTTTTCAATGGATTGCAAATATAGCGTTACCATGTTAATTGCGAAACAAAATCAAGGGAAACTAATATACTTTTTGTTATAAAATGCAGGGGGTTTAAAAGTCCGCCAAAAACAGGTAATATTTTAATCAATCAAGCCCTTGAATACTCACTTTAACCAAGCCTTTGGCCGTGATAAATGCCACCATAGCGGTTGGTGTCATCTGAACCGAATCAAAATCAAGCTGTTCTAACGTACCATTTAATGTAATTCCTTTTTGAGGCGAATAGTTTTTTAAATAGGGTTGCATGCTCTGACGGGCTGTTTCTAAATTGTTTTTAATGGAAAAACGACAGCTTTCTTGCATTTTTTTCAAAATTACCCCTTGCAACAACCAATTGGCGGTTCGGGACAACACCCCTTTTGTGTCAAGCACATAGTCCATGTTGTCCATGAATATTTCTTGCGTTACCGCATTATAATTTGGAATTCCCGTCAAATAAAGCGTCCCATTGACGCTACCGGATAAGGTGAGGGCAATCACTATCTTGTTGTTTTTAGGCCACAAAGCCACCTGATCAACAGTTACTTTGCGTTTATCTCCAAACGATTTACCCTGAAAATTTTGCGCCATTAATTTTCCGGCTTGTTCATAAGTGGAAACGGCTGCAATGCTTAATTTGAGCTCATTAGGAATTTCTTTTACCGATTTTAATTGGATTTTCGACGGATCAAATACAAAGGTGGGTTTATCACCGATGCGGGTGTGCATGTTACAAAGCATGCCCAATTGCAAAGTGATTTGCTTGTTTGATAACACGGCATCAGACACTTGAAGCTCTTTTGGTACCAGCTGAAACCAAGCCTGATAAGTTGGGCTGGTCAAAATGGGTTGACTCAATTTTCCCAACGCTTGTAAAACAACGGGTTTAAAATCGCAGGTTTTGCCGATGTTCTCATCGATCATGCGGGCAATGCGCTTTTTAAACAAACTCAGGGCTGGATTCACCAAATATGTAATAGGTACTTGTTTGCCAGCAATTTGCACCGATGGGCTTTCTTTCCAACGAATATCTTCAATGGTCGATTGGGTGGTTAACTGCCAATTGGACAATTGAACGGTGCTTTTTATTTGGACCACGCCGTCTAAGGTAAATTCTCGGGTGTCATTGAGCCCTAAGAATTCGGTGCCATATTTCAATTTTGCCCATATTTTTAAGGGGAAAATGGTTCGCAATTGACCATCAACTTCATCCAATTCAATGGCTGCCGTTTTCCAAACCTTCAATGCGATTCGATCAGTTTCCAAATCCATGTCCTCATACAGCACACTTCCCAGTTTTTTGTTGAGTTGGTCGCTTATTTCTTGTAATGGAATTTGAACAGGGAAAACTACCGACGACGGCTTGCTTTCATAAATCACATCTGTGCTGGTTTGTGGTTCAGGTTTTAAACAGTCAATTTTTTTTGCCGTGCCGCAACCTACAAGGATCAATGCCAAACAGGCTATAATTTGAATTTTCATAAAAAGATAAATTGGCTGTAAAGGTAAAATTTAGTTTTTACCCAGGGGGCAGCGTCAGAAAATTTGCGTTTTGCACCTTTCACAATGAATCCAAGCGCCTTTTTTCGACATATACCAAAAATTATAAAATGCAGCAAGCAGTAAATTAATAAGATGTACCTTATATCTTTGTGGGCCATTGTATTTTCCTTCAAATTAAGGCATGAACACCAACAAACTCAAAATATTTAACGATCCGATTTACGGATTTATCAGCATACCCAATCCGTTGATCTTTGACCTGATTCAACATCCTTATTTTCAACGTTTGCGAAGAATTTCACAAATGGGACTTTCCTACTTGGTGTACCCGGGCGCACACCACACGAGGTTTCACCATGCGCTAGGTGCGATGCATTTGATGCAAAAAGCGGTGGACACATTGCGGTCTAAAAATGTTCCCATTTCAAAAGAAGAAGAAAACGGGCTTTATGTGGCCATCTTGTTGCATGATATCGGGCATGGGCCTTTTTCACATGCGTTGGAACTAAGCATTGTGGAGAAAATTCACCACGAAGATTTGTCATTGCTTTTCATGGAGGCGCTAAATGACCAATTTGACGGGCAACTGAGTGTTGGTATTGCCATTTTCAAGGGTGGCTACCACCGCCAATGTTTGGGCCAGTTGGTGTCGGGTCAATTGGATATGGACCGCCTCGATTATTTAAAAAGAGATAGCTTTTACACAGGAGTAGCCGAAGGAAATATCAATTCTGAGCGGCTGATTCAGATGTTGAATATCGTAAATGACGAGTTGGTGCTGGAAGAAAAAAGCATTTATTCCATTGAAAAATTTTTAATGGCCAGAAGGTTGATGTATTGGCAAGCCTATTTACACAAAACCAGTTTGGTAGCCGAAATGATGCTCGCCAATGTATTGCGTCGGGCCAAAGAATTGCTGCATCGCGGCAAAGAGGTACCATTAAATGAACCCTTGCGGTATTTTATGGAATTACAGGCAGATGGACCTAAAGACAACAAGGAACTGATTCGACAATTTGCCAAATTAGACGACTTTGATGTTATTCACGCACTCAAATCTTGGATGGATCATCCTGATTTTATTTTGCAAAAGCTCAGCCAGATGATCCTTGAACGCGATTTGCTCAAGGTGACATTGAATACCGACAAATTTGATCCAGACCAAGTTCACCTTTTACAAAAGAAAGTGCAGGAGTTTTATGGGTTGACGCAAGCAGAGGCTGCCTACTTCGTGTTTAAAGGGAAAATCAAAAATCAAGCTTACAACAAAGAAGGTAAACCGATTCGCATACTCAGAAAAGACGGCAGTTTAGAAGATATCGTTGACCTGTCAGATCAAATGAATTTACGAGCCCTTTCAAAACCAGTGACCAAGTATTTCTTGTGTTTTCCGAAAAATTTGTAACCCAGATTTGCAATCATTTTTACTTTAGATAAATTTCAAATACATCAATTGTTTATAATTTATCAAGGCTGTCGGGTCGTTTTTATGAAGTAAAATGGCAAAGCCAATAATTTGGGCTAGTTCGCCAAATGGCACTTGGTTTTTTTTTATATTTTTGTTGCGTTTGATCTACTAACAAAGATCAATGTATAATTACCACCTCGAGAAGACTATTGCATGAAATTTACAGCTGCTCAAATTGCCGAGATATTAGAAGGTTATGTTGAAGGAAATCCGGAAGTTGAGGTTTTTGCACTTTCTAAAATTGAAGAAGGAACCCCTGGGTCATTAACTTTTTTGGCGAACCCAAAATACCAATCACATATATATACCACTGAGGCTTCGGTAACTATTGTTAATCAGAGTTTTGAGCCTGAAGGACCCATCAAAACAACGCTTATAAAGGTGGAAGATGCTTATAAAGCATTTTCAAAATTATTGGAATTTTACAACCAAGTAAAGTTAAATAAATCAGGTATTGAACAACCTGTTTCTATCGCTGAATCAGCAAAATACGGCGAAAATCTTTATTTGGGTAGCTTTAGTTACATCGGACAAAATGTAATTATTGGCAATCATGTTAAAATATACCCGAATTGCTATGTGGGTGACAACGTGGTTATTGGCGACAATACCACACTGTTCGCAGGTGTAAAAGTGTATTCTGAAACCGTTATTGGCAAACATTGTACCATGCATTCTGGCAGCATCATTGGCTCAGATGGATTTGGTTTTGCGCCTTCAGAAGAGGGTGCTTTCACCAAAATACCACAAATTGGCAATGTAATCATAGAAGATTATGTAGATATCGGCGCCTGTACCACCATTGATCGGGCCACTTTGGGTTCCACAATTATCCGTTCTGGGGTTAAATTAGACAATCATATTCAAATTGCCCACAACGTTGAAATTGGCGAAAACACCGTAATTGCTGCACAAACAGGTGTGGCAGGTTCGACCAAAATTGGCAAAAATGGCCTTATTGGCGGTCAAGTGGGTATCGCTGGACATTTGGTCATCGGCAATAATGTGCGCATTCAAGCACAAAGTGGCATTGGCCGCAATATCAAAGATGATGAAGTGTTGCAAGGAAGTCCATCGTTCGGTAAAACGGATTACAACAAATCGTATGTACATTTTAAAAATTTACCGAAGATTGTGTCACAACTTGATGAATTAGCAAAAAAACAATCCAAACAAACTGAATAATACATTATGGTCAAGCAGAAAACCATTCAACAAGAAATTACCCTTACGGGGGTCGGGTTGCATACTGGCAAAGAAGTAACAATGACTTTTAAGCCAGCTCCTATTAATAATGGCTACACATTTGTACGGGTCGATTTAGAAGGCGCTCCAATCATTGAAGCCGATGCTAGTTATGTGGTAAATACGCAACGCGGCACCAACCTTGAAAAATTGGGTGTAAAAATTCAAACTTCTGAGCACGTTTTAGCGGCTATGGTTGGCTGTGATATCGACAACGTCATCATAGAACTTAATGAATCGGAACCACCCATTATGGACGGTTCTTCAAAATATTTTGTAGAAGCCATTGAGCAAGTAGGTGTTTTAGAACAAGATGCCGAACGTATTTATTATACCGTAAAAGAAGTGATTTCATACACCGATGAACAAACCGGTAGTGAAATCATTATTATGCCTGCCGATGAATATCAGGTAACGGCTATGGTTGACTTTGGTACCAAAGTGTTGGGCACGCAAAATGCCACCTTAAAACATTTGTCCGATTTTAAAACGGAAATTGCCAACGCCCGCACATTCAGTTTTTTACATGAATTGGAAACCTTGCTTGATCACGGCCTTATTAAAGGGGGCGATTTAAACAATGCGATTGTTTACGTCGACAAGGAGATTTCTGAGAAAACCATGGAAAACCTTAAAAAAGCTTTTGGTAAAGACCACATCGCCGTGAAGCCAAATGGCATTTTAGATAATTTGAATTTGCATTTTCCAAATGAAGCAGCTCGACACAAGCTATTAGATGTGGTGGGCGATTTGGCGCTTGTTGGCACTTGGATAAAAGGCAAAGTCATTGCCAACAAACCGGGACATTTTGTCAATACACAGTTTGCCAAAAAACTACAAAAAGCCATCAAAACAGAGCAACGCAATCAGGTGCCAGTGTATGATTTACACAAAGAACCATTAATGGACATTACCAAAATTATGGCAATGTTGCCACACCGCCCGCCTTTTTTGTTGGTAGACAGAATTTTAGAGATGACGCCTTCGTCGGTGGTTGGTTTAAAAAATGTGACCATGAACGAAGATTACTTTGTGGGGCATTTTCCGGGCGCACCCGTAATGCCGGGTGTACTTATTATTGAAGCGATGGCCCAAACGGGAGGAATCTTAATTTTGAGTTCCGTGCCTGACCCAGAAAATTACCTTACTTATTTTATTAAAATTGATAACGTCCGATTTAAACACAAGGTGCTTCCTGGTGACACCTTGATTTTTAAATGCGATTTGTTGTCGCCCATACGCCGTGGCATTTGTCACATGCAAGCCAATGCTTATGCCAATAACCGATTGGTTTGCGAAGCTGAGTTAATGGCTCAAATTGTGAAAAATTCAGATAAACCGGCCTAATTTACCAACCTTAAAAACGCATTTTATGAATCAGCCTTTAGCCTATGTGCATCCCGGAGCAAAAATTGCCAAAAATGTGGTTATTGAACCATTTACCACCATACATAATAACGTAGTAATAGGGGAGGGCACTTGGATTGGATCAAACGTAACCATCATGGAGGGCGCCCGTATTGGGAAAAACGTGAATATTTTTCCAGGCGCCGTTATTTCTGCGGTACCTCAAGATTTGAAATTTGGTGGTGAAGATTCGTTGGCTATCATCGGAGACAATTGTACCATTCGTGAATGTGTAACAGTAAATCGAGGCACCATTGCTTCTGGTCAAACGGTTTTAGGTGCGAATACTTTGGTCATGGCTACAGCCCATATTGCCCATGATTGTCACATTGGTGAAAATGCCATTATTGTAAATGGCGTTGCATTAGCTGGCCATGTCACAGTTGGTAATTTCGCCATCATTGGTGGTTTAGCAGCCGTGCATCAGTTTATTTCAATTGGTGACCACGCCATGATTTCAGGTGGGTCATTGGTCCGCAAAGATGTGCCGCCATATACAAAAGCGGCTAAAGAGCCTCTGTCGTACGTGGGTATCAACTCGATAGGCTTACGGAGACGTGGTTTTGGTCCTGAAAAAATAAGAGAAATACAAGATATCTACCGCATTTTATACCAAAAAAACTTCAATACCACTCAGGCTTTGGACATCATTGAAGCCGAAATGGAAGCCACCCCAGAGCGCGATGACATCATTCAATTTATCCGCAATTCATCACGTGGTATTATGAAAGGCTACACAGGTAGCATTTAACCAATTATTTTAACTTTTTTGAATATATATTTTAATGGCAACAACAGCAGACATACGAAACGGACTTTGTATTAAATTCAATCATGACATCTACAAAATTGTAGAGTTTTTACACGTTAAACCTGGTAAAGGACCCGCTTTCGTGCGTACCAAACTGAGAAGTTTAACCAATGGCAAAGTATTGGATAATACTTTTTCAGCAGGTCATAAAATTGATACCGTTCGGGTTGAAACACACACCTATCAGTTTTTATATGCTGAAGGAAATGAGTTTCATTTTATGAACGCAGAGTCTTTTGAGCAGATTTCTTTACACAAAGACATCCTCGATGCCCCTGATTTGTTAAAAGAAGGGACCAATGTTATTGTTCAGGTCAATACGGAAACAGATTTGCCCTTGTCAGTTGATATGCCAGCTTCTATTATATTGGAAGTAACTTATGCCGAACCAGGCGTAAAAGGAAATACAGCTACCAACGCGACCAAACCTGCCACCGTTGAAACGGGTGCGTCCATCAATGTGCCTTTATTTATTAATGAAGGTGACAAAATAAAAATTGATACGGCCACTGGTTCTTATATGGAACGGGTTAAATAATTTTTTAATTAATTGTTTGATTTACATAGAATTGAAGGTTGTTTTGGCCTCTTTTCTATGTAATTATACGAAGGAAACCTGAACGCACACATTGTATTATAAAATCCATTTATGAAATTCCCAAAAACGTATAAGTTAGAAGAGATTGCAAAAATAATTGGTACAACATTCATAGGTGCTGCTGATTTTCCGGTACTAGGGCTTAATGAAATTCATCGGGTTGAGCCGGGTGACATCGTTTTTGTCGATCACCCAAAATATTATGACAAAGCATTGGCCTCCGCTGCAACTGTTGTTTTAATTAACAAAGAGGTGCCGTGTCCTGAGGGAAAAGCACTGCTGTTGTCTGATGACCCGTTTAGGGATTTCAATGTGCTGAGCCGACATTTCATGCCATTTGAAAGAAGTCATTCAGCTATTTCGGCTTCTGCAGAAATCGGTGAAAATACGGTCATTCAACCTGGGTGCTTCATTGGAAATGGGGTTAAAATCGGTAAAAATTGCCTGATAAACGCCAATGTAGTAATTTATGACAACATCATCATAGGCGACCACGTCACCGTTCACAGTGGTACTGTTTTGGGTGGGGATGCCTTTTATTATAAAAAAAGACCAGAGGGCTTTGATCCGCTTTTTACTTGTGGCACCATTGTGATTGAAGATTATGTGACCATTGGCTCATTGTGTGCTATTGATCGGGGCGTTACAGCCGACACCCGCATCGGTTGGGGAACCAAAATCGATAATTTGGTCCAAATTGGACACGATACAGTGATCGGTAAAAAATGTTTAATTGCGGCCCAAGTTGGCATTGCAGGTTGTGTTGTGATTGAGGATGAGGTAACTTTATGGGGACAAGTTGGTATTGCTAGTGGCATTACACTTGGTGCCAAAACCGTACTTTATGCGCAATCGGGTACTGCCAAATCGCTTGAAGGCGGCCAAACCTACTTTGGAAGTCCAGCCGAGCCTGCTCGCGACAAGTTCAAAGAATTGGCTTACATCAAACGCATTGCTGAGTTGTTCAAAAAAGATAAAAACAATTAATATGACACCGCGCAATATTGTCCAAGAATTGTATGAACCGAATGTGTTATTACAGGCCGACAAAGTGGCTCAATTGCTGCATCCAGAAGTGATTTTAGATTGGCGCAGTTCTACAGGTCATTCCCAATTAAATTATGAAGCATTATTGAAAATTAGCCAAAGTTTGGGAGCCGCATACTTACAATTTAGATGTCCGATTGATCAGATTTTGGTTGATAAAAATGGGGTCAGTGTACGTTATATTAATTATGCGAAAACCATTGAGAACCCACATGAAGAACATTTACTTGGGTATTTTATGGTGCAATGGGAATTACGCGATGGGCTGCTATATAGAGGTTTTCAAATAAGTCAGCCAGCTATGTAGTGTGTCGTTTTTGTTGGTTCAATAAAGTGATAATTTTTGGTATTGAATTTCAATTTTTTCTCTAAAATATTGCTACTACTGCCGTTTTTTTATTTTTTACATATATGGAGATTCAAATCTTAAAATCTAAAATTCACAGAGTTACAGTCACGGAAGCAAATATTGACTATATTGGTTCCATTACCATTGATGAAAATTTGATGGATGCGGCTAACTTAATTGAAAATGAACAAGTGCACGTGTTGAATTACCAAAATGGCGCCCGATTAATAACGTATGTCATTAAAGGTGAAAGGGGGAGTGGCATCATTTGCTTGAATGGTCCGGCTGCTATTCATTTTAATGAAGGCGATATGGCGATTGTCATTTCGTATGCCACCATGGACTTTGAACTTGCTAAAACATTTCAGCCAATAGTGATTTTCCCGAATGCGGATAATCAATTAGCTCTTTAACTCATGAATGGTACCTTGTACTGTTAGAATCCTGAAAATCCCTATTTACTTCAACCACTTATACAAATCTTTCCAGCTGGGTTTTTGCCCATACATTAAAATCCCCACTTTGTAAATTCGGGCTGCTAACCAAACCACCCCAAAAAAGGTTGCATATAAAACCGCCAATGACAACGCCAATTCATACCATGGCACGCCAAACGGAATGCGCATAAGCATGACGATAGGCGAGGTGAGTGGAAAAATGGAAAAGAAAGTAGCGACTGATCCGTGCGGGTCGTTGATTACGGTGAAAAAGCCAATATATACACCCAAAACCAAGGGCATAATAATGGGGAGTAAAAACTGTTGGCTGTCAGTTTCACTGTCAACAGCTGCGCCAATGGCGGCATAAAGGGAACTAAATAGCAGATAGCCTCCAATAAAATAAAATATAAAGCCAAATAGCAATGTAGCTAACGGCAACTGCGCTAATTCAACAAAGTAGCTTTTTACCAGTGACATTCCCTCTGGAGCTAAACCTGCTTGTTGGCTTGCCATTGCTTGCCCACTGGTTGGCAAATGGAACCATTGGGTAGCTACAAAAAATGCAATGCCACCCAGCAAAGCCCAAATAATAAATTGCAACAATCCGGCCAATGAGGTACCAATAATTTTACCTAACATCAAATCAAATGGTTTAACAGACGAAACAATAATTTCAATGATTCGATTCGTTTTTTCTTCAATGACACTGCGCATCACCATGTTTCCGTAGATAATGATGAACATCATAATTAAATAGCCGAAGGCGCCGCCAATGGCAATCTTTAATTCATTGATTCCCTTAAGCGCCTTTTCACCACTTGCTTTTTCTAACTGCAAGCTAATGTCCGCTTTGGATTGTTGCAATGCCAACGTATCAATACCAAACTTTATTCGATTTTCGTTGGTCACCACTTCATTTAACGTTGATTCCATTCTTTCAATAAATCCAACGCTTGGGCTGTCGTCTGATAAATATTTATAAGAGGTGTTTTTACTTAATAGGTTGTCTTTTTTTGGGAGAATTAATAAGCCATCAATGGCCTCGCTCTTGAGTAATTGTTTGAGCTGCTGTTCTGATTTCTGTGTTATAAGGCTAAACGTATAAGTGGAATCATTTCTTAAATGGGTAAAAAACAATTCACTTGGATCCAACACGCCAATTGTTTTTTGTTCGGGCTTCATGTTTGCCAGCAAACCGATAACCACGGAAATTCCCACCACCAATAACGGACTCAAAAAGGTCATGACAATAAATGTTCGGTGGCGTATTTTGGCCAAAAATTCACGGGCTATAATGACTTTTAATTTGCTCATATACTTGGTTTTTGTGTCACCGTTTGAATAAAAATATCATGTATGCTGGGCATTTTTTCGCTAAAATGAGAAACAGTACCTTGCGCATTGAGCCAATGTAAGGTTTCTTTTACCGAATGGTTTCCCAAATGAATTTCCCATTGTTCCCCCTGATTTAACGATTTAAAATGAGTGGGTTTAGCTGAAAATCGCTGTTGAATCTCGGCGTTGAAAGAAGTTGAATCTGGTTCGATTTCAACGGTATAAGTGTGTTTGCGGAAGGCTCTTTTTATCTCATCTACTGGACCTTGCAATAAAGCTTTTGATTGATGGATCAATGCAATGTGGTCGCAAAGGTCTTCTACTGTTTCCATGCGGTGGGTCGAAAACAAAATGGAAGTGCCTTCTTGGTTTAACCTCAAAATTTCATCGCGGATTAATGCCGCATTCACTGGGTCAAATCCGGAAAAGGGTTCATCTAAAATAAGCAGTTTTGGTTTGTGTAACACCGTTACAATAAATTGCACTTTTTGTGCCATTCCCTTTGAAAGCTCTTGGATTTTTTTGTTCCACCAACCTTCGATTTCCCATTTAACAAACCATTTTTTCAGTTCGCTTTCAGCTTCTTTTTTGGGCATTCCCTTCAATTGGGCCAAATAAACGCATTGCTCGCCCACCTTCATGCTTTTATACAAGCCGCGTTCTTCGGGCATATATCCGATCTGTGAAACATCAGCTGGTTTTAAGGGACTGCCGTCAAGCAAAACCATGCCCGTGTCAGGTGTGATAATCTGATTGATGATTCTAATTAAGGTTGTTTTACCAGCCCCATTGGGGCCAAGCAATCCAAATATGCTTCCGGTTGGAATTTGCAGGGAAACGTGATCTAATGCGGTGTAAGTACCAAATCGTTTCCCAATTGATTGGGTTTCTAGTATAATGGACATCTCAAATAAAAAAGTAAAAATACATAAAAGCCTTTGCTTATCTAAAGTTATTTCAAAAAACCACATGCTTGGGCCTTGATAGGGGAAATGTGTATCTTTGATTCAAACTTACCACATGTCATTGCCCTATTTTACCCGAACAGAAACCGTCCGCTTTGCACACATTGACTTTGCAGGAATCGTGTTTTATCCCCGCTTTTTAGAAATGCTCAACGGACTTGTCGAGGATTGGTTTGCCGATGGATTGCATGCGCCTTTTTCTGAAATGCATCAGAGTCATGGCATTCCAACCGTGAATTTGCAAGTACAATTCAAAAGCCCAGCCCGTTTGGGTGAAGTGCTCACAAAAAAGATTGGCATTAAGCAATTAAAATCGTCGTCGATGATTTGTGCTTTTATTTTTGAAAATGAAAGTGGTAATTTGGTGCTTGAGGGAGAAGTTACCTTGGTCTATGTGGCTATTTCACCTGACCGTCAAACCATTCAATCAAGCCCCTTTTCAGAGCCATTTCGGCAATTATTGTCTACTTACCTACTTGAATCATGAAGCTACCTAGCCCTTATTTGGCAGCGGCTGTACAAACCGCGCCAGTTTTTTTAAACCCCGAAGCGACCATTGCTAAAGCCATCGACTGGATGAAAACAGCCCAAAGCAATGGCGCAAAACTGATTGCTTTTCCAGAAGTTTTTATTGCAGGTTATCCATATTGGAATTGGATCATGACCCCTGTTCAAGGCAGCAAATGGTTTGAAGTGCTTTACAAAAGTGCCGTATCGGTAACTGATCCGATGTTGGTTCCTTTATTTGAAGCAGCTAAACAACTTCAAATGACCGTTGTGATAGGTATCAACGAAAGAGGGAATAGTTTGGGTGAAATTTATAACACCAACCTTATTATTGGTTCCGATGGGCAATTGTTGGGCAAACACCGTAAACTGGTGCCAACATGGGCTGAGAAATTGACATGGACGGGCGGAGATGGTTCTACTTTGCGTGTATACCCCACTGAAATAGGACCAATTGGTACTTTGGCCTGTGGCGAAAACACCAACACCTTGGCTAGGTTTTCATTACTTGCACAAGGAGAGTTGATTCACGTGGCCAATTATATTTCTTTACCAGTTGCCCCTCCCGATTACAATATGGCCGAGGCTATTAAGATCCGTGCTGCAGCACATTCCTTTGAAGGGAAGTTATTTACATTGGTTTCCTGTTCAACTATTTCCGATGAAATTAAAAATGCACTTATTGATGAAGCCCCCGAAATTGAATCCTTGTTTGAACGCAAGCAATCGGCCTTCACGGGCATCATTGGTCCCAATGGCGCGGTAATGGGCAATCCTTTAATTGATGAAGAAGGTATTGTCTATGCAGAAATCGATTTAAACCGTTGCATACAACCCAAGCAAATGCACGATATTTTAGGTCATTATAACCGATTTGATATATTTGACTTAAGAGTAAATAGAAGAGCTCAAACGAACATTCAGTTTGTTGATTCAAATGAAGATTGGGAAAAACTGACCTAATATATTATAACCAATTGGTGTAACTGCTGTAAACCTATTTGTGTAATAGAAATGTTGAGTAAGCTATCTAAACTTATCCATTGAAATTTGTTTAATTCGTATTTTGTCGATTAGATATTGATTATAAAATAATTAGAAGTAACCTAAAACAAAAAAGCCTACTCGTTTGAGTAGGCTTTTTTGTTTTGTATTGTATATTTAGTTTAGCTAACTTTGAAAGTAACTCTACGTACTAAACGTTTAGCACTTTTAGATCCTTTATTTACTGAACTGTCAACACCATTTGGTTTGATCTCAATTCTGTTAGTTGCAATTCCTGCTTTTACTAACATGTTTTTAACGTGTTTTGCACGGTTTCCAGATAATCTATCGTTGTATGCTCTGTTTCCATTTGCATCCGCGTTACCGAAAATCTCCACTTTTGATTCTGGGTTTTTACGTAAATAATTTAAAACGAAATCAATGCTTTCAACGGTGGTTGGCGTTACTTTGTCTACTTCAAAGTGAGCAGTGATGTAGTTTTCATTGATCAAGCGTTTTAACATTTCGTTTTCAGCTTGTTCGTTAATTACAACATTTGTATTATCACCACCAACATTAGTACTTGGTTTAATATCACCTAATTTTTGAATGATAGTTGTATTCACATATTTCTCTAACTCATCAGGAATAGTATTGTTGTTTAAATCAACCATACGTCCATCAGGACTTACTGCTATACCTGTCATTGAATTAGGTTCTTTATCACGATAATCTGGCACACCATCTTTATCGGTATCTTGAAGCATGTTTTCTAATTGGCCTATTTTTTCGTTCAAGCCATCCATTTCTTTTTGACGGTCGTCTTTAATAAGTTCCCAGTCACCGTGTACCCTGCTATCGCCTAACGTCACAGAAACACCTAATGAAGTCGCAAGCATACGGCCTTCTAAGTTTTTGGTTCGGTCTGCTGATGATCCATCCCAAGACAAATGTTGGCGATAATTGCTTAATAAAGTTACATCAAAAAAGATGGAGAAGCGATCGTAAACTCTATACTGAGGTGTGAAACCCAATACCAAACCGCCATCTTTTTCAGTTGCATTATAATTGTGCGTTTCAGAAGGTGCCTCATATGGCTTGTCTTCTGTTTTTGATTGATGCAACGCAACATGGAAACCTGCGTGAAATAACAAACCAAAACGGCCAAACACTTTTTCAGTTCCAAACACACGGTTTAAGTTTACTACACCTTCAAGCTGCAGTCTGTAGAAACGGGTGTCAAATTCACGACTACCATTTCCACTAAAATTGAACAAACGATCATATCCTAAAAGACCTTTAAAACCAAATTTTGGACTAATCATGTAACGAGCACCTAGCGTGTAGCTATTAAGTGTTACTTTTCCAAATTCATGATTTGGATCACTTGAATAGTAGTTACCTCCAGGTAGATAAGGATTAAGACCTTTACTTTGCCCTACCCCTAATTCGATAGACCATTGATTGAATTGTGTACTGGAAGAGTCCTTTACTTTTATTTTCTCTACTTCTTGTGAGAAAGCAAAAGCGGACACTAACATTAAAGAAGTAAGTATAACATTCTTCATCTTGAATTGATTTTTGTTCAGCTATTATTAATTGCAAATTGCACCGCAAAAGTATAATAATTTAGGACACAGCCAAGTTTTTTTATTAAAATCATTGATTACTAGCGACATGATGCTTTTTTTAACGTTAAAATACAACTTGGTTGCAAAAGAACAGTTTCATTACCTTTATGCCAAAATTTGAAATATGCAATTAGACATTTTAGCCTTTGGCGCCCATCCAGATGATGTAGAACTTGGTTGTGCCGGGATTTTGGCCAAAGAAGCGCAAGCAGGTAAAAATATAGGAATTATCGACCTAACAACAGGTGAACTTGGTACAAGAGGAACGCCAGAGCTTCGTTTGCAAGAAGCAGCACACGCCGCTCAAATTATGCAAATTGCAATTCGTGAAAATTTGTTTATGCGTGATGGATTTTTTGTGAATGATGAAGCCCATCAATTAAAGGTCATTCAAATGATTCGAAAATATAGACCTAAAATAGTCATTGCAAATGCCATCGATGACAGGCATATTGACCACCCGAAAGGTTCTGCACTGGTTTCTGACAGTTGTTTTTTGTCAGGATTAGCTAAAATTGAAACATTTGATGAACAAGGCAATTCTCAAGCAGCTTGGCGTCCTTCGGCTGTGTATCATTATATTCAATGGATGGACATTAAACCGGATTTTGTAGTGGACATTTCTGGTTTTATGGACGTGAAAAAGGAAGCGATTTTGGCTTATAGTTCACAATTTTACAATCCGGACTCAAAAGAGCCCATTACGCCAATAGCTACGAAAAACTTTTTAGACAGCGTTTTATACCGCAGCCAAGACCTAGGCCGATTGGTTGGGGTTGATCATGCAGAAGGCTTTACAGTTGAACGTTATCCTGCAGTAGACAGTCTATTTGATTTATTATAAAATTTATTTCAGTACATGACAAAAAATATATTTCTTTGAAAATCAACAAAATAGCCATAAAGAAATTTGGATAAAAGACTGATATTCATTACATTAGAGAATTATTACCACATAATTTTTCTGATGAAGAATACCAGTCCAGTTTGTAAAGATAAAGAGTTA